>BTUM01000005.1:0-193153 GCA_045863235.1 Candidatus Xenobia bacterium | reverse complement strand
GAACGCACGTTCGTCGTGATCGGGCTCGGAAGCGGATCATGATCCGTCCTCGGGCCGGAGCCCGGAACGCACGTTCGTCGTGATCGGGCTCGGAAGCGGATCATGATCCGTCCTCGGGCCGGAGCCCGGAACGCACGTTCGTCGTGATCGGGCTCGGAAGCGGATCATGATCCGTCCTCGGGCCGGAGCCCGGAACGCACGTTCGTCGTGATCGGGCTCGGAAGCGGATCATGATCCGTCCTCGGGCCGGAGCCCGGAACGCACGTTCGTCGTGATCGGGCTCGGAAAGACCGGGGGCCGAGTAAGCTCCAGGCTCGAACATCAGTTCTGAAGGAAATTCAAGCCGGCAGCGAACCTGTGCTCTATGAGCAAGATACGAATCGGCGTGGTCTTTGGCGGTCGCTCGGGCGAGCATGAGGTGTCGGTGCTTTCGGCGCGCTCGGTCATCAACGGGCTCGACCCCGAGCGTTACGAGGTGGTGCCCCTGGCCATCACCCGTGAGGGCAAGTGGCTGCCCCCGGCGGGCGCTCGGGCGGCCCTCGAGGCCGGGGTCGTGCACGGCAACGGCAGCACTCTCGCGGTGCTGCCCGGCGGCGAGCAGGCCCTGATGAGCCTGAAAGGCGGCGCGGCCGAATCGGGTCTGCCCCGCCTGGACGTCATCTTCCCCGTCCTGCACGGCACCTACGGCGAGGACGGCACCATCCAGGGGCTCTTCGAGATGGCCGGCATTCCCTACGTCGGGGCGGGTGTGGCCGGCTCGGCGGTAGGCATGGACAAAGCGCTCATGAAGGCCATCTGGGCCGCCCACGGGCTGCCCCAACTGGCCTGGCAGGTGGTCACCCGGGCCGACCTGGAGGTGCGCCGCCAGCAGACGGTGGAGAGCCTGCTGGTCAAACCAGGTCTTCCCTGCTTCGTCAAGCCGGCCAACCTGGGCTCCAGCGTCGGAATCAACCGGGCCACCACGCGCGAAGAGCTCGAGCAGGCCCTCGACCACGCGGCCGAGTATGACCGCAAGCTGGTGGTCGAGGAAGCCGCCAGGAAGCCTCGCGAGATCGAGATCAGCGTGCTCGGCAACGACCGTCCCGAGGCTTCGTTACCCGGCGAGATCGCCCACGGACACGAGTTCTATGACTACAAAGCCAAGTATCTCAATACCAGCGGGCAGGAAACCCTGATCCCCGCTCCGCTCACCCCCGAGCAGACGGCCCAGATTCAGAAGCTGGCCATCGAGGCCTACCGGGCCCTCGATCTGAACGGACTCTCCCGGGTCGACTTCTTCCTCGACGAGACAGGAGCCATTTACCTCAACGAGGTCAACACGATGCCCGGGTTCACCCCCGTGTCCATGTACGCTCGCATGTGGGAAAAGAGCGGCCTTTCCTACGGCCAGCTGCTCGACCGTCTGGTCGACCTGGGGTTGGAGCGCTACTCCGACCGCCAGCGAAATCGCGTCGACCGGGGGGTCTGAGCGGGGCATCGCCGAATTCTGGCTCAAGATGCGTCGCCTGCTGGTTTCCGGCCTGGTGTGCCTGGTTTGCGGATGTGGCCAACCGGCCGTGGTGGCCACGCCTGTTCCCTCGCGGACGCCGCCCGCCATGACCCCGGCCAGCCTGCCCAGTCAGATCGACCCGGCCGAGATGCTGAGCCAGGCGCGTCAGGCAGCCGCCCGCAACGAGTGGCGCCAGGCCGGTAGCCTGGCCCAGACAGCGCTGCAGAACGGCCTGAGCAAAGATTTGCAGCCCGAGGCCCAGGCCATCCTCCTGGAAACCTCGGTTCGCATCGGCGACTATCGCGGCGCCCGTCTGCGCCTGCAAGATCTGGCGCCCCCCGCGCGCCAGGGGCTGATCGCCGAGCAGCTCGAGCGGGCCGCCCAGGCGGCTCAATCGCGGAACCATCCGGAGACCATCTTGCGAGCTCGCCTGGTAGTCGAGATCGAGCCTGCCAACACGACCGCCAGGGAGCTCCTGGCCGAAAGCTATCTGGCCACCGACCAGGGCCAGCTGGCCATGAAAGAGCTCGAAAAGCTTCCCGAATCGGGCGCTCGCTTGAAAGAGCTGCGGGCGCAGGTCGAGGCTCAGAGCAAAGATGCCTCTCTGATATTGGCTCGGCGCCAGCTCACGCTGGCCTCCACCCAGGCCCGCCAGGGTCAATGGGACCAGGCGGGCATCTCGGCCCGAAAGGCCGGCCAGGCCTTTGTCCGCCTGGGACCCTATCCGTCCGAGCGGGCCCGAGCCCTGGCCATCGAGGCTCAAGCGGCCGCCCACCGCCGCGAGTGGACCGAGGCCGCGCGATTGATGCAGTCCGCGGTCGATCTCAAGCAGCGACCCGAATACGAAAAACTGCTGGCCGAGTACCAAGAGCAAGACCGCTTCACGATCTCGCGCGAGGAGATCGTGGACGTGGAGAGCTTTGTCTTTCCTCCACCCCGGACCGGTGGTCAGCCCCAGGACCGGCTCACCTTGCTTGGTGCCCGCCCCGACAACCCCATCGCCCTGGGCAACGAGCACGTTTACACCGACAAATCGGCCACCTTTACCGCCACCGGGAGCCCGTCGCTCCTCACCCTCAGCGTGACCCTGAGGACCGGCCCATTCTGGAAGCTGACCTTCTCGGGCCCCCGGCGCTCGGCGCTGGAGCCAGGGCTGTACGAATCAGCCAGCTCAGATGACCCGGATGCACCCGGCGTGGACATCAGCGGCCTGGGACGGGGGGCGAGCCACTACCGGGGCAAGTTCCTCATAAACGAGATCGCCTTCGAGCCTGGCGGCAAGCTCAAGCGCTTCGCGGCCGACTTCGTGGTCAGCCCGGATCATCACGCGCCTTACTTCGGGCAGATTCGCTATCGCTCGAGGTACCGGTAATGTGTCGAGGGGCACTTTGAGAACCACCCGATAGATCAAGAAGTTCTTACCACGGTCTTTGGCTTCGGTCGTGCGGGACAAGAACTCCACGATCAAGATGAAGTTGTTGGCGGCCAGAAAGGCCTTGAACTGCCAGGAGACTTGCGTTGCTCTCAAGTTGGTTCGGGTTCTCGATGAGACCACGGGGACACGGCGGATCACTTCTCGCTAGGATCGAGCGCCCGGGTCCCCGAACAGCGCGGACAATCTCGCTGTCAAGGAGACTTCGATGTCCAAGCGCATCCTGGTGGGCGTAGCCTGGCCCTACGCCAACGGCCCGCTGCACCTCGGCCACCTGGCCGGCTGCTACCTGCCAGCCGACATCTTCGCCCGCTATCACCGCATGGCCGGCAACGACGTGCTCATGGTTTCCGGCTCAGACCAGCACGGCACTCCCGTGACTGTGCGGGCCGAGGCCGAGAAGTGCAGCCCGGCCGAGGTGGCCGACCGCTATGACCAGAGCTTCCAGGACACTTTCCAGCGACTGGGGATGCAATGGGATCTGTTCACGCGCACGACCACCGACAACCACCGCGAGGTCGTCCAGGACATCTTCCGCAAACTGCACGCCAAAGGCTACCTTTACCCGGCCACCCAGACCATGCTCTACGACCCCGAGGTGGAGAGCTTCTTGCCCGACCGCTTCGTGGAGGGCACCTGCCCGCACTGCGGCTTCACCCAGGCTCGAGGCGATCAGTGCGACAGCTGCGGGCGCACCCTGGACGCGATGGAGCTCAAGGAGCCTCGCTCCAAACGCTCGGGAGCCACTCCCGTGCCGCGTGAGACCACCCATCTCTTCTTCAAGTGGTCGGCTTTCACCGAGAAGCTCGAGCAGTACGTGGCCGGCAAGGGCTGGTGGCGGCCCAACGTGATCAACTTCACCCGCCGCTACCTGCAGGAAGGGCTGGTGGACTCGGCCGTCACCCGCGACCTGGCCTGGGGCATCCCGGTGCCCATCGAAGGGTTCCAGGACAAGGCCATCTACGTCTGGTTCGAGGCCGTGATCGGCTACTTCTCGGCCTCCATCGAGTGGGCCCGGAGCAAGGGAGAGCCCGAGGCCTGGAAGCGCTGGTGGCTTGATCCAGCCGCCGAGACTTACTACTTCGTGGGCAAGGACAACATCCCGTTCCACTCCATCCGCTGGCCGGCCGTGTTGATCGGGCTGGAGGAGGGCTTGAACCTGCCCCACAACGTGCCTGCCAACGAGTTCTTGAACCTGGAGCACCAGCCGTTCTCGACCTCGCGCAACTGGGCGGTCTGGGCCAACGACTTCCTGGACCGCTACGATCCCGACCCGCTGCGCTACTATCTGACTGTCAACGCTCCCGAGTCCAACGACTCGGACTTTCTCTGGCACGAGTTCCTGCGCAAGAACAACGACGAGCTGGTGGCCGCCTGGGGCAACCTGGCTCAGCGCGTGACCACCTTCACCCGCAAGAACTTCGAGGGCAAGGTTCCTCCGGCCACGCCCAACGCCGAGGACGAGGCCATCTTGAAGGCCGCGGCCGACACCTTCCCGGCTGCCGCCGAGCTGCTCGAGCAGTGTCGCTTCAAGGCCGCCCTGCAGCGCATCTTCGAAACCGTGCGCGAAGGCAACCGCTATCTCGACGGACAGGAGCCCTGGAAGACGATCAAGGTCGACCGCGACCGGGCGGCCACGGCGGTGGCCACCTCGCTGCGCCTCATCGCGGCCCTGCGGGTGCTGCTGACTCCCTTCCTGCCCAACAGCTCGGCCCGCCTTCACGCCGTGCTCGGCCTCGAGGGCGATCCCTGGGCCGGGCCCTGGGCCCCGCCCGATTTGAAGGAAGGCCACTCGCTGGGCGAGGTTGCTCCGCTCTTCAAGAAGCTCGAGGACTCCATCGTGGAAGAGGAGCGAGGGCGGCTCGGTCAACCGGTGGCCTGATGCAGGTCGTCCCCGCGGGGGCACAGAACGCGTGAGAATGCGTTTTCCTCTCTTTCTCTGCGTCTTCATCCTGTTGGGCCTGGCCTGCCAGGCCCAACAGGCCAACGAGCCTGCTGCCGTCATCAACGAGTACTACGTCCACCTCAACGACCGCGACCTCAAGGCCGCCTACCAGCTCAAGAGCCCGGCCGCCCGCAAGGCAAAGTCGCTGGAGGCCTTCCGCAAGGACTGGCAGACCTGCGAGAGCGTGGGCTTCTACCAGCCTCCCGAGCTGGTCTCCAACGACGGGCGCAAGGCGGTGCTGAAGTATCGCATCGGCTCGGTGGACGCCCTGGGCAAGGACAAACTGCGCTACGGCCAGTACCAGATGCGCGCCACCCTGAGCACAGGCCAGGGTCGCTGGTGGATCGACGCGATCGAGGTGGTCGACAAGAACCAGGTCGAGGATGCTCCCCGCTTCGAGGTGGATCGGCCCGACCTGCCCGTGCCGATGATCCCAAAAATCCCCGTAATCGGCGGCTTTACCATGGGGGAACCGGTGGCCCAGAAGTCGCTTCCCGACGGCAAGATCCGCTACGTGGTCCGCTGCCGCAAGCGCATCCGCGGGGTCGACCCCGAGTCCACAGCGCGGGAGTATCTTAAGGAAATGCCCATCCGCGGCTGGAAGCTCGAGAGCGACCTGGCCGGAGGCTCATCCGCGGTGGGAGTCAGCTTCTCGGGAGTGGGCTGGAAGGTGGCCATCCTGGTGACCAGCACCACCTGGGGCGGCACCGACGCCCCTATCGACCCACGTGGCACGCTGCTGCAATTTGCCTTCGAGAAAAGTTGATCCCGATCACTGAACGGATTGGTTTGCTCCCCGTATCCTGAAGTGGAAAGGGAGGAGCAAGCGATGGACAACCAACTCGAGCAAGCCAGGCTGCGCCTGGAGCTGGAAGAGATCGAAGGCCTGCTGGAGGAGCGGAAACTGCAGCGCCGCCAGCGCAACCTGGAAGCCTGCCTGGCCCGACAGGAGCTGCTGGGGCGGGTGCAGAGCGCGCGCCTTGAGCGCGAGCGACGGCGTCACGAGCTCGAGCTGGAGATGGGCCAGCGCCAGCTGGAGCAAAGGATGATGCTGCTGCGCTGCCAGAGCGACCTCTTCCTGGCCCAGGTGCAGGCCCTGCGCTCGGCCTGATCCTTGGGAAAGGGTCGGTGCGACGGACGCCGGGTCGGTGGCACGCCCGGCCGACCCGCCAGCCCAGCTCAGTCGATCGGAATGATCACCGGTGGGGGCGAGGGCTGCTTGCCCCGGAAGAAGATGGCCGCCTGGCGGTACACCTGGCGCTCGCCGTTGGGGCCGTTCTCGTAATCGTGCCAGCGGTCCATCAGCTCCTGGCGGGGGATCTTGCCCATGCTCCACTCCAGCGATGGATCCTCGAAGTAGACGTTCTCCTTGTCCATGCCTATGGCCACCATGTAGTGGCCCGACTCCCAGACCTCGGTCCAGGGCAGCTTCAGCTCCTCGCCCTCGCGCCAGGCCTGGGCGTCCACGATGGTGGGCCGGCCGGCCTGCACCTCGCGCTCGAGCTCGTCCAGGGTGACCCCCTGGCGCAACTCGGCCTCCAGGCCGTACTCGCGGGCCACGCGCAGGATCGCCTCGGGACGGGTGCCCTCCTGAGGGCTGGTGGCCAGTTTCGCCATCAGCTCCTCCTCGTCCACCTGGATGCCGTAGTAGCCCAGCACGGAGCGCAGGGCGGCAGCCCCGCAGGAGTAACTCGTGCTCTGACGGCTGTCGGGCACGGGCAGTAACTCGGGCACAGGCTCGGGGCTCTGGCCCAGGGTGACCCGGTCGACCGGCCCGGCGGGGGGCTCGGAGCCAGCTCGCACGGGGCTGGCAAACAGCATGAACGAGAGGGCAAGGCTTGAGATGCGCACGTTGAAAGTTTACTCACCCCGGCCGGCGGAAAAAGGGAAGGGCTGTTAACAGACCACCGGGGACGCAAAGGGCGAGACCCTCAAGGAACTTGCGTGCAATGAAGGGAATCCTCCTGTCATGAGCATCGTCGTGCACGCCGGTTATGCGGAAGTGACCGTGTCTGAGGCCGAGGCCTGTGTGGCGCCATTGTGCTCTCCTGACCGGGTCGTCCAGGTAGCCGACATGTTGTAGTGGAGAACAACACCAGGACATTTGTCGGCGTAGACCGCCAAGCCATCCTCATTCAGGAGACACTCGATATGAACTTTGTCCATAAGAAGCTGATCGGCATCCTCGTCCTGGCCCTGGCCGCCCTGTGCGGGGCCGCCACCCTGCCCGCCGAACTGGCCTGGATCAACCAGATCCGGGGCCTCAAGCCGGTTCAACTGGGCACGACCCACAATGTGTCCTACGCCGTAGTGGGGGATCCCAAACAGGCCTACGCGGCCGTTCGCGATCGCTTGAAGGCGGAGGGGTGGGCTGTCACCGACAACAAGCCCCGCCAGATGGTGCGCGACGGCCAGGTTTGGGCCGAGATCCACTCCGAGCTGAGGGCCCGCAAGGACGGGCATACCGTGGAGATCTCCCTGGCCACCGTGAAGGGCCGGCCCGACTGGCCTGCACCGGTGCTGCATGTGGGGCTGGCCGACTGGAACATGCCCTATTAGGACACCTGCCTGGCCAGACCCCTGGGCGACGAAAGCTCGACAAAGCGCTGGAACGTAGCTCCGGCGACGTCGTCAGATCCCTGCCAATGGGCAAGACCATTGGGCGACCTTCCCGCTCACCCTGGCTCAGTCGGGAAACTGTCTCTCCGGCAGTGGTGGCGCTGGCCAGCGGTCGCACATGAGGTTCCAATAAGACCAGGAGCGCGGGTCGAATACGCCCGGCGGCGGCGCGTCCAGGACGCTCCGAAAGGCATCCATCCCCACCGCTTGCTGCACAATCAGCACATCCTCAACAAGGCCGTAGGTCATCACGTGGGCCAGGAATAGAGCGGGCTGCTCAAGCGCTTCTTCGGGAGTGGCGAACCACACCACGCGGCGCGCAATGGCGAGCATCTCTGGCGACTTCTCGATGGTCATCAGGTGCCACCCAATTCTTGCAGCCGTGAGGATAAGCGCTTCAGGTCCACAGTGCGCGCCGCCTCCGTCAGTCGCGCCTTGACCTCAGCAGGAACTCCCGACAGATCGCCGTCACCATAGTAGGACAGGGCCTTCAATGTAATCTGGGCGTTGAACATTGGTCCATAAACCAGTCGACCGGCAGCCAGGGCGGTCAACAGGTCGACCCGTCCTCGGGTCATCAAGACGTCCAAATCCAGGTAGTCTCGCGCCGCAGCTCGCTTCTGAATAACTGACGCCTCCGTTCCGGCCAGATCGAGAACCGAGGCGACCTTGAGGTTGGGGCCAACAGCCGCCTCAGGTGGCTCCACAACCCGGATGTCAGGTACACCGAAGAAGGAAATCTTCACGGCCTCCCCGCGCTCTACCGAGCAGGTGAGCGTGTTTGCCCCCATCTGAAGCACACTTGCCTCTTTCAGGTAGGGAATCTGGCGATACAAAGACTCAGGATCGAATGCCTGCTGAGAGAGCAGGTCAAAATCAGCCGAAAAACGGTGTCCAAAACGAAGTGCGATGGCGATACCTCCGTACAGAGTGAAATGGTAGGGAGTGGCTGACAACTCTGGCCAGAGTCGCCTCTGGGCATCCGTCAGGCTCTCGAGTTTCGGCTCCATCGAAATCCAATTCAGCCCAGGGACTTGCCTTCCCTCGCCAAATGAAAATTCGGCCTCGACTGGCAGACCTCCGGCACGTGGGACACCGGCCTCAATCCAGGTCAGACGTCAGCCGCAGGGCCCTCTCAACCTCTTGCAGCAGCGATTCCGACACAGAGCCAATTCGCTGGCAACTAGGACAGCTGGCTGGCCAGCTCCCGCGCCGCCGCCGCGAGCAGCGAGGCGGTGCGGGCCTCCCCCGTCAGAGCCAGCAGCACCGAGCGCTGTCCGCGGCGCAGGTGCAGGTGGGCGGCAAAGAGATCGTTGCCGTCCTGCTGCAGCAGCATCTCCCGGCGGTAGAGCGAGCCCACCATTCCCTGCTCCAGAATCACCAGCTCGGTCGCCTGCGCCAGGGTGGTCCGGGCCTGCGCCTCCGGGCTGTCCCCGGACGTGTCCCAGGCCATCAACAGCATCGGCCGCAGCATCTCGGGCAGGGCGGCGGGCAGGAACATCACCTGACTGCAGTCAGGCAGGTCGACCTCCACCGCGCCCAGGCCCAGGCTATCCATCCCTGGCCTGGCGACTCGAGCCAGAACCCTGCCGGCCCGCTCGCGGGCGGAGTCGAGCTCTGCGTCCACGACCGTGCAGGTGACCACGTAAGCCCTGGGCGGCACGGGCACCAGGTAGAGTTGGCGCTGGTAGACCTGGGACTCATCCTGGCGGAAAGTGTGCTCGCGCAGCACTCCCAGCTCGGTCGGCTCGCGCGACAACTCCTCCAGACCAGGAATAGACTGCTCCAGAAAGCGAGCGTAGGCATCGGCGATCTCGTCGGCCGAGGCCGCATCGGGGAGCGTCTTGACGTTCAGGGTGAGCTGCGGCTCGAGCACGGCCAGGGCCTCGGAGCCCGCCTGGAAGAAGGCGGGCAGCTCCAGGGTCACTCCCGCGAATGAGGCGCGCACGAGAGGCTACTTGCTTCCTGAGCCCCAGAACAGGCCCCAGGACGCCTTGACCGCATCCCAGTAGCTGATGCCCTTCTCGGGAGCGTCCCAGGGGTAGCCCGTCTTCAAGGCGTCGATGGCTCCCACGTTGTAGGAGTTGTAGTTCCGCCAGTTGGCCCGGGAGGTGTTCTCGCTGTTCTGGTAGGCTCCCGCGACGCTGCTTCCGCCCCGCAGTTGGGAGTAACCCTTGAGGGCGGTCCAGTAGACGTAGCCTGCCGAGCCCGTGACCGCGCTGGCCCCTCGCTGCAAGCTGTTGAGCGCCCCGCCGGCGGGAGTTGCCTCGACGTGAGTCCAGCCGTCGATATAGTGATCGAGATCGCCATACTCCTGGGCCGTGAGCTCGCGGCCCACGATCTGGCGGATGGTCTCGCGCGCCGTTTGATCCACCGGACCTCCGTTGTCGCCCCCGCGGGCGGCCATGACCAGGGCCAGCACGTCCTGAGGGCGACGCCGATCGGTGGTGTTGGGCAGGTTGGAGCTGAGCTCGTGCTCGAGCAAGCGCATCCCGGCCTCGCGATAGTCGCCCGGCGCCACGGGGCGCACTGCAATGGGCTGGCCGGACTCGTCGTAAGGCCGACCGTCAGGCCCCAGGACGTACTTGCCGCTGGCCGGGATCTCGTAGCGCGACTCGTCGAACACCCAGGAGGGCGAGACCCGGCCCGGCTCGGACGGCTCGGAGGTCGGCTGGGGGGCCGCCAGGGGCGGCCTGACCCCGGCCCTGGGAAGCTGGGCCCGGTTGCCGGAAGGGGCTGGCGAGCCCTGGACCTGGACCGGGGGCTGGCCGGGGGGCAACGTCAAGCTTGTCGCCAGACCAGCAGTGGGCAGAGCCGCCGGCGCCACCGCTGCCTCGATCAGTCGGGCTCGCTCCGAGGCCAGGCTGCTGGCGGCCTCAAAACGCCCCCGAGCCTCGGCGATGCGGCTCTTGTCGCCGCTCGCGAGGGCATCGGCCAGCTCGCCCTCGGCCGACTGCAGGCCGGCGCGAGCTTGCGCCGCCAGGTCCTGGAACCCGCCCGTGGCCCGGGGATTGCGGGCGGCTGCCTCAAGCTGGTCAGAGGCCTGGCGAGCCTGATCCAGAGAGGGTTGCAGCTCCTTGAGGTTGGCCTGGAATCGGCGATCGGTCTCGATCCGCTGGCCGATGGCCTGACCCGTGCGGGCCATCTGGTCACCGGCAAAGTAGCTGTTACTCTGCGCAAAATCGCGCTGCTCGCGAGCCGAGGAGAGCGCCTGCTCGGCCTGGCGCACGGCCTCGGGGTCGCCCGAGTTGCGGGCCAGCTGCAGGTTGCGCTCGGCGTCCTGCAGGGCCTGCCGGGCCCGGCTTTCGGCCTGGCTGGCCAGGCGGAAGTTGTTGCTCTGGTCGGCCACCCGGGAGGCGTCCTGCAGGCTCTGCGAGCCGGAAGCCCGGGCTGCGATGCCGGTGGCCGAGGCAGCCGCTCCCAGGTAATCCTTGTTCTTCAGGTCAGCCGTCAGGTCGAGCCCCCGCGAGGCATAGCCCAGAGCGTTGGAGGCGCCCCCGGAGGTGTGGGCCGCTCCCACCTCGGCCGCCGTCCCCAGCCCGGCCAGCAGGGCCGTCTGCTTGAGGCGGCGGGCCTCGTCGAGCTGCTTCTCGGCCCGCGCGATGGCGGCCGCGTCGCCCGTTGCGCGGGCCGCGGTCAGCTGCTGCTCGGCCTGCTCCACCGCTCCGCTGGCGGTGCGGAAGCGCTGAGCTGTCTCCACTCGATTGGCCGTGGTGGACACCTTGCCGGAGATGTCCTGGACCTTACCGGCGTCGTCGAGCCCCGAAAGACCCGCGGCCGCCCCGGCCACACCGGCCACGCCCCCGACCACGCCGAGCACGCCGCCCTGCTTGATGCTCTGGACCCCGCGCGAGCCGGCACCCACGGAATCGGCCACGCTGGCCACCCGGGCGGCGGCAGCCGAGCTGCCCAGGCTGAAGCCTGCCCCCACGCCCCCGGCCACGGCTCCCAGCGCGCCCAGGAAGTTCTTGTCCTTGATGGCGCTGATGCCTGAAATGGCCGAGGAGGCGATGCGCAGGCCGGCGGCCACGGCCGTGCCTACGCCCGGGATGAAGGCGGCCACGGTGGCCGCCACCGGGATGGCCGTCTTGAGGAAGCCGCCGATCTTGCTCAGCGCGCTGGGCGCCTTCGTCTCCGACTCGGTCACCTGGCCGCTCTGGTCGACCTTCATCTCCAGGGTGTGCTGGCCGACCTTGAGCTTGTGCTGACCGGGCGAGGCCACGGCCGCGGCCACCTCCTGGAAGGTCTGGCTCAGTCCCTGCTCGTCCAGCTTCTGAGTGGCGTGGCCCGGAACCCGGGCCACTCCCCACATCAGGTCGTTGGTCTCCTGGCGGCTCATCTTCGGAAGTCCGCCCTGATCGAGCACGTTGAGGTTGTTCAGCGCCTTGCGCAGGCGCTCGGACTGCTGGGCCGGATCGCCGTCCTCGACGTAGCGCCGAGCTGCCTCGAGTTGGTTGGGGTCAAGTCGCGCCGGCTCCACACCCACCTCGCGGGCCAGGCTGGCCAGGTCCAGCCCTCCCCCACGGGCCCCGTGCTCTTCGGCCAGCTTCGTATTGCGATCGATCTGCTCTTGCGAAATAGAGCCTTGCTCGAGGCCCTTCTGGTTGACGGTGTTGACGGCGTGCTCGTTCCAGAGGGTGGGAGGAAGCGTACCCTGGCCCTTCTCGGGCGCCGCTCTCGGCGGCAGCTGAGCTTCGGATGCCTGGCCGACCTCAGCTTCGGCCGCCGGTGTCTCCTGGCCGACAATGTCCTGCAAGCCCCCCTCGAGCTGCTGGCGGGCCTTCATGGCTTCGAGACGCCGGGGCGGCTCTGCAGGCGCGGGGGAGCTGGAAACCACCCCCTCGAGCGATTGCTCGAGCTCCTCGCGGGCCTGAATCTGGCGAGAGGGTCCGCTCAGCTCCAGCTCTTCTTGGGCCTTTGGCCCGGCCGGAGCCGCGGGAGGGGGAGCCTGCTCTTCGACAGGCCGGGGTGGCCGGCGCAACTGGCCGGACTCTTGAGCGGCGCGGGCGACTGCGTTCAAGTCCTCGATGGCCACCAGGCACCCCCTCTGTCCCATGCTCGTCCTCGTAGTAGTTTCGGGCTCCAGCCCTTTCTGGCCTTCAGGCCGGCGCAGCGTGAAAAAGAGCACCGCCCTCGCGAGCGGTGCTCTTTTGAGTCCGACCAGCTTCTACTGGCGCGGCGAGCCGGCGATCATCACGTTGTCGAGGTAGAACCCGTCGCCCACCTGGGAGCTATCGGACTGGAAGCGGAAGCGCACCTGCACGCTCTGGCCGTCGTAGGCCGACAGGTCGACCTGCTGCTTGGTCCAGTCCTGCTGCCCGGTCAGCTCGGCCAGCTTGTTCCAGGTCTGACCGTCGGTGCTGACCTCGATGTTGGCCTTGTCGTAGTTCTGCTCGGAGTCGATCTTGGAGTCGAACACCAGGGTGCTGCCCGACAGGTTCCCCAGGTCGATGGCCCGCGAGGTCAGCGAGGTGTTCTGGCTGTTGTCGTAGTTTCCGTTGGGGGTGTCGGTCCAGACCTTGCCCCGGCCCTCGATCTCGACCCGGCCCCACTGGCCCTCGGGGGTGAAGTTGGCCTCTTCGCCCTCGAAGTCGTCCTTGAAGGCCACCGTGGCGGCCGGAACGCGCACTTCGGCGGTGCGGATCTCCGAGCGGTTGCCCACGTTATCGGTCACCTTGAGAGCCACGTGGTAGGTCTTGTCGGTATCCGAGAGCGGCACGCTGATGGTGGCGCCTTCGATGGTGCCGGTGGCCGAAGGAGAGCCGGTCGGAACCGAGGCCGCCTCGTCGAAGCTCACCTGGTTCTCGGCCGCCTCGCCGTCCACGATGGGCTTGTCCGCGAGGCGCACCTCGTAGCCCGAGGCCTGTCCGCACCAGCCGTCGTCGCCGGTGGCCGTCCAGTTCAAGGTGACCGAGTTGGCCGTGGAGCCGCTGACGCGGAAGTCGTTGGGCGCGGCCGGGGGACGGCTGTCGTTGTCGAGCGAGTTAGGCGCGTTCAAGAGGCCGCCGGTAACCGACTTGCCCTCGAAGGCGGGCACCTTGACGGCGCCGTTCATCAGGCGAGCCTTGATCTGGTCGTTGGTGGCGTCGGGATAGGCGGTGGCGATCAGGCCGGCCACGCCCGAGACGTGGGGGCAGGCCATCGACGTGCCCGACAGGTTGCGGTAGCCGCCATTGGTGACGGTGGAGTAGATGTCCACGCCCGGGGCGTGCAGGTCGACCGTCTTGGCGCCGTAGTTCGAGAAGGAAGCCTGGCGGTTGTTCTTGTCCGAGGCGCCCACGCTGACGATGTTGGGCAGGTCGTAGCTGGCCGGGTAGGCGGGACGACGGTCGTTGTTGTTGGACTCGTTGCCGGCCGCGAAGATGTGCAGGCTGGGCGAGCTCTTCAGGGCGTCATAGAGCGCCTGGTTGTAGCCGCCGCCGCCCCACGAGTTGGAGGTAATGCGGGCTCCGTTGCGCCCGGCGTAAAGGATGGCCTTGACGGCGTCGGCCAGGGTGCCGCTGCCCGAACCCGAGAGGAACTTGACCGGCATGATCTGCGCTTCCCACTGCACGCCCACCACGCCCTGGCCGTTGTTGCCCTCGGCACCGATGGTGCCGGCGCAGTGGGTGCCGTGATAGTGGTCGTCCATCGGGTTGCCCGAGCCATTGATGGCGTTGTAACCGTGCACGTCGTCCACCACGCCGTTGTTGTCGTTGTCGATACCGTCACCAGGGATCTCGTTGGGGTTGGTCCAGATGTTGGCGCGAAGGTCGGGGTGGTTGTAGTCCACGCCCGTGTCGATCACCGCGATGACCGGGCCCGAGCGCGAGCCGATGCTGGTGGCCCAGGCCTCGGGGGCGTCGATGTCGGCGTCGGCGGTGCCGCCGTTCTGGCCGGTGTTGTGCAGGCCCCACAGCTTGGGGTCGAGGTCGTTGGGGCCGACCGGGTCGCCCAGGGCCTTGAGGACGTCGTTGGTGGTGGCGTAGGCCACCCGCTCGTCCTTGCTCATCAGGGCGATGCCCGCGGCCGTGCTCATGCCGGCCGGCAGCTTGATGTGCAGCAGGTCGCCGCCGAAGCTCTGGTAGATGTCCTTGGGGATGTCGAACTTGTGCAGGGTCTGACCACCGAACTCGGCCGCGAAGTCATCCAGGCCCTGGCTGCCCGGCTTGAGCTTGACGATCACCTCGCCCTCGACGTGCTCGTTGAGCTTCTGCTCGAGGTGGGCGGCCTCGGCCGACACCGAGGCGATGCGAGACTGTAAGCTCAGTTGAGGAGCCGACTTGGGGGAGGAGGAGCCGAGCTCCACCGTCTCCTTCGGATCGGCGGCCTTCGGGGCGCACTTTGCGCACGATCCGCACGAGCAGCTCGGGCGGGTGACAGCCTGGTTGGTGTTGAGGGCGAAATTCTGCAGGTCGCGGATCATGGGTCCTCCTCGTTTTCTGAGCTGCTCCCCCGAGAACAACAACGTCACGATAACGTGAACAGGGGGGGCTGTTGGTAAACTGTGGATGAACTTTCAGATCATTTTCAGAGCGCCGTGCTACCCTTGCCGGCATGCTGGTGGATTCTGCCCGACTCGATCGCCTGCGCCAGAGCGGCGTGCGCCTCAACCGCGAGGGAGAGACCTTCAGCGTGCGCAGCGGGCGCGACACGGTGCCCATCCAGGTGGAGGAGGCCGAGCTGGCGCAGCTCGAGGCCGTGCACCTGGGCCAGACCGAGGACCGGCTGGCCCTGGCCGTCAAGGACCTGGCCGACCACAAGTTCACCGTGCTCGAGATGCGCGGCGCCATGGACGGCGCCCCCAAGGACCGGCTGGCCCTCTATCGCTTCGTGGCCACCGGCGAGCGCCACGGGCGCCTGGCGGTGCGTCCGCCGGGACAGCGAAAGCCGATCGACATCCGTTCGGCCGAGACGGTAAGCGCGCTGTGCTACTTCCACGCCAGCGGACAGGACTTCGGACTGGCCCGCCCGGCCCTGGCCGATGGCCTGAAACAGCTCTCTGAGCAGGACTTTGCTTTCCATAGCTCGGGCTCAGACAGCCGCACCGTCTTCACCGACACCGATCACGACGCTTTTCGAGCCTACTGCCGGGTGGTCGAGCAGCAGGACAAGGTGATCTGGGTAAGCTCGGCGGACGGCCCGCGCATCCCCTTCAACCCGGCTGTGGTGGAGCAGCCCGACCAGCTCGTCGAGCGCTATGCCCTGGCTCGCACCCTCGACCCGCTGCTGCCCGCGGGCCTGAACGCTCAGCAGCGGGCCGACTTCTGGGAGGCGGCCTACAGCGGCCCCGACCCCGAGGAGCGGATGCGATGCCTGGCTCAGCTCAGCCAGGTGACCGACCTGCGGCAATCGGCCCATCTTTACGGCGCGATCGCCTGCAATTTCGAGCCCCAGGACCGCCTGCGGGTGGCCGACGCTCTGGTCGACCTGGCCCGCCGCCACGGAGTCGATCAAGCCGCCGAGGCCCTGCCCCTGATGGCGGTGATGGTGGAGCGGGAAACCCTGGAGGAGCGAGCCGAGCTGTTCGGCGAGATCTCGTCCGGCCCGGCCGGGTCACCGGGAGCCACCGCCAACGACCGTAAGATCGACTACGTGCGCCAGGCCATCACGCGCTTTGCCCAGGAGGATTCAGCCGGGGCCCGCCAGCGCCTCAGCCAGGTCTTCGTGCTCGAGCGCGGTGGCCAGCCCCCCACCCCGCCCCAGGCGGTGGGACAAAACGACCAGGGCAACCTGGTCATCGGGGGTGTGGTGGTTCGCAACAAGAAGGGGCGCGAATGATCCTCCGCAGCGATCCGCCTCAGCTCGTGGCCGCGCGCCAGCAGGTCGAGCAGCAGGAAGAAAAACTCCGGGGGCTGGAGCAACTCTACCAGGCCAGCCAGGAGAAGTGTGACCGGCTCGAGCGCAGGGCCGAGGAAACGGAGGCTCAGCGCGAGCGCTTGAAGTGGCGAGCCAACGAGCTGCCCAGAGTGGGTTGCTACACGCTGATCGGCGGGGCAGCCGTCCTGATGGGTGGCATGGCCTTCCAGGCGATTCCGGTCGGACTGGCCGGAGGCGTGGTGGCGGCTCTCGGTCTGGGCGCCCTGATGGTCGGCGTCCACTCCTCGATGAAGTTCGCGGACGTAAGTCTGAAGAGCGTGGATGCCACCGTCTCCCTGCACCTGGAGCGCCTGTCAAGCCAGAAGCTGCAAGCCGAGCGTCAGGCCCAGCAAGAGAGCCTGACCGCGGCCCGAGAGGCCTACGAGTCGCTTCGCCAGCCCCTGACCCTGATCGAGGCGCCCGTGGGAGGAGCCGTGGACGAGCGTGGGGACAGCGTGCTGGTGGGAAGCGTGGTGCTCCCCAGGGCCGCGGGATCATGACGGAAGTCAGGCCCGAGGGACGAGGCGGGCGGCATCGTGGGAGCACGCCTACTGCCTCAACGACCAGAACCCTTCCAACCTGAATGAAAGCCTGCGGGCCGCGGCCTGATGGTTGTTTGAGGACTCGGCTGAGGGCATGTTCGACCCGGGCTCGCCGCGGCCTGGGGACCTGGACCGAGCACCTTCGAGCTAGCCCTGCTTCTCGAAGCCCTCACGGCTCCTCAGGAGCCCCGAGGAAGTCAGTCGTCTCGAACTCCACCTGTCGTCGCGGAACACCCGATAAGCCTGACCATTCCGAATCCCGACCTGCCACAGGATGGTCCCGCCTTGCTCGCGCCGGGCCTTCATCGTGTCCCCGTGCAACCAGACCGACGGCGCCCGAGCCTCACGTCGTCGCGGAATACCCGGTAAGGCTGACCGTTCCGAATCCCGACCTGCCACAGGATGCTCCCGCTTCGCTCGCGTCGGGCCTTCATCGTGCCCCCGTGCAAGTGCCCCTGGTGATGCACCTCGCAGACCCCCGCCAGATTGGCGTCCTCGTCGCCCCCGCCGTGCGAGCGCGAAATACAGGCCACCCACCCGCGCCTTTCTGGAACTCCCGCCAGACCTCCCAGTGATCACCCTCCTCGAAGCGGCAAACGAGCTCGCGAGGCTTCACGTCACGGCTTTGCCTCTTCAGGATGCTTGCTCGGCTCCTCCACTTGCTTGGCGCACGCCGGCGAAGGTGACTCATCGGTTGGCATCTGCGTGTTTACAGCGTACATCACCATGCTGGCGCAGGACACGACCAGCATTGCCAGGGCAAAGACGCAGCCAACATGAACTTGGCACCGAGCTTCATCCTTGAACTGGCCTAGGGCCTGCTCGCGCTCGTTGCTCGGGATCGCCGACTCCTGTCACCCTCATTCTCACCTTACTTGAAGTCATGCAGCCAGATGAGCCGATTGTTCAGTTCGTCGGCCGTGAATCGACTCACGAAACGCAGAGTTCGGCGAAGCAACTCACCAAAGGGTAGTTGGTCGGAGACGATGATTCCAAAATGGCTTCGACCCTCTTCCCCAAACCTTCGATGCAACACGACAAAGTCTCCAACATTGTGAGTCAGGAATGCACGGCGTTCTTCCACTGCGAATTCCAGTTGCTCGATGTCAGTCTTGCCTGACCGATTCTGCTCGGACACGTGGACCGCGTCGTAACCTCTCTGCCGAAGGACCTCTGCGAGCAAGATTCGGACATCCTCGTCACAGAGGATGCGAGGCGAGGCCATCTAAGCGATCTTTTTCGGCTTCAAATGCGCCTCGGTGCACTCCTCGATCTCTGCGTCGACCTCAGCTTGGTAGTCGTAGTAGTAGGAAAGCGCATCGTAGACTTTAGCGAGGGTCAGGTGAGGAAACTCCAACACCAACTCCTCCGGAGAAAGACCCTGTTTGAGGACGTAGTTGACCACCGATCGCACCGGGAATCTTGTATCCACAATGACCGGGCTACCGCCGCACACATCGGGACGAGACGTGACGTAGGGATGTCGAACCTCTTCAGGGCTGGCCACAGGGCAATTTTCAAGAGATGAAGCCAGTGCTCCTCCGAGCTACTGGCAGAAAGAGAGCAGGTCGGCTTCACTCTGTTGTAGACTTCTCGGGCAGCTTCGGCTGGCAGGCCGATGGTTGGGGACCACACGGGGACCAAATCGCCGGACCCGGCCGATTTGGGTCTCAACGGTGTTGGTCACCCCGTTTCATTCCCGCGGGAACCCAATGTTTACGCCACTCCTTCAGCGCATACAACAAACGAAGGTACGATAGTATCGCTCGTAAAGTTCATGTCGGTCAAGGTATCCCTCCCGTTCGTGATGCGACCGCGGGCGCTGGTATTGACAAAAGCCCCCTTCTCCCCTACTCTGGGAAGAACCAATCATCAAGACCAGTCGAGGGTTCAGGCCCTGTGAAGCTGGGGCAACCTGTTCCGCCCAAAGCGGATTAAGGTGCCAAGTCCTGCGGCGAGTTTCGCCGAGAGATGAGGCGATGAGCGCGAAGAAGGCGCTCAGCGCAATTCAGGTCGCAACGCGACCTCTCTTGGAAGCGCAACCGCCCGGCTGGTCGCGATGGTTCTCCAGACCAGACAAAAGGAGAGCTCGTTATGCCGGAACCCAACTGTAGCACCATCGCCGCCCGCACCGGAGTCGGTCAGGATCGCGCCCACGGAGCCGTCATGCCCCCGCTGTATCTTTCCAGCAACTACACCTTCGACGGCTATCAGGGCAAACGCCAGTATGATTACACCCGCAGCGGCAACCCCACCCGCGACGTCACCGCCGAAGCCATCAGCAAGCTCGAGGGCGGCTACGCAGCGGTGCTCACCTCCTCCGGCATGGCCGCCCTGGATCTTCTCACCTACGCGCTGCGGCCCGGCGACCTCTTGCTCGCCCCCCACGACTGCTATGGAGGCACTCACAGGCTGCTGCGCAACAAAGCCGAGCGAGGCTACTTCCGCCTCAAGCTGGTCAACCAGACCGACCCGGCCGCCCTGGAGGCGGCCTTCGCCGAGGAGGCTCCCCGCCTGATCCTGGTCGAGACCCCCAGCAACCCGCTGCTGCGCCTCACCGACCTGCGAGCGGTGGCCCGGCTCTGTCGGGCCCACGGCACGCTCTTTGCGGCCGACAACACATTCCTCTCACCGGTGCTGCAGCGCCCGCTCGAGCTCGGCGCCGACGTGGTGGTCCACTCCACCACCAAATACCTCAATGGCCACAGCGACGTGGTGGGAGGCGCCCTGGTCTCGCGCACGGCTGAGTTGCACCAGGACTTCGCCTGGTGGGCCAACTGCATCGGCAACACAGGCTCCCCCTTCGACAGCTACCAGACCCTGCGCGGGCTGCGCACCCTGCCGGTGCGGATCCGCCAGCAAGAGACGAGCGCCAGAGAGCTGGCCCGGTTCTTGCAGCAGCACCCTGCCGTGGAGAAAGTCTACTACCCGGGCCTGGCCGACCACCCGGGCCACGCCCTGGCCTGCCAGCAGCAGAGCGGGTTCGGGGCCATGATCAGCTTCGAGTTGGCCGGCGGCGAGCCGGAGCTTCGCATCCTGCTCGAAAATCTGCGCTTCTTCAGCCTGGCCGAGTCGCTGGGAGGGGTGGAAAGCCTGATCGCCCATCCCGCCAGCATGACCCACGCCTCCATGGACGAGGCCGCCCGTCTGGCGGCGGGCATCTCCAGCCAGCTCTTGCGATTGTCGGTGGGCCTGGAGTGCCCCGAGGACCTCGAGGCTGACCTCGAGGCTGCCCTCACGGCCACCCTGCCCGCCGGGCTAAAGGTGGCCTGAGATGCCGCTGGTCCGCCACCTCGAGCTGCCCAGCCTCAATCTTCCCGGGGCTCTGTCGCTGGAGCAGGCCACCCGCCAGGACATCCGAGAGCTCCACATCGGCTTCCTGAACATGATGCCGGACGCTGCCCTCCAGGTCACCGAGCGGCAGTTCCTGAAGCTGGTGGGAAACTGCAACCAGATCGCCCAGTTCTACGTGCACCCCTTCAGCCTGCCGGGCCTCCCCCGGAGCCCCGAGGCGGAGCAGTACATCGCCCGCCACTATCGAAGCTTCGAGCAACTCAAGAGCGAAGGCCTGGACGCCCTGATCGTGACCGGGGCCAACGTCACCCGGCCCGACCTCCGCCAGGAGCCTTTCTGGGAACCGTTGATGGAGGTGCTGGCCTGGGCCACGCGCCGGGTGACCTCGGTGTGGTGCTCGTGCCTGGCCAGCCACGCGGTGCTCGAGCACCTCTACGGCATCCGTCGCCAACCGCTGCCTGCCAAGCGCTGGGGCGTCTATCGCCACCGCAAGGCACGCCTGCAGCACCCCTTGCTGCACGACATCAACACGCGCTTCGACGTGCCCCACTCTCGCTGGAACACGGTCAGCGCCGAGCGGCTGCGCCAGTGCGGGGTGACGCCGCTAATCCTGGACGACCACGACGAGGTGCACCTGGCCGTCAGCCCGGACGGTCTGCGCGTCGTCTACTCGCAGGGCCATCCCGAGTATGACCTCAACAGCCTGCTCAAGGAATACAAGCGCGAGGTGCTGCGCTACCTGGCGGGCGAGCTGGCGCATCCGCCTCCCTTTCCGGAAGGTTACTTCCCCCCGGGGGCCGAGGCCCTGGCGGAGCGCTACCGACGGGGTGAGCTGGAGACCTTTCCCGAAGCCGAGCTGGAAGACTTGCTGGACAACACCTGGGGCGATACCGGCAAGGCCGTTTTCAACAACTGGCTGGGTCTGGTCTACCAGCTCACCCACCTCGAGCGTCACCGCCCCTTCGTTGAGGGCGTGGACCCGGAGGATCCCATCGGCTGGCGGCTGGCTGCGGCAGCCTGAGGCGCCTCAGAAGCTGCCGCTCAGCTGGATCTGGGTCCAGCCGTCGGTCACCAGCTGGGTGCCGTTGACCGAGCGGGCGATGGGGATCCGGTGCTGCACCGTCACCCCGACCTCGTCCACGATCCGCCAGGTGAGACCAGGCGAGAGGTAGAGCGTGCTGAGCCCGGTGTTCTGCACGTTGTCGATGAGCGAAGTGGCGGGTCGCTGGTAGGCGACCGTGCCGGTCCCCGGGTCGAGCGTGCCGTCGGTGCTGTCACGACCCGTCACCACACCGTTGAGGTCGAGCCTCAGCGTGAGGGGCTCGAGCACCCGGCAGCGCAGTCCCAGATCGTAGCCGAATCGGTTACCGAAACGGTAGCCGAGCTCATTGCGACTGGTGAGCTGGTAGCTCAGAGCGGGCTCGATGGCCCAGGTCTCGTCGAGCTCCACGCGTCCACTGGCGGTCAGCACCGCGTCCCACGACCCGCTGCCCGGCTGCATCATGGCGTGAATCAAGCGCCCGTTGGGGTCGCGCACCTGAGAATCGCCCGTGGGGGTCTTCAAGCCCACTCCCAGCGTCAGGCGAGCGTCGGACTCATCGATCACGTCGTAGGAGTAATGCAGCACGATGTCGCCCAGTTGGTTGATCGGGTCCATCGTCATCGAGCGGAAGGTAGGACCCGCGGCCGGCATGGGCATTCCCATTCCGGGCATGCCCATTCCCGGACCGACCGCGGGCATCGGGGCCATCACCATCAGCATGTCCATCTGGTTGAGCACCTGGGGCAGGGACAGACCGATGCTCTGGCGCTCGTCCAGGGCGTAGCGCGCCCGCAGGACAAAGCGCTCCATGAGCATGGAGGTGGGCACCACGAACATGGGCGAGCCGTTGGCCGCCAGTCCGTCCAGGGCTGCCTGAGTGGGGCTGACCCGGGTGGAGCCTTGCAGCAGGGTCCCCATGTCCATGTGGTCGTAGCCGATGGTCAGGGTCCAGGTCCCGGTGGTGGGATTCTCCTCGGTGGGGCAGGCGGAGCAATCGCATTCGCCGGCCGGCGCCGGGAGCGAGAGACAACAAAGGAGCAACAGGACAAGCCAGGCTTGCCCCCTGGTTCTGGGGTTCATTGGATCTCCTCCTCATAATTTGTGCTGAGAGCGGGCGCCGGAGTCGCTCTAGCGTGGAGGTGGGACCGGTGGTGGCTCGAGCAGCCGGAGCGGCCATTGAGCCTCGAAGGGAAGCGACAAAGCTGGATCGGGCTGACGCGCCAGGGCCATCGAAGGGAGGGCGATGGCCAGCTCAGGCGGCCGGGTGGTGGAACTGACGGGAAGCTCGGTCACAAGAGGCTGGCAGCGTCCGCTGACGCCCGCGTTGTCCGGGCAACCAGTGGTTCCAGCCCCGCCACAGACCCCGCCCGTACAGCAGCCCTGGGCGCAACCTGAGCAACAGATGGGTCGGCCACAGAAGTCGTCCTCGGCCAGGCCCGGAGAGCACAAAACGAGCCACAAGAGCAGGGTCAGCCACTGCCAGGTTCCCCCCGAGCAGGTTCTTCGCCGAAAGCTCATCGATTGTGCTCGCAAGACCTTTGTGGCCGAATTTCGCACCCGTGTCAAGCGATCGGATCAAGTCAACCCCTGGTCAGTCAGCAGATGACGGAGGTCGTCAATCCCACGTCCCTTGTCTCCCAGGCCCTGTCTGTCCGCAGTAGGATGGGTCCAGGTGCGGTCTGGAGAGCTGCGAACCGACGAGTCTTACCCGGGTGTTGGTGCTGGACCGGGGAACCTGGAACCTACCAGTCCGCATCTCGGGAAAGAAGGACTCGTCGCGCCGCATTCCAAACTCGTCAGCCCTTGCTGTCCCCGCTGAAAGCATGCCCACTCTCGGAAGGAGATTCTCTCTTGAAGCGCCTCGCTCTCCTCTTGCTTTTGACCCTGATCTTCACCGCCTGCGGCGGCTCAAACGATGTTCCCGCCGCCATCGGGGGGCCCACCTCGACCATCGAGCTCAACCACACACTGTTCCGAGGCGTCATCAACCGGGTGAGCGACTTCCGCATCACCGGATTTCAGGTCGGCCAGTCGGTCTTCGGACCGGTCGTCCTTCCCAAGGCCACTCAGGTCCGGGTCCTCGTGCCCACCATCGTCAACCGAATCCGGATCGAGTACCTCGACGGCGATCAGGTGGTGGGCACGCACGAGCAGGACGTCAGCCTACAGCCCGATCAGGTGACCCGCATCGACGATCCCGAGATCCTGCTCCTCGTCGGCACGACCACGCTCGATCGGAGCATCGTCACCACCGGCACGGGGCAGTACAAGACCCTCACCTATGGCCCCGCCTGGACCCAGGTCGTGCGCACCGATCTTGGCGCCACCGCTCAGCCCGATCGCGAGACTCGGCGGGTTTCCCTGCTCTGCATGCCTCACTTCTCCGACGTCCACATCATCGACGAGGAGAGCCCCCTGCGCATCGAGTTCCTGCGCAACCTGGTGGGCGCGTTTTTGCCCAAGACCGAGTTCCAGGCTGCCTGGCGGCCCCAGGAGATGCTGACGGTCTTCGTGACCGAGGCGATGATCCGCCAGATCAACTCCATCGGAGCCGGACCGACCACCGGTCGGCCGTACGACTGTGCCGTCTTCACCGGGGACAACGGCGACAACCGCCACCAGTCCGAGCTCGAGCGCTTCCTGACCCTGCTCGACGGGGGCCAGATCACCCCATCGACCGGAAACCCGGATCTCTACGAGGGGGTCCAGGACAACAGCCAGCCCTTCCTGGCCGAATACTGGCACCCCGAGCCTGGCCCCCAGGACCAGTACAAGCAGACTTATGGCTTTCCCAACTACCCCGGCCTGCTGGCCGCCGCGGTGCAGACCTTCCAGGCTGAAGGGTTGAAGACTCCCTATTACAGCGCATACGGCAACCACGACCACCTCCTGCAGGGGAACTTTCCCGAGAAGGTCAATCTCAATCCGCAGATGGCGCTCAACCAGATCGCCACCAGCACCACCAAGATTCTGGCTCTGCCGCAAGTCTTCCAACTGCTCGAGAAAATCAAGACAGGCTCCGGCGTGGACCTGTTCCTGGCCGAGTTCCTCGATCCGCTGGGCATCAACTCGGTCCACGACTGGCCCGCCTTCATCGGTCACTGGACCGCGGCCAGCACGCCCTCGCGGCAGGTGACCGCCGATCCTACCCGACACCTCCTGCAGAGGACCGAGTTCATCCAGGCGCATCTGGACACGCCGGCCGTACCGGGACCGGTCGGGCACGGGTTCACGGCTCAGAACCTGCAGACGGGCAACATGTACTACGCCTTCGAGCCGGCCCCCGGCATTCTCGGGCTGACGCTGGATACCACCAACCCGGGAGGCGAGAACAACGGCTCCATCGACGTGCAGCAGGTGGCCTGGATGGAGCAGCAGATCCAGCAGGTTTCCAGTCGCTACTACGACGCCAACGGCAATCTGATCCAGACAGGCAACCAGGACAAGCTGGTCATCTTGTTCAGCCACCACAGCATCGAGACCATGGACAACGCGCTGCCCGACCCCGAAAACCCTGGCCAGATCCGCATGCTGGGCGGCCAGTTCGAGCAGGTCTTGCATCGCTATCCCAACGTTGTGGCCTGGCTGAACGGCCACACCCACTACTGCCGTATCTTCCCCCACCCGGACCCGACCGCCCGCACGGGCGGCTTCTGGGAGGTCAACAGCCCCTCGCTGATCGACTTCCCCCAGCAGGCCCGCATCGTCGAGCTGGTGGACAACCAGGACGGCACCCTCTCGATCTTCGCGACCCTGGTGGACACGGCCGCCCCGCCCGAGACCGGCGCCCCGGGCGACCCTCTCAGCCTGGCCTCCATCAGCCGTGAGCTCTCGGCCAACGACCCGCAGATCCTCGACCAACCGGCCACCAAGAACGAGCCGGGCGGGCTGGGGTTCCAGATCGGCAATCCCAATGATCGCAATGTGGAGCTGCTAGTTAAGAAGCCATTCTAATGTGCTCGCCTATTGGTCTCGCACCCATCCGCCGCTGTTAGAGTCCAAGACCAAAAGGCTTTGCGCTTTTCAGGGCTACCGGGTTCGGTCGATGGCCATCCCGCGAGGGCCGAATCCCGGACGCAGGATCCGGCTGGGAAGCACGTCTCCATTGGCGGAGACCGGAAAGACCAGCACCCGGGCAAAATCGGCCGAATAGGCCGTGCCGGTGAAGACATCGAGCTGCAGCGGGCCCGTGCCGCGTGCGATCGTCGCGGGCGGGGTTCCGAAGCGGGTCCGGGTGCCGGCCAGCAGGTTGACCAGAGCAAAAGCCTGGTTGGGGTCGCTGCCATTGCCGGAGAAGCGCGCCAGGCGGTTCAGCTGGTTGGGAGGCACCGTTCCCGCCGCCCGGTTCCCGTCGGCCTGCACCATCAGGTTGGCCCGGTTAACTCCCAAAATGCCAGCCGGAGAGATGTCCAGCGCCAGGCCCCGCACGATGCTGTTGGCCAGCGTGTCCAGGAATCGAACCCGAACCGGGGTCTCCTGGACTGCAAAGACCTCCACCTGCCCGGGAAAACTGGCCGCATAAAGCTCGGCCCGTCGGGTATCCACGTGCAGCGCCGTCGGGGTGATGGGGAGCGTGGTCACGTCGGAGCTTCCACTCAGCGTGAGAGTGCTCGAGATGTTGCGACGGATGGTATTGCCCAGAAAGACCGTATCTCGGCCTGCATCCAGGAAAAGCCCGCGGCCCTGGACCGGCAGAGCCACCTCCAGGGCAGGGGTCACCGAGCCGTTCAGCGTGCTGGCCTGATCGAAAACCAGCACCCGATCCACCACCGCGCCGGGACCCGTAGCCACATACAACCGGTCATTGAGGGTATCCAGGAAGAGATCGGCAGTCGCCGGTCCGAGCGACGGGCTGGTGATGGTGGCGGCCGGCGTCAGAGTCTCCCGGGCCGTCACCAGGTTGTCGAAGCGCATGATGGAGGAGGGCTGGGCCAGGTAGAGACGACCGGTCGTCGGGTTGACGGCGCTGAAGATGTCGGTGGCATTGTTGTTGTCGTTGGGGACGAGCAGGGTGTCGTCGCTGGCGAAGGCGATGCGCGAGCCGTCGCGGGCGATGACGGGCGGTCCGGAGAGCTCCACCCCGCCTTCTACCGCCGTGCCGTCGTTGGACACGTTGAGGCGGCTGATGACCCCGTTGGACCGGTCGAGCACGAACGCATCCCTGCGAGCGTTCAGGTCGTTGGACACCAGGTCGGGCCGGCTCGAGCAGAAGGTCACGAATCGGCCGTCCGCAGACAGGGAGGGGGCTCCCTCGATGGCCAGGGCATCCGGACGCGGGAGTTCGGTGGTGGTGCCCTGGGTGCGGTCGATCAAGAGCAGGCGCCGGCTGGAGTTGACCGCGACCAGGTTGCCGTCTCGCGAGACCGCGCAGGGGACATTCTCGGTGGACAGGGGGCCGATGCGGGTGGTCGTGGCGGCAGCGCGGTTGTGGACCAGCAACTCGAAACCGCTGGAGAATTGACCCGAGAAGAAGAAGATCTGCCCTGCGTCGGGCGTCATCACCGGACGGCTGCAAGTCACGGCCGACAGCGTGCCGGTGGCCAGGACCGTGGTGTTGCTGAAGCGATCATAGAGAACGATCTGGTCGCGCTGGCCCGTGATTCGCGCGGTGTAGACCACGAAGCGACCGTCCTCGGAGATGCGGGGATCGGATCCGGAGGCGATGGTCAGTGTTTGCGTTCCAACCACGATGGTCGCAGGAGTAAGCTTGTTGGCCAGGCGCCCCCGGGTATCGCGCATGTGGATCTCGGTGCCGCTGCGAAGGTCGACCTGACGCTCGTAGACCACGAAGCGCCCGTCCCCGGACAGGTCGGGTTTCTGGTCCCCCCCGGTGACCTCGGTGAAGAGCAGAGTGTTGGAGGTTCCGTCCGCAGTGGAGCCGTTCAGAGGGCTGGTCTCGGAAAAGAGCAGCGTGTTCGAGGTGCCGTCCGTAATACCGCCGATCTGGGAAGTCGGGCTTACCAGCGATCCGAGCCGGACCACGCCGGTCAGGCGGTCGCGCACGTAGATGCGGTTGACGGGGGTGCCAGTGCTGAGCGTGGAGAGGAGGTTGGTGGCCGAGGAGCTGAAGGCCACGAAACGCCCGTCGCTGCTGATGGCCGGCTGACGGCTGGGGCCATTGACCCCCTGCTGGCCGATGCTGATCAGCCCGATCTCCCGGGTAGGTCCGGGCATGAACAAAGAGGAGATGGTGGCCTGGCTCTCCGGCGCGGCCAGGTTGAAGATCTGGTCCGACAGGCCCAGCCGGGCTCCCCGGGGGTCCAGGGTGGTCACCAGCAACCGCAGCGGACCGACGGGCAGATCGGGGAAGAACTGCTCCAGGCGAGCCTGGCCCGCCTGACGCTCGAGGGTCACCGGTCCGGCCAGCACTCCTCCCGCCACCGGGTCCTCCACCTCGAGCACGAAGCTCGCGGCGCTCTCGGGGAAGCCGACCTGGGGTGGGACTGCACTGGCTCCAGCGAGATCGAGGATCACCTTCAGGTCGGCCGTGGTCGGCTGGGGAGCAACGACCTGGCCGCCCCCAGCCTGGCCGCCCTGTTCTCCGCAGCCAAGCAAGAGTGTAGCCCCCAACAGGAAAACCCAGACGAGCGTTCGCATCGTGGGCCGTTCGAGAACCGCGAAGCAGACCCTACCCTTCAGCTATCAGAAACAGCCCGACTTGGGCGCCTCTCCCTCGGTCTTGTTGCCGGTGATCACGATATTGTCGAGCCACACCCCGTCGCGGTGGCGCGAGTCATCAGAGTGGAAGCGGAAGCGCAGCTGGATCTCCTGGCCCTGGTAGTCCGAGAGGTCGAGCTGGAAGTTCTTCCAGTCCTGGATGCCCTCCAGCGTCTCCAGCGAGCGCCATTTGCGGCCGCCCCAGAACTTCTTGCCGTAGACCTCCACCTCGCAGCCATCATAGCCCTTCTCGGTATCCATCTTGGCCTCGAAGTGCAGCACCGGGTTGGCCCAGTCCTTGAGCGAGATGGAGCCAGAGGTGATGGCGTCGTCGCGCTTGGGGCCATATTCGGTGCCGGGGCTGTCGGTCCAGACCTCGCCCCGGCCGGGCACCTCGATGCGGGCCCAGGGGCCCGAAGGGGTGAAGGGAGAGCTCGCGTCCACGGTGTCCTCGAAGGCCACCTTGGAGGCGGGCACGCGCACTTCCTGAACGGCCGTCTCGGAGCGGTTGCCCACGTTGTCCACCACGCGCAGGGCGAAGTAGAGCTTGCGCTCGCGGCCCGAGGGGGTCATCTCCAGGGTGACCGACTCGTTGGCGCCGGCGTCCTTGGGGGCGTCGATGCGCACGGCGGTGGCCTCGTCGAAGCTGATCTCCCCGGGCTTGGGGTTGTCGGCGTGGGCCGCGATGGGCGAGCGGGCGTAACGAAGCTCGTACCTCGTGGCCTTGCCCTGGGTGCCGTCGTCGCCGGTGGCGGTCCAGCTGAGCGTGACCGCATTGGCGGTGGCGCTTGCTTGCAGGTTGCCGGGGGTGCCCGGGGCCACCTTGTCATCTTCCAGAGCCTTCATGGCATTGAGGCGGCCGCCGGTCATCAGGCGTTTGGCCCAGCGCTCGGGCATCTGATCGACCCCGCTCAGGATGCGCGACTTGATGGCATCGTTGTCGGCCTCGGGATAGGCGCTGGCGATCAGGCCGGCCACGCCGGTCACGTGAGGAGTGGCCATGGAGGTGCCGCTCATCAGCCCGTAGCTGCCGTCCTTGAGGGTGCTGTGGATGTTGACCCCGGGGGCGGCCAGGTGGACCGACTTGTTGCCCCGGTTGGAGAACCCGGCCAGCTCGTCCTTGTTGTTGTGAGCCGCTACGGCGATGATGTTGTCGAGCTTGAAGTTGGCCGGGTAGGAGGGGCGGGTGTCGTTGTCATAGCCGTCGTTGCCGGCCGCGCAGATGTGCAGCGAGGGCGAGGCGGCCATGGCATCCAGGCAGGCCTGGCTGAACTGGCCTCCGCCCCAGGAGTTGTTGACGATGCGAGCCCCCTTCTCGGAGGCGTAGAGCACGGCCTTGACGGCGTCGGCGGTGGTCCCTCCGCCGCCCTCGCCCAGGAACTTCAAGCCCATGATCTGGGCGTTCCAGTTGATCCCGACCATGCCGCCGTTGCCGGCCTCGGCCCCGATGACCCCGGCGCAGTGGCTGCCGTGGTTGTGGTCGTCGAGCGGATCGCCCGTGTTGGTGATGAAGTTGCCCCCGTGGACGTCATCCACGATCCCGTTGCCGTCGTTGTCGATGCCGTCGCCGGGTACCTCGCCCGGGTTGACCCACATGTTGTTGACCAGGTCGGAGTGGTTGTAGTTCACCCCGGTGTCGATCACGGCGATGACGGGGCCGTTCTCCTTGATGCCGGTGCTGATGTTCCAGGCGTCGGCGGCCTTGATGTCGACGCCCGCGATGCCGCCGTTCTGGCCGGTGTTGCGCAGGCCCCACTGCTCTTCGACCAGGTCGTCGGGAATCTGCACGCCCGGATTGCCAAAGGCCTGCACCTTGAAATTGGGCTCGGCATAGCTGACCCGAGCGTCGCGACCCATGGCGGCCACCGCCTCGGCGGTCGACATCCCCTCGGGGAGAGTCAATTGCACCAGCTCACCGTTGAACTCTTTGGCCATGACGGCCGGCACGTTGAACTTGTGGATGACCTTGGCCCCGTAATCGGCTGCAAAGCCGGAGATGGCCTGCAGCGAGGTTCCCGCTTTGAGCTTGACCAGCACCTCTCCGGGCACGTAGTCTTGCAGCTTGGGCTCGAGCGAGGCCGCTTCGGCGCGGCTCGCCTCCAGCACCGACTGAAGGTCAAAGCCGCTGGAGAGCTGCACGCTGTCGGCCGGGCCCTGCTCGGGCGCGGCGGACTGGGCGGCTCGCTGAGGCTGGAAGGCCATTTGAGGCTGGATCTGGTCAACGCGCATGGTAGTGATGTCCCCTGTCTATGTTGGGGCCAGTGTATGCATGGCGACCGAGCAGGCTGTGACCGAAATGTTAACCGGTAACCGTCAGGGCCAGATGCCTTCCAGCATTCCCGCGCCGGGCGGATTCTCGGGCCTGCGCGCGGGCTCGAAGACGGCCAGGCACTCCTCCATGGTGGCGTGGTGCAGGTCGAGCACGTTCTGGAAGGCTTCCTGATAGCCCCCGGCCAGGTTCCAGGCCACCGGTACCTTGTTGGCCTTGCAGTGCTCGAACACGATGCGATCGCGCCGTCGCATCTGCTCGGAGCTCATCCAGCCTCCCAGAGGATCGTCGCGGTGGGCGTCGGCTCCGGCCTGGTAGATCAGCACATCGGCCTTCATGTTCCGGAGGATGGCAGGAAGCTCGCGCAAGAACTGCTCGGGATCGTGATCGCTCTTGCCGGTCGTGTGGTGAGCCACGAAGTCAAGTCGCTTGCGAGCGATGATGTCGTCGGTCCCGTTCCCGTAATGAAAGTCGCAATCGAGAATCCCCACCCGCTTGACCTTCTCGCGCACGAGCATGGCCGCCACCATCAACCCGTTGAAGGTGCAAAAACCTCCGCCGCTCCCATAGCAGGCGTGGTGAAAGCCGCTCGTGGGCGAGCAGGCCGCCCCCCCGTTCTCGACGACGTGGCGCACGGCCGAGACCAGCGAGCCGGTGGTGTAGGGCAGCGAATCGGCGATCTCGCGGGAGGTGTTGCTGAAGCCGTTGTGACGCCGACAGGCCAGCACCTCGCGCACGTACTCCGGGTCGTGGGCCGAAGACAACTCCTCGACCGTCACCGGCACCGGCTCGATGAGCTCGATCGGATAACGACGAAGCCACTGCTCCACCAACCTCCGGGGCTTGCCGGCAGAAGGACTGAAGGACGCGTTCTCAGAGACACTCTGCCTGTCGGAATAGAAAACCTTCATATCGTGTCATTTCGACACGAACATGCCTATCCCTGCGGTGGCTTGGGATCGCCCGCCACGACGACGTTGTCGAGGTAGAAGCCGTCGGCGTTGATGGAGCCGTCGGCCTGCATCCGGAAGCGAATCCGGACGTCCTTTCCGTCGTAGTTGGACAGATCCATCTGCTGGGTGCCCCACTCGCGCGAGCCGGTCAGTCGCCCGAGGGTGGTCCAGTCGCGTCCGTTCTCGGAAACCTCGACGTTGAGGAAATCGAAACCTGACTCGATCTCGTAGCGGGCGTCGAAGAGCAACGTGGCGCCCTGAATGCCAGCCAGCGAGATGGACCGGGAGGTGAGCGTCGTGTTGGAGTCGTTCTGGTAGGGAACATCCGGGCTGTCGGTCCAGACCTGACCGTTGCCCTCCCACTCGACCCGGCCCCACAGTCCGGTCGGAGTCCAGGCCGAGGCATCGCCCTCCATGCGATCCTCGAAGGCCACCCGGGCCGCCGGCACGGGAGTCTGTCCGATGCGCAGGGGAGAAGTGTTCCCCACGTTGTCGATGACCTTGAGGCCATAGTAGAGCGTGCGCTCGCTGGAGGAGGGGATCAACCCCACGGTGATGCGCTCGGCCGTGCCAGGCTCGCCGGGAACCCCGGTGGGCACGGTGCGGGCGGCCAGGAAGCTGGCCTCGTCGGTGATGGGCTGCTCGGAGACTTTGAGCAGGTAGCCCGAGGCACGCTTCTCCAGGCCATCGTCGCCGGTCGCGGTCCAGGTCAGGGTGACGGCCTTGGCGCCCACCTGGGCAGGCCGCAGGTCCTCGGGGGCGGCGGGGGCCACGGTATCGTTGTCGAGCGAGCTGAAGGCGTTCAGACGACCCCCGGTGACGCACTTGCCGTTCAGAGCGGGCACCTTGTCGGCCCCGTTCATCAGGCGGGCCTTGATCTCGGCGTTGCTGGCCTCAGGAAAGGCGGTAGCGATCAGTCCGGCCACCCCGGCCACGTGGGGAGTGGCCATGGAGGTGCCGCTGAACAGCTTGTAGTCCTGTCCGAGCACGGTGGAGTAGATATTGACGCCGGGAGCTCCCAGGTCGACGCTGGTGCGTCCCCAGTTGCTGAAGCCGGCCATCCGGTCGTTCTTGTCGGTGGCGGCCACGGCCACGATGTTGTCCAGGTTGTAGCTGGAAGGGTAGCTCGCCCGCTTGTCGTTGTCGTTGGAGCTATTGCCGGCCGCGAAGATGTGCAGGGCCGGGGAGGCCTTGAGGGCGTCGTAAAGGGCCTGGTTGTAAGCTCCGCCACCCCACGAGTTGGAGGTGATGCGGGCTCCCATGCGGGTGGCGTAGAGGATGGCTTTGATGGCGTCGGCGGTGCTGCCCGAGCCCTGGGCCGAAAGGAACTTGGCTCCCATCACCCGGGCCTGCCAGTTGACGCCCACCACCCCCAGGCCGTTGTTGCCCTCGGCGGCCACGGTGCCCATGCAGTGCGAGCCGTGGGAGTGGTCGTCGTTGGGATCGCCCGTGCCGTTGATGGCGTTGTAGCCATGCACGTCGTCGATGACCCCGTTGCCGTCATTGTCGATGCCGTCTCCGGGAATCTCGCCCGGGTTGACCCACACGTTGGCGCGCAGGTCATTGTGTCCATAGTTGATACCGGTGTCCACCACCGCGATGAGCGGGCCGCCCTCGCGCTTGCCGGTGGTGATGTTCCAGGCTTCGGGCGCATTGATGTCGGCGTTGGGCGTGCCATTCTCCTGGCCGGTGTTGTGCAGGCCCCACAGCTTCGGGTCGAGGTCGTTGGGAATGAGCTGTCCGCCTTCGTCCAGGTGCTTGAGGACATCATTGGCGCAAGCGTAACTGACCCGCACGTCTTTGCTCAAAACGGCGATACCCTGGGCGGTGTTGATCCCCTCGGGCATGGCGATGCGTACCAGCTCGCCGCCGAAGGTCTGCATCATGGATGGGGGCACTTCGATCCGCTCCAGCACGCGGGCCCCATATTCGGCACAGAAATCCTCGATCGAGCCCACGCTCTGGCCGGGCTTCATCTTGACCAGAACCTCGCCCTCCAGATGCTCGGCCAGCTTGGGCGCAAGCGACATGGACTCGGACTCGGTGGCCACCAGCATGGCCTGCAGGCGGGTGGTATAGCTTGGTTTCCCCCCCAATTCCGTGGGCGCCGGCCCGCCAAGATCGGCGCGATCTTGGGGCAGGGCTCCGCCCTCGGCAACGCTTGCCGAACGCGGCCTGCCCAGGCTCGGACCCAGACTTGCGACATCCCGGATGGTCACGGAATTGGCTCCTCGGTGGAATACGGTCCCGGGGCTTATCCTAGCGGCCCGGGGGGTCCGAGGGGTGAACTGCCTGTGAACATCTGTGGAAGAAACTCTTAAGGATTTTTTCAGGACAGATGTTTAGGTTTCCTAACAAGTGCCGCAATCAAGACATGATGCGGCTGGAGGGGTTGGATGGCAGCTTCGGTATTCCTCAGCACCCGATTCACTCAGGAGACAGCCGCGCGGCTCTGGAGCGAGCACGCCAATCGAGCTTTGCTCTCGCTGGAGGATCCGCGATTTCTGGCCCTGGCGCGCCACTTCCTGATGGGTCGGCCCCTCTCGTGCGAGCCCCAGCAGGTTCTCGGCAACGGCTGGAACGCCCTCAAGCCCTCCGACATCCAGGCCCGCTTCGTGCTGCTCGGACGCACCAGCCAGGAGTTGCGCTTCGTCTTTAGCTTCGACGAGCAGCGAGCGGTGCTGACCGCGGCCGGCCAGGTCACGGAAGAACTGAGCCTCGACCCCGAGCGGCTCGAGGCGCTCGACTGACTTCAGGCCCGTCCCGCCCGCCCGGTGGGCTGCCCACCCGGGTTTTACCGGTCTCCCAGCGTTACCGCCCGGTGGGACCGGTAACGCCGGCGGAACGGTAAGCTTGCCCAGAAACGCTCACGCAAAAATGCAGAAAGGGCCCCGAGGGGCCCTTTCTGGATCAACCCGCCCGGCTTCAGCCCTGCGGAGCCTGTTGCTGGGCCGCGGCCGGCTCGGCCGCCCCCACGGGGATGTTCAGTCGCTGGCACAGGTAGAGCGCGTCGATCACCTGCAGCTGCTGCTGAGCCGCGGGCGATCCCTCGTTGTTGGCCTGAGCGGCAGCCATCAGGCCCTGCAAGGTCTGCTGGGCCGCCTGGTCTCCCTTGGCGAGTCCGTCGGACACGGCCTTGCTCTTGCTGAGCAGCTCGGGCGAGGCCGAATCGACCACGCTCTTGGCGTTGGAGGCGATTTCGCCGATGACGGCCTGGGCGATCTGGAAGGCTTCCTGAGCGCCGGCGTCACCAGCCGTGGCCTGCTGCTGCAGCGCGGTCAGCTGCTGGTCGGCCTGCACGTTGCCCTGGATCGCAGCCGTCACGAGTCCGACCATCTGCTGCTCGAGTTGGGCCCGGGCCTGGGCCGGATCGACTGGAGCTGCCTGCTGCTGCCCTTCCGGGGCGGGAGCCGGGGCAACCGGAGCGGTCGGCGCGGCGGGAGGCTGCTGTGGAGCATTCGTCGCCACCTGCACGACCTTGTTGGGGTCGGCGCTCTGCTCCAGAGCCTTGGAGGTCTGAATCAGCACCGCCGCCATGCGCGCCTCGGGCGTCTGAGACGCGGTCCCACCCTGCCACGACTGGACGGTGGCGACCGCCTCCTGGTGACCGAACTCGGCCAGCATCAGGTTGGTCAGCACCCGCTCGGTCTGAGCCGAGGTCAGGCCCAGGTTGGAAGCCGAGCGCGTCACCACGCCGGCTGACAGGATGTCCTTGTAGCCTTGCTGCTGCAGCGCCTCGTCGGCGCGGCGCTCGGCCCAGCAATCGTTGAGGTCGGCCAGCGACTGCTTGAAGGCGGCCACCTGACCCGGAGCCGACTTGTCCAGCGCGTCCTGGAACTGCTTCAACTCGAGAGCCGCTTTCTGGTTCTCAGCCTGAGCTTTGCCCGCGGCTTCGGGGTTGGGAGCGGTCATCGCAGCCATGCGCGTCTGCTCGAGGTTGTGGAGCGCTTTGAAATAGCCTTCGGCGTTGCTCGGGTCAGCCTTGATCATGCCGGCCCGGATGCCCATGGACTTGTCCCAGGCTGCCTGCTCTTTGGGCCCCTCGGGTTTGGCCTTCTCGCCCAGCACGGCCCGCTCGGGAGTGGGGGTCTGGTCCTTGTTGAACCACTTGTTCCAGAGCATCTTGCCCAGCATCGCGAGCGGCTTGCCCACCATCAGAGCGATGCCGGTCAGCGGCAGCAGCACGGCAGCCGCGGCCAGAAGCGGCGGGCAACCAATGCCCACGGTGGCCATGATGCCGCAAGCCATGCCCAGTCCGCTGGCGATGGCCGAGACGCCCTGCACCTTGAGCTGGGTGTCCTGAGCCTTGATCTGCTCTTCCAGGGGCACATTCTGGATGCCGCGCATGGTCTGCATCGGAATCGCACCCACGCCCTCGGCCTCGAGCGCCTTGCTCAAAGCCTGAGGCAGGCTCATCTGGTCGCCCCGATTGGCTTCATAATGCTGGAGATTGGGAGCCAGGGCAGCCACAGCCTTGTCGAACTTCTCGGCTTTGTCAGGCGGCAGCTGGCCCCGAGCCGCTTCCACCGTCTTGGCAGCCTCGGCCACCTTGGCCTCCAGAGCCTTGACCTTGGCTTCCACGCCCTCGCGCTCTTTCTTGAGCGCCTCGAGCTGAGCGATCTCGCCCTCTTTGAGCTTGCCCTTTTCCTTCTTCTTCTCGCCCTGGGCCACGATGTCGTCGTACTGCTTGAGCTCGCTCTTGGGCTGGAGCAGGACGTGCTCGGCCTCGTACTTGCCCTTGAGGGCCTCGATGTAGCGAGCCCCCGCCTCGGGCGCATCGTTGAGCAGGGACTGGCGGGCCTCGCCGGCGTCGTAGTTCTGCTTGAGATACTCCAGGCGGCCCTTCTCGTTGGAGATCTTCTTCATCTGGTCCAGCGCGCCCAGCACGCCGATGGCGCCGCCGATGCCGGCCAGGGTTCCGGCCGTGGCCAGGCTCATCCAGCTGTTCCAGCCAGCCAGAACCATGTTGCCAAAACCGCTGCCCACGGTGCCGATCTTGGAGACCATCCCGCCGGTCATCTCCAGGATCTGGCCACCTTTTGAGTTGGCCACCACGCGGGTATAGCCTTGCGGCAGGTAATCGTTCTTGCCGCCGTCGTAGGCCTCTTTCAGGTCGTTGTGGTAGTCGGAGGGCTTCTTGACCACCGCGTCGTGGGGCACGAGCCGGGCGTCGAAGTCATCCACGCCCCGGGCCGGGGTGCCGTCCGGCAGGGTCTTGCCGGTGGGCTCGAGCAACTCGTTGGGGACCTCGATGGGAACGGCGATGAACTTGGCGTTGGGCTGGTGGGGAGGAACCGGCACCACCAGGATGTCGCCCCCGCCCGGAGGAGGGAACTGGCCGTTGACCTCGGTAGGGACGTGCTTGGGATCGTGCTTGGGAACGTCAGCCTTGGCCACGAAGACGGGCTCGAGATTGGCGATGGGAGGATTGCCGGAGGCATCGGGCTGCAAGAGCGACGGGTCGACGTTCATCGTGACCACCAGCTTCTGCTTGTAAGGGGGATTGGGGTCCTGACCGAGCAGGACCTGATCCTTCATCTCCGGCGGCGTCTGCTCAGCCGGGGGTCGTGGAGGAGCCCCACCTCCCGACGCTGCCACCGAGATCTGGCCGAGGTTCACGTTGTTCGTCATGACTTGGGCTCCTCTATCAAGTTCCTGGGCTGCACGCCTATCGCAGCTTGCTGAATGGTAGCACCGTCCTCTGAAAGATCGCTTAACAAATTTTCCAAATGTCCGTCCGGTCGAAGGGGCGAGACTCCCCCATTGAACTTGGGGTAGTATATGCAGAATCGTCCGGCAAGGCAAGACATGCCCAGGGGAAAGTTCCACAGAGAAGGCTGACCGGCCTGCAGAAAGCTCAGCGCGCCTGCAGGGCCAGCTCGAGGGCCTGATCGGCCTGCACCAGCCCCGCGCCCTGGTCGTTCTCGCCGCCCGGCACCGAGCGCACGGCGGCCTGCTTCAGGAGCGCCTTGAGGGAGTGGTGGTCCAGGCCCGGATTGGCCTGCAGCAGACAGGCCACCAGGCCGGCGACCTGAGGAGTGGCCTGGGAGGTGCCCGATTCGGCATAGTAGTCGCGCCCGATGCGGGGGCGCTCGGGGTTGTCCTTGCGCGAGCCCGGGCTGAGGGCGCCGTAGACCTGCACGCCCGGGGCGACCAGGTCGGGTTTGGCCACCTGGTCGTGGGCCGTGGGGCCCCGGCTGGAGTCGCGGGCGATGCTGTCGTCGGCCAGGTCGGGGGTCTTATGGTTGTCGTAAGCCCCGACCGTGATGGCCTCGGGCAAGGTTCCCGGAGTGCTGATGCTGCCCGCCCCCGGACCTTCGTTGCCGGCCGCCACCACCACTATAAGGCCGGCCTCGATAGCCTTCCTGGTGGCCTGGGCCCACAGGTCTTGCTTGAACGGCACGCGCGCCTCGTCGCCCAGCGACAGGTTGACCACCCGGATGCCCAGACGGTCCTTGTTGTCGATCACCCACTGCAGGCCGGCGATGGCCTCGCGCACGGTGCTGATGCGCACCCCCACCAGATTGGCCCCGGGAGCGGCTCCCTTCAGCTTGCCGCCGCTGAGCTTGCCATTGCCGGCCAGAATGCCGCCCACGTTGGTGCCGTGGCCCACCGGGTCGACCGGGGTGGGTTTTCGATCGGTGGTGAGGTCCACCCAGTCCTTGATGCGCTCCTTGAAGTCGGGGTGAGGATAAAGGCCCGAGTCGATGACCGCTACCGTGACCCCCTGACCGGTGAATCCCGCCTGGTGAACCTTCTCGATGCCCGGCAGGACCGGCTGGAAGGCGGTTTCGAGGGGCGGGTCGAGGGGCAGCACGTCCGAGTCGTCGATCATGGGCAGGAAGGTCAGGGGGCGATCCAGGGCCACCACGGCGCCGGCGGGCAGCTCGTCGCGCAGGAACTCCAGATCCTCATGATCGACCCGGGTGCTGAAGCCCTGCAGCACGGGCAGCCGGTCGCGCACCGCAAGACCGAGCTCGTCGGCGCAGCGACGCTCGAGCCGGTCGCAGGCCGCCTGGTCGGGCAGGGAGATGATCACGTCAAGATGCTCACGCTCGGCCACCTCGCGGGGGTCGAGGCCGAGCGAGCGACAGGTCTCGTGCAGCTGGGCCGAAAACCCGTCGATCGCTCCTGTCGTCGCTGGAATTCTCACGCTCTCAGGATAAATCAGGCCCTCTCGTCCGGCCAAGCGAATTCGTGTAAACAACAGGGCGCGGGCGCCCCTGTAACAACTTGTCAACGTCCCCGAGGGGCAGTTCCCCTACATTACCTTCAGCCATGCAGATCCAGACCGTTCGCCTGGCGAGCGCTCCCCAGCGCCCGCAGCCCGCCCCGGCGCCTACCGCGCCGACAGCTCCAGCTGCTGCCGAGAGCACCATCCCCGAAGAACAAAGTGCGCCCGACCGCTCGGAGCGCATCGGCTCCTGGCTGCAAGACCTACAGGCCAAGTCGCTGGTCAACCTGCGGGTGGGCTCGGCGGCCTACGCCGGACAGCTCGTGGGCATGGCCATCGGCGCGGCCATCTTCGCCCCCCTGGCCATCTCCACCGCCAACGTCTACGTTCTCACCGGCGGCAGCGCTCTGGTAGGCGGGGCCACCTGCCTGGGAGCCTATTACCTCGAGAAGCACCTGTCTTCCAGGCGCACCGCCGCTCCCTCCAGCGGCCTGGTGGATGGCGCCCTGGGCCTGGGAGCAGCTCTGCGAGCCGTCCCTAAGTTCGCCTACCCCTCCCTGGTGGGCGCCACCGGGGCCGAGCGAGAGCTGATCATGAACTCGCTCGACCGCCTGCCCATGAGCTCGGTGACCAGCGCCTCCACGATCCAGATGGTACCCGGACTGGAGCGCACCGGAGCCATCGGCATCGCCCACCCCACCTTCTCGCAGACCCGTCTGCTGCTCGATCGCGATGCCATGACCTGGGGCCACGACTTCCACCACGAGCTGATCAGCCACGAGGTGGGCCACTCGCGCGACTTCGTCCGCGGCTTCGGCCCGCTCGGCGCCCACAGCCTGCTGGGGCCCTTCGGCAAGGGGCCCTTCATCACCGACTACTCCCAGACCAACCGCATGGAGGACTTCGCCGAGACCCACGCCCACTACCACATGGGCCCCACCTCCCGGGCCGAGCTGGCCAGGGTCACCCCGGAGAAGTTCCGGGTGATGGACGAGCTCTCGCAGCGCGGCCTGGCCGACGAGTGGACCGAGCGCCCGGGCGTTCGTAAAGCGGGCAAGAGCGTGGGCCAGGCGCTGGAGGCGGCTCCCTACCTTCGCAACGCCCTGGAGCTGGCCGGCGCGCTGATCGCTCCCGCCCAGATCCACCGCGGCGCCCGCCGGCTGGAGGCGGGGCTGATCCAAGGCGACCCTCAGCAGAAGTTCCACGGCAAGATGAACCTGGCCAGCGGCCTGCTCTTGCTGGCTCCGGGCGGAGCCCCGGGAGCCCTGGCAGTGGGAGCCACCCACGCCGTGCTGGCCGGCCTGGTGGCCGACGGCAAGCTCAAGGTCGAGCAAGCCGACCGCATTGGCAGCGGCGTGCTGGCCACCGCGGCCGGGCCTGTAGGCATGGTCTGCAGCGCCATCGGCTCCGAGCTGGCCGCCTCGGGCGTGGACATGAGCCGGGTGTCAGCCTCGGGTGGCGAGCCCCCGACGAGTCACCTGGGCGGCGTGCTGGCGGTCATCGGCGGCACCACCGCCGGCATGTTCCTGGGCGCCACCATCGGAGGCGCGCTGGGAGGCGTGGGGGGTGCCATGGCGGGCTCGTTCTGGGGCTCGGCCGGGGGCGCGGCCCTGGGCCTGGGCGGCTGGTCGGTCCTGCAACTGGGCAAGAAGCGCACCGCTTCGAGCTACGACCTGACGGGCGCCGACAAGCTCTTCCTGGCCAAAGTGATCGGCGGCGGAGTGCTGGGCGGAGCCGCCGGTACCGTGCTGGGAGGCTACGCCGGCAAACTGGCCGGGGCCGCCCTGGGCGGCCTGGTGCTGGGACCGGCCGGAGCCGTCACCGGGGCCTTCCTGGGGCGCTTTGCGGGTATGACCGTGGGCTCGCTGGCCCTGGCACGCGCGGGCGCCTGGGCCGGGCGCAAGCTGGACTGAGCCAAGCCCCGAATCTCAGCGATCGGAAAAAGCCCCCGGTCGTCCGACCGGGAGCTTTCTGCCAGGAGCGCCTCCTCAGCTCAGGGGGTGAACTCGGCGAAGCCGAACTCGCCGTTGAGCTTGACCACGCTGACGCGATAGAGCTGGCCCGCGGTCAGGACCGGCTCGGCGTTGACCGCCAGCACGGTGGCTCCGGCGGGCAGCGGCCCGTGCACCACGGGAGAGTTGATGGCGTCCACATCCACCGAGGTGGCCACCCAGACCGGGGTCACGTCCTGCGGATTGTTGGGATCGTTGACCCGCACCACCGAAACGTCGCGCACCGGGCTGCCGGTAAAGGTATAGGTGGGAGTCGTGCCGGCCGAGACCTCGACCGTCAGAGTGGGAGTGTCACTGGTATCCTCACCGGTGAAGTCGATCCCTTGCGAAACGCCGAAGCCCTGCAGCATGGAGCTGTCCACCAGGGTGGTTTGACCGGCATTCACCACCACGTTGCTGGCCCGGGCCTGGCCCACGATGTTGCCCCCCGCGTCGAGCGCCTCGAGCACCAGCTCCACGGTGCCCGCGGGAATGTCCTGGACCAGCACCGTCTGGATAGGCCCGTCGATCCGCTGGAAAGGAAGCGTAGGCACCAGCTGGGTGAGGGTGCCGGGGATCAAGATGGCGACGCGGTAGCTGGTGGCCTGGGAGAAGCGGGCCTGGACCGACGAGCCGTTGGTGCTGAACTGGAGCCCGATGTCTCCGACCTGATCCAGGTTGGGCGTGTCGGTCGTGGTCGAGTCACCGCCGCAGCCGGCCGCGAACAACGTGGCGACCAGCAGGACGAGAAAAAGTCGGGAAAGATTGCGCATGGCTTGACTCCTCTGAATGGGAAAAGTCAGCCCTGGTTGGCCGAGCAGGAGGAAGATTCCTCCCCCGCCCACTCGGCCACCGCCCGAACCAGCTTTGGATCCAGCTCGCGCCGAGCGGCTTCGCTGACCTCCATGTGCAAGAAGGTCGTGTTGCGGTTCTGGGCCTGCAGGTTGGTCTTGCCACCCAACCGCTTGCCCAGCGGGCTTTCGAAGTCAGCGATGAGGTTGGGCACCTCGGCCTGCTCGAGCCTGGCGGCCAGAGCTATCAGGGCCGGGGGATCGTGGCCGTCGTCTTGACCGTCCGAGATCACCACGGTGGGATCGCCCTCCTGCGAGCCGAATCCGTGCACCTGCAACACTCGGTCCCGGGGCTCCACGAGTCCGCAGTGGGCTGCATGGAAGAAGGTTGCGGCCGAGTGGGCGGCGTCGGAGAGGCGGCGATTGGGCTGCTCGAGCGAGGGGTCAGCGCGATTGTAACGGTTGGCGCCGGAAAGCAGGTACACGTCCGCGCCGCTCTCCTCGAAGAAGCGCAGCCCCAGCTCAGGGGTGCGGTAGTCCGAGCCCGGATGGGGCACCTCCACCACCAGACCCCTGCTCTCCCCTCGGCGGAAGAGGGCCGTGCCCCAGCCACGCGGACTCTGGTCTTGCAGCAACAAGTGTCGATCGAGCTCGACCAGTTGCAAGTCCAGAGCTGCGGCGTCCTCGCGGGCCGCCTCCAGGTCGCCGTGGCCCTCCGCCACGTCCCGTAGCTCGCGCACGAGCTGCTCGAGCTGCATCCCCTGGCCCCGAGTGGGCGGCACGAAGGTCTCCATGCCGCGGTTGTGGGTGGCGCGGATGGAAGCTTCCCAGCGGTCTCCCAGGCCTGACAGCTGCATCGGGACGAGTGTAGCCTGGATGCGGGCCCACGGGTGTGAACGGGAGGCAAACGTTCTGGAAGGCACGATGAGCCATTGAAACGTTAGAGAACGGCCACGTCCCCCCAGACCGGCTCGCCGGCCAGCCAGCGGCTGGTGACCCCGGCAAAGTCGTTCAAAAGCAAGGCCACGGCCGGGCCGAGCACGACCGGGCGGCGGTCCACCGCGGCCTCGTCCAGGGCCCGGTGAGCGCCCTCCAGGGGCAGGCCGGTGAAGCCGTACCACTCCAGGTGCATGGGCACGGTGCGGTTGCCGTCCGCTCGCTCGACGCGGAGGCGGCAGACGCTCACGTCGGTGGAGTGGAAGGCGCGGCAGACCACCGGCCGGGCTTCGTAGACCTGGCACAGCTTGTTGTCACCCAGAAAAGGGCAGGGCGTGGTGATCTTCTTGAGCTGAGCCGAGCGCCGGTCGGGCAGCTCGTAGGTGGCCAGGCGCAACATCCAGCGTTCGCGCTGGGCGAGCAGGTGGTCGGCCACCCCCAGAGCGTCCAGCGGGCTGACCTGAAGCGGCTCGCGGCAACACCAGGTGCACTCGGCCTTGCAGGCCACGCGGGCGCGTCCCTCCGGGGTAACCAGCTCCAGGCCGTCCTGATGGGCCTGCACGGTAGCCTCGCGCAGCTCGCGGGCCAGCGCCCGGGCCATCTCCGGGCCGGGCTCGCCGGCCGAAAGCAGGGCCAGGGTCAGGGCATACTGACGCAGGTCGACCCGGCTGGCCACTGAGGCCAGGTCTTCCCCGGGAGAACGCTCGAGCTCGCGCTCGGCCTCCTCGAGCAGGCGCTGGACTCGTTTGCGGGTGGCTCGATTCATAGTCCGGGGTTCTCCCCCGCCAGGGCCTCTCCCTGGGAGGGGCGAACAGCCCGAGCATGCAAGCTGGAGACCTGATGAAGAGCCGGGTCGTGTTCATGCGGCCCTCCCCCAAAGACCGCCAGGAGCTGAGCTTCCTGCCCGAGCGTATGCAAGCGATCGGCTACGACGAAGAGGGCATTCGCGAGGCCGTCAAGGTGACCGACGTCTGCCTTCTGAGCTGGCCCGAGATCCCCGGGTACCTTTGGCGCTGCCAGAGGGCAGACACGCCCCGGCACGACATGATCGTGCTCTGGTTGCTCAACCTGGGCCTCGAGCGCAAGAAGGTGGAGCGCGCCCTGGGCGTCGAGGAGACCGCGCTGCTCCTTCGTCGCAAGCTGCTCGAAGAGCGCCAGGGCGAGATCTTCGCCCAGGTGGATCTTTATCCGTGCGAGGGGGCCTACGTCTTCACCGACAGGCTGATGAGCCCCATCCGCCTGCCCAGCCACGTCTACGAGCTCGGCAAGGACAGCTACCTGCTGGCCCGGGTCACCCCCCGCAGCCACCAGGTGGGACGGGTGCTGGATCTGTGCACCGGCAGCGGCGTCCACGTCATCAATGGAGCCCGCCACGGTCAGCACGTCATCGGCACCGACATCAACAAGCGAGCCATCGACTTTGCCCGCATCAACCTGGCCATGAACCAGGTGGACGACCGGGCCGAGATCCGCGAGGGCAGCCTGTATGACTCGGTGGCCGGGGACAGCTTCGACCTGATCACCGCCAATCCACCCTTCCATCCCACCCCGGACGAGAAGATGCAGATCTATCGCACCGGGGGCGAGTCGGGCGAGACTTTGACCGAGCAACTGGTCACCAACCTGCCCAAGTTCCTCAACAACGGCGGCCTCTTGAGCATGATCGTGGTCTATCCCATCTTGCGCCACGAGACCTATCTGGCTCGCTTGCAGCGCTGGCTGGGGGGAGGCAAGGGCTACGGGGTGGCCTTGCTCAACTTCACCGAGATGACCCGCGAGTTCTTCATCCAGACCAACATGGAGGTGAAGGGCGACTGGAAAGAGCATGTGGAGGAGTTCGACCGCTGGATGAACTCCTACGAGCGCCAGGGCATCGACAAGATCGGCGTGGGCAACGTGTTCATCTATCGCCTGGACGGCCAGCCCGGCTGGAGCGCTTACCACCCGATCCCCTGGCCCAACCGGGGCCGCGTGGCTCCGGTGGAGCCGTGGCTCGAAGGCCTGCGCCGCTTCCACGACCCGGCCTGGAAGCCCGAGGCCGGCTGGAAGCCGCAGCTGACCTGCGAGGTGTGGGCCCGCTCGGACGGCGCGGGTCAGGCCCGTTGGAGTGACCCCGACTGGCCCACCCCGGTCGACCTGACCCCGGCCGAGACGGCTGCCGCCCGTGACCTTGCAGGCTGCAAGGACTTAGAGGTGCTGCGCTCGCTGGGCATCAAGAACGTGATCACCTGACAATCCTCGACCCGAAACGAGCTGCCCGGGGCCAGGGCCACTCTCCTTTCAGCGCACCCCCCGCACCTTGCTGACCAGCACCGTGCCCAGCACGAAGTAAACGAAGGCCATGGCGAAGAGAGCGCTGTAGCCGACGTTGACGTGTCCGTGCAGCTTGCCCCAGGCCTGGCCGTGATCGAGCACCACCCCCCCGATGGGGATGGCCAGAACCTGCGGCAGCGTGAGGGCGATGTGCCACACGCCCATGTCCTTGGCGTGGTCGTCGTGGCTGGGCAATACGTCGCTGGCCAGGGCCCAGTCCACGGCCTGGTAGGCTCCGTAGCCGAGTCCGAAGACGACCCCCAGCAGCACCGCCAGCTGAAAGTCCTGCATGAACAGCATTCCCAGCACGAAGGCCGCCTGGATGGCTCCGCTCATGTAGACCACCACCTTGCGCCCGAAGCGGTCGGAGAGATTGCCCGCCGCCAGCGAGCTGAGGATGGCCCCCAGCAGCAGAGCCAGCACGAAGAACGAGGTGGCCGACGCGCCGTCTCGGGCCACGGTGGAGCCGAACAGCACGAACGGTTGGCCCACCACGTCGGTCATGAAATACTGCAAGAAGGACTGCACGGTATAAGTGCCCAGCATGACCAGAAACCGGGTCCAGAAGACCCAGCTGAAGTCGCGCGATTGGAACGGGGCCGTCAGGTCCTTGAGGAAGGCGCCCAGCGCGAAGGGCGGCAACTCCGGGGGCGCAGGCTCTTTCACCGTCAGGACGGTACCCAGCATGCTCAGCGTGAGAAGCACGGCGATGGCCACGTAAGCGCCGCTCACCCCGCCGAGCAGAGGCAGCAGCAGGCCGGTCAGGCCTCCCACGAAGTTGCCCAGCATCATCATCAGGCCCATCCAGCCGCTGGCGGCACCGCGCTGCTCGGGCGGCACCACGTCGGGGATCAGGGCCGAGTAGGGCGCGGTGGCCAGGTTGTTGGTCAGCTGGATGCCCATGAAGACCAGCACGTAAGGAGTGAGCATTTCCGGATGGTCGGGCAAAACGGCCATGGCCAGCAAGAAGAGCACGTTGAGCAGCGTGCCTCCGACCACGAACGGGAGGCGCCGTCCCCAGCGGGTGCGCACCCGATCCGACCAGGCGCCGAAGAGCGGGCAGACGGCCATGGAGACGAAGGCGCCGGCGGCCATGATCTGACCCAGCGTCTGGCCTTTGAATTCACTGCCCCCGATGCGCTCGGCCTGGAGGGGCAGGAGGGTGATCATGATGGCCGTCCAGTGGGCCTGAGTGCCGAACCAGTAAAGGCTGAGTCCAGCCAGACGCAAGGGGCTCACGAGCGCGGGCCTTCGCAACCGCGCCGACTCCGGCCTGCAGGCTCAGTCCACCAGAGCGAGCGAGAAGTCGACCCGATCAACCCACTCGGGGTGGTCCACGAAGGGATTGCGGTTGCCCTGCTGGGCCTGAGTCTCGGCGTTGCGATGCTTCTCATAGAGCCCGGGTGGGTCTTCCCGGCTCCAGCGGCGCAAGATTTCCAGCTCGGCATGGTCGTAGCCGAGCTCGCCCGCCCCTTTGAGCACCCACGGATAGCGAACCATGAAGTAGAGCACCGCCCGCGCCATCGGCCCCTTGCCCCCGGCAGGCTCGAACCCGGGTTGCTCGGCAGGCGCGTAACCCTCGGGCTCGGCGCCCTGGATGGGCTTTCCCTCATACTCGGGGAAGTCGGCCAGAGGGCGATTGCTGCGCACGGCATTGATGTCCCGCTCAGCGGTGAACAGGTGGTGCAGGTCGCCCCGCATCGGCTCCTGGCGGTCGAACAGCACCTGAGGGACGGCGTGCTCGCAGTTGAAGTAGTTGGCCGCCTCCACCAGGGCGATCCGGCTGGCCAGCGTGGCCGCGTCGGTGGGCGCGCTGGAGAGGGCTTTGATCCAATCCTCTGCCTGGCGGAACACCTCCTCGCGCCGAGACATCCTGGCTTCCAGGCGCTTCATCCCGCTGCGGCTTCGCTTGAAGAGTTTCGGGGAATCGGTGGGGCGGCGCACCGGATCGTCGGTGGCCACGCTCTGAGCCGAGTAAATGCTCTGCAGGCGAAGCGAGGGGCGCAGGTCGACCCAGGGGTAAAGGTGTCTGGCTGCGTCGTAGTCGAGCCAGTTGGTGTGGGTGCTGCTGACCAGCTGGTGGAGCTCGTCAAAGAGGGCGGCCGGAGCCAGGTTGGCGTCGATGCTGGCATAGTAGCTCGCCCGGGCTGTCAGGTCGCTGGCCTCATCGTAGTAAGGCTTCCCACTCTGCGCCACCACTGCCAGCAGATCGCGCCGCGAGGCCTCGCGGGTGACTGTCCCCGTGGTCAGACGGTCCGGGGCAACGCTGGCCGCCACTGGCCTGGCGGTCCAGCGAAGGCCCGGGTGGTGGATCGCGGAAAGGGCGTTCACGCCAGCAGTCTACCGACTGACCCGGAAAGAGGCCTGAAAGCACTTCTCCCAAACACTCTGGACCCCAGTGCCACAACGGGAAGCTCAGACATTCAGGCTCCTCGAACAATGCGTAGTTTGCCCAATCGCTGGACGGTTTCGAGCAGGCGAGCATGGCAGGAAATGTCAGGTTGTGTTAGCAACTTGTACTCTAAAGCCACTCAGAGGAGAAGTTTCGTCGTGCCCTCGCTGTTAACACCGGAGGAGGCCGCAACACGCCTTCGGCTCTCCCGCAGGACCGTGATCGGTTGGCTGCAGCAGGGCCGACTTCCGGGAATCAAGGTTGGAAATCGCTGGCGAATTCAAGAAAGCGACGTACTTCGAGCGCTCGAGGGCCAGGACATCGAGTCAAGAGAGTGGTTGGATGCGGGTCCATCAGACCCATTGCCGCTCTTCGACTGGGGCCCGTCCGGTGAGCCCAACCTGAAGCCCGTGCACTATCGGCCCGGAACGGGCCTGGTCATCAGTGCCTGAGCGGGCCGTCGTGGCTGGGGATGTCCTCGTTGTCAGGCTCCCCCTCCACCGCCCCCAGGGCCACGAGCAGGAGGGGCGTCGCCCGGTGGTTGTGGCCGCAGCCCCCGAGGCACAGTGTCGTTGGGCAGGCAGACCGGGGTATCAGTATGCCAGCAGGTCCCGCAGTGCATCGAGCAGGCCGCGACGGGCCGAGAAGACCTCCTCCAACTCGCGGGCGAAGGGTACGGGCGTGTCCAGAGAGCCCAGACGCATCACCGGCGCATCCAGCCACTCGAAGGCGTGCTGGCCGATACTGGCGGCCAGCTCCCCTCCGAAGCCCCCGGTCAGGGGAGCCTCGTGCAGAACCAGGCAGCGACCGGTCTTGCGCACCGAGCCCAGCACTGTCTCCCGGTCCCAGGGCAGCAGCGTGCGCAGGTCGACGATCTCCACCTCGGCCCCCAGCTCCTCGACCGCCTCCAGAGCCCAGTGCACGCCGATGCCGTAGGTGACCACCGTGGCGGCGCTGCCCGGGCGAACCACCCGGGCCGAGCCGATGGGAACACCGTAGATCCCCTCGGGCACCGGTCCTTTCAGCGAGCGATAGAGCAGCTTGTGCTCCAGGAACAGAACCGGATTGCCATCGGCCACGGCCGAGAGGAGCAGCCCCTTGGCGTCGTGAGGGGTGGAGGGAGCCACGATCTTGAGACCAGCCACGTTGGCGAAATAGGCCTCCACGTTCTGCGAGTGGAAGGGCCCTGCTCCTGTTCCGCCGCCCACCGGGGCTCGCACCACCACGCCCACGCCCGGCCCCCAGCGATAGCGGGTCTTGGCCAGGTTGTTCACGATCTGGTTGAAGGCGCAGCTGATGAAATCGCCAAACTGCATCTCCACGATGGGCCGGAAGCCCTCCAGGGCCAGGCCCAGAGCCGCGCCCACCGCTCCCGACTCGATCAAGGGCGTGTTGCGCACCCTCTCGGGTCCGAATTCCTCTAACAGTCCCTCGGTGGCCTTGAAGACTCCGCCATAATGGCCCACGTCCTGGCCCATGATCAGGCAGCGGGGCTGGCTTGCCAGGGCCAGGCGCATCCCTTCGCGCAGGGCATCCACGTAGCGCAGCTCGCGCGTCGAGGCGGAGAGCCGGTCGGGCTCGAGAAGGCCCGGCGACACGTAGACGTCGGCCAGCTCGCGATCAGGAGTCGAGGCGGGCCGGGGGGTGGCCAGGGCCTCCTCCAGGGCTCGTTGCACCAGCCCATCGAGCTCGTCTGAAAGCCGCTCACGCTCCTCTGGGGGAACCTGGTCCGCCAGGCGAACGACAGGGTCCCTGCCCTTCCACTCCTCGATCAACTCCGGGGGGACGTAGGCCGTGCCGGAGGCTTCCTCATGCCCGCGGACCCGGAAGGTCTTGAACTCGATCAGGGTCGGACCCTCTCCGGCACGAGCCCGCCCGGCGGCCTCCTGTACGGCGGTCCGAACCGCCCTGACGTCGTTTCCGTCGCAAACCACGCCCGGGATGCCGTAGCCGGCCGCCCGACCGGCCAGGTCGGCCACGCTGCACTGCTGCTCGAAGGGGGTGGAGAGGGCGTACTGGTTGTTCTCCAGGCAGAAGATCACGGGCAGCTTCCAGACCGCAGCCAGGTTCAGGGACTCGTGCACGTCGCCCTGGCTGGCCGCACCATCGCCGGTGAAGGCGGCCACGACTCGCTGCTCGCCTCGCAGGCGATAGGCCAGCCCCAGCCCGCAGGCCACCGGAAGCATGGCCGCCAGATGACTGATCATCCCGATGATGTGGTGGGAGGGAGAGCCAAAATGAAAGCTGCGGTCGCGACCGTGGGTGAGGGTGCTCTCACGTCCGAGGAGCTGGCGGAACAGCTCGGCCAGATCCAGCCCTCGCGCGGTGAAGACACCCAGGTTGCGGTGCATGGGCAAGATGGCGTCGTCAGACTCGAGGGCCGTGGCCACGCCCACCGCCACGGCCTCCTGACCGATGCCGGAGAACCACTTGCTCAGGGTGCCCTGACGCAGCAAGAGAAGCATTCGCTCCTCGATGCGGCGGGGGAGCAAGAGGGCGCGATAGAGCTCCGAGTCTGTCATCGGGGTTGCGGGAGGTTCGGCGTCAGCACTCGGAGGGCCTGCGGGAGTACGCACCGCGACTCGCGACGGGCTTCCAGCACAATCAGCCGGAAACGGTTACCGGCGGCTGAATCGTGCTCAGGCCTTGCCGGTGGCCTGCTTGAGGGCCGGGGCACCCTTACCCGCAGCGGCTGCGAGGGCGGGCGCCTGAGGCCGGGCTCCTCCGCCGCCTTTGCCAGCGGCCTTGGCCAGGGCCCCGCCACCCTTGCCAGCGGCCGACTGCAAGCCGGGGCTGGTGGAGGCAGGCGCGGCGCACTGACCGGAGGGACAACTCTGTCCTTGCTGCAGCAACTTCATCAACGCCACCAGCAGGTCGACTTCGGACATGACCTGGCCGCCGTAGTTGAGCCCACCGGGGCCCATCGGGGCCGTGAAGGCCAGGCTGCCGGCCGGGCCGACTCCGGGCGTGGAAAGACCGGTGTTGAAACCCAGAGGGTTCTGCTGAAAGGGAGAGCCGCCGATGACTGCCAAGGCGAGAGGCCTCCTCGGGGAGTATTTCCCCATAGTATACCGCCAGATTGCCGATTCGTAAACAGCTACTCGGCAGCCAGGTTGTCGGCCCGTTGCTCCAGCCCCGCCAGCGCTTTCAGAGCGGCGAGCAGAGTGGTTCGGGCGATCTCGAGCAGCTCGTCGTTCCGGTCCAATATCCCCTGTTCGAGGTCTTCGAGCCCCCGGTAGAGTTGGTCCACGGTCTCGCGCAGGTCATTGCGCAGCTCCTCTTCCTCAGGCTGATCGCGGGGCTCGCCGTGGCGCTGGTGCATGGCCTCGAGTTGCTCGCGGATGTAGACCATGTTGGCCACCATCTGGCGCTCGTCCGAGAGCGGGCCGGCGCGGGCTCGTTCGATGAGCTCTCGCACGATTCGTGCCAGGGAATCCATGGCCCAGACTGTTGGACGTCGGGCGGGGTCGGCCCTGCGGAAGGAGGGTGTAAGAATTGAGCGCCGGTAACAGCAACGGCCACGACAGCCTCGGGGATGCCTTTCTCGGCTCGACCCTCGAGCGCGTGCTGGCCTGGGCGGGCCTCCCCCTCCTCAAGGCCAGGAGTGAGCCTGGCCGTCAGGGACTTTTCAGACCTCTCGAATAGGATGAGGCTGTGATCGTTTGCCCGAAACAGGTCAACGCCTGGAGCGCCCTCTCCCAACCGGCGCGGCCGATAGCTGCCCAGAGCCCCGATCAGATGGTCTGGTCGAGCTCGCTACCCAGTTCCGCCTCGGGCTGGAAGCAAGCTGTGGCCATCGGGGCGTTAGTTGCCGGCAGTCTTAGCCTTCTCCCCAGCCAGCCGCGGGAGCCCCTGGAGCCGATCCAGATCACCCTGGCGGCGCAAGCGATGGATCCTCGGCCCGCGCTGGCCCTACGAGGGACCTCGGAGGTGGCCGATGACGGGCTCAGCCCGGGCCATGTGCCGGCCACTCGCTGGCGCACCTTCGGCCACACCGCCAGGAACGGAGTCTACTTTGACCGTTCCGGGAACTGGGCGGATACCCAGACTTACGTAACGGCCGATCAGTACGCCGCCATGCCCCCGGCCCAACAGAAGCACTTCCTGCAGCGCGCCGGCGCTCAGCCCGAGGGGGTGGCCAGCGGTCGTCCCGAGCAAGCCCTGATCTACCCGGCCGTGCCCGGATCCTTCCCAGGAGAGCCCCTGGACACTCAGCGCAGTCTTGGGGTGGAGATTGACGGCGCCCGGTCCTTCGGCCACCGACCGGTGGCCGGTCAGCTCTTCTCTGGCGGCCGCTGGAAGGATACCGGCGGGCTGGTGACGGCCGATCAGGCTTCCGCGATGCCCGAGCATCAGCGCGCCCATCTGGCCCGCTCAGCCGGCCTGTCTGTCTCCGATCTAAGAGTGGGCTTTCCCGAGCGCGTCGTGGTGCGGGTGGACACAAGTCAGGACGATCCCGCGCTGGCAAGACAACTCCCGAGCACCATCGTGCGTCATCGCGGCTTCAGCATGCGCGCGGATACAGCCCTTGCCTTTCAGCGTCTGGAAAGGCGCCTGAAGGAGACGTTTCCTGAACGCCAGGTGGTGATCACCTCGACGATGGCCAACCGCAACCCGGCCGATCGGCACGGGCGTGGCCTGGCAGTGGACTTCGTGGTTCTGCCGCTGAGCCTGAGAGAATCCAAAATCGTGGAGCGACTATCCTGGGAATCCGGGATGCAGCCCTATAACGAATACCTCTACGACAGCCCACAAAAAACCGGCCCTCACATGCACGTGCATCTGCCCGACTGACGTCGCAGGTCGTGCACTCGGCTCGCTCCATCAGAAGGGATGCGCCTTCCCTTACACCCCGGCCATCAACGACGCCCGTGAGCGAATGTGCGGGGCGGCCGCGATAAGCGCGAGGAAAGCGAGCTACGGTTGCTCGAGCATGGACAGGCCTGAGCCGGGGTCTGTTGACATTAGAACTCTCCGCCTCAGGGAAGAACCGCGGAGTTTTCATCGCGCCCCGGGTGCAAATGAGACCCTAGAGCAAATCTGCAAGAAAACGCAGCATCCGCGGGCTGGGGGCGGACCAGTCCCGGGCCACTTGAGCCGGTCGCAGACCCGGGTAGGCCCGCCGCAGCGCACCGACGGAACAATGGGAGAGCACTCGCTGCAAGATCTCCAGCACAGCCTGACGAGAAGGCCCGGGTGAGCTGCCCATGGCCACCTTGAATAACGGGCGCTGCTCGCGCAACACGGGGATGATGGACTCGTGGCGGTGGTCCACGAAGCCGAAGCTGGCGCCCCGGCGAAAGGGAAGAGCGCGGGCTTCACGCTCGATCGCGGCCGTGATCCAGGGATGGCTGTCATCCACCAGGTGCAGCACCACGAACGGCGCGCAGGCCCAGGGGAGCGAGCTGGTCAAAGAGGGGTGCGCCACCCGCCGGAGCAGCCCGCCGGGCTGCAGGCGGGCGGCCAGCCAGGCATTGCTCTCCAGGACCGCCTCGGCATGGGGGTCGTTGGGGTCGAGCACCCAGTCGGGAGATAGTCGGGCGCAATCCGGCTCGGTGCCGCAGGCCGTGCGCAGCGCCCTGAGGGCCTGGGCCACCGGAGCCACCACCCCGGGAGAGCCCGACAAAAGCACCGCTCCCACATTCTCCAGCTCCTGGCCGCGCTGGTCCAGCTTCAGGGCAGAGAAGACGCGCACCGCCAGCTGGGGCCGATGGCGCTCCCACAGGTTGCTCAGGCGAAAACGATTGCCCGTCAGCGTGGTGTCCACCACCAGCACCGGGCTCTGGAAGGGGAGTTCCAGGCTCCAGGGAGTGAGCTCCCAGTCGTAGCGCACCGACTCGAGCCACTGCACGTCCTGCCCGCTGACCCTCAGCACCTTCAAGAGGAAAGCGGTCTCGAAGTAGGCCGCCTGGGAGCTGAGACGAGGCATCAGTACGGCCAGGGCGGCCAGCGCCGCCATGGCGCTGGAGAAGAGCAGCGGCTCGATGGGGACCTCCTCGTAGGCCTGCAAGCGCTGCTCCAGTGCCCGCAGCTCCACCGGCCGGGAGCGGTCGGCCAGGGCCAGAGTGCTCCGACGCCACTTCCTCAGCTCGCCCAACCAGGCGCTCTCGCTCTGGCCCAAGGTGGGCTGCGGGGGCCAACCGCGGGCAGGGCGTCGGGGTGCCGGGGCGCGTTCGCGGTAGGCGGTCAGATCCCGGTCGGGCAGGCTCCACTCCCAGAGCTGCGTAAGGGTGGGGCTGGCGCCCACCACCGAGCGCACCCGCCGCGCCAGCTCGCTGGCCGCCCCCAGGGTCGAGAGTCCCTCGCCCTGCCACTGGCGCGCATACAGGCTGAGCAGGGCCGGGCTCGAGAGCTCGGGCGCCCGCCAGCGTTGCACAGTGGCCACCAGCCAGCATTCACAATCGTCGAGCAGGTCGAGCAGCGGAAAGTCCGGCCGCCTGCTCAAGTCGAGCACCAGCACGCCGGTGGGACGAACCTCTCCGCGTTCCCAGTCGAGTGCGTCCAGCACGAAGACATTGGCCCGCCGCGAAGCCATGCTGCTGTGCAGAGTGGCCGGCCGGAAGGCGCTCGACCAGCGACCGGGAGCCAGGCAGTCGAGCAGCGCTCCGAGGCTGGCGGGAGCCTTCCAGCAGCGAACCTGCAGCAGCTCCTCAAGAAGGTCGCACAAACTGACGAAGAGGGTCGCGTAAGCCGCCTGGAGGCTGCGACACAGCAGAGCTTCGCCCTCCCAGCCAGGCGGGGGTGGCTGGCAGTTTTCCAGCGGCACGGGCCAGAGGCTGCGCTCATAGGTGTAGAGGGCTTCCCCTCCAAAAGGCAGAGTTTTTCGCTCGGCATAAAGAGGAGAGCGCATCCGAGAGCGCGAGGCTGCAAGCGCCCGCGAACGCCACCGTGCCAGGAGTCGACCTGCCAGAGCATCCCAGTCCGGACTGGGACCCTCAAGGTCGCTCCACCAGCGCGGTGGCGCGCCCCCGAGGGCCCGGGCCAGGCCAGCCAGGTGCTCGGCCCGGGTCAGTCGGCGATGCCGTCCGGGCTGGAGAATCCGCCGAAGGGGCTGCCCGCCAGCGGAGTGAGGGCCCCGCTGGTCGTGTCCACCTCAAAGCCCGAGACCTGGTTGGAGGTGGTCAGGTAGAGCACCACCGTTCCGTCGGGCAACGAGACCTGGGTGAACTGGTGCGGGTTGTTGCCCCCGGCCGCCACCGGGAAGCCGGCCAGCGGGGTGAGCGCCCCGTTGGTCGGGTTGACCTGAAAGCCGGTCACGTTGGAGCTGCCCGAGTTGGCGCAGTATAAAAAGAGTGCCGCCGGGGTCTCCAGCCGGGTCATCCGCCCGGGCAGCACGCCGCCACAGGCAAAGGGCGTCCCGGGGGTGAGCACCCCGGTGGTCAGGTTGATGGTGTAGCGCGTGATGGTGTTGCTGACCCGGTTGGTCACGTAGAGATTGTCCTGCACCACCTCGACGGCCCCGATCTGATCGCCCGCCACGGGGTTGGGGAAGGGTGACCCGGGCACCAGCGTGAGCTGGCCTGTATTGAGGTCAGCCAGGTAAACCGTGACATCGTTGGAGTTCTGGTTGGCGACGAAGACCAGGGTCGGGTTGGCGCCCGAGCCGGGGCTCACGGCCACGTCCACCGGACCGGTGCCTACCACCACCTCCTGGTCATGCTCGACCAGCGCCCCGGTAGCGAGATCCATCACGAGCAGCCGGATCAGGTTCTGGAAGCCCTCCACCACCACCATCGTGTTGGCATCGAGCTGGTCCATCGGAAGCGGCTGGAAGAAATTTCCGGTCAGGGGGACCGAGCCCGCTGGGCTCAGAGCCCCGCTGTCGGGGTCGTAGCGGTTGACCGAAAGCTGGTTGGGGGCGTTGCTGCTCAGCGAGGCGACCACGAAGTCGCCCAGGCGCAACAACTCGAACGGGCGGATGGGCAGGGCGAACGGAGACCCGGTCACGGCCGTCAACCCGCCGTCGGCTCCCACGGTGGTGACCGCGATGCCCGGAACCAGGGTGTTGGCCACGAAGAGGTGGCTGGCCTGGTTGGGCAGCACCAGCACTGCCATCAGGGCCCCGCTCCCCCCGTAGGTGACATAGAAGAGCGAAATGCCGGTATTCCTGGCGATCAGCTCGTGACTGGCCTGGTCGTAACCGGCCACCTCGCCGATGATGCTGCGCACGCGGGCCAGGGCGGTCACGTCGCTGCGACCCCCGCCGGCGAAGTTAGCAAAGACGTTGAGCGGCACGCGCTGACCGGGCGCCAGCGTGACCTCGCTGGGAGTGACCTCCAGCGAGTCCACGATGCCCTCGTCTACGCGCAGAAAGAACTGGCGCTCGAGATCGTTGAGGCGGGCTCGGATGCGCGTGTTGCCCGAGGAGATGGCGTTGATCAGCCCGGCAGGGGTCACCTCGGCCACGAACTCATCATCCGAGCTCCACTGCACCTCGCTGGTGATCACCCGTCGGGTTCCATCGGCGAAGAAGGCCACCGCTTCCATCTGGACCCCATCGCCGGGGAAGATCTCGGCCGGCAGGGTCAGGCTGAAGTTGGGCGCGGGGCCCCGCAGCAAGAAGAGCTGGGTGATGCGCGGGGTGTTGATGCCGATGTCGGCGGTGGCCCGCTGGCCTCGGAAACGGGCCGAGAGCGTGATCTGGCCGGTGGCCGCCGACTGCAGCAGGCCGCCTCGATTCGAAGTCGCGTCCGATCTGGCCTGGACCTCGCCACGCGGCGTCACGATGGCCAGACCGCTGTTGCTGGAAGCCCATTCCACGAAATCCGTCACGTCCACCTGGGTGCCGTCGGCGTAGGTGCCGATGGCCCGGGCCTGCAACGAGGCGCGGTTGGTGATGTCAGCCCCGGGAGGCTCGATGCGCAGTGAGCTCAGGGGGGCATTCAGTACCGTCAGGTCCAGCGCCCCCCCCGGCGAGCCGGTGGCGGTGGAGGTGATGCGGGCGGTGCCTGCCTGCCGGGCCCGCACCAGGGTAAAAATGCCGCTGCTCGACAAGACCTCGATGACGTTGCCGTTGCTGCTGCTCCAGTTGACATCCTGAGGAATCACCAGAGGCAGGGGTCCGAGGAACTTGAGGCCCTGGGCAAGCACGAAGCCATACTCGCCGGGCCGGAGTTGGGGCGCCGTGGGGATCAGGAAGGTTGCCACAAACGGGTTGCTGCCCGCCCCCGCGCGCGGCAAGAAGATCGGATCTCCCACGGCGTAACGGAAGGTGGCCACAGGCAGGGTCTGGTTGAAGATCGTGCGGTCGGGGATCTGGAAGGGAGGAATGCCGAAGGGCCCGATCTTGATGGTGGCGCCGGCCAGCACTTCGAATTCCCCCACGGCCCCGATGCTGTAGCCCGGCTCGGGGGTGTTCGTAAAGGAGGCTTGCAGCCCGGCTCGCACTACGTCGGCCTTGACATGGGCGTCACCCAGGCCGAGCACGCTGATGCTGACTTTGGGGCGAGCCAGCGAGAGCGAGAACTGGGCCGTGCCCTGCACGTCCGGAGGAGTCACGTTGAAAGTGGCTTCGGGAGCGGGGTTGAAAACGCCAAAATTGCCGTCGAACGCCTGGATGCCGAACGTGGCGAAGATGTCGGCATTGAAGCCGGTGGTGCCGCTGACGTTGATGCTGCCGTTGGCGTAGGCCAGCAGATCCAGGTTGGCGGTGATGCTGACCGGGCCGAAGCCAGCCAGAGGGATGCCGCCGGGGAAACTGGCCACCACGTACTCTTGCTCGAAGTCTCCGGCCGCCAGGCCTTCCACCTGGAGATTGCCCCTGGCCTGCACGAACGGCGCCAGCTTGAGGTGCTCGATGGTGGTGGGAGGATTGAGGAACTTGCTGGCATTGAACTGCAGCGCCGTCTCAAAGCCAAAGGTCACGCTGATGTCGCCGTTGGCGCGGGCGAGCACGTTGCCGTTGCGGTCGGTGAGGGGGGCGTTCTCGAACTTGATGGGCAGCGAGAAGCCGCCCTCCACCCGGTTGGCGACCGGCTCGCCGATGGTGACCCCCTCCATGACCGGCTGGATCCCTCGCAGGGCCTCGGCGCCTAAAATCTCGGTCTGCTCGATGTCGGCCGACACGAAGACGTCGAGCAGGCTGCCCGGGGTGGTCACCACCACCACGCTCCCATCGGGCTGCTCGCTGACCGAGACCACCCGTCGGATGAACTGCTGCTGACCGGAGTTCATCATCAGTGCGCCGCCAGGAGTGATGGTGGGCACGGTGCCGGTCAGCACCACCTGCTCGTCGGTGATCGTCTGCACCACCACCGAGCCATCGGCCGGAAGAACCTGCAGGTCCTCGCGCAACACGAAGTCGCCGACCGGCTGAATGAGGGTGTTCCCAGCCGGGGTGCTGGCGGGGGCGTCCGAGCCCGAACAGCCAACCATCAGAACAAAGAGGAAAAACAGCGCAAAAATACGAGGCTTCATGCGATCCACCAATCTCCCCCGGGGAGGCCAGGGTTCGCCCGACCTCCCGGCAGGACCTCTTCCAACCGGCGGGAACCGCCCAGCATGCTGCTGACTTCCGTGACCTTCGAGCTGCTCGATCCGCTGCTCGCTCGCCGCTTCGCTCACCTCTTTCCCCAGGGCCTGAACTGGGACGCACCGGGAGTCGTCTCCCTGCTCCAGGCCGGCTTCGGCCCCCAGCTCAACGGGTTGATCAAGATGCTGGGCGAGCCCCTCCCTGTGCTCAAGGGCGCCTTTCTGGCTCAGGCCAATCTCTACGGGGCCATCATTCCCAACACCGACCTCTCGGGGGCCGATCTCGAGGAGGCCAACCTGGAGGATGCCAACCTGAGCCGCTGTGACCTCCCGGGAGCCAGGCTGCACGAAGCCCGCATGATCTGGACCAACATGCGGGCCTCCAACCTGACCGGCGCCGACCTGTCCAAGTGCGCCTGGGTCAACGGGTTGCTCGACCTCGCGGACCTGACCGATGCCAACCTGACGGGAGCCTCGCTCTTGCGAGCGGTGGCCACCGAGGCCGTCTTCGTGCAGGCCAGCCTCAAAGACGTCGATCTCAGCTGGTCGCAGCTGTCACGAGCCGACTTCTCGCGTTCAGACCTGCGCAGCGCCAACCTGCGCGGCGCCAACCTGCGGGGGGCCAACCTGGAGGGCGCCGACCTGATCGGGGCCAACCTGGCCGATGCGTTGCTCGGGGGGGCCCGACTGGATGGCGCTTCCATGCCCCCGGGCTGGGACGAGATCTGCTTCGAGGCCCCCTGAAACGGCTGCGCGCCCTGCACAGTGCAGGGCGCGCGCTCTTGGCCCAACCGGTCAGGGCGATGAATCTTAGAGTAACAACGCCTCTTGCTGGGCCAACTGCTGCACCATCAAGTTGAGCCGGGCGGTCAGCTCTGCCTGTGTCAAGCCCGGCACGGCCACCCCCGGACGGATCTGGTTGGTGCGGAAGTCGACCAGGTTAACCGCCTCGATGGGGTCGGAGGCCAGATTGTAAAACTCGTGCTGGTCCGCTTCCACCCCGTTGGGATCGTAGTAGCGCGAGTATTTCCACACCCCATCGGTCAGGGTGCGCACCAGATTGGGCTGACGGATCGGCCCGGGGGCGAGCTGGGGAGCCGGCCCGAGGCGGGCCTCCTCGACCAGCCGGAGGAAAGTCTCGAAGGCCGGGAAGCCAGAGTTGTTGGGGTCGATCGAGGTCATCTGGCTGATCTCGTCCTCGGTGATGAACAAAACTCCGGGCCGCGGATTCCCATCGTGCCCGGGAATGGGCGTGGTGGTGCCAGGCTCGGCCAGGTAGCCGCTCAGGTCCGTGCCCACCAGGTCGGGCACGACGCCCTGGCCGGTGATGCGCCCCTTCAGCTCGGACTGCTGGGCCTGATTGAAGCCGGCCAGCCCCAATAGGGTGGGCAACAGGTCGATGTGGCTGGTGGGCATGGTGAACTCGCGGATCGTATCGGTGGGGTTGATCAGCGGAGAAGACACCACCATCGGCACGTGAGTGGCCTCCTCATAGGCCGAGTGCCACTTCTGGACCTGACCGCCGTGGGCCCCGGCGTAATCGCCGTGGTCGCAGGTGAAGATGACGATGGTGTTCTCGCGCAGCCCGGTCGCATCCAGGGTCTGAAGCACCCGCGTGAGCTGGGTGTCGAAGAGGTAGTGAAGGTAGTACCACCACTCGCCGTAGGCCGTGGCCCAGGCCTGGTAGTCGGCTCCCTGCAGCTGGAACGGATTTGGGGCCAGGGGCCGCAGCGGAGCCGGCAGGATGGACTTCTGACAGAGCCCGATCTTGAAGGACATGTCGAGCTGGCACTGGGGCTTGGTGCTCAGGTCCTCGGCAAAGGTGGGCGGCGTCGTGAAGGCACCGGGCGGGTAGCCACCCGGGTTGAGAGGGACCGGGCCCGAGATGGGCGGTGGACAATCGCTGTTCTGGCTGGTCGAGGTGGCGGCATTGCTGATGGCCCCCGCCCCAGGTATGGGCGGGATCACGAGCGGACCGGGGAAGGGCTGGACCCCGACGTCCCCGGGGAGGAACCACTGCAGCGGCCAACCCGAGACGTCGTGAGGCGCGAGATAGGAGGTCACCGCGAACCAGGGCGCCTCTCCAGGCTGCTGCCCGGCCTTGGAGTTAAGGAAGCTGATGGTGTTGCTGGCAAACTCCGGATCGCGATAGACTCCCAGGTTGGCCGGATCCGAGCCGTGCGGCTCAGGGCCATCCCAGGCAGCGAAGGGGAAGCCCCATGGACCCAGGTCGTCGCAGGTCTCGGAAACGTGCCACTTGCCGAAGTAGTACGTCTCGTAGCCGGCCGCCTGAAACCAGTCCCCGGCGGTAGGGATGCCGTCCGGGTCCAGGAACACGAAGCCCGGGTCGTCGCCGCTCTTGAAAAAGCCGGTGGTGCTGGTGACTCCGTGCACGGTGGGGTACTGTCCGGTCAGCATGGTGGCCCGACTGGGCACGCAGGCTGCCGAAGCGATGTAGTGAGTTCGCAGCACGACAGCGTTCTGGCGCAGCCTGGTCATACCAGGAAAGAGGGCGGTGAAGGGATTGTCAGGCGAGAGCGTGGGCGCGAAGCCGAAGATCTCTCGCAGGCCCGGAGCCTCGCCCGTGCCCGCCGGATACTGACCCGGAAATCGGAACTCGTCGCACAATACCAGCAGGATATTGGGTCGTCGCCGGGTGGCCTCTTCGGGAACGCCGCCGGTGGCAGGCCCGGGGTCGCCGGCTCCGGTCGTGCAGCCCGCCGTCAGGATGGCCGGGCCCAGAGCCGCTCCGGCCAGAGTCGCGAGTCCCGCACCCAGAAGGTCGCGCCTGGTGATGTTGCCGTCCATGGTTATCTGTCCTTTCTCCCTTTCATGTTCTCAAGGCGGGTTCTCCCGCAACAAAGCTCATAGGGCCGCCCGGCGCGGCAGGGGCAGGGCTGGTCCGGCCCGGTCCGGGCAAAGGCCGCCTCCAGCTCGGGAGCAAAGCGCATCACGTGGGCCGGAGGCTGGCGTCGTTTCAGCATTGCGGCCATAAAGCGCATGTAGGGCTCGACATGCCGAAAGAAGCGCATGTAGCCGGCACACAGGTAGTTGAGGCCCTCCTCGCCGTCCGGAGTGCGATGAAAGCGGTGCTTGGGGCACTCGCCGTTGCAGGCGAAGCGTACGTCACACTCGCGGCAGTAGCGGGGCAGAGTGTCCTTCTTGTCCTGGCCGAACTTGTGTTGTTGGGCCGAGTGGATCAGGGCCACCAGCGGCTCTTGCATGATGTTTCCCAACCGGTTCTCGGGATAGACGAAATGGTCGCAGGAGTAAAGATCGCCGTTATGCTCCAGGGCCAGGGCCGCCCCGCAGGTCTCCCGGAACCAGCACAGGCTCTGGGGCATGCCCATGAACGACTCGAGCGTGATGTCAAACAGCTGCACGAAGTGCTTGCCCACGTCCTGACGCACCCATTCATCGAAGATGGCGCACAGAAAACGCCCGTAGGGCTCGGCCTGGACCGACCAGTCGGCCACGTGGGCCTCCCCCTTGTGCTCGGGGGAAACCATGACCAGCGGGTCGGGCTGATCGGTCAGCCGCTCGACCAGGGGGATGAACTGCATCACCAGGCTGCCTATCTCTTTGAGGAAGCGATAAACCTCGAGCGGATGGTCCTGGTTGGCCCGGTTGACCACGGTCAGGGTGTTGAAGTCGACCTGGTTGCGCGTGAGGGCCTCCAGCCCGCGCATGACACGCTTGAAGCTGGGTTTGCCGCCCCGATCCACCCGATAGTGGTCGTGCAGAGCCTCCGGCCCGTCGATCGAGATGCCCACCAGGAAGCCGTTCTCTTTGAAAAAGCCGCACCACTCGTCGTCGAGCAGCACCCCGTTGGTCTGAAACGCGTTCTGGATGCGCTTGCCCCCGGCGTATTTCTTCTGCAACTCGACCGCCAGGCGAAAGTAGTCCACGCCCAGTAGCGTGGGCTCGCCGCCCTGCCAGGCGAAGATCACCTCGGGCACGGAATGGGCCTCGATGTGCTGCTTGATGAAGGACTCGAGCGTCTCGGGGGCCATGCGCCAGTCGGTCCCGGGCGGGTAGAGGCGCTCTTTCTCGAGATAGAAGCAGTACTTGCAGTCGAGGTTGCAGATGGGCCCGGTTGGCTTGGTCATCACATGGAAACCAGCCAGCGGTGGAGAGGCGAGGGTCACCGTTCGGCCTTCAAGGCCCAACCCTCGGGGCCCTTCAGCACAAGCCCGGATCGCCAACACAAAAAGCCTGCCCCCCCCCGGTGGGAACGGTAACGCCCTGCAGAACGGTGGACCTTTCCGGGCTGACCGCCCTGAGCAGACGGTACCCTCAACCAAACCGTCGCAATGGTTCTGAGCGCCCGTCGTGACATTGAATAAAATTCATTGAGCAAGAAAGGGGAAAGCCCTCCAGCTCTGAAAACCACCTCCATGAAAGCGCCAAAGCTCGGCCGTATGGCCCTCTTGCTGGGCCTGGGATATCCAGCCCTGCTGGCCCTGTGGACGATGCTGGTGGTCGAGCTGCCGAGTCCGACCAGGGCCCTTGGCGACCCCATGGGCGCCGGACTGCTGCTGGCCTTCCTGGCCGGGCCGGTGGTGCACCTGGCGGGCATGGTGCTGGCCATCCTTGCTCTCATTCGCGAATCATCCAGGCCGACCGCCGTCGTGGCCCTGCTGCTCAATCTGGTGGCCGGTATGGCCGAAGCTTTCCTGATCGTCGGCTTCTGGGCGGCTGCCACCCGTTGGAACTGACAATACTGGAAGACAGATTCTTCGGAAATCTACCATAGCTTGCTGTCAAAATTTCTAATTTTTCCTATTTAAGGGTTGACGCCACCGCCCTGACTCGCCTATAATGACCGGGTCAGCTCCAACCGAGCGACCACACAAAGACAGGAGGCCATCATCATGCTACGACCGCAGCTTCGTCAACGCCAGGGCCTTCTGCTTCGCCGCCGCGGGGGTGGCACGAGCGCCTAGTCCAGCTTCCAGGACCGGCCTCTCCCCCACCCACCGCGAGCTCACTCCGGTGGTTTCTACTTTTCAGCCCTGAATCGCGTTCCTTAGAGAGTCAGCCAGGAACTCCACCCGGGCTCGTGCTGCAATTGGAAGACAGACCTGTTTCAGAAGCAGGTGCTTGAGAGTTCGAATCTCTCCGAGCCTACCATTTTTATTCCTATTCAACAATAAATAGGAATATATAGACGCGTAGTTCAGCAGGAAGAACGTTGCGCTCTGAACGCAAAGGTCGGTGGTTCGAGGCCATCCGCGTCTGCCAGTCAATGACCCTGTAGCTCAATGGATCAGAGCACCGGTCTACGAAGCCGGGGGTAGCGAGTTCAAGTCTCGCCAGGGTCGCCAATCTGTCGACCGCTCTTGTCCGGATGGTGGAATGGAAGACACGTCAGCTCGAGAAGCTGGCGCCCTCGCGGCGTGCCGGTTCAAGTCCGGCTCCGGATACCACTTCCACGGGCGAGAGGGCCGAAGGGCCCTCTCGCCCGGTCACTCGATGATCCCGGCCTCCCAGCGGACCCCGTCCACCGAGAAGAGCAGAGCCTCCCCTCCCCCCACGGCCACGTAACGACCGTTGCCGAAAGCCAGCCCGCGCACGTTCTGGTCGGTCGGCACAGCGTGGAGAGCCCAGCTACTGGCATCGCTCGAGGTCAGCACCGCGCCCTGGGCGCCCAAAAGGAACTGGCCCCCGGCAAAGAGGGCCGCGTTCAGGTTGGCCTGGGTGGGGGCCAGCACCAGGCTCCAGTTGACTCCATCGGCGCTGACCAGCACCCGGCCCACGTGGCCCGGCACCGCGAAGACCCCGTTGCCGAAGGCGGCCGCGGTCTGAAAGTGCCCGATCCCCACGGCATTGACGGTCCAGGTCACCGCATCGGGCGAGGTCAACAGGCTGCCCGCTCCGCCCTCCACGAATACCCCGTTCCCGAAGGCAAAGCCGTGCAGGGCGTGGACCGAGGGAACCGCCACCGAAGTCCAGGTCAGGCCATCGGGGCTGGTCAGAAGGGTACCTTCCAGGCCGCCGGCCAGGAACAGGCCGTTCAGAAAGGCCAGGCCGTAGAGATTCTGGTCCGTCGGAGAGGGCACGGCCGTCCAGGTGAGGGCATCGGTCGAGGTCAGAATGGCTCCCCGCGAGCCGACCATTACGAAACGCCCGTTTCCGAAGGCAGCCGCATAGAGGTTCTCGGCCGTGCCCGACTCGATCCGGCGCCAGCTCTGGCCGTCGCTCGAGACGAGCAGCCTCCCCTCTCCCCCGCCGGCCAGGAAGATGCCGTTGGCGAAGGTGGTGGCCCAGAGTTCCTCGGGGTCGGCCGTCTGGTCGATGAAGAAGTCCCGGCCATCATAAGACAGCAAGATGGTACCCTCGTCTCCGACGGCTACATAGGTGGTGCCATCGGCAAAGGTCACGCCCCGGAGGACGTCGGCCACCGGGGAGTCCAGCAGGCGAAAGGCTCGACCGTCATCGGACCCGAGCAAGGTCCCCTGGCTGCCGGCGGCCACGAATCCCCCCCGGCCGAAGGTCACGCCTCGCAGCACCTCGCCCGTTGGTGAGGCCTGAGCCGTCCAGTTGATCCCATCCGGTGAGAAGGTGATGGCCCCCTGATCGCCCACGGCCACGAACCCTGGCGGCCCTTCGATCACCTGCCACAGGAAGCTGTTCACCCCCGAGGGCCGAGCGGTCCAGGCCCGACCGTCCGGACTGGTCAACAGGGTCCCAAACTGACCGCTGACCACAAACAGACCACGCGCGAAGGTGGCTCCCCAGAGGATGTTGCCCGTACCGCTCACGGCCTGGGTCCAGGTGACGCCGTCGGGCGAGGTCAGGATCACACCCCCCGAACCTCCCACCAGAAAGAGCCCCTGCCCGAACGTGGCGGCGCGAAAAGCCGAGCCGGACACCGGGACGCTGACCCGGGTCCAGGTTACGCCGCCATCCGCCGAGCGAACGATCGTGCTGGCATCGCCCACGGCGATCCAGACCCCATCGCCGAAGGCCGCGCCTCGCAGGTTCACCCCCACCGAGGAGTTGCGCGGGGTAAACGTTCGGCCGTCGCTGGAGGTGAGCAACAGCCCGTTGGAGCCGACCGCCACCGTGAGGCCGTTGGCTGAGGCCACGTTGGCCAGAGCTCGATCGGAGATCGGGTCGAAATCGACGGGAGGCAGGGGGGCCGGGGAGAGGGGCACAGTGTCGCCGCCACAGCCTACCAGGCATGCGGCCAGGAAGAACACGATGAGTCGTCGTCTCACAGGGAGGGGAGGATCTCCTTTCCGGATATGACCCGAACGTTCCCTCGCAGGTTGCCGGCTCCTCCGCTGCAGCGCAATCATTTGCCAGGGGAAGGTCGCAGCTACCCGGGACAGAAGGAGCCTCCACCCCCTCCTGAAAGGACCTTCCTGGCCTATGAGCGCTGACCAGATCTACACCAACGGAACCATCATCACGGTGGCCGAGAGCCAGCCCGAGGCCGAGGCCCTGGCCGTCAAGGACGGCAAGATTCTTGCCATCGGCTCGAGCCAGGAGGTCCTCAAGCTCCAGGGACCCGAAACGATCATGGTGGACCTGAAAGGCCACACTATGGTGCCCGGCTTCGTGGACGGCCACAGCCACTTCATGAACGCCTTGCAGATCGTGACCTGGTCGAACTACTCCGCCCCTCCGGTGGGACCGGTCAGGAGCATCAAGGACATCCTGGCCGTGCTCGAGGAGCACAAGAAGCGGCTCAAGCCCGCTCCCGGCGAGTGGATCATCGGCTACGGCTACGACGGCAACATGCTCGAGGACGGTCGCGAGCTGACGAAAGATGACCTTGATCCGCATTCCCCCGACAACCCCGTGCTGATCATCCACGTCTCCAACCACGGTGGGGTCTTCAACTCGGCCGCCCTGGCCTTCTTCGGCATCAACGCCGACACGCCCACGCCCCCCGGCGGCATCATCGCCCGCAAGCCGGGCAGCAACGAGCCCGCCGGGCTCATCCAGGAAACCGCCTTCCTGCCCATCTTCCCTCGCATTCCCAAGCCCGGCCCCGAGGAGCTGCTCGAGCGGATGCAGGCGGCTCAGGCCATCTATGCCAGCGCCGGCATCACCACCGCCGTGGAGGGAGCCACCAGCGCCCCTGATCTGGCCCTGCTGGTCAAAGGCGCCGCCCAGGGCCGCCTCTACCTGGATGTGGTCTCCAATATCCTGGTCACCGAGCTCGAGGAGGTGCTCAAGGAGCATCCCGTCGAGACCTTCGGCCGTTACCAGAACCGGCTCAAGCTGCGCGGAGTCAAGACTTTCGCCGATGGGGTGCCGATGTCGCGCACGGCTTTCTTCACGCAGCCCTATCTCTTGCCCGGGCCCAACGGGGAAAGCCCCTGGCGGGGCGAGCCCATGTTCCCGCTCGAGACCTTCCAGGCCATGTTCGACCAGGCCTACCGTCTCGGGCTCCCCCTCAGCATTCACTGCAATGGCGACGCTGGCCTGGACATGCTGCTGGCAGCCCACGAGAAGGCAGCCGGGGACCGCAAGGGCGACAAGCTCGGCACCACCATCATCCACGCCCAGTTCGCGCGGCCGGACCAGTTAGAAAAGTGCGCGAAGTATCAGATCAACGTGAGCTTTTACACCGAGCACACGTTCTTCTTCGCCGACACCCACCTGAAGAATCTCGGCCCCGAGCGCACCCACCCCTGCAGCCCGATGAGGACGGCCCTCAGCCTGGGGCTGCACTGTACCAACCACACCGACTTCAGCGTGCTGCCCATCGACCAGCTCATGACCATGTGGACGGCGGTCAACCGCATCGCCCGCTCGGGGCTGGAGATCGGCCCGCAGGAGCGGGTGACCCCCTTGCAGGCCCTGCGCGCGATCACCATCGAGGGCGCCCACCAGCACGGCGAGGAGGACTCCAAGGGCTCGCTCGAGGTGGGTAAGCTGGCCGACCTGACCATCCTGAGCGCCAACCCGCTCGAGGTCGAGCCGATGAGCATCAAGGAGATCCAGGTGCTGGGGACCGTCAAGGAAGGACGGGTCATCTATCGCGCCGAGCAGGCATCGTTCTTGCCCGCGGCCGACTCCCGCGCCCGAGTGGCTTCGGGCTGAGCAAGACAGGAATCGCCCCTCCGGCGCGAAGGCCATAGGGATGAGATTCTCAAGAGGCGAGCTGTTTGGTGGCCTGACCGCTGCCATCATCGCCCTGCCGCTGGCCCTGGCCTTCGGCGTGGCCACTCTGGCGCCGCTGGGGCCGGAGTACGTCTCCACGGGGGCGCTGGCAGGGCTATACGGAGCGATCTTTACCGGCATCTTCGCAGCTCTGTTCGGGGGTACGCCGGGCCAGGTCACGGGGCCCACCGGACCGATGACGGTGGTCCTCACGGGCGTCATCGCGCACATGCTGGAGTCGCTCCCCGGCCAGCCCGAGCTCGTGCTCGGGCTGGCCTTCCTGTGCGTGTTGCTGGGTGGGGCTCTGCAGATTGTGCTGGGGTTGCTGGGCTTCGGACGGCTGATCAAGTACATCCCCTACCCCGTGATCGCCGGCTTCATGAATGGCATCGCGGTGATCATCTTCCTGGGCCAATTGCGCCCCCTGCTCGGGCTCACGCCTCAAACCCCCCTGAATGACTGGCAGCCGGCTACCCTGCTCGTCGGCATCCTGACCGTGGTCATCATCTTTCTCGGGCCGCGCCTGATCCGACAGATCCCGGCCTCGCTGCTCGGACTCTTGCTGGGCACCGCGGCCTACTACCTCTTTCGCGCCCTGTCCAGCGAGACTCCCCTGGGCCCGGTCATCGGGCAGATCCCCTCGGCCGTGCCCCAGCCGCGCTATGTGCCCGTCTTCATTCAGATGGCCGGGTCGGCCGCGGTGCTCGAGCTGTTGCCCCTGATTCTTGAGAATGCCCTCACCCTGGGCCTGTTGGGAGCCATCGACTCCCTGCTCACCTCGGTGGTGGCCGACACGGTGACCCGCACCCGACACGACAGCCGGCGCGAGCTGATCGGGCAGGGCATCGGCAACGTGGTATCCGGCTGCTTCGGGGGGCTGGCCGGAGCCGGCGCCACCGTGCGCACCCTGGTCAACCTCAACGCCGGGGGCCGGGGCCGCCTGTCGGGAGTGATTCACGGCCTGGTGCTGCTGCTCATCGTCGTGGCGCTGGGGCCCGTGGCGGGCGGCATTCCACAGGTCGTGCTGGCGGGCATCCTGCTGGTCACGGCCATTGGGATGATCGACCAGCGCAGCCGCGTGCTGGTCTGGAAAGTGGCCGGCACGGCCGAGCAAAAGCGCGCCATCGTCCTGGACCTGGCGGTCGTGCTGCTGGTGACCGCCATCACCGTGATGGTGGACCTCATCCTGGCGGTCGGGGTGGGAATGCTGCTGGCCGGTGCGCTGTTCATCCGCAAGATGGGACGCTCGGTCATCCGTCGCCACTATCGCGGCGACCAGGTGCGCTCGCGCCGCTCGCGCCTGCCCGAGGAGGACCTGGCCCTGGAGAAGCTCGGCACCCAGATCCTGGTGCTCGAGCTGACCGGGCCTCTCTTCTTCGGCTCGGCCGACCACCTGGCCACCACCGTGCAGGAGATCCGGCAGAGCTCGCGCCTGGTGATCCTGGATCTGCGCCAGATCAGCGAGATCGACAGCTCGGGGGCGCGGGTGCTGCAGCTCATCCAGGAGACCCTGCAAGACTGCGGCTGCAAGCTGGCCCTGGCTTCGCTGCGCGAGCCCATGGCCGGCTTCCTCAGGGACATGGACGTCTTGCAGCTGTTCACCCCGGACTACCTCTTCCCGGACGTCGACCACGCCCTGGAGTGGGCTGAGAACCTGCTGCTCGCGGAAGCCAACATCGACTCCGAGCACCCCAACCTGCCCCTCAACGAGATGGAGCTCAGCACCGGACTGAGCGACGAAGAGGTGGCCATCCTGGAGCGGAGCATCGCCCACGTGGACGTCCCGGCCGGCGAGATGATCGTGCGCCAGGGCGAGCCGGGGGACTCGGTCTACGTGCTGATGCGAGGGCACGCCACCATCCGTCAGGGCGAGCGACGCCTGTTCAGCTACGGACCGGGCGCCAGTTTCGGAGAGATGGCCCTGCTCGAGGCCCGTCCGCGCTCGGCCGACGTGCTGGCCGAGACCGACGCCCACCTCTATCGGCTCGACCGCGCGGCGCTGGAGAAGCTGATGGAGGAGCATCCCCGCCTGGCCATGCGGTTGCTCTGGAACCTGAGCAAGGAGCTCTCCTTCCGTCTGAGGGCCGCCAACGCCGACCGCCGGGCCCTGGAAGGGTTCGACTGACCGCCCGCGAGCAGGTCTGGGCGGTGGTCGGCCAGATCCCTCGCGGGCGGGTCTCCACCTACGGAGCCATCGCCGAGGCTCTGGGCTGGCCGCGCGGCGCCCGCCAGGTGGGCTGGGCCCTGGCCTGCGCGCCCTCGGGGGTGCCCGCCCACCGGGTGGTCAACCGGGATGGGGAGCTGAGCGCTCGCCACGTCTTCACGGGAGGACCGCTGGAGATGGAGCAGAGGCTGCGCGCCGAAGGGGTCGAGGTCGAGCGCGACCGGGTGGTGCACTTTCGCAGCCTGCTCTGGCAGCCGCTGGAGGATCCTGCCTGGCGAGCGCCTCAGGGCTGCAAAGCAAGCTGGTAAAGGAGTGCATTCCCCACCTCTGCCATGCGGTCGGGATCGAGGACTCCAACTTTCTGCACGAGTCGCTTCTTGTCGATCGTCAGGAGCTGTGAGCAGTTGACAAAGCTGGCTTTGGGAAGTCCCCCTTCGCCTGGCTCGAGAAACACCACAAACGGGTAACGGGCCTTGACCGGAGCGCTGCTGATCGCCGCCACGACGGTCGCCGGGGAGTGCTGGTTGCCCAGATCGTTTTGCACGACAAGGCCAGGCCGACGCCCGCGCTGCTCCACTCCCCGCGCGGGCTCCCAGTCGAGCCAGTAAACCTCGCCCCGTCTGACTGTCTGGCTCATTCCTCCAGCGGCGGCCACACTTCGGCCGCCAGTTTCTGGGCGCCCTCGGCGAACTCCAGGCTCGGAGCGGCCAGCTCCTGGTAACCCTGGGCTGCAAGCAGGTCCTGTCGTCGGCGCTCATCGGCCCTCACGAGATCGGCCAGGTAGCGGCTCAAGGGCTTCCCCTCACGGGCCGCGCTGGCCCGCAGCAGCTCGACCACGCCCTCATCGAGGGAGAGACTGACCTTGACGGTTGCCATGGCTCCAGACTACCTCAGCAGGGTAAGGCAGTCAATGCCCTACCAGAATGCGGCAAGAAAAATTTTCGGGCGGTCGATTGAACTTTTCCGCCCGGGCGACCCTCTCATGGGTGAATCCCAAGTGCGGGGAGAACCATGGTGAACGAATATGCCCTTCCATTCCCTCTGGCCGCCACCTGGCCGGCGGGCGGCTCCAGCGAGTCGGCCCCGGCGGTGAGCCAACGCGGCCAAAGGCTCGAAGTCCTCATCGAGCGGCTCAAGGGCGGCGACGGCGCCGCGCTCGAGGCGTTCATCGCCCAGACCCAGGCCATGGCCTACCGTCTGGCCTACTCCATCCTGGCCGACCGTGAGCGCTGCCAGGACGTCATGCAAGAAGTCTATCTCACTGTCTTTCAGAAGATCGACCAGTTGCGCGAGCCGGCTGCCTTCAAGGGCTGGTTCTCCCGCATCCTGGTCAACCGCTGTCGCCAGGAGCTGCGCGGACACCGCTTCGAGTCGCTCGACGAGTTGCCCACCAGCCTCGCCCCCAGCCAGGACGGTATGGCCGACCGGGTGCACGACCGGCTCCAGGTGCAGGCCGCCCTGGAGCAGCTCGCCCCCCACGACCGGGCGGTGCTGACGATGCGCGAGGTGCTCGAGCTCTCGTATCAAGAGATCGCCGACAGCCTCGACATCCCGCTCGGAACGGTGCGTTCGCGACTCTTCCACGCCCGCCAGAGATTACTGGCCGTGCTGTCGCGCAAGGAAAGGAGCTCTCGCTGACATGTGCCACGAAAACGCTGAAAACCTCTCCGCCTGGCTCGACGGCGAGCTCTCCGACGAGGAGGCCACCCATCTCGAGCGACACATGGCGATCTGCTCGTCTTGCCGAAAGGCCTTCGAGCAGATGACGGCAGTGGGCGCCACCCTGACGGCCGCCAGCCTGCCTCCCCTGGACGACGACTTCGCCCTCAAGGCGGCCAGCTTCGTACGCGAGCGGGCCCTGCCGGTGGGCCCCGGCCCTAAAGACCCGAAGGGTCCGGGCCGCAAGCTGGTGGGATTCTTGTCCGAGAGCCACCCCATCCTGGCCCTGGTGGGAGCGCGCCGCCGCCGCCCCGGCCTCAAGCCGCTGGACATGGTCAAGGTGGTCCTGCTTTTCGGCCTGCCCGCCCTGTTCCTGGCCCTGATGCGAGACGGAGTGCCGCTCGTCAACTATCTGGCCGTGGTGGCCCTGGGCCTGATGGTGGCGGTGCCGGTCTACTACTTCAACAACGAGCTGGCCATGCTGGGCGGCCTGATCAAGGGCCGCTGCCTGGAGGAGGTGCTGGGCACCTCGCTCGAGCCCGCCTCCAGCGTGGACGCCCTGGCCACCAGCAGCCTGCGACCCATCCTGCGGGCTTGCCTGCCGGTGGCCCCCGTGCTGATCGCAGGCAGCTTCCTGATCGAAAGCCAGGCCAGGCTGAAGATGGACTACGTCGTGCCGGTGGCCCTGGCCTGGCTGCCCCTGACCCTGGTGCTGTTTTTAGGTGCCTCCTACCTGGCCCTCTGCTGGCGCATCTGGGCGCGTTCGGAGAAGCCATCGCTGGTGACCATCCTGGGACTGGGGGCGGGGTTGCTCTTGACGGCCGCCTTCGTGCTGGCGCCGGTCTCGATTCCAGTGCTGGGCCTGCTAGCCGTGTTGTCGGCCCGCTGGCTGGCCATCCGCGGCCTCGAGCGGCCTGATCTGGTGGCCCGGGCAAACCAGACCCGGCTGCGAGCCACCCGCAACCGCTACCTGCGGGTCTGGAGCGACAACCCGATCACCGCCCGCGAGATGTGGCGCACGGCCGGCAGCGTGCCGGGCGGGCTGGCCGGCCTCTTTGCCTGGCGCCTGACGCTGATCTCGTTTCCGGTGGTGTGGGCGGCCTTCGCCGTGACCCAGCCCGACAACTGGGACCAGGCCTTCTGGCTGGGAGTCGTGTGCTTCGCGTGCCTGCTCTTCCTGCGGGCCGCCTATCGCACGCTGGGCTCGGTGCTGAGCGAGCGCCAGCACAAGACCTGGGAAGTCCTGCTGCAGACCGACCTGGGCCCGACCCGCTTCCTGCGCGGTTGGCTGGAAGTGGCCCTGCACACCGTGATGCTGGAGGGCCTGGTGGGGGCCGTCACCCTGACCCTGTTCGGCTGGTATGGGCGCACCTGGATCACCAGCACCGGCGACGGCGAGCGGGTCGCTCTGTTTGTCCCCGTCCTGCTCATCCTGGTAACCCTGGTGGGAGCCCTGGTGGGAATGGCCCTGTCGGCCTCCTCGCGCGCTCTGGCCGACGCCCAGCAGCGCCTGGCCCTGCTCGCCGCCAAGCTGGTGGCCGGCTGGCTGGTGCTGTGGGGATTCTTCCTGCTGATCACCTACCCCATCGCCCTGGTGGACGGCTTCGCGGTGGACAGCACCTACTGGGAGGACCTGGTGCAGCACGACGCCCCCCTGGCCTCGGGCCTGGCCGTCACCCTGGCCGTGCTGCTCTGGAGCGTGGCGCTTCTGCGCCGCGAGTTGACCAGCGTCGAACAGCCCGAGAAACGGACTCGCCAGCGCTTCGTCTACCCGGCCGCCACCTTCTTGCTGGAGATCGGGGGCCTGGCCTTCACGGGCTACGCCAGCGTGATCGTGATGACGTTCTTCGTGGCCCGGCTCACCAATCAGAGCGATCCCGTCGCGGGGATGGGCCTTTCCCTGCTGATCGGCCTGCTCTGGATCGCCATCGTGCGCCTGCCCCTGGCCAGCGGCCTGGAGCTTGCCCGGGGCACGGCTCTGAGTCCCCTCGCGGGCGGCCTGGCCGGCGTCGTGGCCGGGCTCGCGCTGCCCCTCCTCTTCCCGACCTGGCGCTACCTGGCCTCCATCGACGTGCTGCGGCCCAACGTTCTGAGCCAGAATTCCGATTGGGCCTGGGCCCCCGTTCTCTTCATGTGCGTGGCTCTGGGAGTGTTCGCCGGCCTGCTCGACGTGCGCTCGCCTCGCTGCGAGGGAGTCCGCCGGCGGAAGATCTCCCGCAGGCTGGGGCTCAGCCTGGCGCTGTCGGCGGTCTTCCTCCTCCTGCCCGCGGGCTGGGTCCTGTCGGCCGAAAGGGTGCCGATCAGCGATCCAGCGGCGTTGCGCGCGCTCGAAGTCCGGGCGGCCCAGCGTCGACTCGACCCGATGAATACCTTCCAGCGGGCCACGTCGGGTATGTCGGGTCGACAGGCCGTTCTCGAGATGAGCACTCTCCTGAACGACAACCATCCACCAGCACAGCAGCGCCGCACCTGGACGAAGCTCGGCGAGCTCGACGTCAACCAGCCACTGAGCGAATTGCAGTCTGCCGTGGCCTCCCCGGAGGGACGCCAGGCCGAGACCGAGTTTCGGTCCGTGCTGCCCACGCTGCAAGCCGCGGTGACTGCTCCCGTTCCGGAGAACCTGCCCCTCGACTACACCAGCCGCTCCCCCAACTTCGTCCTGGTGCGCGGCATCGCCCGCAGCCTGGCCGTCCTGGGCTTGAGCGAGGAGATGCAGGGACGACCTGATGCCGCTCTGGGCCACTACCTGACCGCCCTGAGCTGGGGAGAGCGCTTTACCGGTCGGGGACTGCTGGTCACTGAGATGATCGCAACCGCCGTGGAGACCATCGGCTTGGAGCGGCTCCTCGTGCTGGAAACCAGCACCGAGCTGACCGCCGAGCAATACCGGGAGATCCTCCAGACGCTGGAACAGTCTTCTTTCCGCCCGCAAAACCTCGGTTTTTCGATGGAGAATGAGATTGTGGCCGCCATGGACTTCCTGGAGCTGCCCGACGAAAAGCGAGGCGAGGTCGAGAGCGTGTTCGGGCTGCCTCTCCCCCGGGCTTACCTGCGCTACGAGAAGGTCGGCCTGATCAACTACTACCTGGAGGTGCTGCCCTCGGTACGCGAGCTCTCCTCGCGGTCGTTTGAGCAGTCTCGCTCGAGCCTGAGCCCGCTGGCCCTCACGCTGGTTCCCAACCACGAGCGGGCGGTGGACCAGGTTCGACTGCTGCTCACCCGCCTGGAGGCCGCCCGCACCGTGGCCGCTCTCAAGCTCTACCGGCTGGAGCGAGGGTACTACCCCGAAACTCTGGAGGCGCTCGTAGGACCCTACCTCAAGGCCACACCAAAAGCCTGGATCAACCCCGGTGGACAGTTCGACTACCGTCGGACGGCACGCTCCTTCGAGCTCGGTTGCCAGAGCCGCGGCCTGAAGCTGCACGGGAACCGCCCGCCGGTGGAAAGCTGGAGCTTCTACCCTTACCGCGAGCAGCGGACGGGACGCTGAAGGACTCCCCGCGGTCGGCTCAGTCGAGCAGGCCGCGCGGCCAGGCGCACCACCGAAAAGCCGACCAGCCCGACTCCCGCGAACGGAGCCAGGGGACCAACTCAATCACAAGAGCTCGCGCACCGTCACCGCGCCCTCGAGCCGGAGCGGCTTCACCTGCTCTTCTTCGCTCAGGGTCTCCTGGCGCTGATACGACCACCCGAAGGGAGCATCCGAATCCTCCCCCGGTTGACGATAGACGAAGAGGCGACGGGCCTGAACGTCGAGCACCCACAGCTCGGGAATGCCATAGCGGGCATACAGACTGGACTTCTCGCGCCGATCGTAGGAGAGCGAGCTGTGAGCCACCTCCAGCACCAGATCGGCCGAGGTAGGGTGCAAAGTCGCCGCCTCGGTGGCCCCGAGAGGCACCAGAGCAAAGTCGGGCTCGGGCTGGGAGTGCTCGCCCAGATCGAGCGGCAACTGCACCCGCACGTCGTGCGTCTCACTGAACCTGCGCACCAGCGTGCGGGTGGCCCGGGTCACCGAGCCAGCATGCGGCTTGTTCTGAGGGCTCAACGGGAGGATCTCTCCTTCGATCAGCTCCACCCGCTCATCCGAGCCGAAAATCCCGAGCTCAGCCATCCGGTAGTACTCATCGCGCGAGAATCGTCGCGTACGGGTGATCATCGAAGGAGAATTCGACCGCTGGAGCGATTCCTCCCGCAGCCGGGCATCAGGGGTCCATCTTGATGGACCGGCGCTGGGGCGCCTTGGCCGAGACCGTGCTCTCATCCAACTCGCGAGCGCGAGCCTCGGTTTCCAGTTGCGCCTGGCGGGCTGCCTGGGCGCGAGCCTCGGCCTCGGCGGCCTCTTTGTCGGCCACCGCCTGGGCGTGCTGGCGCACGATGCAAAGATAAGCCAGACGCACCAGGTGCACGTCCTCGTCGGAGCGCAGGCGAGTGTGCAGATACTGGGACACCCCCGTCAACCCCCCGAAAAGCTTCTTCCATCCCGACTTGGGCTGCGCCAGGGCGGTGGTGGTCTCCTCACCCGCGATGACTTTGTCGCGCGCTTCCAGCACCAGACCCTCCAGCGTCCCGGCCGAGGTCAGGGTCAGTTCGGCGGCCTTGAGGGCGGCCTGGACCTCCTGACTGGGGTCGGCGGCCTCGGTGGGATTCTTGGGGCTCACGTCGAGCTGGTGGCCCCAGAACAGGTTATTGACCTTCTTGAGCACGGCGTTGGCCCCATCCGGCGAGACCCCTAGCTGATGGCAAACATCCCGGAAGAACTTCTCCTCTTCCACGGCAAATCGGCCATCGGCCAGGCTGATGACCAGGGCCAGCGTCAGGGCCTGACCCAGCTTCTCGGGCTTTTGCTTGAGCTGGGCCAGGGTGGGCTTGAGCTCTTCGAGCAGTTGCTCTCCATTGGTCTTGCGCTGACAATAGCTCTGCCAGCCCTCGACGAGCTGCTCGCGGGCTCTGTGGGAGGGCACCGCCAGGCTGGCGATCTTCTCGAGCAGGTTGAGCTTGGCAGTCACCGCGTCGCTGGGACCGATGGCCACCAGGGCGCTGGCCAGGTGCCAGGCGGGCGAGAGGTACTCGGCGGCATCGCCGGCGATCTTAACGCGAACGCTGCGCTCGAGCTCGTTGACGTCCATCCCGGGCGGGACCTGGATGCCGAACTCGCGGGCAATCTTCTCCAGAGCTCCACGTTCCACGGCCCCTGAATCGGTGGCCGGAGCGCCCACGCGCTTGGCCAGCCAGACCACCGTCGCCTGGCGAATCTCCTCGGGCTCGCCTTCCGGATCGGCGCCAATCATTCTGGCCACCTCGATCAGCTCGGCGGCGGTCATCAAGTTCAGACCCTTCAGCATCAGGAAATCCTCCCCGAATCGTTGTCACGTGCGCCTTCGGGCGCAACCCGGGCAGGTCCTGTCGCTGGGAGGAACCACGCGCGTGCGGCAGGGAACGTTGCTCTCATGCTCTTGACGCTGAGCGGCATCAAGCGGTCCTTCCCGGGCGTGCAAGCCCTGTCGGGGGTGGACTTCGAGCTGGCCGCCGGCGAAGTGCATGCGCTCATGGGCGAAAACGGCGCGGGCAAATCGACCCTGATGAAGATCGTCGGCGGCGTGTTGCCACCCGATGCGGGCACCATGACGCTGCGGGGTCAGCCTTACCAGCCCCGCTCTCCCCACCAGGCCCGCTCGCTGGGCATCGGCTTCGTGCACCAGGAGTTGAACCTGGTGGAGTCGCTCAGCGTAGAGGAGAACCTCCTGCTGGGCGTGCTCCCCCACCGCTACGGGCTGGTGGACCGGGCCGCGCTGCGCCGCCAGGCACGCGAGGCCCTGGAGTGCCTGGGCGAGGAGCTGCCCCTGGCGGCCCCGGCCGGCAGCCTCAACGTGGGCCAGAAACAGATGCTGGAGATCGCCCGGGCCCTCTACGCCCAGGCCGAGATCCTCATCATGGACGAGCCCACCGCAGCCCTCTCCGACAAAGAGGCGGGCCAGCTGTTCGCGGCCATCGCCCGGCTCAAGGCCCGCGGCACGGGAATCATCTACATCTCCCACCGCATGGAGGAGGTCTACCATCTCTCCGACCGGCTCACCGTGCTGCGCGACGGGGCCAGCCTGGGCACCTCGCGGGTGGACGAGATCACCCCCGAGGAGGTGGTGCGCCGGATGGTGGGGCGCGAGCTGGGCGAGCTCCCTCCCCCCATGAGGGCCGCCCCCGGCGAGGTGGTGCTCAAGGTGGAGCGGCTGACCCGTGAGCCGGCCGTGCGGGGCGTGTCCTTTTGCATCCGAGCCGGCGAGGTGGTGGGGCTGGCCGGGCTCGTGGGCGCGGGGCGCACCGAGATCGCCCGGCTGATCGCCGGAGCCGACCCCTGCCAGGCCGGAGCCATCGAGCTCGGGCAGCGCTCCGTGAGCCTGACGAGCCCCCGCCAGGCGATCTCGCTGGGCGTGGGGCTGGTGCCCGAGGATCGCAAGTCACAGGGCCTGGTGCTGGGGCTGGGAGTGGGTGAGAATCTGGCCCTGGCCAGCCTGACCTCCCTGGCCCGGGGGCCCTTCCTGGTGGCCCACCGCCTGGCCGATCTCGCCAAACGCTTCATCCAAGAGCTGCGCATCCGCACCCCCGGCCCGGCCCAGCCGGTGGGCACCCTTTCGGGCGGCAACCAGCAAAAGGTCGTGATGGGCAAGTGGCTGGCCCGGGATACCCGCCTGCTCATCCTGGACGAGCCCACCCGGGGCGTGGACGTGGGTGCCAAGGCCGAGCTCTACCGGGTCATCGAAGAGCAGCTGCAACGCAAGGCCGCCGTCTTGCTGATCTCGTCGGAGCTGCCCGAGCTCCTGCGCCTGTCCGACCGCGTGCTGGTCATCTCGCAGGGCAAGCTGGTGGCCGAGTACAGCCGCTCCGAGGTGAGCGCCGAGAAGATCATGCAGAGCGCCCTGGAAGGCCTGGCGTGAGAGGCCTGGCGGGCAAGCTGGCTCCCGCCCTGGGCCTGCTGGCTCTGTGCGGCTGGCTCAGCCTGATGACGCCCGCTTTCTTGACCCCCGACAACCTCACCAACGTGCTCTTGCAGTCGGCCATCAACGCCGTGCTCGCGGCCGGGATGACCTTCGTGATCCTGACCGGAGGCATCGACCTTTCGGTGGGCTCGATGCTGGCCCTGTCGGGGATGCTGCTGGGACGGCTGCTCAAGAGCGGCGTGCCCTGGCCCTCGGCCGTGCTGGTCGGCATCCTGGCGGGAGCCCTGCTGGGCCTCATCAACGGGCTCTTGATCACCCGCGGCAAGCTGCCACCCTTCATCGCCACGCTGGGCATGATGAGCGCCGCCCGCGGGCTGGCGCTGGTCTTCAGTGGCGGGCGACCCGAGTCGGGCTTCGAGCCAGGATTCCTGGCCCTGGGCGAAGGCGCCGCCCTGCTCGCCGTGATGGCCGTCGTCTACCTGCTGGCCTGGATCACCCTGCAGCGCACCGTCTTCGGACGTTCGGTCTACGCCGTGGGCGGCAACGAGCAGGCGGCCTGGCTGTCGGGGATCAATACCGGCGCCGTCAAGACCCTGGTCTACGTGCTCTCGGGCCTGCTGGCCGGCCTGGCGGCAGCCATGCTGACCGCCCGGCTCAACTCGGCCCAACCCATCGCGGGCGTGATGTACGAGCTGGACGCCATCGCCGCGGTGGTGATCGGCGGCACGAGCCTGGCCGGAGGTCAGGGAAGCGTATTGGGAACGCTGCTGGGCGCCCTCATCATGAGCGTGCTGCGCAACGGGTTGAACCTGCTCGAGGTATCGGCCGACATGCAGCAGGTGGTGATCGGCGTGGTCATCATCCTGGCCGTGCTCTTCGACCGCGCCCGGGCCCAGCTGGCCACCCCCAGGGCCCGACTGGCGCTGAGGCTCTGCCTGACGCTGGTGGTGGTCGGGTCACTCTGGTGGCGCTCGGGCGCTGCCAACGATGGGCCCCAGGTCGCGATGGTGCTCAAGACCAAGAACAACCCCTTCTGGGTGGACATGGAGCAGGCCGCCCAGGAGGCCGCCGACCGGGCCGGTGTGCGCCTGATCGTACAGGCCCCCGAGCGCGAGACCGATGTCGAGAAGCAGATGCAGATCGTGGAGAACCTGATCCAGAAGCGAGTGGATGCGTTGATCCTGGCCCCCTGCGGCTCCAGAGAGATCGTGCCGGCCATTCGCAAGGCCAACCAGGCGGGCATCCCCGTGCTGATCGTGGATACCCGGGTCGATCCCCAGTCTCTGCAGCAGGCTGGCGCCCACGTGGCCACCTTCATCGGCTCGGACAACCTCAAGGGAGGCGAGCTGGCGGGCGACTTCCTGGCCGAGCGACTGGGCGGAAAGGGCCGGGTGGTCTTGCTCGAGGGCATCGCCGGCCACGAGACGGTGGACGCCAGAAAGCGCGGCTTTCTGGCCGCGCTGACCAGGCACCCGGGGCTGGTGCTGGCCGCTTCTCAAACGGCCAACGCCGAGCAGGAGAAGGCCTTCAACGTCACCCAGAACCTGCTCCAGACCGACCCCGACGTGCAGGGTCTGTTTGCCTGCAACGACGTGATGGCACTGGGCGCACTGCAAGCCTGCAAGGCCATGCGGCGCGGCGATATCCTGATCGTGGGCTTCGACGCCTCCGACGACGCCCGAGCGGCCATCAAAGCCGGCACCATGGCGGGCTCGGTGGCCCAGTACCCGCGCGAGATGGGGCGCCTCGGAGTGGAGAGCGCTCTCAAGGTGCTGGCCGGCGAGACCTTGAGCGACACGCTGCCAACCAAGGTGGACGTGATCGACCAGAGCAGGCTGTGATGGACCTCGAGTCGCTACGCCAGGCCGGGCGCCTGGACTCGAGCGGGGTGTTCAGCCTCGACCTCGATTCGGCTCTGGAGAAGATGCGCCTTCACCAGCTCTCCCGCCCGGCCCAGTACATCCTGAAGCTGGTCCAGTGGGCGGTAGGCTCGGGGGCCACCCGGGTGGACATCCGCTGCGGCTGGAGGCAGGTGCTGTTCGAGCACGATGGAGCCGCCCCCGCTCCCGAAGTGCTCAAGAGGCTGCTGCCCCAAATCCTCGAGCCTGAGGACACGCCAGTGCGCGATCTGGCCATCGGCGTGAACGCCGCTCTGAAGCTGGCGGCGGGGCCGGTGGAGATCGCCAGCGAGCAAGGTCCGCGGGCTCTGATTTCGACCTCCGGCCACCAGCTGGAGTCGCTGGCCGAGCCACCCGACCGCGTGCGCCTGCGAATGCGTCGCCAGCGGCGCTGGTGGACGGCCCTGGAGCTTGTGGCCGGCACCTGGGAGAGCTTCGAGCTGCGCGAGCATTGTCGCTTCTGTCCTATCCCCATCTTCCTGAACGGCGAGCTGGTGCAGCAGCCGTTGTCAGCCGCCTTCGAGGGGCTCGACCGCAGCGAGAAGGAGTGCATCTCCTATCGCGAGGACGGCTGGCGCTGGTGGAAGCTGGAGGGGGCCACACCCAACACCCGCCGCTACGCGGTACCCAGGGCCCACCACGTGGTGGAGCTGATCATGCCCGGCCTGGGACTCGGACTCTTGCCCTCCCGCGCATCGTGGAGGCTGAGCGCGCCTGAGGCCAGCTTCGAGCCTCCCCCTCCCCTGGTCGAGCGCTACGACCACTTTGCCGTTCGCTTTCGGCGGTTGCGCCCCGAGATGGTGGACCTGGAGCAAGCCGGGGCGGTGCTGGCCATCCCCGCTTTCAAGGAGCCGGTGCTGCTCGAGCCTCGCCTGCGCCGACTGCGCCGGGCCCTGGGGCGGCTCGACGGGGTACAGCTGGTGCACCGGGGCGTGACGGTGGAGGAAATTCCCTCGCTGGACGTGGTGGGGGCCTGGGCCCTGCCCGAGGGGCGCTTCGATCTCAGCAGCCTGACGCTGCTCGAGGACGACCGACGCGAAGCCGAGCAGTTGATCCAGCCCCTGGTGCTGCGGCTATTCCAGGCCCTGCTGGCCCGATTCCCGGCTCCCACCCAGCACCAATGCCTGCAGAAAGCCTGGTTGGAAGCGCGAGCCAGGCGCAGCCGGCAGGGGCGTCGAAGCTCGCTGGATGGATGACCTGCGCAAGCTACGTCAGGAGTGGGACGCCGAGAGCGAGCGCCACTGGCGCGATTCGGAGGCCCGGCAAGCGCGCCTGGAGGGGCATGAGCCCCCGGTCCAGGCGGCCTCGCCGCTGGAGCGGTTGTTCCTGGCCTATCGCGAGGAAACCGAGCGCCGTCTCAGAGCGCTGGAGGCCGAAGTGCACGACCTGCGCCAGCGCTTGCGCGAGCTGGAGCGCCCTCAGCCCGAGTAGGGCTTCTTTCAGCAGGCCCTGAGCCCCGTAAGGCTTCTTTCAGCCCGCTCTGGCAAACTGATCCTGGCATGTCCCCCATCGGCCTCTATCAGCGCTATGTCAGCCGCGAGTTCAACGAGTCGCGCAATCGCTGTTGCCACTATACCCCGAGTTGCAGCCAGTACGCCCGCGAGGCCATCGAGTTGCACGGTCTGCGCGAGGGCGGCGAGATGGCCTTCATGCGCTTTCTGCGCTGCATGCCCAATGTGAAAACCCGCGGCCACGACCCGGTGCCCGGCAGTCAGGGCCAGAGCGTCAGCCCCCGCGCCGAGGTCTTCCACGCCCGCCCAGATTCCTCGCGCGGCGCCCGACTGGCGGCCGGCGCCGCCCGCATCGCCGGCAAGCTTGTCGGTGCCCTGGGCGCCGGCCTGGCGGGCGCGGTAGGCGGGGCCTGCCTGGGCGGATATCTGGGCGCCACCGCAGGGAGCGGCCCGGAGGCCAGCGAGAAACTGCACGCGCGCCTGTCCGGCAAGCACGGCCAGGATTCGGTGGACGGCCTGAAACGGATCGAGCGGGCCACCTGCGGCCTGGGCAGGCTGACCCACAAGCTGGGCTTCCTGGGCGTGGCCGCGGGGGCCGTGGGCGGGGCCGTCATGGGAGCCCTGGGCGGCGCCCTGACGGTGGGCAAGCTCGGCTGGGAGATGGGCGGTTACCTGGGCTACAACCTCACGCTGGACAAGCTCGAGGGGTCGGCGCCCAGCGCCCCGGTCGCGCAGCACCAGCACTGTCACCACTGAACTCCGGTGGTCCCTGGGCCACAACGTTCGACGAGTTATGCCTCGAAAGCGCCACGGTATCAAAAAAAGAAGCCGCACGCGCCAGCTTCCGCCGCAAGACCCTTAGCCTCCTCAGGCGGGGATGACTCCCAGCGCCAGGGTCCGCTTAGCAAGTGGACTCAGGCGATCTCAACGCGATTCTTGCCGGCCTGCTTTGCCAGACTGAGAGCCGCGTCGGCGCGCCGTACCAACTCGGCCAGGCTGGCCGTGCCCTCCGAGCTGCCAGCCACTCCCACGCTGACGGTGACGTTCCCCGGGCCCAGCATGCACTCGGCCAGCAAGCGGCAAACTCGCTCAGCGCGCACGCGGGCTTCCTGCAGCGGGACCCGCAGTGTGGCGCTGAATTCACTACCAGCGGCCGCTGCGGCCTCCGCCGCCGCCACCACGGCCACCCCCGCCGCCCCCACCGCCACGCTGGGACTGGAAGCAGTCCGAGCAGTAGACCGGGCGGTCGCCGCGAGGCTGGAAGGGCACCTCGGTCTGCTTGCCGCACTCGGCGCAGACTACGCTGAACAGCTGGCGGTCGCGGCGCTCGTAGCCACCGCCCCCACCGCCAAAACCACCGCCGCCACCGAAGCCGCCGCCTCCACCAAAGCCGCCTCCTCCTCCCCCGCCGCCGCCGTCACGGGCGCGTTTGCGGGCGGTACGGCAAGGAGGGCAGCGGCCGGGCTCATTGGAGAAGCCCTTGGAGGAATAGAACTCCTGCTCGCTGGCCGTGAAGGTGAAACTGGCGCCGCAATCGCGACAAGTGAGGGTTTTGTCCGTGAACGACATGGGAAAACAACGACTCCTTATAATAGCGTCTTCTCGGGGCGAATTCGGTTGGAGTTCGACCACCGGGAGGCCGGGCTACTAACTCTCCGCTGACCTCGCGCCCCGAACGCGGAACCCAGGAGTCATTGACCGAGCAGTGCCTTGCATACAGGATACAACTTGTTAACAAAACTGACAATACCCCGGATGTTCTTGAATTCCGTGCAAGACGATGGGGTGCATGATGAGTGGAGTCAGGCAAGACCCTTGAGCACGTACAGTTGGTCCGCATGGTTTGTGGGCTGGCTCACAAGACGGCTGTGAAGCAACCCACGGAGCTCTGGATTCGGGTCTGCTAGTGTGTGCGTCGTGGACGCAACAACCCAAACGGAGGGATAGCAAGTGAACAAGACCCAAAGCGCTTTGCGCCAGAAGATACATCGCGGAGTCCTGTCCCTGGCCATGGTCGGAATGTTGTTCAGCTCGGCCGCAGCCAATCCTCAGGAGTGCGACGGCTCGGTACGGCCGCCCGAGACTCAAGTACCGGCGGTTCAGACCGATACCCGTGAACAGAAGGCTCAAACGGACACTGTGCCTGCGGTCCAGAAGGATGTCCGCGTGCCGGAGGTCCAGAACCAGGGACCGTCCGACCCCGGTTCGGAGAAGGGATTCAATCCCCAACCTGACCCGCCCGGCCAGCCCGCCAGTCGAGGGGAGCTGTAGTAGATAGAATTCCTGAGGGCCCGTGCCGATGGGGCACGGGCCCTTTCGATGTCCTCGGGTACCGTCTTGAAGAGACCTGGCGAGCGGAGGAGGTCCGCGGAGACACGTAGGTTCCCCGGGTAAGAGCGACGTTACTTCTGCTTGGTGCAGGTTCCGAGAACCGTGACCTCATCTAATTGTGACACGCCCGACCGTCCGTCGGTGACCTTCTCCCACCGTCGCTAGAAGTGCGCGCGGCGGTAAACTGAGTTGGGGACGCGTGGCTGCATTAGCTCGGGCGGGAGGGGCGCTCGGACGAGTCGAATAACTCCGGGATGTCGCTCGAGCAAGAGAAAATCTGGACGTACGAAGATTACTGCGAGTTGCCCGAGGACGGCAATCGGTATGAGGTCCTTTCCGGGAGGCTCTATTTGGCACCGGCGCCCAGTCCGTTTCACCAAAAACTCGTTCTTCGAATCTCCCATTCGCTGTACCCCCTCGAACTCGCCGGGAAGGGTTCCATTTACCTGGCTCCTATCGATTTGGTGATGCAAGATGCTACGCCCATTCAGCCCGACCTTCTCTTTCTCGCCTCACGCGAGCTCTCGAAGATCGAAGAGAAATGCATCCGTGGTGCTCCCACTCTGGTCGTCGAGGTGCTGTCTCCTTCGACTTCGAGTCGTGACCGGACTCTCAAACTGCACGGATACGCCAAGAACGGCGTAGCCTGGTACTGGCTGGTCGACCCCGAGGAAAAAACGCTCTTGGTTCTGGGACTCGACGGGGATACATATCGCGTGGAGTCGAGCCTGACGGTGGGGGACCGGTTCGTGTGGTCTGCCTATCCGGAGGTGGCCTTCGACCTGGCAGACTTGTTCGCGCCCAGCCCCGGAAGTTGATACCGGTAGACGGGAAGCTCACCATTGATGGGCTGGAAGAGCACACGACTGTCCAACAAGCGGCGCAGATCGTGGGACCCTTGACTCAAAGGAGGAAAGTCTCCGATCCGGTTCCGGTGGACAGATTCTACTGCAAGCAGAATAGGCAGATCCGGCTTTACACTGAGCGAGGGCACAACATCGTAAGAGAAATCCACGGAGATTCCTTCGAATGCAACGGTGAGGTCTTGTTTCGTCTGGGCGCCTCGAGAGCGGAGGTCGAGGGATACCTCGGCCCCCCGGAGTGGTCGACCGGGGGCGATTCTCGCAAGTTCAATACCTATCGCAAGCTGGGCATGAAGGCTCAGAGTATTTCGTTGATGTTCGACGACGGAATACTAACGGCTATCGCGTTCCCCTGGATTGAGACCGTGATTCCAGGCACAACAATGATTCCGGCCAACCCCCTGCTTTCCTGAAGCCCTGAAGGCAGACTTGCAACAGACAAGTCGCGGTGCGTGGGGGGTGGGGTCAAATGACATTGTTGATGGAACTGGGTCTGCGGGGCGGCCTACCGCCAGCACCAAGTCCAGAAGAGATGGCTTAACCATGCGGCTTTGGGGGAAGGTGATCAGATGGTGATCAAATCGCCCACCGCCCCCCCGCGAAAGAGCGAAGGCTGCTGCGCTTGGTCGGAAATCCTGACCAACACGACCCAACTCAAGGCGGGCTGGGTCCATTCCAGGTCCGGCCCTGAGCCGGCCGACCTGTCCGCGCCGATTCCCCGCGACAACCGCCCTTCTCAGGTCAAGTTGAGCCCTCGCCGCCCCCCTTTGTGGCCAAGCTTCACCGGGGGATCGACCTCCTACGGCGTTGTCTCCGCGCAGGATTCGCGACCCGGTGAGGGCATAAGCCGGATATGAAGCCCTCCCTGCTCTGGCTGCGGCGCGACCTGCGCCTGGCCGATCACCCCGCTCTGTGTGCCGCAGTCGAGGATGGCGCGGTCATCCCGGTCTTCATTCTCGACCCCGCCCTGCTCGAGGGCCGCTGGCCTTCGCCCAACCGGGTGCACTTCATGCTCGAGTCGGTGAAGGCCCTGAGCACGCAGTTGCAGGAGTTGGGCAGCCGCCTGGTGATCCGCCGAGGACGGCCGGCCGATGTGCTGGCCCGACTGCAGGCTGAGAGCGGAGCCGAGCGGATCCACTACCAGCGCGATTATGGGCCCTACGCCCGTCGCCGCGATGGGGCCGTCGGCGGCCTGTCCCACCCCGGCCAGCTGATCCAGGAGCCGGAAGCCGTGCTCACCGGCGCCGGCCAGCCCTATTCGGTCTTCACGCCCTACCGGCGGCGCTGGGAGCAGCTGAGCCGCCGGGAGGTGCTGGCGGCGCCCACCCGGCTCCAGAGCCCTGATCGCTGGCCTTCGTCTGATCCCGTTCCTCCCAGCAAGCCGTTGAGCCAGCTGCTCGAGGCGGGTGAAACGGCGGCCCGGCGGCGCCTGGAGCAGTTCGCCCAGGACAAAGTGGTCGACTACGCCGCCCGGCGTGACCTGCCGGGCTGTCCTGGCAGCTCCCGCCTGAGCCAGGACCTGCGCTGGGGATTGCTCTCGCCGCTCGAGGTGGCCGAGCGCTGCGCGGCCAGCGATACCTATGTCAGCGAGCTTTGCTGGCGCGACTTTTATTACCACATCCTGTGGCACCACCCGCGGGTGACGCGCCAGGCCTTTCGGCAGGCGCTGGACCAGGTGGCCTGGGAGGACGCGGGCGAGCACCTGGAGGCCTGGAAGGACGGGCGCACCGGCTATCCTATCGTGGACGCAGCCATGCGCGAGTTGAAGGCCACCGGCTGGATGCACAATCGCGCCCGGATGATTGTGGCCTCCTTTCTGACCAAGGACCTGCTGATTGACTGGCGCGAGGGCGAGCGCCACTTCATGCAATACCTGGTGGACGGAGATCTGGCCGCCAACAACGGAGGCTGGCAGTGGGCCGCCTCCACCGGCACCGACCCCCAACCCTACTTCCGCATTTTCAACCCCGTGCTGCAGGGCCGGAAGTTTGATCCCGAGGGAGATTACGTGCGCGAGTGGGTGAGCGAGTTGGCCCGAGTGCCCAGGAAGTTCGTGCACCAGCCCCACAAGATGCCTCCCGGGCTGCAGGAGATGGTGGGCTGCCGCATCGGCCGGGATTACCCCGCCCCCATCGTGGACCATGCGCAGGCTCGGGACCTGGCGCTGCGCGCTTTCGAGAGAGCGTTGGGAAAGTAGTCGCTTTTGAGCCGTTCCAGGCGTCCGGCTCGGGCGCCGCGGGCCAGCTTTTACGAGTCACTCGATTCAGGCCGCCGGCGATCGTTTCTCCAGCACCTCGACGCGGCGGGTCAGGTCGGACAGGTCCGATCGGACGGCCGTGAACTCGCTCCGCATCTCGCGGCGCAAATCGCCGACCTCCTGGCGAAGCTCCAGGACCGCATCCATCGTCGTCTGCATCATCGGGATCAGCCGGTCGAGCCTGTCGAAACGGGCCGAGTGCTCGTCGTGTCTGGCCGAATGCTCGTCGAGCTTGGCCGAGTGGGCGTCGAGCTTGGCCGAGTGGGAATCGAGCTTGGCCGAGTGGGAATCGAGCATCTCGCCGTGCTTTCGCAAAATGGCTGCCTGCTCGTCAAAACGCCGGTCGTGGTCGGCCAACTTTCCCCAGGTCAACTCGAAGTTGGCCTGCATCTCCCGACGCAAGTTCTCGTAGTCGCTCATCATCAGCTGCTCCTCGATGAATTCAGGAGCGCAGCCGGAAACCCCCTTGACACGGTTTTCCGGCTGCGCGACGCCCAAACATGTAGTGCTAGAAGTCCGGGCGCCTACAACATCTTGTGGTGGCGGAGGTTCCCTCCGACACCACAGGGGGCTTGCGGCCGGACTTCTAGCCCGGCTGTCGTCACGGATCTTCGCCGGGTTTCTGCCTCAAGCCTACCGTCCCCGGATGAACGAAGCATTGCCGATCCTTTGCCGGACTGTTGCGGCGAAGTTACCGGATCTTTGACGAGCTCAGTGGGTCAGGGGCTCGACTGGAGGAGCAAGTCGCTGCTCAGGAGAGGAAGTAGTCGCTCTTGAGCCGATCCAGGGCATCGGGCTCGGGCGGCGGGGCCAGGCGCGCGAAGGCGCGAGCTGTCTCGCACAGGGCACCCAGCACTTCCTGGCGGCGCTCGGCCGGATAGTTGGGGTCGTCGAGCAGCCCGCCAGCGGCCTGGATGCCCTTCCAGAGCGCATGCTGAGTCAGCGGCCCATCGGTGAGGCGCGGGTCGGTGGCATAAAGCACGCGGGCCAGGGCCTCGAAGGCGGCGTTGGGGTCGGGCAGAGGCACTTCCAGGGCGTAGAGCCGGCCGGCCTGGCACAGGGTCTCCAGCAGGCGCACGCGGTCTTCGGGGGAGTCCTCGCGCTCGAGCATCAGGGTGCCGCAGGCCTGGATGCCGCGCCATACGGTCAGGCGCTGGGAGGGACCCAGGTTGCGCGACCAGTCGTGGTTGTGCAACAGGCGGTCGAGAGCCTGGTAAGCGTCCTCGGCCCGCTCGCAGGGGATGGCCCGGGCGTAGGCCTCGGCCGCCAGGGCCAGCACGGTCTGGGCCTCCAGCTTGCGCTCCCAGGCCAGGCGGGGCTCGGAGAGGAGCGCACCGGCGGCCTGGATACCGCGCCAGAGGGTGAGCCGCACCAGGTTGCCGTCCAGGGGAACCGGACGCAACACGGCCACGGCCTGCTCGATCTGCTGCTCCTGGGCCGACCAGGTAGCCTGGCGCCGGTCGCGAGGCAGGCTGCGAGCATAGTAACGCACGGCCTGGCAGAGGCAGTCGAGGGCTTCCACCCGCTCTTCGGGATTGAGCCAGGGATCGTCGAGCAGGCGGGCGGCCGCCTGGATGCCGTGGCGCAGGAGCAACGGATTGGGCGGGGCTTCGTCCTGATTCGGGGCCGCGGTGGGCCGGGGCGCGGGCAGAGTCGGCAGGACCGGCTCGTGCCAGAAAGCGGTCGGGTGCTGCTCGAGTGCAGGAGCCAGCTCCTGAGTCACCTCGGGTGAGGCCTCTCCACTCGGCTCCGGCGAGGGGGCCAGCTCCTGAGTCTGCTCGGATGAGGCCTCTCCACTCGGCTCGGGCCAGGGGGCCAGCTCATGAGTAGCCTGCGCGGGCGAGGGGGCGGGCGGCTCCACCGCCTGGTCGGCAGAATCCAGTCCGACGGCCAGGAACTCCAGGGCCTCGGCCAGGACGACGCCCTCGCTCTCGGGCGCCAGGCAGGGCAGCACCGGCAGGGGCGGCAGCTCTTCGCAAAGCGGCAAGACCGGGAGAGCAGGCATCTGGAAGCTCTCGGGCACGGGTGGAGCTGGCACAAAGACGGGCGGGACGTCCTGGGCCATCTCGGGCTCGGGAGCGCGGCTCGGTGCCGGCATCAGCTCGCTGGCCTGCTCGGTCAGGCCGAGGCCCAGGTAAGCGGTGCCCAGCAGGCTGCGGGCCTCGGCGCATTCGGGGTCGAGGCTGAGGATCTTGCGCGCGGCCAGGACCGCGTCCTCGAACTGCTTATTGAGCAGGCAGGCCTCCGCGAGCAGCAGCAGGGCCGGCCGCGGGTCGCCCGGGTGGCGCAGCAGCGAGCGGAACTCGCCGATGGCGGCGGGATAGCGTCCCATGGCCAGATAGAGCCGACCAAGGCTGAGAGCTACGTCTGCCCGCTCGGGGCTGATCACCATCAAGCGCTGAAAGACCTCGGCCGCCAGCTCATCCTGGCCGCGCTCGATGAGGACGGAGGCCAGGTTGCGCAGGTGCTGTCCGGCCAGGTCGAAATTGCCGGTCAGGATGTAGACCTCGGCCAGGGCCATCCCGGTGGGGAAATCCGACGGCACTACCAGCCAGGCCCGCTCGAGCAGTTGCAGCGACTCCTCGGTCTCTCCTCGCTCGAGTAAGAGCAGGCTGAGCTCGCGCAGGTTGGCCAGCGCCCCCCCGAAGTCTTTGCTCTGCAGGCGGGCCAGGGCGATGTGCAGGCGCGCCTTCTCGGAAGTGGCGTCGAAGCGCAGGATGGCTTCCCCGACCGCCTCGACCAGACTCCACTGGGACTGGTGCTCCAGCGCTTCCAACCAGCTGTAGCAAGCGGTCAAAAGCTTGCGCCGCTTGCCCTTGGTTGCATAGACCCGGGCGGCGCCGTTGAGAGCCCGGCGATTGTGGGGATAATCGGCCAGCACCTGCTCGTACATGCGCTCGGCCAGATCCCAGCGGCCCCGCGCGACGTGCTCGTCGGCGCGATCAAGCCGATGATCGAACCGGGCCTCATTCGGCTCATAGAAGCCAAAGACGCCGCTGGGCCCGTTCTCCAGCCTCTGCGAGAGGCTGACGACTCGGGGCCCAAAGCCCTTCGGATCGGGGATCCTGGGCAAATCCAGGAGCTGGCCAGTGGTCACGTGCCCACTCTATGCAAACCAGCGTCGAGATTTATGAACATCCCATTAACGGTTGACCATCGAGCCACCCTGTGGGATGATCCCGGGTATGACAGCCTGGCTGACCTGGGCCGCGATCCCCTTGCTGTTCCTGGCCGTCTGGCTGGTGGTCCTCTGGGTCATCAGCTGGCTGGGCGGATGGCGCCGATTGGCCCGTCACTACCGCAGCCCCGAGCCGTGGAAGCATACCGGGCTCGGCTGGCAGTCGCTCTACCTCGACCGGGGCATCTGTTTCCGCGGCTCAGTCAAGGCTCAGGCCGACGAACACGGCCTGCACCTTTCGGTGTGGCCGATCTTCCGGGCTTTTCACCCCCCGCTCACCATCCCCTGGGAAGATCTGAGCGGCCGACGGCTCGGCCCCACCAGCCCCTGGGGACGGATGCTGGTGACCCGCACCGTGCTCCTGAGCGCCCGCCTGACCCCCGAAGTGCCCCTCATCCTCTCCGAGCGCCTGGCCGAGAAATTGAGCGAAAAAACCGGAGCCAGCTGGCTTTGCGCCTGATCCGGCTGACCTTGCTGCTGGCCTTAATGGCCCTGCCCGCCTGGGCCGAGACCTTGCACGAGGCGGCCGCTCGCGGGGATCTCATCCGCGTCATGCAGATCCTCGACGGCGGCGCCAAAATCGATGGACTGGACGGCAATGACAACACGGCCCTGATGGTGGCCGTGGAGCGCAACCAGATCGAGATCGTCAAGTACCTCATCAAGCGCAAGGCCAGCCTGAAGGTGGGCCATCCCCTCGCCGTGGCGGTGCGCGAGAACAACCTGGCCATGGCCAGGCTCCTGGTCGAGAGCGGCGCCAACGTCAACGCCGGGCTCAACTCCCCCTACAGCCTGCCGATCGAGATTGCAGTCGTCAACGGCAACCTGGAGATGGTGAAGTTCTTGCTGGAGAAGAAGGCCAAAGCCACCATCAAGACCAGTTACGGCACCCTGCTGCACAACATCGCCCTGGCTCCCGATCTACATTCGGGGCAGAAGGGGCGCCTCGAGATCGCCCGATTGCTGGTGGCCTACAAGGTGGACCCCCGCGCACGCGACGTGCGCCAGGACCTACCCTTCCACTCGGCCGTGGCCATGGGCCACAGCGCCCTGGTGGAGTATTTTCTCTCGCTGGGGATTTCGCCCGAAGACAAGGGCAGCCTGGCCTACACCCCGCTGCTGGTGGCCTCCGAGTCGGGCGACCTCTTGACCGTGAAGGCTCTGCTGGCCCACAAGGCCTCCGTCAAAGCCGTGACCCCCGAGGGCAGCACGGCGCTCCACAAGGCGGCCTGGAACGGACACCTGAAGGTGGTGGAGGCGCTGCTGGCCGCGGGCGCTTCGCCCAAGGCCAAGAACAAGGCCGGCAAGACCCCCCTGGACCTGGCCCGCGACCGCGGTCACAAGAACGTGGCCGCCCTGCTCAAGTCCAAGATGTAGCCCCTCTCCTGGTCCCGCCCCGAGCGAGGACCCGGCCCGCACCGACCCGAAAACACCCCCATGCCCGTCAAGAGAACTGCCTGCAATCGTGACTGTCCCGACGCCTGCTCCATCCTGGTGACAGTGGACGACGACGGGCGAGCGGTCAAGCTCAAGGGTGATCCGGACGATCCGGTCACGAAGGGCTTTCTGTGCGAGAGGACCAGCCGCTTTCTCTACCGTCAGTATGCCTCCGACCGGCTGACCAGGCCGCTTCTCGGGGGCCAGCCGGTCTCCTGGGAGAGAGCCCTGGATGTGGCGGCCGAGAATCTCCTCAAGATTTCCTCCGAGTCCGGGCCCGCGGCCATTCTGCACTACCGCTCGGGGGGCTCGCTGGGTCTGCTCAAGAACCTCGCCGACTACCTCTTCGAGAGCTTCGGTCCGGTCAGTGTCAAGAGCGGCGACATCTGCTCGGGGGCTGGCGAGGCCGCCCAGGAGCTCGATTTCGGGTTGTGCGACAGCCACGACCTGACCGACCTGGAAGAAAGCCGCACCATCTTGATCTGGGGCAAGAACGTCCACACTTCCGGACCCCACCTCTTGCCCCTGCTGCTCAAGGCCCGCGAGCGCGGCTGCAGGTTGGTGGGCATCGACGTGCTGCGCACCCGGCTGGCCGAGCTCTGCCCTGACTTCGTGCAGGTGCGCCCCGGGGGCGATTTTGCGCTGGCCATGGCCGTGGCCCGCAGCCTTTTCGAGTCCGGCCGCACCGATCCCGAGGCTGCCGGCTACTGTGACCACTTCCCCGCTTACCGCGAGCTGGTCTTCTCCCGCGAAGACTGGGCCGGCGAAGCCGGAGTCAGCCCCGAGCAGGTGGAAACGATCGCCCGGGCCTACGCAGACGGCCCTTCAGCCCTGCTGGTGGGCTGGGGGCTGGCCCGGCGAGCCAACGGAATGGCCAGCGTTCGGGCGCTGGATGCCCTGGCGGCGATCAGCGGCAACCTGGGCGTGGCTGGTGGGGGCATCTCCTACTACTTCCGGCGTCGGGCCTCGTTTGATACCGGCTTCATCCCTGGCAAGAGCGCTCGCGAGCTGTCCGAGGCCAGGCTGGGCCACGAGATCCTGGCCGCCAAGGACCCGCCCATCCGCATGATCTGGGTAACGGCCGGCAATCCCGTCTCCATGCTGCCCGACTCGCAGATCACCCGCGAGGCCTTCCATAAAAGCGAGTTCAACGTGGTGGTGGACACCCATCCCACCGACACCACCGATTGCGCCCAGCTCGTGCTGCCCACCCTGACGCTGCTGGAGGACGAGGACCTGGTGGGGGCTTACGGCAATCACTGGGTGCGCAGCTCGAGCCCCACCCTGGAGCCCCCCGGCGAAGCCCGCCACGAGCTGTGGATCTGGCAGCAGCTGGCCAACCGCCTGGGCCTGAGCGATCTTCTCCAGGGCACCGTGCGGGATTGGAAGCGGCGGATTCTGAGGCCTCCGCTCACCCTGGAGGCCCTCGAGCAGGGCCCCCAGCCTCGCCCGGATGCTCCCCGGGTGCTCTTCGAGGGGCGGAGATTCGCAACCGCCAGCGGGAAGGTCAATCTGATCCACCAGCTCCCCGGGCCCACGCCCCGACCCGATCAGGAATTCCCGTTCCAATTGCTGGCCGTGTCCACTCCCAGGTCGCAGTCCTCGCAGTGGTCAGTCGACCATGATGGCCCGCCCCTGGTGAGCCTGCACCCTTCCTGTGGGCTCCAGGACGGCCTGGAGGCTCGCCTGGAGAGCCGGCGCGGCTGGCTGGACGTGCGCGTGCGACTCGACGAGAGCATCCACCCTGAGGTGGCCTTCATGGCCAAAGGCGGCATGTTGCGCCGGGGCAATTGTGCCAATCAGCTGATTTCAGCCCGCGAAACCGATGGCGGGGGCGGGGCCGCCTTCTACGACGAGCCGGTGCGGGTGGTGGCCCGGTAGGAATTCTGGCCTCCGGGAGGAAGCGATCCTGCCTATGAAAGGGCAATGCGGGCTTGGGTAATGCGGTCCCGACCGAGCCGTCGGGAACGCTGGTCGAAGCCGAGCCTTCGACTCTAGGGAAGCAGGTTCTCTACCATTCGGGCTTTGACCCTCCGGTGCTGCACTGGCGCCACCAGGGGGCGCGACAGTTCCGGTCGGTGACCATGACTCGCTCGGGTCCGGGCCGCATCGAGGAGGAGTCGTGCTGGCGGGCTTGCGCGCTGGGTCAGGCCGGTCGCAACCTGCAGTTTTACTTCACCAACAGCCTGGGAACCCTGCGCGACCCGGCCAAGGACACCTACCAGGCCACCCAGGACTGGATCTTCGTGCAGGATGGACAGCTCTTCAACTACCTGCCCGCTCGCCGTCCCGACGTGCCACGGCGCGACTACGACCCGGCCGCGGTGCCGGTCATCGACTCCGCCATCCTCAAGGAGAAGCGCCCCTATCGGGTGTTTCTGCCCCGCGGCTACGATCAGCACGCCGACCGGCGCTATCCGGTGCTCTACCTGCACGACGGCCAGAACGTCTTCGAGGTGGGCCCCTTCGGCTCGTGGCACGCAACCCGGGCGGTGGAGGAGACGGCCCGGCGGGCCGAAGCGCGCGAGCTGATCGTGGTGGGGGTGGACAACACGCCCAATCGGCTGCGCGACTACATCAGCCCTGACGACGGGGGGCGGGCCGACCTTTACGCCTCCTTCCTCATTCAAGAGCTCATGCCGCTCATCAACGAGAAGTATCGCACTCTCCCGGGCCCGGCCAACACCGGCACGCTGGGCTCGAGCGCGGGCGGGGTGGCCGCCCTCTATCTGGCCTGGGAGCATCCCGAGGTGTTCGGCAAGGTGGGAGCCATGTCGGGCTCGTGGTGGCTGAGAAACTTCCCTGCCCGGGTAGCCCAGGACAAACGCCGCGATCTGCGCATCTATCTCGATTCGGGCGACAGCGGAGGCACCTTCCGCGACGGCGTCAGCCTGACCCTGGCGCTGCGCGACTCTCTGATTGGGCGTTATTCGCTCGGGCGCGACCTGCAGCACCTGATCGGCCACCGCCACCGGCATAACGAAGCCGCCTGGGGAGCCCGCATGGCGGGAGCTCTCAAGTTCTTGTTCCCGCTCACCGAGGAGCCGCCGCCTCCGGCTTCATGACACTCTCGGAACGAATCGACGCCTTCGGCCCTCCCACGCCGGCCTTCGCCCTTCCCAGCAGCGGTTTACGCACCTTTCAAGACTGCCTGGCCTACGTTGAGTATGCCGGCTGCTGGCTGGCTATCGGCCAGCCCCTCAGCCCGGATCCTCAGGCCACGGCCAGCGAGTTTGCCCGCCAGGCGCGTGCGCGAGGGTGCCGGGCAGCCTTCTTCGGCTGGTCTCCTGACGGCTGGCAGTGCCTCCCGGTCGGCCAGGAGGCCTGGTTCGAAGCCGGGGAGTGGCGGCCCGAGCGGGTGGGCGAGTTTCTGCGCCGGGCCCGTCGCAAAGGGGTGATCGTGCGTGAGGACCCTCCCGAAGCCGACCTCGAGCCCCTCGTGCGGGCCTGGCGCCATCGCCAGGGGATGCCTCCCATGGGCTTTCTGGCCGCCGGACGCCCCCTGGAGATGGGTCCGGCGCGGCGCCGCTGGGCCGCCTATGGCTCCGGGGGGGCCTGCCTGGGGTTGCTGGTGGCCGTCGACCTGGGCGGGGGAAACCATCTGGTGGACTTTCTCATCCTGGGCCGACCGGTTCCCCAGGGCACGGCCGAAATGCTGCTGGACACGGCCATGAGAAATCTGCCAGGACGTGTTTCCCTGGGCTTCACCGCGCTGGCCGGCCTGCCTGACCGCGGCGGCCCTCTACTGGCAGTGATGCGGTCCGCCTCCAAGCACCTGAACTGGCTGTATGGCTTCAAGGGCATCTACAACTTCCGAGCTCGCCTGGGCTGCCGCTTCCAGCCCATCGTCCTGGCCGCCGAGCCGGGCCAGCTGGCCCGCGCCCTGTGGGCCTCGCTGGTCGCCTTCTCACACGGCCGCCCCGATCGCTTCGCGCTGGTCACCGCCGGTCGACTGCTGAGCCAGCCCGCCCGGGTGCGCGAGCCGGAGGGCTGGGCTCTGGGAGCCGAGCTGCTGGCCGCCGCCCTGATCCCCTGGACCGTGGTGCTGGCGCTTTGCGACTCGGAGCGCTGGTTTGGAGCGGCCTGGCTGGGGAAGGCCTGGGCCAGCTTTGACGTGTTGATCTTGACCCTTTTCTGGCTCCTGGGCCGGGGCCTGCGCCGACACCGACGCCAGGCGCGCACGCTGGGCTTCTTGTTACTGGGGGCAGTGCTGGCCGACTGCTGGATGACCTTTGCCCAGGCCCTTCTCTACAACATTCCTCGCGCGAGCAGCCCCTGGGACTGGCTGGGCGTGCTCATCGGCTGCAGCGGCCCTCCGCTGGCTGCTCTCTTTCTGAGCGCCTTGCTGCTACGAGCCCCGCTGCGCCGATGAATCCGACCCGCTACTTCTACAACCTGACCCTGGAGCGCATCTTCGAGGCCTTCGAGCAAGCCGACCTGGACGTCGAGCCCGGCTTCGTCTTCCTGAACTCACTGGAAAATCGGGTCATCCGGGCCGAGGACGCCGACGGCACTCGTTGGGTGGCCAAGTTCTACCGACCCGGCCGCTGGTCGCGCGAGGCCCTGCGCGAGGAGCACGACTTTCTCGAAGAGCTCAAGGATGCCGGACTGCCGGTCGGCCCTCCCCTTCAGTTGGAGCACGGAGACACCGTGGGAGTGGTGTCGGGCATCTATTTCGCCATCTTCCCCTACCAGTTCGGGCGCTGCCCCGACGAGATCGAACTGCACCACGTGCACGCCCTGGGGGACATGCTCGCTCGTTTGCACAACGTGGGCGAGCGGCGCGCGGCTAGCTACCGGCCTCTGATCGGTCCTCGCAGCTGGGGCCTGGAGAACCTGGAGGCCCTGCGCGCCGAAAAGGTCGTGCCGACGCAGATCTGGCCCGCCTACGAGCAGACCGTCCGCTCGCTGGTCAGCCGGGTGGAGCGGATGTTCGCCGAGATCCGACCCATCCGTCTCCACGGCGACCTGCACCGGGGCAACCTCCTCTACAGCTCGCAGGGGCTCGAGCTGGTGGACTTCGACGACTTTGCCATGGGCCCACCCGTGCAGGACGTATGGCTGCTCCTGCCGGGCCGCGACGAAGACAGCGTGGCCATGCGAGAGACCTTGCTCGAGACCTACTCCAAGCGTCGCCCCTTCGATCGCCGCAGCCTGGCCCTGATCGAGCCTCTGCGGGCGCTCAAGTTCGTGCGCTACGCCACCTGGGTGGCCCGGCGCCGGCGCGATCCGGTCTTCGTGCCCCTCTTCCCGGAAGTGGAATCCCACTCGTTCTGGCGTCGCGAGCTCGAGGAGCTGCAGGCCCAGCTCGACCGCCTGCGCTGAGTACCGCGAAAAAGTGACGCCCCGACAGGCCAGCACTCTGGCTGGGGGCCGGGGCGTCGCGAGTACGGAGGAACCAGACTCGCCCGGTTCATTCTTGATTGAGATTCAAGTTCCTGCCGGGAGATAGAATTATTTTCTAGAACTGGCCCGCCCGTACACGCAACAAGCGCCCGTCGGAGGACGGACGCTCAGTCTCGAAGACCGGAAACTGGCCTTAGGTGTAGGGCAGCAGCGCCAGATGACGGGCGCGCTTGATGGCCACGGCCAGCCGACGCTGGTGACGGGCCGAGGTTCCAGTGATGCGGCGCGGCAGAATCTTGCCCCGCTCGTTGACGAACCGCCGAAGCAGATTGATGTCCTTGTAATCGATGTACTCGATCTTGTTGGCGGAGAAGTAGCAGACTTTCCGGCGCGGGCGGCGCATCCGGCGCTCTCCCCGTCCGCCGTCCTTTCCGGCTGCAGCGTTGGCCATGGGTAAGTAACTCCTTGAACTCTAGTTGCGAGTGTGAAGTATAGCTGAGAGGGCCCCGGTTGGCAAGAGGGTTACGAAAACCAGTCGCGCAACTCGCGGTTGACCAGTTCCGGGCGCTCGAGCTGGATCCAGTGCCCACAACCCTCCACCAGGCGAAACTCGAAGGGGGCCGTGGTATAGTGTTTGCTGAGCGCGGCCGTGGAAGGCAAGAGATAGGGATCATCGGCGCCAAACAGCATCAGTGTGCTCACGTCGGCTTTGGGCAGGCGCATGGGACCGGCTCGGTAATAGCTCAGGGCTGCCTTCAAGGCTCCCGGCCGCATCAAGGCTTCCATGCCGCGCTGGGCGTCCAGAGCTTCGATGCGCCGTCCGTAGGCAGCCCGAAACCAGCCGGCCAGGTGGCGGCGGATCATCCATTCCGGCAGCCAGGGGAGCTGGAACCAGAAGATGTACCAGCTCCGACGCAGCTGAGAAGGGTTGCGCAGCACCCCCCGCACCATGGCCCCCGGATGGGGACAGTTGAGCACGGCCAGCTTGCGCAGGCGCTGGGGATAGAGTCCGGCCGTGGCCCAGGCCACCGCCCCGCCCCAGTCGTGACCGCACACGAAGGCATCTCGCTCGCCCAGGTCTTCAATCAGCTCGGCCACGTCGCGGGCCAGGCGATTGAGCCGGTAGAACCGGCGACCGGAGGGCTTGTCGCTCTGGTTGTAGCCGCGCAGATCGGGGGCCACCACCCGATAGTGGCTGGCCAGCGCCGGGATCTGCTTGCGCCAGACATACCAGAAGTCGGGGAAGCCATGCAGCAGCAAGAGCAGGGGCCCCTCGCCCTGGCTCACCCAGTGGAGGCCCACCTCGCTGAGCTGGGAAAATCCGTGTCGCCAGGTCATCGCCGGGCAGCTTCTTGGCCAGAGACTCCAGCCCTGCCGGGCTCAGAGCTCGCGGTGGACCACCTGGCCATCGAACATAGTCAGCAGGACCCGGGTGTCGACCAGCTCGCTGCCCGCGATCCCCTGGCGCTCGAGCTCGAAGAGATCGCGGTCGAGCACGACCAGGTCGGCTCGCTTGCCCACCGCCAGCGAGCCGGTCAAGCGCTGGCGCCCGGCCGCCGTGGCCGCGCCCAGCGTGTAGGCAGTGAGGGTATCCTGCAGGGAGAGGCGCTCCTCCGCGTACCAGGCCCCGCGCTCCATGCGAGCGGGGCGCTGGCGGCAAACAGCACCATGCATCCCGTAGAAGGGATTGGCATCCGAAACCGGCGCATCGCTGCCGAAAGCCAGCAAGGCCCCCGAGCGAGCCAGCCCGCCGAAGCGGTAGGCCAGGCGGGCGTGCTCTCCAAGATAAGCGTCGGCCGTATCCATGTCGTCCAGGATGTGGGCGGGCTGCAAACTGGCCGTGATCCCCAGCTCGGCCAGCCGGCCCAGGTCAGAATCAGCAAGTGTCTGGGCGTGCTCGATCCGGTGCGGAATGACTGGCGGCTCCACACCCTGCAGACGAGCTTGCTCGAACAGGTCCAGACAGACCCGATTGGCGCGGTCGCCAATGGCGTGGATCGAAACAGGGAATCCGATAGCCAGAGCTCGCTGCAACTCGTCCTCGATCTGCTCACGGGGGGTCACAACCAGGCCACAGTTGTCATGCTCGTCAAATGGCCCGGGTAGAAAGGGCTCCAGCATCCAGGCCGTGCGGCTGCCCAGGGTGCCGTCAGCGAAGATCTTGATATGCCCGAGCTGCAGCCGGTCGTCCCCCATCGACGAGGATAAACCCAGAGCCTCCAGCAGGGGCAGGTTGTGGGCCGCCACGTTGCAGCTCACCCGCAACTTCAACTGCTCACGCCGATTGAGCCGGGCGTAGGCAGCCAGGGCGCGGGGCCCATCCTCGTGATCCTTGAGCCGCTGATCGCAGATGGCCGTGATCCCCAGCCTGTGCAGCCGCTCCATGCCCGCCAACAGGGCCCGGTCGAGCTGGCCAGCGCTGGGACTGGGTAATAGCTCTCGCATCCGGTTGATGGCCAGCTCGCGCAGCACCCCGGTGGGCTGGCCGTCCTGGTCGCGGTCAATCACGCCCCCTTCCACCACCAGTTCCGGCTCCAGCATCCCCGCCAGGTCGAGGGCCCGCGAATTGGCCACGGCCGAGTGCATGTCCGAGCGATAGAGCAAGCAGGGGCGGTCGGGCCCCGTGACGGCGTCGAGATGGTGGCGCGACGGCAGGGTTGGATCGTGCCAGAAGGTCTCGTTCCAACCCCAGCCGCGAATCCAGGTATCCCGAGGCTCGTTCACCATGAACTGGCGCACCCGCTCGAGAAGGTCCTCCAGGCTCGGACAGCCGCTCAGCTGCACCTGGCTCAGACCCAGACTCCAGTAGTAGAAATGAATGTGGGCGTCCCACAGACCCGGGATGACCAGCCTCCCTCCCAGGTCGAGGCGCTCGGTAGCGCTTACTTCCTCGCCCACAGCCACCAGGTGGTTCCCCTGAATGGCCAGCGAATCAGTCCAGGGCCGAGCCCGATCGCCCGTCCAGACCCGGGCATTGGTCAGCATCAGATCAGCGCGCACGGTGACTCCCTTGCAGCCCCCCTGAGCAGAACCCGTTTGCCAGCATGAGCCCCGACCCTGCTCCACAGGTAGGCCCGTCCGGGGCCGACCGCGAAGAAACGCCGCCCTATGCGTGGCCGAATCCTCTTCAACGGCAACATCGTGCTCGAGAGCGACTTTGTCAAAATGGCGCGCGACTGGCTGCTCAGCTCCCTGCATGAAGATCGGGCCGTGCGCGAGTCGCTCAAGGTGCTGCTGATCACAGCCGGCTGGCTGGAGAACGAATTCGAGGAAGAGCCCATCAAGGCAGCCCTGCGCGACATCGGCATCCCTTCTCGGTTCGTGGGCGGATTCGACGGCAATCTGCAGAACCTGTCCGCCTACCACTCCTATCGCGCTTTCCTGGACCGCGAGCCGGCCCTGGCGACCGCCTGGAACGCCCGCGCCGAGTTGATGGAGGCCACCCGCCGCCTCTATCTCGAGAAGAACTCGTTCTACGTGGGCCAGTTGCGACGTTCTCTGGGCCAGCTCAAGGAACGCCAGAGCGACGGCACTCTGGCCCGAGTGATGCAGGACGTCACCGGGGCCTTCTCGCATCCGCCCGCCGACTTCGACGGAGACCGCCTGATGGGCTACTTCCTGGGCGGGGACATTCGCGACACGCTCGGGCGCCTGATCGACAACGACGACCGTATGGTCGAGTTGTTACGCGACCTGGACGAGCACTTCGTGGTGGGGACAGGGCTGCACTTCAATCCGACCTGGCGCGGCCTGCGCCAGACCCTGGAGGAGCGCATCTTGAGCGCCAACTCCATCTTCCTCTTCGGGGGTAATCTGGCCGCGCTGCATCGCTGCTTGCACTTTTTCAGGCTGGGCGAGGTGCTGGTCGAGGCCCTGCGGCGCGGCACCTCGTTTTACACCGTTTCAGCCGGGTCGCTCATCATGTGCGAGCGCATCATCGTCTACAACGACTTTGCCACCGGGGCCGAGTTCAACCTTTACGACCGGGGCTTCGGGCTGGTGCGAAGCCTTCAGCTCTTCCCCCACTGCATGGACCGCATCCAGACCGACGATCCTGACAACCTCAGCTACCTGGCCTACCGATTCCAGAACCGACAGTGCGTGGGCCTCAACAAGGACAGTTTCCTCTTGCTGGAGGACCAGCTGGCCACCTCGGTGGGCAAGCGAGACGGAGTTTACCTGTTCGACCCGTCGGGGGCCAAAATGCGCTATGACTACCAGCAACAGATGCTCTGACGGGACGACAGCAAAACAGCAACCCGGCCTGTCAGCCGGGTTGCTCACGAAGAATCTCCTATGCGAGATTAGTCTTCGAAGGTGCCGCGAATCAGAGGGCCGGTGAAAGCAGCTCCCCCGACCGTCAAGGTAAACGTGCCCGGAGTGAGGGAGGTGAAGGGTCCACCCGCCTGGCCGGTGATCTGACAGGCCTGCTGGTCTCCAAAAATTCCCAGAGCCGGGTCGCTGCCAGGAACCAGGAACCCGAACAGGGTGAAAGCACCATTCGTCTGGTCAAAGTCACCAAAGTATTCAGTCTCGTCGTAGCCCCGCTCCTCGAAAGGAGGGATTACCCCGGCCGGAAAGTCGGCCGTGTTCTCGACCTGAACATCAATGTCCGAAACGGTGCCGGTGGTCGAGCCCGTGAATGTAAAGGTGATGCGCTGGTTCGCGTTGAGCTGGGTGCGCCCGCTGAACTGACCGGCGAAAAACTCATCGGCCGTGGCGAAATCCTGGTTCGGGGTACCCGCCGATCCAGAGCCACCGCAAGAAATGGTGGCCAGGCACATCAAGACGAGTGCAAACAGAGCCAGCCGGCCTAGTGGTCGAGTTCCAATCATTCCTACCTCCATTGGGTTAGTGACAGAAAGACAACAACAATTGAGACCGGTCCTTCCGTCTGTTCGAGCAGATCCCTCTCAGGGGGGGATAGAATTTTTTTGAGCCCCCGCTCCCCGGCAGAAAGGGCCGCCCAAATGAGTTCCATCACCCGACGGGGAGGTTTCGATGTTGAAGGAGTTTCACCTTCCTGGCGGCGGCTCTATCGAACAAAATTCCAGGCTCCGCCAGACAGGCCAGCCTTTTTCAGACCTGACTCCTGAACTCGAGCCAGGCTCACATGTGCCCTGCCCCGGTCCCCGCTAGTCCGCCATCCAGCACACAGTGGTGATGAGCGGCGCCCCCCTGGCCCGACGCAAGGAACACGAATGGGCATGCCCTCTGGCTCGCACATCAAGAGCCGGGTTTCAAGGCCAGCGGCTCGCCATTGCCTCCGTTGCGCTTGAGCACGTTCTCCAGAGGCGTGTCCTTGAGCAGGCCGGCAAATACCTCGCCGATGCTCTTGCCCCCCAGAATGGCCAGCGGAGCCATCGTTTCAGCCATCCGCTCGGCCAGGGCTCGATCGCTGAAGCTCTGCAGGGCGGCGATCAGGTCGGGCGAAACGGCCTCGGCCCGGGTCACCACCCCCTGCACCTCGGCGCGCAGCTCTTCCAGTCGCTGACTGAGCTGACGCTGGGCCAGCTCCAGCTCTTGCTCCCGGCGGGTGCGCTCGCGCGAGAGCTCGGCCTCGTGCAAGCGCGAGATGGGCTCTTGCTCCAGGCTCTTGCCCTGCAGTCGCTGCATCTCGGCCTCGTGCTCGGTGCGGATCTCTCGGGCCAGATAGGCCGCCCGCTCCTCCAACTCAGCGCTGCGCAGAGCCAGCTCCTTGAGCGTGGTGTGGCTGACCGCCTCGGCGATCTGCTGCTTGATCTCCTCGCTCTTGCGGGTTGCATCCAAACGGCGTTGCGCGGCGGCCAGCTCGATGGCCTGCTGCACAGCGTGGTGCTGGGCCTTCATCAACAGATCGGCGATCTGGTTCTCGCCGATGGTCACATCCAGGACCTCCACGTCGTAGACGTGCATGCCGTTCTCCTCGAACCGTCGGCCCGAGCGCTTGCCCTCGACGGGAGCACCGAGCAGCGAGTCGCGCACCACCGAGATGGCATTCTGGTAAAACTGCTCGAGCCCGTGGGACTTGATGGCGTTGCGCAGCATGCTGCGCATGTGGTCGGTGAGAAACTTGACGTAGTTCTCCACATTGAACCAGCGCTCGGGATCGCCCTCGAAGTTGACCCGGTAGGAGAGCTGCACCCGAACCTGGCAAAGGTCGGCCGTCTCGGCCTGGACGATATCCGAAACGGTGTTGTTGAGCACTCGCAGATAGACGGTGCGAAACAGCTCCTCGTCAGACTTGGGGGTGCCAGTGGAAAGCTCGACCATCTCCGGGCTCTCGTCGTACTCGAGCAGGTAGGAGGCCGGTCCCACCACCACCTTGCGCTGGCCGCTCTTCCCCACGACCAGGACCGCGTAGCCGGTCCAGACGTCGATGGAAACGGCTCCCTCGTAACGGGTGTCCAGCGTGATGGTGCGCGGCTTGGAGTAGGTTTGGGTGCGCATCAGTTCGTCTCCGGCGAAGTCGCGCGGGGCTGCCTGCATGACCTTGGCGTCCTCCTGCCGCTCCTTCTTGGCGCGCACCTCGCGATCGGCCACATACTCCACTTCCGGGCGAGAGAGCTGGAGCAGCTTGCGATTGTATTCCAGCGCCTCGTGATTGCCCGGATAGAGCATCTCCACCAGGTGGAGCGGCAGAACGCGCCGCACCACCACCTCGCGACGGGGGTCAGGCAAGAACATGGCCGGCCCCCGAACCAGGGTCACCTCGCCCGTGAGCCGGTGCAGCATGTAAAGAGCGTTGCCGGCCGGGATGGCCACCGAATGGTGGATATCCTGGTTGCCGTACTTGATGATGGCGTGCTCGGGACGTGGGAAGTAAATCATCTGCTCTTGCCCGGTCAAGAAGAGCTCCTCGCCCTCCTTGTGGGCCACTCCCGCCTCGTCGGTGTAGGGAGCGATCACCTTGAGGTAGATGCCGGTCAACTCGTTCAACTCGATGGCCTTGAACTTGCGAGAGCCGGATTTCTCGACGAAGGTCTCGGTGGGCTCGGGGAAGACCACCGCCGGTCCCCTGATGAAGCGCTTGTTGCCGTCCTCGTCAAGCAGGATGCAGTATTCCAGGCGTTCGAGCGTGACGGCAGCTCGCACGTAGCCGCCTCCAGCGACGTCGGGCACGACCTCCACGCCCGTGGGCGGGATGTAGAACGAGACGTCGGTTCCTCGGATGACCAGCAGCTTACCCATGGTCAGGTCGGGCACCTCCGGCTCGACCGGCTCGGTGTGGGGCTGCTGGGGCTTGATGACGGCCCGGGCCCAGTTGTCGCGAGCGGCCTCCTCATTGTAGACGCGGACGACCAGGTACTGGTTGGAGCGCAGGTGATGACCTTGAATGACGCGAGCGACCTGGCCGGGCCAGAGCGGAAAGGTGATCGGACCGGGAAGGTTCACCTTGCGGCCCGAGATCAGCTTGGGCAGATTGTTGGGGCCGCCCTTGGGGTGCTCTTCATCGCCCTCGCGGGCGGGGTTCTCGAGCACCACGTACCAGCCTTCCTCGGCAAATGGGAAGGAGGTGATGGCCTCCTCCAGGTTGCCTCGCTGAAACCGGCGGGTGGTGTAATCATAGGTGACCGGTCGGTCGGTATTGGCCAGGCTGGTCTTGTGGGGACCGACGTAGGCGATGACGTGACCTTTGGTCTCGTCGAGAATGTAGGCGTATTCGTTGGGAGCCAGGATCAGGTCGCGTTCGCGGCTTTCGGACATCAGCAAAACCCCCGTTCAGTTTCGGGTCGTCCAGGATTGTTTGGCGTGGGCACCGCTTTTCCCGCGTTGAATGGGGTTCAGGGGCGAGGCAGGGTGAAAGACTCGTCGAGACACGTGACGAAGGAGCCTGAATGCGACTCGTCTTGATCATGCTGCTGAGCCTGGTCGCGCTGGCCGGGGACACGGTCCAGGAAGTGAAAGCATTCTGGGACCAGTGTGTCAAGCTCGAGCAGGCCTTCGACCCGGCCTGCATCGAGGTCTACGCCGACGATGCCTTCATCCAGAACACGCGTCGCTATCCGAACGGGAAGACCCGCGTGGTCACCCTGACCGGGGCTCAGTTCAAAGCTCTCGCGCGCAGCACGCTTGATCTCGCTAAGCAACGTGGCGACACCAGCACCTATTCCAACCTCAAGTTCAAGGCCGAGAAGGATGGGAGCGTAACGATCACCATGACTCGCTTCTCGAACCTCAAGAAGTATTCCAGCCCTCAGCTCACGGTCGTGGCCAAGCGCGACGGGAAGTGGATGATCGTGCGCGAGCTCTCTGAATCCCGCCCGTGATCGAAGGTGGCGACCTGCATCGACGGGAGTGAGCCAGACCTCAGCCCTCGGGCGCACTCAGCAGCAGCAACGCAAGCAGAGCCGCGCGAATCGGCATGTGAGCGGGCAGGCAGTGTTCCTCCAGCGAGTGGGCGCCATCGCCTACCGCTCCCAGTCCGTCCAGGACGGCCGTGACCTGGCTCAGCGTGCTCCCGTCCGAGGATCCGCCTGCCGCCCCCCCCTCCAGCTCCAGGCCCAGCAACATCCCCAACTCGCGGGCTCGCTCAAACAGAGCCAGATTGCGGGGGGTAGGCTCCATGGGGGGGCGACCCCAGCCCCCCTCCACCGTCAGGCTGACCCCGGGAATCCGCGCCCGCAAGGACCGCAGCTTCTGCTCCACTCGCTCGGCTTCTTGGTGGGTGGGCACGCGCACGTCCACGTCGGCGCTGCTGTGGGGGGCCACCACGTTAGGGCGCAGGCCTCCGTCCACCACTCCCACGTTGACCGTCACCCCCCGACTCAGGTCGTTGAGCTGGAAGAGGTCCTGAATCACGTAAGAGAGCTCCAGGATAGCGCTGGCCCCCTGCTCCGGGCTCAGACCGGCGTGAGCCGGGATGCCCTGAATCTTCACCCGAAAACGCCCCCCTCCCTTGCGGGCCGTCTTCAGCTTGCCGGTGGAGCCAAGCGAGGGCTCCAGCACGAAGGCCCGCGTCGCCCGCCGGGCAAGTTGCAGCAGCAAACGTGCCGAGCGGGGGCTGCCGATCTCTTCGTCGCCGTTGATCACCACCACCAGCGGCAGGGCGGGAGAAAGCTCCAGGGCGTGCAGGGCCTCCAGGGCGTAGATCATCTGCACCAGGCCGGCCTTCATGTCATAGACCCCCGGGCCACGCAAGAGCTCGCCGCGTCGCTCCACGGGAAAGGTCTGCAGGGTGCCTACCGGCCAGACCGTGTCGGCGTGGCCGACCAGCATCTGCCAGGGAGCCCGGGCCGGTGAGGAGGTGGCCACCAGCGCGCCAGCCGAGCGGCTCTGGCGCATCCCCAGCCGGCTGAGGCGCTCGCCCAGAAGATCGTAGGCCGGCTCCAGGCGAGGCGGATCCTGAGAGGGTGTTTCCAGGCTCACCAGCTGGATCAAGAGCTCCTCCATGGCGGAGGCCCGCTGCTCGAGCCAGCCGTTCAGCGCGTCAGCGATGGAAGCCTTTGGGGAAGGGGAAGGCATGGCTCTCACACAGGATGGCGAAGCGCCCTGGCTGGAGGTAAACCAGCATCGGGTCGTGGGCGATGGCGTCGTGGTCGTCTTGCTGAGCCCGCCGCAGAGCGATCTCGTCCACCTCGGCGTGACGGACCACTCCGGCGATCAGGCTGTTGGGCCCGAAGCCGTCCACGATCCGGTCGAGCTCGCACTCGAGAAAGAGGTAGGCGCCCTGGAGCAGGGGGCAGCCCAGCCGGCTCCCCTCCAGCGTGCTCAACACGGCCAGGGAGGGCTTGGGGGCCTCAGGTCCCTCTCCACAGCGCGGGGCCGCCGCCAGTGAGGTCTGCAGCAGCTGGGACGGCCTTGGGAAGCTGACTCCGAAGCGGCCGTCTCGCTGGATGTTGCGATAAGTGGCGTGCTCGGGCGAGCAGACGAAACCGAAATAGTTGTCCCAGCTCAGCGGCAGGGCCAGGTGCTTGGGGGCCATGTCCACCGTGCCATCGGCGTGGTGGGTGCCGATCAGCACGAGCGGCGCCACCAGGAAGAATTTGGACCAGATCGGCTGGGACAGGTCGAGCTCGATCATGGCAGCCCCAGCTTTTTCCTCAGGAGCCCCTGCACCAGCGGGTGAGAAGCTTCGTTCAGAATGTTGACGGTCGGAACCCGGGTCAGGCGTGTGGTCAGCTCGATGCCCGCGCTGGTGTTGGCGCAGACTCCGCAGATCAGGTCGGGGGTGCGCTGGAAGGCCACCATCACGCCCAGGGCCGCGTAGGGGTCGGAGGCGCACAGCACCAGCATGGCGATGCGATCCCCCAGCGCCTCCAGGGCGATCTCACCGTTGTAGGGCTCGAGCGGGGACGAGCCGACCTCGGCCACCACTACGTCGGCCTCCAGCAGGGACATCCGGGTGAGGAGCTGCTCGATGGCCGGCCGGAAGTCCTCGGCAGGCATCACGGTGGAGGGCAGGCCCACGTCCACGAAGTCGAAGATAGCGTCGGCGCCGGCGTCGTGCAGGCTCAGAATGTCGCGGTAGCGGCCCGCCCCGGTCAGCTTGGCAGCCACCACGTGGCGCTCAGCCTCCTTGAGCATGCGCACCAGCACCCGGGCGGCGGTGGTCTTGCCGGCCGACATGCTGGTACCCACCAGCAGCACCACCGGCACTCCCAGGGGACGCTGGGGAACGGCCCCCACGTAGTCGCGCATGCTGGCCTTGGCCCCCTGCACCAGCACGTGGCCCTGGTAGCGCAGCACCGGCAGCTGGCCGAGGTAGGGGGACTGGGAGGTGATCTTGCCCAGCAGGCCGGCCGGCGTCATCAGGTCCATCAGGCCGTCTTCACCGATGTCGCGCCAGTCTCCCACCGCTTCCAGGGTGGCCGCCCGACTGCCCAGAGCCCCCAGGAGACGATCGCCTCGGATCACGTCGATCAGCCTTCCGGTATCCAGCTCCACGCGTGAGAGCGGCCCGCCGGCGCTGACGAACTCGCCCACCACGAAGTCAGCGGTCTGCCACTGCTCCCGGGGCAGCTGCTCCAGGGCCAGGGGCTCGCGCAAGCTCGACAGCCTGGCCAGCGAGCCGAGAAAGATTTTGTGCTCAGCAGCCATCGAGCCAAGTCTAGCCGGACTCGGGCAGCGCGGATATGACCCGTGTCATACCCCGCGCAGGCTCCAGACGGCATGGTAGGATCGTGAGATCCGAGCGCGCCTATCGGCTGGTGGCCCTGATCCTGTCGGCCCTGGTGGGGTTGGCACTGGGCTGGCTGCACCACTCGCGAGCCCTGGAGGCCCTCGAATTGAGGGCTCTGGACGGCCTGATGGCCGTGCGTTCTGAGCTCAGGGTGGACCCTCGCATCCGCATCGTGGAGCTGGACGAGGCCACCCTGGCCACAGTGGGCCTGCCCCAGGTGCTCTGGCGCCGCTCCTGCGCCCGGGTGGCGGCTGCCCTGCTGCAGGGGGGGGCCAGGGTGGTGCTGCTGGACTCGCTCTTTCCTCGCTCCTGGCACAATCTTCCCGCCGATAGCCCGCTGGCGCTGGAGCTGGAGCAGGCGGACCTGGAGCTGGGCCAGGTGCTGCTCTCCGGCCAGGTGGTGCTGATCGACTTTGACCGCGGTCAGGTTCTGCCCCGACCGGGCTCGAGCGAGGTGCTCCATTATGCGGCCGATTCTCGGGGCAACGTGGCCCTGGCCAACCTCCTCACCGATCCCGACGGGGTGGTCCGCCGCCTGCCCCTCTACGCCGACGAGGCGGGCCGGGTGCGCTTCGTAGCGGGGCGACTCGCGGAACTGGCCGAAAACCAGACCCTGAAGCTAGCGCCTGACCGGCTCGAGCTCAAAGACCTCAGCTTCCCAATCGAAGCGGGCAGCCTGCGGGTCAACTACCCCGGCCCGGGTGGGCTGACCTTCCCCAGCCTCTCCTTCGCCCGCCTGCTGCGCCGGGTCGAGGCGGGCGAGAAGCTCAGCGAGCTGGCCGGCAGCATCGTTTTGATCGGTCCGGGAGCCCTCCAGTTCCAGGACTTCGTCACCACCCCCATCGACCGTTTTCGGGGCCGCCACACGGCCGGGGTGGAGGTGCACGCGGCCGGGCTGAACACCCTGCTCACGGGGGCCCCAATCCGGCGAGCCTCGGCCGGCGTGGCTCTGGCCCTGGTGCTGGGTCTGGGAGTGCTGGGTGGCCTCTGGTCCACCTATCCTCCGCTGCGCCTGGCCACCCTGGGCCTGGTCCTCTCGCTGCTGGCCCTTACCGGCTTGACGATGGCCCTCTTGAGCCAGGGACTCTGGATCCCGGTCGCCACGGGCAGCCTCAGCCTGGGGGGCGGCTGGCTGATCGACCTGGGCTGGCGCCAGGCCACTCTGGAACGCAGTCGCCGCCAACTCAAGCGCATCTTCGGACGCTTCGTCTCGCCCCAGGTGATGCAAACCCTGCTCCAACAACCCGCCAACCTGGCCCTGGGCGGCCGTCGGGCTCGCATCACGGTGCTCTTCTGCGACATCAACAACTTCACGCCGACCTGCGAGGGGCGCCCCCCCGAGGAGGTGATCACCATGCTCAATCGCTTCTTTCAGGCCATGGTGGAGGTCATCTTCGCCCACGGAGGCACCGTCAAGCAGTTCGCCGGCGACGAGATCATGGTGCTCTACGGAGCTCCCGATCCGGCCGAAGACCACGCCGCCCGGGCCGTGCGCACGGCTCTGGCCATGGTGGCCCGGCTCAACGAGATGCGCGAGCAAGCCCGCGAGACCGGATTTTATGAGGTCAAGATCGGCATCCACACCGGTGACGTGGTGGTGGGCAACGTGGGCTCGGAGCAGCGCTCGGAGTATGCCGCCGTGGGCGATCCGGTCAACCTGGCCGCCCGCATCGAGTCGTTGGCCAAGAGCCTGGGGGCGGTCATCCTGGTCAGCGACGTGACCCGGCACGAGGCCGGTCTCGAGCAACTGAGCTGGCGCTCGCTGGGACTTCATCACTTCAAGGGAAAGCAGCAAGAAATGCAGGTTTGGGAGGTCGAGCAGCCGTGAGATACGTGTTCCTTGTTCTGCTGGCGATGGCAGTCGTGGGGGCTGCCCAGCGCGTGGCCGTGCTCACCGACGTGAGCGGCAACGTCTATCTATCCAGTCCGGAAGGACGCACACCGGTCAAGTTGCTGCGGGTGCTGGAAGCCGGCCAACAGCTCGAGCTCGATCCCGGAGCCAGGGTGGCGCTGGCCTGTTACTCGGACGGGCGGACCGATCTGGCCACCGGCCCCTGCCGCCTGGAGGTCGCCTCGGACCGAACGCGACTCCTGGAGGGCTCGCCCGGCCAACTCAAGAGCCTTCCCCCGAGCCGTTCCAGGGCCCTGGTTCCGCGTGGCGAGAATCTCGAGCGACTCGGGGGAAGCATGCAGGCCTACCTCGACCGCGGGGGAGTGTCCACCCCGCCCCCCTTCCTCTGCCAGATGGGGGTGGTCTTCTCGGGTCAGAAGCGCTTCCTCAGCCCTCCTTCGTTCCGGATCAAAGCCATGAGCCCGGCCCAGCTGAAGATTGTCGATCAGACCGGAACAGAGCTCTGGACCACGCGCACCGACAAGTCCCAGGTGCGGGGCCCCAGACTCGCCCCGGGCAACTACACCATCAAGGCGGTGGACGAGGGGGGGATCGAGAGCGAGCTGGCCTTCCAGGTGCTCTCGACCTCCGAGTCCGACCAGGTTGGCCTGGCTCGCAAGGATGCCAACGCCGCCCTCAAGGCGCGCAAGGACGATCTGTCGCCCCACTTGCTGCTGATCGGGGTCTATCTCGAGCAGGGTCTGCTCGGCGAGGCCTGGGACGAGACCGCGAAGGTCTCCCGCAAGCGCTCCGACGACCCTCAATCCAAGGCCCTGATGCGCAGCGTGAGCGACTTGTTGTGGCCGAGCCCGGCCTTGCCCCGCTGAGTGTCAACTCATGGCTGGCGACTCTTCCTCGAGCCGAGTTGACACGCTCGGTGTCAGCTCATGAGCAGACGCGGAGGCTGTCTACTTTTCCCGAGCGGAGTTGACACGCTCGGTGTCAGCTCATGAGCAGACGCTGAGGCGTCTACCTTTCCCGAGCGGAGTTGACACGCTCGGTGTCAGCTCATGAGCAGACGCGGAGGCTGTCTACTTTTCCCGACCGGAGTTGACACTGGAGGGCGGAGGTGGGCCCGCGGCCGGTCCCGAAGCCGCCGTCGTGATCACCCTGCAAGACCCCCGCTTTCTGAACAACCTCCCCACCCGCTGGCCGGATGTCATCGGCGCCGCTCCCTCCCTGGAGGAGGGCCTGGTGGAGCTGCGAGCCCACTACGCCGGCCTGAACGCCTCGTTGCGAAGGCTGATGAATCGCATTCGCAACACCGAGTCGGCCGGCATCGATCCACTGGCCCTGGCCGTGTCCGAGCTCGATCCCGAGAGCCCCCTGGGATTGCCTGGCTACCGCGAGGTGCGCCGCCAGCTCGAAGCGCTGGTCGGGCGCTGCACCGAGATCCTGCGCGAGGTGCCCCTGAGCAGCGAGGAGTGGCTACGCCACATCGCCGTGGTGGTCAAGACCTTCGAGCTGGCCCACGCCACCGCCGGCAACTTCTGCGACCCCGGTCCGAGGGCCCGGCTGGGCGAGGCCTTCATGCCACTCGACGAGCCCGGCAACGTGCTCGACCAGACCAACCTGGTCTACTACCGCCTGCGCGGCTCCACCATCTACGAAGACTTCATCACCGCCGTCAGCCACGATCCCCTGCAGGCTCAGGCCGATGCCATGCGCTTTTGCTCTCAGGTCGGCTCTCTGCCCGATCCCCTGCGAGTGCTGGAGGTGGGCGTAGGAGGCGGCCAGTACGCCGCCGACTTCCGGGCCGATTGCGCGCGCCGCCTGGGCCGCCCGGTGCACTACTGCATGGGCGACATCTCGCCGGCCATGCTCAAAGACGCCCTGGCCCACAGCCCCACCTCGCGCGACATCGAGGTGCTGGGGCTGGACGAGCTCAACCGTCTGGCCCCCTACGCCCTGCAGCGCCACAACGAGCTCTTCACCGACCTGCCCTGCGCCGCGGTGCTCTATGCCGACGAGCAGGGCAAGCTCTATCGCGCCACCGTGCGGGGAACCTTCCCCGAGGCCCTCCTGACCCCCGAGGTGAGCGCCGAGCAACTGCACGCCTGGCTCACGGCCGGCGAGCTCGAGCCGCTGGGGCGCTTCGGGGTGGAGACGCTGGAGCACGTCGACTGGGAGGTGCGCTTTGAGCCCTTCGAGTGCGATGACCCGGCCCTCCAGGGCCTGTCGGACGTGCTCTTCTCCTACCAGAACGGGCCGGCCCGCTTCTTCCGCGAGTCGCTCGAGCGGGCCCACTACCTGCGCATCGTGGACTACGGCATTCCCGACCTGAGCGGAGCGGCCCGCAGCTACGAGGAGGCGGTGCAGGTGATCCGCCGCTACGGCGCCTCGGCGACCCGCGATCTGCTCTTCGACATGTTCGCCCGCATCGCCCAGGAAGCCGGTCGACCGGCCCGGGTGGTGCGACTGGAGCAGTTCGTAGCCGAGACCACCGGCCAGCACCCGGTCTTCCTGCGCCTGCTGGCCGGGGTGGAGGGCACCAGCCGGGTCTCAGGGGTGGTCAGCGGCCCGGCCGCCCCGTTCCCGCTCAAGTCGCTGCGCTGTTTCGAGGAGATCGCCTCGCTGGCCGGGACGGTCGAGGACTACGCCGCCTTCCTCGACCGCCTGCAGCAGCAGGGCTGGGTCCGCCTCAGCATGCCGGGCGTGGACTGGCCGCATGTCAACTCCAACCTGGAGAAGCTGGCCATCGACCTGGACTTCGAGGTGAACGCCATCTTCCGCCGGCCGGCCATCGAGCTGCTCAAGGACCACGTTCCGTGGTTCACCGACGAGCCGCTCAAGCGAAGGCTCACCGCCGAGCTGGTCGAGCTGGGGTTCGCTCAGGGGCCGGTGGTGGAGGAGCTGCGCAACCCGACCTTCGGGCGCTTCTGGGTGCTCGAGGTGGGACCGAAGGGAAGCTCGCTCTGAGTTTCGTTGCGAGCCTGGGATCAGCCACGAGGTCAGCCGAGGACCAGCAAAGCCTCCGCCCCGCCGATGCGGTAGCCTGCCACGAAAGCCTCCTGCAAGAGTGAGCGATAGTCCTCGGCCTGATCGCTGCGAGCATAGAGCTCGCGTCCTCGCTCCTGCTCGGCGGCCAGCGTCCGCTGCAGGGCCGGCTTGCCCTGCTGGTGCATCTCGCGGCGCAGTTCCTCGGCCTGCCCGGCGATGCCGTCGCGCAGCTCAGCCGAGCGCCGGGCCCAGGCAGTCATGGCTCCGAAGCAGCCGGCCGTCAGCCCGCCTTCCAGGAAGGCCAGGGCCGTCTCGCGGGCCTGCTCGGGCAGCTCGGGGCGCGACCTGATCTCGTCCAGCGCCTGCTGCCCCCCCTCCAGGGTCTGCTCCACGATGTCCCGGAAGACCGGCTCCCACTGCTGGCGATCCTCCTTGAGCATGTCGATCAGGCCGGGGGCCGAGCTCTTGACCTCCTGGTAGAGGTCGTTGACGGGCTGAATGCGCATACCCGAAGGTTAGCACGGCCCCCGGCCGGTGATGTATCAGGTTTGTTGCGGTTACGGCTCAGGCCGCCCGACGGGCCCGATTGGTCCGGCGCCTGGCGCGCGCCCGGCGCGAGCGGCCGGCCCGAGCCCGCCGGGACCGACGACCCCGTTTGCCCCTTTTGGGCTTTTCAGGTCCCTCGCAGCATCCTCCGCCCGAGCAGCCCGGCTCTTTAGGCATCTCTCGCTCGGATTCGCTCCCCAGCCAGCGCAGGTTGGGGGCCGACCAGTTGTCGGCCGGTCGTTCGAGGCCAGGCCTCGAACTCGGAAGGCTCGAGGACTGGTGGACCGGGCCGTTGGAGGAGACCGGAGAAAGGCCACCCAGCGCTCGCTGAGCGGCCGCTCCCAGGTTGGAGGTGTTGATGCTCGGGTCGCCTGGCGCCCCCAGGCGCGCCTGGGCGATGCGGGCAAGCTCGGTGGTGAGATCGGTCACGGGCTCTACCTCCTGCAATCAAGACTTGGCGATCCCATCATTGACCCTGGCCGTCTGCCGGCTCTACCGATCGGCAACAAAAAACTCTTTACACGATATTCACATGACCGCCAGGAACGGCGACAGGACTCGAATCAGCTCTGAGAAACCGGGAGCACCGTTTACAGAAAGTTCATAGAGGGACGATCCCACGGGGAGCGAGAAACGGGTAGGATGGACCGGCTGGCCAGCTTCGTTCCTCCTCTCCTGGCCGGCCGTCCCGCCGGCCAGCCCTGGCTGGACCGCTTTCCGGCCGCCATCCTGCTGGCCGACCTGTGTGGCTTCACCCGGCTGGCCGAGGAACTCGCCCGGCAGGGCCCCGAGGGGGCCGAGCGGCTTTCGGCCCTGCTCGACCGCTACTTCGAGCAGCTCTTCGAGATCTTTCACCGGCACGGCGGACAGGTGGTCAAGATCGCCGGGGACGCTCCCATCGTGGCCTTTCCCGGACCGCTCCAGGAAGCCGTGCCCCGGGCCGCCGCCTGTGCCCTTCAAGCGGCTGCCCTGAGCCAGGACGGCCTGACTCTACGACTGGGGCTCGGGGCCGGCGAAGCGGTGCTGGCCGGGGTGGGAGGCCACCGGGGCCGCTGGGAGTTCGTGCTGGCCGGCGAGCCCCTGGAGCAGGCCTCCAGCGCCGAGCGGCTGGCCCAACCGGGCCAGGTGACCGTGGCCGCGCCCGTCTGGGCCTTCTTGCCTGACGCCAGGCGGGAGGGCCCGCGCCTGCTCGAATCCCCCCCGGTCCCCTGGCAGGCCGAGTCCGCAGCCCCTGGCGAGGAGCTGCAGGCCTACCTCAGCGCGGCCGTGCTGGACCGGCTCCAGACCAGCGACGCCTGGCTGGCCGAGTTGCGACCCGTCTCGGTGCTCTTCTTGTGCTTGCGCAAGCTCGACTACCAGGCCTGCGACGTGCTCGAGAGGCTGCACCAGGCCGTGCTTCAAACCCAGCAGGTGCTCGAGAGCGAGGAGGCCAGTCTCATCCAGTGCCTGATGGACGACAAGGGCACCATCCTTCTGGCCGCTTTCGGCGTGCCTCGCTCGCACCCGGACGACGCGCTGCGGGCCATCCGGGCCGGCCTGGAGCTGGCCCCGCTGGGCTCTATCGGAATCGCAACCGGGCGGGTCTTCTGCGGCATTCGCGGCAGCCCGCGGCGGCGCGAATACTGCTTGATCGGCGATCGGGTCAACCTGGCCGCCCGCTTGATGCAGAAGAGCGATGTTCTGTGCGATCCCGAGACCGCCCGCCTGAGCCGCGACCGGGCGCGGTTCGAGCAGCTCGAGCCCATCGCGCTCAAGGGCAAGAGCCAGACCCTCGCTCCCCACCGGCCTCTCGGTCTCAGCGAGAGCACTTCTACCAGCGCGCCCCTGGTGGGACGGGAAGGCGAGCGGAAGCAGCTCGACCGGCTGCTCGGCACGCCTGGCAAGCTTTTGCTCGAGGGCGAGCCGGGGCTGGGGAAGTCGCGACTGGTCCAGGACCTGCTCGAGGAGTGCCCCCTGCCGGTGGTGCTGCTGCAGGCCGATCCGGTGGGCCAGGGCATTCCCGGCTCGGTCTTCCGCCAGCTCGACCGGCCCGACCGGGAATGGCTCGAGCGCCATCCCCTGGCCCCTCTGGCTGCCGAGCTGGCCGGCCAGAGCTTCACCGACAATGCCGCCACCCGGAATCTGACGGGAGCGGCCCGCGGCGAGGCGCTCCGCGAAATGCTGCTCGACCTGACCGAGCACTGGGCCAACCAGAGCTATCTGGTGATCGTGGAGGACGCCCACTGGCTGGACTCGGTCTCGCGCAGAGTGCTGGTGCACGCTCCCGGGCGGGTCCTGCTGGTGGCCCGCCCGGGGCACGGGCTGGACGGTCTCGAGCGCCTGGGACTCGACCCGCTGGACGAGCAGGCCATCCTGGCCCTGGCCCGAGCTCGAACCGGAGCCGAGCAATTGGACGCGCGACTGCTGCGCCTGTTGCGCGAGAAGGCCGAGGGCAACCCGTTCTTCACCGAGGAGCTGCTGCTGGCGCTGGGCAGCGCCGGGCTGCTCGAGCAAGAGGGAGAGACCCTGCGCCTGAAAGGTGAGCCCGAGCTGCTGCAGATTCTGGACACCGTGGGAGGAGCCATCACCAGTCGCATCGACCGGCTTCAGCCGGCCCACCAGCTGGCCCTCAAAGTGGCCAGCGTGGTGGGGCGGGTCTTCGCCCTGGCCATGGTGGCCGAGGTGCACCCCGCCGAGAATTCAGCGACCGACAATCTGGAGGCGATCTTCAGCGAGCTCGGCCGGCTCGAGCTGACCCCCCGCTTCGAGGCCGGCCGCCATGCCTTCAAGCACGGCTTGACCCGGGAAGCGGCTTACAACACGCTGCTCTACTCCCAGCGCCGCGAGCTGCACCGGGCGGTCGCCCAGCGCGAGACCGACCCGGTGCAACTCGCTCACCACTGGTGGGAGGCGGGAGAGCCCGAGCAGGCCTATCCCTACCTGGCCGAAGTGGGCGAGCGGGCTCTCCACCAGGGCGCTTATCCCGAGGCGGCCGGCCTGCTGCGCCGGGCCCTGGAGGCGGCACCGCCGCAGGAGCGCGCTCGCCTGTCCCGATTGCTGGCCGAGGCCTGCTATGGAGCGGGCGACCTGGTCGAATGCCGCCGCCACCTGGTGAGTTCCCTGGAGGGCCTGGGCTGCCGGGTGCCCCGCTCTCGCTCTTCGCTGTGGACGAGCCCCCACTGGTGGCAGTTCTGGCTGCTCGAACGCCCCTTCGCGCTGCCGGGCCAGGCCGGTCGCAAACTGGCCGACTGGCTCGACCGCTCGTCGGTGGCCGCGCTGGCCGCCCCCACTGCCCGCCTGTGCGCCCGGCCGGCCGTCGCGCCTTCACCGCAGATGGAGGCAGTGCTGGCCTGGGATCGTCTCACGATGGTGGAGGCCCTGGCCGGGGAGCTGGACCTGTCGTTTCACGCCGGAGGCGAGCTGGTGGTCCGGGCCGAGGCCCTGGGAGGCCCTTCGCCGGTGCTGGCCCGGGCCTATGCCATGATGGCCGCCGGCTGCTCAACCACCCTGCCCCTGCCCCGCCTGGCGTCGCTCTACCAGAAGCACAGCCTGCAGCTGGCCCGAGAGCTGGGGGACCCGGTGCTGATGGCGCGGGTACTCTACTGCCTGTCGACCGTAGCCATGAGCCGGGCCGACTGGCCTGAAGCCGAGCTCAATCTCAAGGAAGCCCGCCAGCTCTCGCTCGAGACCCGCGACGCCCGCCAGGCGGCCGAGTGCCAGGTCATCCTGGCCGACGTTCTCTACAGCCAGGGAAAGCTGGAAGCGGCTCTGGCCGCGGCCGACGAGGTGCTGGTCGAAGGTCGCGCTCGCTGTGACCCCCAGCAAGAGGTACACGCTCGCAACCTGCGCTCGCTGGTGCTGAGCCTCTCGGGGCGCCGCGACGAGGCCCGGGCATGCCTGGCCGAGGCCCGCTCCCTGGTGGAGGTGCGCGACGCCATCGGGGTGGCCAACTGGCGAGGCGCCTCGGCCCTGGCCGAGGGCCATCCCGCCGTAGCCCTGCCCCTGCTGCGCGGGGTTGACCGCCTCCCCTCACCCCACTGGTGCCGTCTGGGGGTCTTCTGGGCCAGCTATCTGGCTCTGCTGCGCGGAGAGTTGGCGCTGGGGGCGCGTGGGGTCCGCTACCTGGTCAACCGGGCCCGCTTCTTCCCGCTCTGTGCCCCCGGGGCCTGGTTGTGCCACGGTCTGTGGCAGAGCCGACTGGGGAAAGACGATCGACCCGCCCTGGAACGCAGTCTGGCCCTGGCCGAGGCCCAGCAGATGCCCCTGGAGGCGGCCCTGGCCGAGCGCCACCTCGGCCGCGTCGCTCGGCTGGAGCTTACAATCGCAGGGGACGGCCGCCCGGGTTGATGGCATCGCCCCGCCCCGGGATGAGCCTCAGGCGCCTGCCGGTCCGCCGAACGCGCGACCTGCTCATTCCGAGCGATACTCTCGTTCGTTGTTTGCGCGGACAGCGCCGGCTGCTGGTGGGAACTACGTTCCGGGGCTGCCCGTGCTCGAGGCAGCCGAGGCAGCGGCCCGGGACCACGGGGCCGAAGACTGCTCAGCGGCGCTGCGGCTCTTCCTGGCGGGCTTTCTGGCGACCTGGAAGAAGGCCGACCGGCAGATGCGCTCTCGCACGCGGCGCATCATGGAGGCCTGCGACTATCGCTGCCAGGTGCCGGGCTGCACCCGGCGCGCCTTCCTGCACCAGCACCACCTGGAGTTTCGCTCGCACGGCGGGGGCGACGAGGACGCCAACCTGGCGGGGGTGTGCGACGTGCACCACCAGGGGCACCTGCACGGGGGCACGATGAAGGCCCGACGCGAGCGAAGCGGGAGCATCCTGTGGCAGGTCAGGATTCGGAACGGTCAGCCTTACCGGGTGTTCCGTGACGACGTGAGGCTCGGGCGCCGTCGGTCTGGTTGAACGGGAGAGCCCCTCCGGATCGGCCAACCTCTGTCGACCCCGCCTGACCAGTGAGCATCTGACCAGCCGCAGCCAGCAACTCTCAGGAGAGCAGCCGTTGATGAGGGTAGCAAACCCGCCGCCCAGTCACTTCCGGGAGTTCTGGCGAAACCCGACCAGGGCCCGGCTTAAAATCGCAGACCCCTGATCGATACCCCGGCATCCGAGTTGACCGCCTTCAGGGGGCCGGTTCCCCCCGACGAGAGCGACCAGCGGTTGTCCTTCACCACCAGGATATCGGCCTTCTTGTCCCCGTCGAAGTCGCCCGCGCCCATGTCGGCCACACCGATGCCGCGAGCCTGGTTGATCTTGCGCAGCGGCGTCTTGCCGTTGTCGGAGAGCAGCCACTCGTGGCGAAGCTCGGTGAAGACGTCGGTCTTGCCGTCCCCGTTGAAGTCGCCGAAGCGGAGGCGCTCGAACTTGTTTCCCTGGTTCGGGTTCCAGGTCGCGAGGGGCTCGGTGCCCCCCAGCGAGACCTTCCAGACCCCGTTGACGACGGCGAAGACGTCGGCCTTGCCGTCGCCGTTGAAGTCGGCCAGAGCGAGCTCCTCGGCCCTCAAATTGGAGTTCTGCAGCACCTTCCAGGGTTGAGCCCCTGAGGACGAGTAGCGCCACTGGCTTCCGTTGGCGTTGAAGACGTCCGTGCGGCCGTCCCCGTCGAGATCGGCGAAGCGGAGCGAGCGAGGGCCCTCCTTCAGCTCATTGAGCTGAGCCATGGGGCCGATTCCGCCCAGAGAGACCCGCCAGTAGCTGTCCTCGGGGACAACGAAAACATCGGTCCTCCCGTCCCCGTCAAAGTCTCCAAAACCCATCCTCTCCAGCTTGATGGGTGGCTGATTGCTCAACAGGGCGTAGGGCTCGGTGGCGCTGTAGCTGACCAGCCAGCGACCCTCCTTGACGGTGAAGATGTCCGTCTTGCCATCGCCGTTCATATCCACTCCCTGCAGGGCGGCGGGATTACGGACCACGGTCAACCGGGGGGCTACGCCCAGCTCGGCGGGCACCTTGACGCCGCTCTGAGCGGCCCATTGACGCACCGTTTTCTCCACTTGCTCCAGGGAGGCCGGGGTGACCTTTGAAACCTTGTAGAGGGTCTTGACCGGGCGACGGGTCTTGAGGTCGAGTTGGACCACCGCCAGGCAGATGAGGTCGGACTCGGTGATGCCGAGCTTCTCGCGGCAGATCCTGGCCTGGGTGGGCTGATCAAAGTGCATGGTGGCCAGTAGGAGCTGAGTCAGCCCCGCCTGCTTGCGAACGTCGTTGAGGCGCGTGACCACGGCCTGCTCGTTCTCGTCGATGGGCGAGGAGGTTGGCCCCACGACCAGCACCATGGTCTGCTCGGGCCGCAGCTGAGGAGCGGCCAGCAAGGGTAGGACCAGCAAGGCGATGAGCAGCCAGAGTCTCATGGAATGGGCGTGAAGGCGGGTTCAGGATCGGGCTCCACCGGCACCGGAGCGGGAGGAGGCGGGGGGCGATAGATGGGTCGTGGCGGCGGGGGTGGGTAGTAGACAGGCCGGGGGGGCGGATAGTAAACCGGCTCGGGCACGTAGACGGGGGTGTATCGGGGAGGAGGCGGCGGAGCGGGACGGGCCGGCGGAGGCGGAGGCGGCGGCGGCTCGACCTGCTCGCGCTTGAGGCTCAGAGCCAGCTCGGTCCGGCCCGAGGCGGGAACTTCCACCCACTTGTGGGTGGCCGGGTAGCCCTCGGCGCTGACCTCGACCCGCCAGCGACCCGGAGCCAGTTGCAATTTGGTCTGGTCGCGGTAGGTGCGCTCGGGATCGGGCCCTACCTTGACCTTGAAGTGCTCGGGACCGCTCACTTTGAGGGCCAGCTCACCCGAGCTGGGCGCCAGCTCGAGCCGGGCCAGGCTACGCTCTCCGGCCTTCAGGGCCACTTTCTGGCGCATCTCCTTGTGACCGGGCAGAGTGGCCGCGACCTCGACCTCGCCCCCCGTCAAACCGGTCAGCTCCTGGCCCTCCAGAGGCCGCCCATCCACAGTGACCCGGGCCCCGCGCGGAATGGTGCGCACCTCCAGCGTGGCCGTGCGCCGATCAGAGGTGGAGTACCACAAGAACCAGCCGGAGAGCAGCGCCAGCAGGCAAGCAAGAAAGGTCACCAGGACAAACCGCTTCACGTAGATGCTTTCCACCGCGCGGGTTGCAACCCTGCCCGAAGGGGGAATTTTCAAGTCCGAGCGAACAGAGAGGGCCATGGAGCCCCTCTGCCCTGCCGACCAAACCGCCCTGACCGGCCTCGAGGTGCTCGGTCGCAGCCTGCAAAGCTGCCCCAAGTGTGGGGGCACCTTCCTCTCGGCCGGCGACCTGGCAGCCCTGTGTCGCCTGGCTCCCAGCGCTCTCAAGTTGGAGCCGGCTCGCACTGGAGCCTCGAGCTGCCCTTCTTGCGGCCAGAAGCTCTGTCTTGCAAAGGCGGAGGGCCAGGAGCTGGAGGCCTGCCCCTCCTGCTCAGGGGTCTGGCTGGGCCAGGGGGGTCTGCGCCGCCTCATGGCTGCCGCCTCCCAACCCGCCCCCCACCGACGCCGAAGTCACGCCCTGCTGGGCGGCCTGCTGGGCCTGTCCCTGGGCCTGGGTCTCCTCGGCCTGGGACTGGGCCAGTTTCAACAAGCACGCTTGAGAGAGCAGGCAGAACAAGCCTGGCAGCTGCGCGACGGCGGCGCGCTTCGCCAACTGGCCGATCGGATCGGCTCGAGCGAATCTCGCAAACTGGCCCGGGCTCGCAGCTTCTATCTCGAGCAGGACTTCGTCGCCTGCCTCAACGAGTTGACCGGCCTCTCCTCCGACCCGGCCCGCTCGCTGGAGACCCTGGCCGAGGAGGGTTGGATGGGGCAGGTGACCTGGCCTGGCAAACTGGTCGGCAGCCTTTCCGTCGATCTCGACCAGGACACCGACAATGAGTTGCTGCGGGTGATCGAGCCCGGGCAGGGTGAGGTAGGGCTGAAGGTGGAGGCTCTGCGCCGTCAGCGACGGGTCTACAAGCAGGCTCCCATCGAGTTCGTCAAGCTGGATGGCAAGCCTCTGCTCAAGCCCGACCTGGCCGTGCGCTTGCTGGAGATCCGCTCGGAACGGGTCACCGAGCATAAGGACGCGCTGCTCTTTCTCGAGCTCGAGGAAGGCGAGCACGCCCTGGACCTGGTCACGGCCACCCGCGAAAAGCTGCTGCGCTACCGATTCCCCAGTGACTCTCCGGTCACGGTCAAGGATGGGCGCATCACCACCAGCCAGGGCAAGTACGTCTTTCAAGACGACCATTTTGTGCGCGAGTGATGGGTGACCTCTTCGGGCGGGGCCTTTCCCTTGGCGAGCTCTTCGGGGTCCGGATCCGCCTGCACTGGACCATGCTCCTGATCGGGTTGCTGGCATTCACCAGGGGCTTTGATCCGCTCATCGCCCTGATGCTGTTGATCCTGTTCCTGACGGTGCTGATCCACGAATTGGGCCACTGCTTCGCGGCCCGCGGGGTGGGGGGGAAGGCCGATGAGGTGTTACTCTGGCCCCTGGGCGGGCTGGCCTTTACCTCCGGCACCACCCGCACCCCGGGCACCTTCGTCTGGGTGGCCCTGGCCGGTCCGCTGACCCACCTTCCCCTGGCCCTCCTCATGGCCGGCCTGCTGGCCTGGTTCGGCCACCCGGTGACGCTGGCCGACCTCAATCCGCTGGCCGGCGACAACTATCCCAAGAGCGCCCTCTTGCACAACGTGGTCTACTTTGCGTTCCGGCTCCAGGTGCTGCTTTTCTGCCTGAACATGCTGCCGGCCTATCCTCTGGACGGAGGGCAGGTCCTGTTTGGACTCCTGGCGCGGCGTCTTGATCTGCCCCACCTCGGCCTGCTGTGCGCCGGACTGGGGCTGCTCTGCGCCGCGGGTCTCTATGTCTCGGGCACGCTGCTGTTCATCCCCCTGCTGCTGGCGATCGAGTCCGTCCGACTGGGCCTGGACGCCCGCTCTGGCGCGCTGGAGCACAGCCACCTGGCCGAGCTCTATCGCGGCCCCCGGCTGGCCACCCCCGCCCCTGCCAGGACCGAGTCCGAGCTGGTTCCATGTCCGCGGTGCGGCCAGGGCATCCACCCGCGAGCGGAGCTTTGCGTGCACTGTGACGCCCGACTGGTCGAGCGGACGCCCTGAAGGGCGTCCCGCCCGTAGACTGCCTGGGCGTGTCCGGATCAAAAAAGCCTCCCGGAATCCCGGGAGGCTTTTCTGCTGGCTTGCTCCGTGAGCACAACCTGACGGCAGCGCCGGAGCGCGCTATCAAGTGCAAGACCCGAGGCCTTGCACTTGAACTTTAGTAGCGGCCCCGGCCGCCACCGCCGCCGCCGCGGCCACCGCCGCCACCGCTGAAGGTTCCGCCCCCGCGGCTGGCATAGCAGTCGCGGCAGTAAACCGGCTTGCTGCCGGTGGGCTTGAACGGAACCGTGGTCAGGGTTCCGCACTCGTCGCAATTGACTTCGTAGCGGTCGCGGGCACCGCCGCCACCAAAGCCTCCTCCTCCGCCCGAAGGACGTCCGCCGCCACTGTCGCCACGGCTGTTCTTGCGAGCCGTACGGCACGAGGGGCAACGACGAGGCTCATTGGTGAACCCCTTCGATGCATGAAATTCCTGCTCCCCAGCAGTGAAGACGAACGACGCGTTGCAATCAACGCAGGTGAGGTTTCGGTCTGCGTGCACCTCAATACTCCTTTACCTGGAACGAGATATGTGTCACTTGGGGTATCGAGGATCTAACGTGAACCGAAGACCGGACCCGAACTCCCTGAGCGCCACCTAGAGTTTAGCACGGTCTGTCAACTGGAGCCAAGGGGTGGACCTGACCGCAAACCCATTCATATCCGCGTTTTCTCTCCCAGAGGCAGGTCGGGAAGGCGCGAAATCGTGGCCGCAGGAGTGTTCTACGAAACTTCGCTCGATGAGGGAACGGCAAACTCGCCCGAGCTTGAAGGTTCTTCCCTCGGCGGGCGGAAGTGTTTCTCGATGGCCAGGAGCTTTGTAGGCAAGAGCATCGGGCCCTATCAGGTCGAGCGCAAGCTGGGCGTGGGGGGCATGGGGGCGGTCTACCTGGCCAGCCGACCCGGTGAGGAGCCCGTGGCCCTCAAGATCCTGACCGGCCCCCACACCGACGATCCCACCTTCATCCAGCGTTTCGCCCAGGAGGCGGCCATCACCGCCCGGCTCGATCACCCCAACATCGTCAAGCTGCTCGAGTATGGCGAGGACCATGAGGCCGGCCACTACCTGGTGATGCGCTACGTAGCCGGCAAGACGTTGCGCGAGGTGCTGCACGAGCAGGGGCCCATGCCCGTCGAGCAGGCCGTCGAGCTGGCCGGCCAGGTCGGCGAAGCCCTGCAGTACGCCCACTCCCAGGGAGTGGTGCACCGCGATCTGAAGCCAGAGAACCTGCTCTGTCCTTCGCCGGATCAGATCATCCTGACCGACTTCGGCGTGGCCCGTGTCTCGGCCGGTCCGGTCCTGACCCGCACCGGTTTCTTGCCCGGCACTCCCGAGTACATGAGCCCCGAGCAGCTGTCCAACGCCTCCATCGGCCCCCAGAGCGACCTCTACTCATTGGGGCTGGTGTTCTACGAGATGCTCACCGGCCAGTCGCCCTTCCACTCCGAGAACGTGGCCGAGACCATCTCGCGCCAGGCCTACCAGATGCCTCCCCCACCCTCGCGGCTGCGCTCCGAGGTGCCTCGCAACCTGGACATGGTGGTGCTGCGGTGCCTGGAGAAGGATCCCCGCCATCGCTACGCCACTGCCGAAGAGTTCGTGAAGGCTCTGGAGGGTCCGGCCGAGGGAGCGACCCTCCCCCATCTCACCCAGGTGGTGGCCGTATCGGGATCGGGGGGCAAAGAGGCGGCTCGCCGCCCGCCCTGGTGGCTGCCCGTGCTGGTTTTGATGCTGGCTATCGTGCTGGCTGGCGTGGGGCTGGTCCAGAACCTGGTCGTACCGGTCTGGATGCAGGACGGTGTCGGCAACCAGCCGGTCTTCCAGGCCGCCGGCCTGGCCACTGCCGTGACCATGCATGGGGCCGAAGTGGCCCTGTTCGAGTCGCGACGAGGCGAAGACGGCCTGTTGCGAGCTCAGCGCTCGGGCGACCGGCTGGTGGCCCTGCTGCGCGAGCAAGTGCCCCGGCCGGCCCGCATCCGCAGCGAGAAGCGCAAGGAGCTGTGGGTGCTGGCCCTGCCCGACGAGCCCCCCCTGATCGAGATCACACCCGCCATGGCCACCCGCATGGGGGTCAAGGCCGACGAGCTGGCGGTCTGGTGGCTGGCCCTGCTGCGCGATCAGCTGGCCCTGCGCCGGGGCGAGCGACCCGAGGCCACCCAGGAGTATGAGCGCGAGCATCCCCTCCGCAAGGGGGGCCCCGTCAGCCCGCTCTTTGAGAAGGTTTACGACCGGGCCCGGCACCGAGTGCGCGAGGGACCGCTGACCACCGGGGCCATCCTGGAGGCCATCGAGTCGCTCAGCGAAGCCGACCGCGACCTGTTCCGGCAGGCGGCCCGCGAGGTGCCAAGGGCCGCACCGAAATGAGCAGTCCCCCCACCCACGTCGCCCTGGAGGGCTCGCTGCCCCAACCGCTGGCCGCTGGCTTGATTCTGGGGCGCCATGATCGGGTGCGCTTGCTCTCCATGGACGGCGCCTGGTGGCTCGAGGTGGTGCACGGCCGAGCCGAGCTGAATGGTGATCGAGTCGACCGCCTGACCCCCATCTCGGTGGGCGATCAATTCGAGGTGGACGGCGAGCGCTATTTCCTGATGGGTCCCCCCACGGCTCGCGAGCGCCTCGTGATCGGACGCGCCCGGGACGCCGACCTGGTGCTCGACTCTCCCATGGTCAGCGCTTATCACGCCGAGCTGCTGCGCACCGAGCAGGGTTACCGGCTCAAGGACCTGGGCAGCTCCAACGGCATCTTCGTGGACGGCCAGCGGGTGGACGAGGCCCGACTCGGACCCGGTCAGCAGGTCTACATCGGCCCCTGTCGGCTCACCTTCGACGGTCACACCTTGCGCGAGTTCGACGAGCGCGGCCAGGTCAGGATCGACGTGATGGACGTGGTCTTCCATCCTCCCACCGCCAGCCGGCCCATCCTCAACCACATCACGCTGCCCTTGCGCCCGCGCGAGTTCGTGGCCCTGGTGGGCACCAGCGGGGCGGGCAAGTCGACCCTGCTCAAATGCATGATCGGCCAGCGTTCCCCCACCTCGGGCCAGGTGCTCTACAACGGGCTCCCGGCCGAGGCCTTCCGCCACCTGCTCGGCTACGTACCGCAAGACGACATCGTGCACCGCGAGCTGACCGTGGAGTCGGCCCTGCTCTACGCGGCTCGCCTGCGCCTGCCGCCCGACACCCGTCCCAGTGAGGTGAGCCGTCGCATCGACTTCGTGCTGGCCAGCGTCGACCTGGCCCATCGCCGCACCACCCGCATCGCCAACCTCTCGGGCGGCGAGCGAAAGCGTGTCAGCGTGGCGGTCGAGCTCTTGACCGAGCCGGGCGTCTTCTTCCTCGACGAGCCCACCAGCGGTCTTGATCCTGGCCTGGAGAAGAAGGCCATGCAGCTCTATGCCCAGCTCGCGCGCCAGGGCCGCACCATCGTGCTGATCACCCACGCCACCCAGAACATCGTGCTGTGCGACAAGGTGGCCTTCCTGGCCCCAGGCGGCCGACTGGTCTACTATGGCCCTCCCCGCGAGGCGTTGGAGTTCTTCCAGGTGGAGGACTTCGCCGACATCTACCTCAAGCTGCTCAGCCCCCAGGCCGGCGTGGAGTGGGAGCAGCGCTTTCGCCAGAGCCGACTCTACGCACTCTACGTGGCCTCGGCCGCGCCCACCCAGCTGCAGGCTCCGCCGGTTCGGACCATCCGCTCGCGTCGCCATCCCTTGAAGACCCTGGCCACCGGCATCCGCCAGCTGACGGTCCTGGTCGAGCGCTATACCAACCTCCTGCTCAGCGACCGCACCAATCTGGCCCTGTTGTTGGGCCAGGCACCTCTCATCGCGCTCATCCTGGCGTTTTTATTCCCGGCCGACCTCTTCCGGCTCAACCAGGAGGTGACCGGCGAGGGCAAGTTCCCCATCGTGGACGGCCCCACCGTGATGTTCACGATGATGGTGAGCTGCATCCTGTTCGGGGTGATCAACGCCTGCCGCGAGGTGGTCAAAGAGCGCTCCATCCTCGAGCGCGAGCGGCTGGTCAACCTGCAGCTTCCGCCCTATCTCCTGTCCAAGGTTCTGCTGCTGGGCGTGCTGGGGATGATTCAGGCCCTGATTCTGCAGCTCATCGTGACGTCCCGCATCCAGATGAGCCTGAGCCTCACCGAGCAACTCGAGCTCTACGGCTTTCTGGCCGGAGCCTGCCTGGGAGGGGTGCTGATGGGCCTGTTGCTGAGCTGTCTGGCCCAGTCCACCGAGCAGGCCATGTCGCTGGTGTCGGTCATCTTGATCCTGCAGATCGTGCTCAGCGGGGCCTTCGTCAAGCCCGAGGGCATGGCCGGCCCCATCGCCTTTCTCAGCGTGCTTTCGATCAGCCGCTGGGTGTTCGCCGGGTTGGGCCACCTGCTCAACCTGAACAGCCGCTTCATGGAGCTGGGCATGGGCTGGATCACGAGCGACTTCTATCTTTCGGCAGGGCAGGTCTGGTCGGTGCTGGGTCCGCTGCTCTCGATCTATCTTGCAGCCTGCTGGGTGGCCTTACGATGGCGCGAATCCTCCTCGTCCTGATCGTCATGCTGGGCGTGCCCGCTCTGGCCGAGGAGCGCCGGCTGGTGGTGCTGCACCGCGGCCTTCTGAGCACCGAGGCCGAGATCTCGCCCTCGTTCGACTACACCGTCCCCCGCACCCGACGCTGGGTGGTGGAGGGAGACCCTACCCTGCTGGGTCTGCTCGGCAGCGGCACCCGGGTGCGCCTGCGGGGGGACTTCGCGGGCGACCGGGTGCGCCTGTCCGGTCCGCTCGGCTCCCGCCCCACCGCCCTGCCGGTGACCGGGCAGGAGCTGTGGCGGGGGCGCATGCAGGCCACGGTGGTTTCTTCCGACCCTCCTACCGTGCTGCTGGACGGCAAGATTTCGGCCCGGCTGGCCCTGGAGACCCCCGAGGAGGAGGCCGCCTGGCAACAGTTCAGCGCTCTCGCGCAGTTCACCCTGACCGGAAACTACGTGGACGGAACCCTGTATGACCCGCTGTTCGCCCAGACCGACCCTCCGATGGCCCAGGCTGGCCCGGTACGGGTCATCTGTCAGCTCTCGGAGACCTTTCTGAACCGCTGTCTCCAGGCATTCCTGGCCACCCACAAGAAGCAGCTCTCCTGGAGCGACCCCTCCCAGAGCACCCGCTTTGAGGTCTCGCGCATCGGAGCCACCCTGCTCGATTGCGGCCCGGGCCAGCTGCGCTTCTTTGGCCTGGTGAAAGGCGCCGTCTTCTTTCAGGGCAAGAGCCTGGGCGAAACGGAGGGCGAGTGGGGGGTGGTTGTCGAGCCGCGCTTTTCTCGGGGGCAGTTGCGCGTCGAGCTGGTGCCCAACACGCTGGAGATGCGCCTCATCCGGCCCCTGCACCTGCCCGTGCCCCCGGGCTGGACGGCCGGGCTGCAGACGATCCTGGCCCAGCAACTGGGCACGGGGGTCAGCCTGCCGGTGCCCGGGGCCTACGCCCCCGACCTGGACCGCAGCGGAATTCTCAGCTCGTCGGATCAGCTGGGGGTCTGGACCGTCCCCACCGGCGACCGGCGCACCGGATTCCTGTCGGTGGCCGGACCGGTCGTGGAGCAGGCTTCGGGTCCCAACCTGCTGGCCAATCGACTGAACGGGCACGAGTTCGTGGTGGCCCTCTCGCCCGAGGCCGTCAACACGGCCCTGGAGCGGAACGTGCCCGGCCTTCTGCCCATCAAGCGCCCCATCCCCAAGAACCTGCGCATGTCGCAGCAGGTGCTCTTGTTCAAACTGGAGGTGACGGACGTGATCCTCACCTCTCTGTCGCTGCGTTACGAGAACGGGCTGTTTCGCATTCTGGACTCGGTGGTGAACGTGCACTGGAAGCTGGCGGGCCTGTTCCAGGGGGACGAGCCGGGCGCCCGCCTGCAGGGCACGGCCACCCTGTTGAGCGGCCAGGGCGGGCACATTCGCCTCAAGCCCAACATCGAATCGCTCGAGTTTCTCTCGCCCCACATCCTCGAGCGCAGTCTCCCCGAGCAGGAGGCCATCCGGACTCGCACCCTGGCGGGGCTGAGCGTGCTCGAGCTGGATTTCCTGCTGCCCAACAGGCTGCCGGTGCGAGAGCTGCTGCGCTCGCTCGAGCTGGTGGACGTGGTGGCGCTGAGCGATGAGCTGCGCTTGCTGGGAAGACTGTCGGAGAAGTAGCTCCTGGGAGCGGACCTTGAGCCCAGTGTAGCCCTGGATGGCTGAAAGGGGCCTACTACTTACTTGATCGAGCTCGCCCGGGCGTCCAGCGCGGCCTGGATGGCCAGGAACTGCTCGAAAAACGGGTAGTTGGGCTGGGGGTCCGGGTCGAGCACGACGGTCTGGTTGGCGAACAGCGGGTTGAGGATCCAGGGCTGATCAGACTTCGTGAACTGCGGCGGGCAGCTCTGGTACATGCCGTAGGTCGCCACCGCGACCTGCGGATGGGCCTGAAACTTGCCCCAGGCCACGTTGAGGTAGTCTTTCTTACTTTCAAACCAGGGGCTGTCCTTGAGGAAGGTGGTCCACTCCTGGAGGCTAACCGGGTTCCCCAGGGCGTAATTGAGGTAATTGTAGACGAACCAGTCGTCGGGCCGGCCGTACTGCAAGATCAGGCTGGCAGGGATGAAGTCCTGGTTGAACTCCAGGTAATAGTTGACCTGGGAGAACTCCGTGATGAGAATGCTCTGGTCTTTGCGCAGCCGGGGCTGGACGAAGCGGAAGGCTTCGTCGATGTCGACGTTCTCGGTCTGGTGCAGATGCAGGTCGGCCCCCTGGAGCCAGCGCTGCTTGCGGGTAAATTCGAGCAGAGGTTCGGCCTGCTGCTGCCAGGGCTCACTCTTCCAGATGCTGTCGTAGGCTCCCAGATAGAGAGGGACCTGGTGCTGTTGCCGGTCCCAGTAGGCCTTCACCTTCAAGGCCGCGGCCTGATAAAAGGCAATGAGGGGCTCGCCCCGCTGCACGCCCTTCTGGGACTCGATGAAGGGCTCGTTGCCGATCACCAGGATGTCGCAGTTGGAGTAGACCTTGTCCAGCAGAGCCGGTACGTCTTGCAGCAACTGCTCGGTCTCCAGGGGACCCATCGGAAAGAGCTTGCCCTCGAAGTTGAACTTCAGGTTGACAATGACGAGGTAACCGGCCTGGTGGGCTTGCCGCAGCTTTTGAAAACCCGACTCGAAGGACGAGGGGTTCTGCTGCCATTCGAAGTAGTCGACAAAGCACCGGATCCAGCGGGTGCGGGTGCGCTCGAGGTCGCTCAGGTCGATGGTGGCCAGCAGCCCGTTGAAGTTCACCCCCAGAGCTTGAGGCTGGACGTCTTGAAAGGGCGGGTCCTCGACGATGGTCGTCTGGTCAGGAGAAAGCTGTACCGAGACCGAGCCACGGCCCTGAGCCCGCTCGCCGGCCAGGTACTCGATAGTGAGAAAGGCGACGCTGGAAGGAACGTCACGCAGCCGGATCACTTCGGCTTTGGGGTGGGTCACATCGCCGAATGAGAGCAGCTCGTTGCCGTCAAAACCCGTGAAACGAAGCTGCGTGACCCCGGCCGGGATGGCGCGCCGGGCCAGCGAGAAACGCAGCTCCACGACTGAGACCGCCGGCGGCTCAACCGGGGCGGGAAGGCTGTCCGCTCCACCGCAGGCTGCCAGAGGAAGGAGGGCGAGAACGAGCATGAGGAGGTGGCGCATCGAGCCGAATTCCGCGGCGAGCTGGGCTCCCCTCCCGGGTATCTCTCAGCGGGCGCCGTCGTAGCGCTGGCCATCGGCCGGCAAGTACCCGATGTGGGCCACGTTCCGGTCTGATCCGGCGCAAAATCCAACTATCGAGCTGAATTTCCTGCTACCCAACAGAGTTGCCGGTGCGAGCTCTTGCGCTCGCTCGATCTGTGGACGGTGGTTCATCGAGCGTTGCCTTTGAAAAGCTGCGTTTACCGGGTGAGCCCGCTTTAGGAAAGCCAGGGGAATCTCCCGTTCCAGGCGAAGTCCAGGCCTCGTGAAAAAGCGTCCTCTCGGCCACTCCGACCTTGAAGTCTCCCCCTTCTGCTTCGGCGGCAACGTGCTCGGCTGGACGGTCGACGCGGAGACCTCCTTTCGTTTGCTCGACGCCTTTCTGGGGGCGGGCTTCAATTTCATCGATTCGGCCGATGTCTACGCCCGCTGGCAGCCAGGCTCGACAGGTGGTGACTCCGAGAGGGTGCTGGGGGACTGGTTGGCCGCCCGCAGGAACCGAGACCAGGTGGTGCTGGTCACCAAGGTGGGGGGACCGATGCCGGGTGGCAAGGGGCTGTCGGCCGCATACATCCAGCAGGCCGTTGAAGCATCTCTGAGCCGGCTCAAGACCGACTATATCGACCTCTACCTCTCCCATCACGACGATCCCGAGACACCCGTGGAAGAGACCCTGCAGGCCTACGCTGATTTGATACAGCAGGGTAAAGTACGCTACATCGGGGCCTCCAACTTCACTGCCGAGCGCCTGCAGCAGGCACTGGAGGTGAGCCGAAAGAACTCCCTGCCTCGTTACCAGGCTCTCCAACCCCAGTACAGCCTCATGGAGCGGAGTATCGAAGCAGATCTGCTACCCCTGTGCCAACGAGAAGGTCTCGGGGTTTTCGGCTACTACTCTCTGGCCAGCGGCTTTCTGACCGGCAAGTACCGCACCGAGGCCGACCTGGGCAAGAGCGTGAGGGGTCGAATGCTCAAGGGCTACCTGGGAGAGCGCGGCCAGCGAGTCCTGAAAGCCTTAGACGATGTCTCGGCCCGCACCGGGGCGACTCTGGCTCAGATTTCGCTGGCCTGGCTGATGGACCGACCGGGAGTGACGGCGCCAATCGCCAGCGCGTCCAACCTGGACCAACTCAGCGAACTGCTCAAAGCCGTCGAGCTCAAGCTGAGCCCGGAGGACATGGAACTGCTCGATAAGGCCTCCTGACAAAGGAAGTCCCCTGTTGTATCGAAGGGAGCCTCCGCCACCACAAAGTGCTGTGGGCGGCCGGACCGGCACGATATGCCGCGTCAAGGGGGGGTTCCGGCTGCGCTCCTGGCCCGGGCCGCTGTCAGGGCCTCGGCCCGGAAGATGCTCCGGCCTTCCTTGATGGTCTGCAGTACCTGGATGTCTTTGATGGCATTGGGCTCCACCTTGAGAGGGTTGGCGCTCAAGATAACCAGATCGGCCAGCTTGCCGACCTCCAGCGAGCCTTTGGTGGCCTCCTCGCCGTGCTGATAAGCCCCCTCGATGGTGATGGCGCGCAAAGCCTGCAGGGGTGTAACCCGCTCGTCGGGGCCGATCACCTCGCCTGACCGAGATAAGCGGTTGACGGCCGACCACATCGTCCAAAGCTGGTTCAGGGGCGCCACGCTGTAGTCGGTGTGGTTGGTGCAGTGCAGCCCCATCTCGAGAGCCGTCTTCATGGGGCTGAGGAAGTGAGTGCGCTCGGGTCCCAGGTTCCGCATGTGGGCGTCCGCGAACAGGAAGGTATGCTCGGTGTAGAACGAGGGGATGATCTTGTAGCGGACATATTTCTCCAGCTGATCTTTGCGCACGAACTGCGAATGGATGACGGTGCTGCGCCGATCGGCGCCCGGGTCGTCACCGGCGGCGTACTCGTGGGCCATCAAGAACATGTCGATTGCGGCATCGCCGTTAGAGTGGCAATGCACGTGCAAGCCGTTGTCATAGGCCAGCTTGAGCATCGCTTTGAAGGTCTCGGGCGGCAGAGTCGGCTCGCCCCGCCAGTTCTCCTGGCCGTTGGGCCCACCCGTCAGGTAGGGTTGGGTAAAGAAGGCCGTGCGCCCCTGCGGGGAGCCGTCGCTCATAGCCTTAGCGCCGCCCAGCTTGAGTCGGTTGTGATATTTGCCGAACGTCTCCGGGGGATTGTCATTGAGGATCTCTTCCAACTCCAGGATCATGACGTATGAGACCACGTCGAGGTAGAGACGGCCCTGCTCGGCAGCCTTCTGCAGAATCTTCAAGTCGCCGCTCACGGTCATGCCTTCCACCGCCGTGGTGACACCGCAACTGGCATAGGTCTGCTGAGCGTCTTCGAAACGGTCGAGCAGCTCAGACTCATTGGGCTTCGGAAGCTTGGCGAAGACGGGCAAGAAGGCGGTCTCCATGATGAGCCCGGCGGGCTCCTGGCTGCACGGCTTACGCAAGATGATGCCGCTGGGCGGGGTGGGGGTGTCGGCGGTGATGTTGAAGTGCCGAAGGGCGGCCGTATTGAGCACCGCTCCGTGGTTGGAAACGTGGATCAACAAGACAGGGTTATCGGGGAAGTTGGGATCGAGGTCGTCCACGTTCAGCTCGCGCCTCTCGGAGAGCTCGTTGCCGTCGTACCCGTAGCCGATGATCCACTCGCCTTTGGCGGGGTGGTGCTTCTCGACGTGGGCCTTGAGAGCAGCCACGATGTCGGCCACCCCGTGCACCGGGCCCACCGGGGCCGGCGAGACATTGGCCCAGGTCACGATCTGGGGGGCATTCATGAAGTGGCTGTGGCCGTCCACGAATCCGGGACAGAGTGTGTGTCCCCGCAGGTCCACCACCTCGGTGTCCGGCCCTTTCAGCTTCATCACCTCGTCGCGCGACCCGACGGCCAAGATCTTGCCCCCACCCACGGCCAGAGCCTCGGCCTCGGGGCCGGTCACGGTTACGATGTCCCCGTTGGTGTAGATGATCTCGGCAGTCATGGTCCTCCTCGTTGCTTTCCGTTCTCGGGCCCGGCTATCGACCCGAGCATCTGCTTGCCTTCAATGCAGAGCCGGCTCTGCCAGTGAGGAGCTTTCGAACCGCAGGAAATGTTCAGCACGAAACGCTCAACGCGTGGACTCGGAGTCGACCATCCGGTCCTGCAGCGAGCTGACCACGCCAGGGCCGCTCTGCCAGGGATGCTGCTCCAGGGTGCCGGCCACCCGGGGGTCAGGGGGTTGAGCCATATAGGGGGAGGGTTCGACAGGCCGGCGACATCGTCCCCCGGGCACTGCAAACCAGCGCTCGGTCAAGCTCCAGCGCTCAATCGCGGCCAAACGAATCCCGAGATCCGAGCCCTCAGTCCTCAGCGCGTGGCGCCATCATAGCGTTGGCCGCCAGCCAGGAAGTACTCGTTGTCCTCTACCACCACCGAGATCGAGGCTCGCACCGTCTCGGGAATGATGCGCCCGCAGTCGTCGAACGAAGCCTGAATCTCGTGCCGTTGCAGGTTGTTATCATTGAGGTTGGTGATCAGCCTGACCTCGCGCCGCTCCCAGGAGGCGTCCACCACCTGCCGGGGGTTCTCGCGGATCCGTCTGGGGTCGGAAGGCAGGTAGAACGAGGCCGATAAAGAGGCATCCCGCCCCGTCCTCCATTCGCTCCCCGGCGTATCAGCCTCGAAGCTGAGCAGGTTGACCACCCGCTCATCCAGGATGGAGGTGATCAGGCCGTCCTGGCGAGTTGTCAATTCGAGCAACTCGGGCTCGATGGCCCCGTTGCCAGCCACGGTGAAGGCGCGCCCGCCCGGCAACTCGAGAGTGGTGGACTGGTAAGGCTGAGCCACGATGGTAGCGGAGACCATGGCTCTATGATACCGTTCCGCGCCTGTACATTCTGGAGACATTCGATTGCAGATTTGTAAAAGCTGTGAACTCTTTGTTACCGAGCCACGTTCCGGTGTGATCCGGCGCAAAATCGAACTCCTGTCCGGCAGGGAACGCGGGTGTTGAAGAAAATACCACCCGGCCGCCGGCCAGCGAAAAATTCGTCGACCACTCCTGTCGTCGCTGAAACACACAGGCCGGGCCCAGGAGGAACAGACCATGGCCGTCGTCTTGAACGTCGAAAGCCTCACCGAGCAACTGACCCGCTACGTGCAACGGATCGAATCCCTGGAGGAAGAAAAGACCGCCATCGCGGCCGCGCTGCGCGAGACTTTCGCCCAGGCCAAGCTCGAGGGGCTGGACATCAACGCCCTCAAGCAGGTGATCAAGTTCCGCAAAATGGACCAGGAAGACCGCGAGGAGCAGGAGACCACCCTGCACGCCTACATGGAGGCGCTCGGCCTGATCCGCCACATGACCCACGAAAACTGAGAACTCGATCATGAAGCAGATCGCCCCCGGATATACCATCTTGAAGCGCTACGGCCCCCACAAGAACGCTTGCTGGGTGCTCGAGCACAACGGCGAGGCCGCGGTGGTGGACATGCCGCCCTATTCCAGCGGCGAGCGTCCGCCCTACCAGCGGGCCGAGTCGTTCACCCGCAAGCGCAAGCTGCGGGTCAAGTATGGCCTGCTCAGCCACGCTCACCGCGATCATGCCCAGACCCTGCCCCACTTTCGCAGCTGGTTCCCCAGCGCTCACTTCGTGGGGCATCGCTCGCTGATGGACGACCGGGGCATGGCCTGGATGCTCTCGCGCACCCCCGGCTTTCCTTTCGAGGACTGGGCGGCGGGGCGCTTCTCCATCTTCGATCAGCTCTTCGACGGCGAGATCTGGAGCGGCGACCTGGGTGGCGAGCCGCTGCATATCCTGTATGCGCCCAAACACAGCTGGAGCGATCATCTGATCATCTTCAAGGGCGCCATGATCACCGGCGACTGGGTGGTAGGCGACCTGCGCGACTGCAACGCCCTGGTGCCCACCGAGACCAAGCTCGAGAGCATCGACCGCGTCCAGCGCCTGGTGCGCGAGCTCGACTACCACATCCACATGCTGTTCTCGGCCCACGGCGACTGCCTGTACTACCAGGTGGACTTCCACAAGATGATGGAGCGCAGTCGCTTCGTTCATCGCAACTGAGTTGCACGTAACCTTCGCCGAAGCGACCCGGGTCTGGGCCCGGGTGGCGGCCCAGAGCTTCGGCGGTCCGGCCGGCCAGATCGCGGTGATGCACCGCATCCTGGTGGACGAGAAGAAGTGGGTCACCGAAACCCAGTTCCTGCACGCCCTCAATTTCTGCATGCTGCTCCCCGGCCCCGAGGCCCAGCAGCTCGCGACCTACATCGGCTGGCTGCTGCACGGGGTGCGGGGCGGGCTGGTGGCGGGGTGCCTGTTCGTGCTGCCCGGCTATCTCGCCATCCTGGGGTTGAGCGCGCTCTACGCGGGTTACCACCAGGTGCCGCTGGTTCAGGCTTTGTTCTACGGGCTCAAACCGGCCGTGCTGGCCGTGGTGGTGGAAGCGGTCTTCCGGGTGGGCAAGAAGGCCCTCAAGAACAACCTCATGCGGCTCATCGCCCTGGCGGCCTTTGGCTCGCTCTTTCTCTTCAACCTCCCCTACCCGCTCGTCGTGGTGGGAGCAGCCCTGATCGGACTCTTCGGCAACCGCCTGTGGCCGGCCCGATTCCAGGTGCTGCGAGGCCATCAGGTAGCCGATGAGGCGACGACCCCGGCTCCGCCCCTGGCCCGCAGCCTGGCTACGGTCCTGATCTGGCTGGCCATCTGGCTCGGCCCGTTGCTGGCCATCGTGCTGGCCACCGGCCAGGGCTCGGTCTTCAGCCAGCTGGGCATCTTCTTCTCCAAGCTGGCCGTGGTGACGTTCGGCGGGGCTTACGCGGTGCTGGCCTACATGGCCCAGGAGGCGGTGGCCACCTACGGCTGGCTGGCCCCGGGCGAGATGCTCGATGGGCTGGGGCTGGCCGAGACCACGCCTGGTCCCCTCATCCAGGTGGTGGGCTTCGTCGGCTACCTGGGGGCCTACCGCCACCCCGGCGGCCTGGAGCCCTGGATGGCCGGCGTGCTGGGATCGACACTGGCCACCTGGTGCACCTATGCCCCCTGCTTTCTCTGGATCTTCACCGGGGCGCCCTACATCCAGTGGTTGCGCCACCGCACCGCCCTCAACGCGGCTCTGTCGGCCATCACGGCCGCCGTGGTGGGGGTGATCCTCAACCTGGCCGTCTGGTTCGGGTTGCACACCCTCTTCAGCCAGGGATCCGCCCTGGACCCCTTCGCCCTGCTGCTCAGCCTGGCCGCGATGCTGGCCCTGCTGCGCTTTCATGTGGGCATTCTGCCCACCATGACCGTGTGCGGCCTGGTGGGGTTGGTGGGCAAGCTGCTGATCCCGGGCCTGTAGCGCGCGTCAGATCAGCAGGGCTCGACCTGCTCTTCGACGCGACGGAGGTAGTCACGCCAGAACGGGATCGACTCTCGGAGTCGGCGGTAGAGAGCCGGTAACTCGAGAGTTTCGTAGCGGTGCACCAGGACATTCCTCATACTGGCACACGGGGCCAGGGCTCGGGCGAGATCAGCGTCGATCCAACCTGCGCTTTGAAGCGAGAAGAACGAACTGTAGTAGTCCGAGGCGGGCACTCCTGCCACCGCGAGCGCGACCTCGGTGTTGATGGCAGCGGCGTCCTCCACCAGGAGCTCGAGCAGACGCTCGGCGGCGTGGTAGATCAGATGCCTGGCCATAAACTCTGACTCGCTGCCGGGGAGGGTCTCTTCCAGCTCTCTCAGGTGCTGGGTCATCTGCGCGAGGCGGCGCAGGATAAGGTCACGATTCAAGCCAGTCTCCCCATGAAGGACTCTCCGTGTGTAGGCTCGGTCCCGCTTCGACCACAGCCGCCGGGCTTCCATCCAGCGGCGGCAGGCGGCGTTGCGAAACTCAGCAAAGCTCCCCGGGGTGGACTCAAAGAGAACGCGGGGAGCTCGTGCCGCCTCCCAGTTGAGCAGCCAGCCGGCCGTGGGCAGCCAGGCGAGATCCAGGTCACCTCTCTGCAAAGCGTGGCAGAACTGTTCGACCAGATCATCGGGTCGGTCTCCCGGGCCCTCCAGGGCCAGGTCGAGGTCGCCCGGACACTCCGAGCTCAGACTGGAGCCGAACTGGAGCACCAGGTCCAGGCCGCAGTCCCGGGCTAGCTGGTCGATGCTGTTCATCACCCCAGTATACCACGGCCGATATTCCCAGGTTGATGGAGCCGCTCCGCATGGTAGACCAATCCACAACGATTCTCACGGAGATACCCGGGCCACCTTGCCCTTCCCGTCCACGGCCAGGCCCACCACAGCCCTTTCTTCCCGATTGCTGAGCATGGCCCGCACCAGGTTCTGCTTCAGCGTCACGATCTCGGCCCGCAAAGCCCCCCCTTCATCCCGCAGAAAAAGGCCCGCACCGTCGATGGACGCGGCCAGTCCTGCCCGAACCGTCTGCTTGTCGTCACGAAGCTGAAGGCTCGAGCTGCCTCTTTGGAAACGCAACTCGGCTCGCAGCGTCTCTCGCTCGTCGAAGAGGGCCAGCCCGGAGCCCTGGGCCTCAGCACCCAGGGCCAGCCGGGCCTGGCCCGCCTCGTCGACCATGTGCAGCACAGGTCCCTCGTTCAGGAGCAAGAGACGCATCCGCTCGCGACCCTGAGGATCGCGAAGAGAGATCAGCGGCCCGTCCGCCTCGAGACGAATGCGCTCAACTCCCTGCCGATCGCAGAGCGTCAGGCGACCCGCGCCCCGCGGATTCACCGCCCAGGCGATCAGGACCACCTGGCTGACAACGAGAAACGCGCACAGCCAGGTAAGCCGGCGCACCCTCACAACAAGTCCGTCTTGCATCAGTGCTGGTGCGCCTTCAGCAGACCGTGGCTGAGCACCAGCACTGCCCGGCGCACGCTGTCGGCCAGATCGGCCGAGGGCCCCTTCTGACCGGCAGCGGGCTTGATGTCCTTGCCGACCCGAATGGGAGAGTCCGCGTTCTTGCCTTTGTACTGCTCGAGATAGGCACCCTCCTGGATGGCCGGCACCGGGCCTCCCCAGACCAGCACTCCCACCACCGCGCCTTTGGTATCGACCCCAACCAGCACGTCGGCATACTTGCCCTCGGGAAGGTGCACGTCGGTGGGCCAGACGGCTCCCAGCGAGCGACCGTCGGCCCCTCGCACGACGTAAGCGGGGGTCTTGAGGTCGTGACCGTCGAGCTTGAAGCCGAGCGCTTCCTCGATGTGCTCGCGGGTGTGGCCAGAAAGGTCGAGGGGCTTCTTGACGAAGCTGGCCGCGGCCGGATAGAGCTTCTTCATCTGCTCCAGGGTGGGCTGGGCGGGATCGCCGGCCAGGGCGGCTCCCACCAGCAGGCTGAAGATCAGGGTCACCAGGGTTGTGGGTTTCATGAGGACTCTCCTTTGTCGTGATGAGGGTTGCGACCGGCAACCAGGGCTCCAAACGTCCAGAACAAGATGGGGGTGACGACCGTCTCGAGCAGGGTGGAGACGAGCAGCCCTCCCAGGATGACCACCGCCACCGGCTGCAAGATCTCCTTGCCGGGGGCGCCGGCGGAGGCGGCCAGGGGAATGAGGGCAAGACCGGCCGAGAGGGCGGTCATCATGACCGGGATCAGGCGCTCGCGGCTGCCGCGCAACACCAGCTCCAGGCCGAAAGGCATGCCCTCTTTCTCCATCAGGTGCAGGTAGTGGGACAACCGCATGATCTCGTTGCGCGACGAGATGCCGCACAGGGTGATGAAGCCGACCAGCGAGGCCACCGACAGGTTCTGGCCCGTCAGCGTGAGGGCCAGAGCCCCCCCGGTGATGGCCAGCGGTACTGCCGCCAGCACCATCAAAACCAGCCTGTGCATGCGAAAGTGCTGATACAGCAGCACGTAGATGGCGACCAGCGAGACCAGCGAGAAGCCCAGCAGCGTGGCCGAGGCCGACTGCTGGCTCTGGAACTGTCCCTCCAGGGTATAGTGGTAGCCGGGCGGAAGCTCGAGCCGCTCGAGGCGGCGGCGGATCTCGTCCACCGTGCTGCCCAGATCGCGCCCGGCCACGTTGCACTGCACCACGATGCGGCGCAGCATGTTCTCTCGCATGATCTGGTTGGGGCCCTGCTCCTCCTCCACGTTGGCCACCGCTCCCAGGGGAACCAGGCCGGCGGGCGAGTCGATCAGCAAGCGGCGGATCGACTCGGGCCGGTCTCGGAAAGGCTCGTCGAGACGCAAGACCAGGTCGTATACCTGCTGGCCCTCCACCACCTGGCCCAGGGGCTCGCCGCCCAGGGCGATCTCGAGGGTGGAGCTGAGCTCGCCGGGAGTCAGGCCGTACTCGCCGGCGCGGACCGGGTCGACCTGGATGCGCAGCTGGGGAATCAGAACCTGCTTCTCCACCGCAAGATCCACCACGCCGCTGACCCCGGCCATGGTCGAGCGCACCTCGTCACCCAGCTTGCGCAGGGTGGCCAGGTCCGGGCCGAACACCTTGACCGCAACCTGAGACCGGATGCCCGACAGGATGTGATCCAGGCGGTGCGAGATGGGCTGGCCCAGGTTGACCTCCACCCCGGGGAACGGGCCGAAGCCCTTGCGCACGTCGGCCAGGATTTGATCGCGCGATCGACCGGCCCGCAGGTCGACATCCAGCTCGGAGTAATGCACCCCCTCGGCATGCTCGTCGAGCTCGGCTCGACCGGTGCGTCGGCCGGTGGCCCGCACCTCGGGGATGGCCAGCAGCACCCGTTCGGCCGCCCGTCCGATGCGGTCGGACTCATCCAGGCTGGTGCCCGGCTCGGTGATCAGGCTGACGGTCAAGGTCCCTTCGTTGAAGGGCGGCAGGAACTCGCGGCCCCGGGTGGCCAGGCTGGCCAGGGCCAGCAGGAAAGCCAGCAAGCACAGCCCCAGCACCAGCACCGGATGGCGCAACGTGCGGCGCAGCACCCGCTCCTGGAGCCTCTTCAGCCAGGCTGCCAGCGGGCTTTCAGCTTTCTGGCCCAGCCAGGGAGCATTGGCCAGCAGATAGGTGCACAGGGCCGGAGTGAGCGTTACCGAGACCAAAAGAGATGCTACCAGAGCCACCACGTAAGCGATGCCCAGTGGCTGGAAGAGTCGACCCTCGATCCCTCCCAGGAAGAACAGGGGCAAGAAGACGAGCACGATCAGGAGCGTGGAGTAAACGATCGAGTTGCGCACCTCGCTGGAGGCCCGGAAAACCACTCGCTCCGCGTTCTCTGGTTGGGGTTTGCGACGGTTCTCGGACAGGCGTCGAAAGACGTTCTCCACGTCCACGATGGCATCGTCCACCAGCTCGCCCACGGCCACGCACAGCCCCCCCAGCGTCATGGTGTTGATGGTCAGCCCCAGGTGCTGCATGGTCAAGGTGGCCACCACCAGCGAGAGCGGGATGGCGGTCAGGGTGATGAGGGTGGTGCGCAGGTTGAGGAGAAAGGCGAGCAGCACCAGCACGACCATCAGGGCCCCATCCCGCAGGGCCTCCTCAACGTTGGTCACGGCCGCGCGAATGAAGTGGCTCTGCTCGAAAAGCGGCGTGAGGGCCACGTCGGCCGGCAGCGACTCCCGGCCGGCCTCCTCGAGCATCTTCTGAAGGCGCCCGGTGAGCTCGAGCGTGTTGGCGCCCGGCTGCTTCTGCACGCTGAGGATCACTCCCGGGCGGGCCGAGACCGAGGCCGCCCCGCGCCGAATCTGGGGCCCGAAGCGAACCGAGCCGACCTGATCGAGCCGCACCGGTCCCTCGGGGCGGTAGTCCACCACCAGCCGGGCCAGGTCGGGCAGGTTGGCGATGCGGCCCAGGTTGCGCACCAGCGCCTCCTGCCCCTGACGGTCGAGAAAGCCCCCGGACGTGTTCTGGTTGCCCTGCGAGAGAGCTTGCTCCACCTGAGCCACGCTCACCTGGTTGTGGAGCATCCTCTCGGGGTCGAGCAGCACCTGATACTGGCGCACCTCGCCCCCGATCACGATCACCTGAGAGACACCCGGAACGGCCATGAGGCGCGGGCGCAATCGCCAGTCCGCCAGGCTGCGCAGCTCCATGGGAGAGGTCGCCCCGGTGCGACTGGTCAGCCCCACCAGCATGATCTCACCCATGATCGAGGAGATGGGCGCCAGCACGGGCTCTGAGCCGCGCGGGAGACGCCCGCGCACGGCCGAAACCTTCTCGTTGACGATCTGGCGGGCCACGAAGATGTCCGTATTCCAGTCGAACTCGACCCAGAGAATGCTCAGGCCGATCCCGGCCACCGAGCGCACCCGCTCCACCCCGGTCGCCCCGTTCAGAGCCGACTCCAGGGGCAGGTTGATGAGCGTCTCGACCTCTTCCGGGGCCAGGCCGTGCGACTCGGTGAGGATGCTGACGGTGGGCCGGTTCAGGTCGGGGAAGACGTCCACCGGCATCTGCACCGCTTGCGTGCCTCCACAGACCGTCAGCAGCACGGCCAGCACGACCACCACCAGCCGGTTGCGGATCGACCAGAGAATCAGGCGGTCGAGCATCAGCGGGCCCGCTTTGCGAGCTCGGAAGCGAGCTGACCGGCTCCCCGAACCAGGACTTTCTGGCCCGGCTCGAGGCCCGTGCGTATCCAGGCGCGACCCGACTGCACGCGGTCCACCTCGACCGTGCGGGCCTCGAACTCCTCAGCTGTTACCTGCACGAAGACGCTCTTGTCGCCCGAGCCCAGCACGGCATCAGCCGGCACGGTCACCACCTCGCGCCGCCCGCCCAGCAGGCGCACCCGGGCCGACATCCCCTCGAGCAGCTCGAGTCGGCGATTGTCCACCTCGAAGAGGACTCCGGCCGTGCGCGAGCGAGGATCGATCCGGGGCCGGACGCTGACCAGCCGCCCGGCGTACTTGCGCTCGGCGCCCGGGCTGACGATCTCAGCCCGTCCCGCCCGGCGCACGGCCGGGAGCTCACTCTCGCTCACCCGGGCCTCCACCCAGATCGTGCTCAGGTCAACGATGGTGAAGAGCAAGGCCCCGGCCTCGACCACCTCGCCCCGGGCGTGCTCTCGCTGGGACACCACTCCGTCCAGCGAGCTGCGCAGAGCAAAACGGTGCTCGTGCTCGGCCGCCGGAAGCTCGGGCAGGCCGGGAGGACGAGACAATCGCTCGAGCGCTTTCTTCAGGCCGGCCTGCTCTTGCTCGGCGGCGCGGGCCTGAAAGCGGGCGGCCTCCAGCTCCTTGAGCGGGATGGCGGAGATGGCGTAAAGCTCCTCCGAGCGCTTGAGCTGCGAGCGCATCTGGGCCAGGCGGGTGCTCCCGGCGGCCAGCTCGCCCTCAAGCTGGAGGCGCTGGCGCTCGAGCTCGACTCGTCCCACCTCCAGCTCATAGCGCCGGGCAGCCACCTCGAGCTCGTGCCCTTTGAGCTGGGTCTCCTCGGCGGTCAGGTGCAGCTCCTGCACCTCGGCCAGCACCTGGCCCGGGTGGACCCGGTCGCCCACCTGGGGGATTGCCTCTCCCATGACGGTTCCCAGGACCGGGGACTGGATCTTCTGCTCGCTGCCGGCCGGAGCCAGGGTCTGACCGGGCACCTCCAGGGCCAGGCTCACCTGCTCGAGCCGGGCTTCCCCGGTGGTAAATCCCAGCGAGCGCTGCAGCTCGACCGGGACCACCACCGAGCGTTCGGTTCCGGGCTCGGCGGCGGCCGGGCCGGTCGGGGCCAGGGCCAGCGCCGGGGGAAAGCTTCCCCAGTAAAAGAGACCGCCGGCTGCCAGAGTGGCCACCACCCAGCCGGCGGCCTGATCGCGAGCGGTCCAGCGCCGCAGAAAGAGCAGGCTCACCAGGGCCCAGAGCGCCAGCACCGCGCCGCTGGCCCAGAGGGCCACGCGCCTGGCCAGCGGAGCGGGGGTCGACCAGGCGAAGGCCGCCTCGAGCGGCGGAGGGCCGGCTGCTTGCACCAGGAGCTGGTAGCTCCCCGGCCGGGCGGTCGTGAAGAGCCACCTGCCCTCGCCCAGGGCCAGGTCTTGATTCTGGAGCTCGAGCTGCGAGCCAGACGGTCCCTGCACCGTGAGCTCGAAGGGCAGGTCGGCCACGGGGGCGGCCTCTCCCAGAAGAGGGTCGGGGGGATCGATCCGCTCTTCCAGCCGGATCGTCAGCTCCACGGGCTCGCCGGCCCGCGCCCCCTTCGGGTAGGCCCGCAGGGTCAGGCGCAAGGAGCGGCCCTGCCACTTGAGCTCGCGCTGCTCGCTCAGCACCCGTTCCGGGTCTTCGTCGGTCTTCGTCTCGCGCAAGTCCTCGTGCTCGTGGCCTTCATGGCCCGGAGCGGGCAGGCTTAAAAGGAGCAGCAAGATAATGAGCAAATTTCTCACGGGGTATCCTCCAGGTGCCGGCCCAGGGCGCTCTCCAGCGCCACCAGGCTCTGCTCCTCATCGCGAGCCATCTCGAGCTGGCTCAATCGCAGGCTCAGGTAGGTTTCCTGAGCCAGCAACAGGTCGAGCACCGAACGGTTGCCCAGCTGGTAGGCCCGCTCGATGATCTCCAGGCTCTCCCTGGCCCGGGGCAGGGCTTCCTCGGTCAACCGCAGGCGCGCCCTGCGAGCCGATTGCCAGCGCTGATAGCTCTCGGCCACCTGAGCGCGCACCTCCAGACGCAGGGCCTCTTCCTCCAGCTCGGCCTGGCGCACCAGCGTCTCGGACTGCTCGATATTGCCCTGGTTGGTATCGTTGAGCGGCAGGGGGATCTCGAACCCGGCCGAGATCACCCAGGTACGGTCCTCCAGGCCCTGGACCACGCCTCGGGGCAGGAAGGCTTCGGCCCCCAGGCTGTTGTCCTGATAGGCCAGGCCGCCGGTCAAAGTGAGGTTGGAGACGGCCCGACTGCGCTCCACCTCCACCTGGCACACCCGCGAGCGGGTCTGGGCGGCGGCCGCCAGAAGATCGGGCCGCTCAGCCAGCGCGCGGGCGATGAGCTCCTCCAGGGCCTCCCGAGGACCCTCCCGGCCCAGCGTCCCGGCCGGTGGGCCGGCCTGGCCGAGCTGGCCGGTCAGAGCAGACAAGCTCTCTCTGGCGGCCAGGACCGCGCCGGAGGCCAGCTCCAGAGCAGCCTGACGGCGCTCGCGCTCGGCGCCGAGCCAGGTGACATCGACTCCGGCCACGTCTCCCAGCTCCAGGCGCTTGCGGGCAAGCTCCAGCTGGCGGTCGGAAAGCTCAACAGACTCGCGGCGCAGCTTCTCCAGCTCACTGGCAAAGAGCCAGGTCACGAAGCGCGACTTGACCTCGAGCACCAGGCCGCGGCGAGCGTCGGCCACCTGCCAATCGGCCAGCTCCAGCTCGGCTTCGGCAGCCCGCACACGCGCGGCCCGCTTGCCGCCCAGCTCGAGCTCCTGAGCCGCGGTCAGGCCATACCACTGAAGGCCGTTCAGACCGGTGGTCTGCAGCTCGGCACCCACGCGGGGGTTGGGGAAGGCTCCGGCCTGCACCAGCCGCCCGCGGGCGACGTCGGTTCTCAAAGCCAGAGCGGAAGCTCTCGGGCCGGAGCTGAGAGCCTGGCTCACGACCCGCTCCATGGTCAGGGCCGGTTCGGCCCAGAGCGGGGTGAGAGCAAGCACGATCAGCCCCGCCGAGCAACACAATCGGCGAAACATAAGCGACCCTCGACAAAAGCAAAATCAGGGCGGTTTGCTTATGCTGGAGGAGGAGGACCACGCCAACAAAGGCCTGGAGGAAGAAGCGACCGGGCCGGCGGACCATCGTCGCGGCGAGCCCGCGCGATCAGCGCGGAAAGGGGCTCGGGGCTGAGAGCCAGGGCGATGAGAGCGACGGGAATCGTGACCTGGCAACAGGTGGCCAGAGCTTCGGTGGTCGCGTCGCTGACCCGCGTGAAGGTCAGTCTCTCGGGAGCGTGCTCGTGATGGTGATCTTCGAACAGATCGTGGCCCCACGAGGCGAGCCAGAGGCCCAACCCGAGCAGAAGGACGATCGCAGATCGGCCGGACTGACGCACATGCCAACCTTGGACGAGAGATTTGGAGAATCCTCTGTGCGGGCATCAACACCCCTCCCGGAAAGAGGCGGAAGGATTCTCCAGAGCAGGTCAGGAAAACCTTGACCGTGAGGAACCTGGCGCTCAGTTTGTTGCTCTTGCTCCTCTTGCCCGGCACAGCCTGGGCGAAGGACGGGCAGTGCTGTGGAACCTCCGACTGCTGCTGTAGCGCTCCGGTCACAAGCACATGCTGCGCCGGTCCCGTCACGCCGGCACCGGTCAGCGGCCTGGCACTGGCTACCCCCGCCGCCTCCTTCGAGACCATCGCGCGACCCGTTCCGCTAGTCTGCCCGAGGGCATCCGTCGCGATTGCGGTCACCGGGTTGGTCGAGTTGAGCCTTCACTCCCCCGGAAGCTGGTTGAGTCCTCTCCGTCTCTCTTTGCCCCCTCCGGTCTGAGCTTCTCCTCAAGCGGGACATTCCCATCAGGAGGCTCAGCGTATGCTGCAACGCGCTCTCCTGGGGGTATTGGGGCTGCTCCTCGTCCTCCCGGCCTTCGGCCAACCTGAACGGCCGAAGCTTGAGGGTGAGCTGACCCTCGAACAAGCTGTCCAGTACTCCCTGGCGCACCACCTTGCGGTAGCCGTCAGCCAGGCGGAGATGCGGGCTGCCAGAGCCCGTACCTCCGAAGCGGAGGCTGCCTTCCGCCCAAAGCTCGGCCTGGGTGTGTATCTCAACGCCGGTGATACTGACATGATCGTCAGTGGCGCGCCCGGCGTCGAGCCTGGTTTTTGGACCAACCTGCCCGGCGGGGGGCTGAGCACCAATCTCAGCCTCATGCTGCCGCTTTACACCGGTGGACGTCTGCAAGCCCGGTTGGCGCAGGCGAAAGCGGGAGAGCGCACCGCGCTGGCACGTCTGGCTCTCACCATGCGCGAGAAGGCGCGTGACGTCCGCAAGGCGTTCTTCGAATTGCTCCAGGCTCGCTCCGAGCTGGACGCCGCAGCCTGGGAGCTGGCCCAGCAAGAGGAGCTGCTCCGCATCGTCCGCGAGCGCCAGTCCGTCGGACGGGTGGCTCGGTATGTCGTGCTCCGGGTAGAGGCCGAGGTGGCCTCGGCGCGGCAGAAAGTCAACGATAGCAACGCTGGGACGGAGACAGCCATGATCAACCTGAAGAACGCCATGGGCGTCGATCCCGGGTCCAGTTTCACTCTGACGGCTCCCGTTCCCGAACCCCTACCCGAAGGAGAGCTCGAGGACATCGTCAGCGCGGCGCTGGCCGAGCGAGCCGACCTGGCTGTGGCCCGCTATGCGGCCGAGGCGGCGGATCGGCGTGTGGCTGAGGTGCTGTCCGAGTACGCCCCGCAACTGGCCCTCTACGCCATGGCCGAGGCCAGGCAGCCGGAGCTGGCCGGGCCCACCCCTTTCGACGGCGGATATCAGGTGGGTTTAGTGCTCTCCTGGTCGCTCTATGACGGGGGCGAGCGAGGCGCCAGACGCGAGGAGGCAGAGGCCATGCGCCAGGCCCGGCTGCTCGAAGCGCGCCAGCTGGAATACGACGTGGCCGCCGAGGTGGAACGTGAGAGAGCGCGCTGGAAGGCGGCCCTCGAAAATGAGAAGCTGGCCGGAACGGAAGTGACCGCGGCCGAGGAGGAGCTTCGCATCGCCCGCATGCGCTTCGAGTTGGGGCGTGGGATCCACCTCGAGGTGCTGGACGCGCTTGCCACGCTTCGCCGAGCGCGCACCAACCGGATTCAAGCGGCCTACCGCCGGGGCCTGGCCGAATCCGACTTTCTGTTTGCGACCGGGAGGTACTGACATGGGACGCTTTCTGATCTGGCTCTGGCTGGCTGCGGTTGCCTTCGGTCTGACCGGTACGGCGGGGCCATACCGCGTGGAGCTCCGCGTCGACCCGGAGGTGGTCCCGGTCGGGCCCGCAGAGCTGGTGGTCCGCGTGCTTGACAAGACAGGAAAGCCGGTTGATGGTGCCACGGTCAAGGCTCTGGCCAGGATGCCCACGATGGACATGGGGGAACGCGAGCAGACGGGGCGCCCGACCGGCGAGCCCGGCGTGTACCGCGTGGGAGCAGGCTTCTCGATGGCCGGAGCATACCGGGTCAAGGTGACCATCCAGGGAGAGGCCGGCGAGGGAACCGTCACGTTCGACCTGGCCACGGGCCAGAGCACGGCCGCCGAAAGCGGTTCACCCTGGCCCGTGATTCTGGGCATGGTCGGGCTCGCGGCTCTGCTCGGGGCCGGTTTCGCGCTCCATCGAGCCGGCCATCTGCCATCCTGGCGAACCGTGGCCAACCGCCAGGTGCTCGGTGGCCTCCTGCTCCTGGCCGTGATGGCCGCCGGCGCGATCTATGTCGTGCGGCACTTTCGGAGGCCCGGTGCCATGACGCCGATCGAGGCCCAGGTGATGGAGATGAGCATGCCGGCCCCACCCGGCACTCTCGCCGTCGAGACGGTCCCGGTCCGGCGCGGACGAGTGGAAGCCAGCGTGAGCTACGCCGGCCAGGCGGTTGCCTATCAGGAGCAACCGCTGTATCCTCGCACCGAGGGGATCATCGAGTGGATGCCCTTCTACGTCGGTGACCAGGTATCCAAAGGCGAGGTCGTGGCGAGACTGGATGTCTCCTTGCTCGAGCCCGAGCGGCTCGAGAGCGAGGCTGCCGCCCGCGAGGCGCTCGAGGCGGTGAACGTGGCCCGGGCCGAGGAGGACCAGGCGCGGGCCGAGGTGGAGCTGGCCGAGGCTGAGCGGTCCGAAAAGGAGGCTGCGGTCAAGACCGCGCGCGCCCGGGTCGACCAGGCCAGGGCGCAGGTCGAGGCGGCCCGGGCCGAAGCGGTCTTCAAGCGCAGCGAGCTCGTCCGCTCGGGCGCGCTCGCGCAGACCGGCGGCCTGTCTCAGGAAGACCTGCAGCGCGACCAGGCCGGGACAGAGGCAGCGGAGCAGAAGCTGAGCCAGGCCCTGTCCGAGGTCGAGGCAGCCCGAGCCGAAATGCAGGCAGCCCGGTCCCAGGTCGAGGCGCACCATGCCCACGTGAAGTCGGTCGAAGCGACGCTGGAAATGCGCCGGCGCCAGGTGAGCCAGGCCTCCGCTTCCCTGTCCGGAGCCCAGGCCCGCTTGCGCAGCTCGCAAGCGCGCCTGGGCTACTCCGAGGTGCGCAGCGCCCTGGACGGGGTGGTGAGCGCCCGCCGCATCAGCCCCGGCGTGCTCGTACAGCCGGGGACCGCAATTGTGGATGTGGCCCAGATCGATCCCATCCGCCTGCAGGCCAACGTGAGCGAAGCCGACCTGAGCCGGGTATCGAAAGGGGACCCGGTCCGGTTCGTGGACACGCGTGGTCGCAGAGTGGCGGCCCGGGTGACCTCGGTCAGCCCGGCCGTCAACCCCGCGACGCGGCAGGGGGTCGTGGAAGCGGTGATCCCCAACCGCGATCATCGCTTCTTGCCGGGAAACCTGGTCCGGCTCGAAATCGTTACGGCAGCGCGCGAGGACGCCCTCTTCGTGCCGACATCGGCCATCTCGGAGCACGGGGAGGACCGCTGGGTCTGGGTCGCCCGACCGGAAGGAAATGGCCACGTAGCCCACCGGGTTGCGATCCAGCTCGGGGTCAGCAACGGTGAGACCACCGGGGTGCGGTCCGGCCTGGAGGAGGGCGAGCTCGTGATCACTTCGAGCTCGACAGGCCTGCGAGAGAACGACCCCGTGGCGGTATCGACGCCAGCGGCCGTGGAGACCGCAACGATCCGCGTCACCGAGAAGGGCTTCGAGCCGGCCAGCCTGACTCTGCCCGCAGGAGACAGCGTGAAGGTCACCTTTCTGCGCACGACAGAGTCGACCTGTGGCACGGAAGTGATCTTCCCCGAGCTCGAACTGCGAAAAGAGCTGCCTCTCAACGAGCCCGTGACGGTCGAGTTGCCCGCGCACCCCGGCCACACATTGAAATTTCAGTGCGGGATGGACATGCTGCGGGGAACGGTCGTGGTCCGATGATGCGAGCTCTGCCTCGCTGGTCCATCGACCATCCCTATGCCGTGGTGGCCATCTACGTCGCCCTCCTATGGCTCGCCGGGGTGGCAATCAGCGAGCGCATCCCCCGCCGATTCGCGCCTTACGTGGAAAGTCCGATGCTGGGCGTGGTGACCACCATGCCGGGCCTTTCGGCTCAGGAGATGGAAACGTATGTTTCCAAGCCACTGGAAGAGCAGCTCGTGCACGTTCCCGGATTGCGCTTCATTCGCTCCTCCTCCCAGGACGGGTTCTCGATCGTTACCCTGGAGTTTCCCTACGGACACGACATGCGCAAAGCGCGCGTCGAGGTGCAAAGCTTACTCGACGTGGCCGCGGCCAATATGCCCGCAACTGGAGCCAACCTCAAGCCTTCGTTCGTCATCCCCGTGGACCCCCTCAACGTACCCATTCTGTCGCTGGCCCTGACCGGAGACCCGGCCCGGGGTTGGACTCCCGACCGGGTGCGCGAGTTCGCCGACAACCACGGGATTGCTCGCATCAAAAGCCTGCCCGACGTCTACTCGGTGGTCGTCTTCGGCGGCTACCGCCGCCAGTTGCAGGTGGTCGTGGACCGCGAGAAGCTGGCCGGCTTCGGGGTCTCCATCCTGGACCTGCGCGAGGCGCTGGACGGCTTCAACACGGCCGAGACGGCCGGAACGCTGACCTCGGGGGGACGCGAAGCGATCGTGCGGGTCGACTCTCAGGTGCTCAGCGCGGCGGACGTGCGCGCGATCCCGATCAAGGCCGAGGGCGAGCGAGTGGTCTACGTGCGGGATGTGGCCGAGGTGCTGGACACCCATTGGGAGAGACGCAGCGCCTACCACTACCTCAAGCACCTCCCCGGTACGCAGGGCGAGGTCATCCCGTCCATCGAGGTCTCGGTCATCCAGAACCCGGGCGCGAGCTCGGCCCAGGTCGTGCCGCAGGTAATGCGGGTGGTTCGCGAGCTCGAGCGCCAGAACCCCGGGCTCAAGTTCGAGGTCGCCTACGACAACGCCAGCTTCGTCAACATCCTGTTCGCGAACGTCTGGCATGAGCTGGGGTTGGCGGTTGTGCTGACCGCCCTGGCCGTTCTCTTCTTCCTGGGTGAGTGGCGCGGAACGCTGATCGCCATGGTGACGGTGCCCACCTCCCTGGCGCTGGCCGTTTTGATGATGTTGCCCCTGGGCATGACCTTCAACAGCGGGACCCTGATCGGGCTGCTTTTGTCGATCGGACGCCTGGTAGACGACAGCATCATCGACATCCATTCGGTGGAGCGGCACCTGCGCCTGGGCCAGGACCCCAGGACCGCGACCATGGAGGGAATCGCGGAGGTGCGCCTGGTGGTCGTCGCTTCCACCCTGATGATGGTGCTGGCACTGTCGCCGCTGCTCTTCTCCGGGGGCATCGTGGGCTTGATGTTCGTCGAGCTGGTCTGGCCCCTGATCTTCGGCCTCCTGGCCTCGATGCTGGTTTCCTTCACGCTGACGGCGCTCCTGTGCGCCAACCTGCTGCGGCCCGAGGAGGTGCGGGAGAAAGAGCGTCGGCATCCCCTGGGACGCTGGCTCTACCGTGTGCTCGATCCCTTCCAGCGAGGCCTCGACCGACTCGAGCGCGGCTATGCCTCGGCCATCCGCTGGACGCTGCGGCATCGATTCGTGAACTTCTGCCGGGTGCTGGCCACGCTGATCGTCGGCATCACGTTCTACTACTTCATCGGCAGCGAGATGATGCCGCTGGCGGACGTCGGCCAGGCCAACGGCTTTCTCGAGATGCAACCGGGTACTTCGTTTGCGGCTACGGAGAAGGCCGTCCACCAGCTCGAGCAAATCATGTTGAAGCATCCCGAGCTCGAGAAGGCCAGCATCGAGATCGGCCAGGAGTCGATGTTCGAGAGCTGGACACCTTTCTTTACGGGCTATTCCATGCCCCAGGTCAACGGGGCGAGCATGATGCTGACGTTCTCGGACAAAGACTCGAGAGACCGAACGATCTGGCAGGTGATGGACGCCATTCAAAGCGAGGCCCTGGCCACGATACCGGGGATTCGTCGCCTTCAGATCAAGGAGATGGGCTCGGATGTGATGGCTACGGCCGCTGCGCCTATCCACGTCTACATCTACGGACCCGACCTTCGAGAGCTTGACCGCCTGGGGTCCGAGACGCTGCGGATCGCGCAAAAGATGCCCGAGTTGTTCCAACCCGGCACCACCTGGAGTCTCAGCCTGCCGGAAATGCGTCTGCACGTCGATCGGCAACGAGCGCGCGAGCTCGGTCTCTCACCCGCGGAGATCGCCGAGCAAGCCTATTACTCCCTGCGAGGTGGACTCACCGAGCAGTTCTATCGATTGCCCAACATTCGCCAGAACACCATCCTGCTGCGCTATGAGCAGGACCGACGCGCCAACGCCGAGGACCTCGAGGGGGTCTACCTGACCACCTCGGACGGCAGGACCGTGCCCCTGAAGTCCGTCGTCACCGTCGAGCAAACGGTCGGCCCCAGCGTGATCGAGCATGATGGCCTGCGTCGAGTCATCGGGGTCACGGGTTACTACCGGATCGGCAACCTGCCCTCGATGGACGTCGTGATGAATCTGGTGGCCAACGCCTACCGAGAGCTGAACTTTCCGCCCGGTTACGGGATGGAGATGCGGGGCGACATGACCCAGATGATGGAGAGCTTTCGTCGCCTCATTCAGGGTCTGGTGTTTGCCCTGGTCTTGATGTATCTCGTGCTGGTCGTGCAGTTCCGAGGGTTTCTGCAGCCGTTCCAGATGATCGCCTCGCTGCCGCTCGAGCTGGCCGGCGTCTTCACGGCCCTGTGGCTGGCCGGACAGGCGTTCTCCACAGTGTCCATCCTGGGCATTATCGTGTTGACCGGAATGGACATCACCACTGCTGTGCTGTTGATCGACCAGATCCTGCGCTATCGCGAGCAGGGGATGGAACGCGACGAAGCGATCGTGCGGGCCTGCCCCGAACGTTTGCGGCCGATCCTGATGACGGCCGGGATCTCGCTGATCGTGATGCTGCCGGTGGCCCTCGCGCCGCGCACGGGCCTCGACGCCTACCAGCCCCTGGCCACAGCCGTGGTGGGCGGTCTGCTGGTAGGCACAATCCTCTCGCTCTTTGACATTCCCATCATGCACACTTACATCGACGATCTGTCCCGCTGGGTCAGACGAGTCATGAAAAAGGAGGAGACACCATGAAACGACGGGATTTCCACAAGCTGATGGCGGCCGCGGTGGCCGGACTCCTGGCCGGCGGGTGCTCGGGGGAGTCGGGCAGTCCAACCCCGGCGCCAGCCAGCTCTTCACCCGGCGATAACGCCAGGTCTTCCTCGTCTCCGAGCGGGGCGCCCATGGCCTGCTCGGCCAACGGTTGCAATGCCGAAATGATGAAGAAGAAGCCCTGACGATGTTTGGAGGTTTCTTCCGTCATCTCTTGCAGGGTTTTAGCCCTTCGGAGCCGGCGGCCAGGTCGTCGGCACCGGACGCCATGGCCCGGTTAGCACAGTCCTACGAGGAGATTCAAAGCTTCGTCCACCAGGCGACGCAGAAGGTGGAAACCGCAAGCGGCTGGGTGACGGCAGAGGAGGCTGAGTGCCAGCGCGCTCAGCGCAACGAGGCCGTTCGTCTCTTCCGCGAGGATATTCTGGAGTCTCATCGCCGCCTTCAGACGGGTCTGGGCGCGGAGCAACTCGACCGCCTTGGACCGATGCTTCTGGCCCACCTGCAACCCGGGTCATCCGGGACAGGGACGCTCGAGGATCAAATCGACGCCGCCGTAGGACAGCGTCTCTATGGGGAATGCGGACTCCTTGCCTGGCAACGTCTGGAAGGCCTGCGCATCCGTTGCCGAGAGAGCTGGCCGGTCCCCGAGAGCCTGGCGAGCTCGCGCACCTCGGGGGAGCTCGAGCCGGTTCTCGAGCAGCACCAGCGCGAGCTGCGCCAGGTCTTCCTGCGGCAGGAGCCGGGCGACTGCGCCCGACTGCTGCGCGGCGAGGTCGACGTATGGTGCCATGTCTATCCCGAGCGCGGGAGCTGGCTCTGGCGGCAGACGATCCTGCAAGCCGTCGGCGCGGCCCTGCGAGCACAGCTCTTCGTGGCTGCGCTGGAAGCCTGGCTCTGGCGTCCGGATGAGCTCGACCAGGCCATCCAGAAGCTGGTCGTCGAGCATGTCCAGGCCTGCCAGGGGAGCTCGGAACGTTCGCTGCAGGGGGCGATCGATCTGAGCCGGCGGATTCAGGTGCTCTGTCAGCAGGTCCTGCCCGACCTGGTCTGGGCAACTGTAGCGCCCCGACTTCAGTGGGACGTTACGAGCAGCCCGAGCGTGCCAAGTCTTGCTGACGGCTTGGAGTTCGTCGATCCGGTCTGCGGAATGAGCCTGACCGCTGCCCGGGTATCCGATCGATGGGGCTATCGCGGCCAGACGCACTACTTCTGCTCGGCCCAATGCCGGCGTAAGTTCGAGCAGGAGCCCGAGCGTTACCTTGCGCAGCCTCATTGAGCTCCCTCAGGCGAACCTCGTGGCTGAGCAATCGGGAGATTTCAGCACGTAACGCTCAACACATTGGTCGCCACCGTCTTTCACGGGTTCACGCGCCAATCGACCAGTGTCAGCGCTTGCCTCCGTAGTGGTCGCCTGCCAGCACCGCCGCCTGGCCGATGGCGATGATGGGTAGAGCCCAGGGACCGAGCCCGAAGGCCAGCGCCCCGAAGCCTGCAGCCATGATGAAGTTGCCGGTGCCGGTGGCGTATTCCTGAGGAGTGCGCTCGCCATACTCGGCATACACCTGGCTGATGCCCTTGATCCCGTGATAGACCGCCGCGGCACCGCTCATCCAGGGCATGATCTCTCCCAGGGTGCCGGTGTTGGCAAAGGCGGTGGCTCCCGCGATGTAGAGGTCGGCCGCGCCCAGGGCCAGCTTGCCGGCCGACTGGTAGCGGTTGCCCCGCTTCTGGTCGGCGTAGGTGCCGGCCGAGCTGGTGGGGGCGTGATAGACAGAGGTTGGAATCTGAGCTGCGGATACCTGCATGGCTTCCTCCTTACGTGAACCGGGCAAAGTTGGTGGTGATCTCGCCCAGGGCGACCACGGGAATCGCCCACAGGCCGAGTCCGAAGGCCATCCCGGCAAAGCCGACTCCGGTCAGCACCTCGCCGATGGCCATGGTCTGCAACCGCTTCTTATCGACCTCGTCGCGCGAGTCGCTCGCCTTCATCATGAAGCGGATGCCCGAGCCGACGTGGAAGGCCGCCAGCCCCCCCGAGAGCACGCTGAAAGTGCCCGCAGCCGCCTGGCCGCCAAAGCCCTGCAACGTAGCGGCGGCCACATAGCCGTCCACGGCGTTGATGGCCAGTCTTGGCACCGCTTTCGCAGCCGCCTCGCGCTTGCGTTGGCTGTACGGGATGTTGCTTAACGTGGTGATCATGACCCTGTCCTCCTTAGACAGCTGGTTGTGGTTGCAGTCAAACTTCCGGCCACGGCCAGAGCGGCCGTCCACGGACCCAATCCGAAGGCCTGTCCGGCCAGACCCGCCGCTGCCACCAGGTCGGCGATTCCCTGGAGCCGACGCAGGTTGCGAGAGCGCGTGTCCTCGCGGTAAGGCGCGTTCATCAAAGTCTGCACACCTGAGATGCCGTGCGCCAGGGCCAGTGCCCCCGAGGCAAGGCGGAGCGGCCCGTGGGCCACCTCGGCAGTGGGCCGCCACAGCTCGCCCGGCAAAGGCAGTACCCCGGAGGTCGAGAGCGATGCGGCGCTGACGTAAGTATCGGCGGTGGACAGCACCACCCGCGGAGCCACCGCCAGGCGGCGCTCGAGGGCTCGCTGCTGATAGGGCAGGCGGCTGTCACGCAGCTCCACTCTGAGCCCCCTCTCCGCGCGCGCGTCGCACGCGCGTGCCGCCGATGATGACCCACTCGTCCTTCTCGCCGATGATCTGGCCGCCGCTCATCTCTTCCTCCACCATGGCGCGTGCCTTGTCGATGGGGCTCCCGATCAGGATCTTGGAGGTGAGCCGGGTCAGAATGGTGGAGAGATCGGCCGCGGGCACTTTCGTACGCTTGAACTCGCGGGCCCATTCCAGCTCCCTGCGCGCTCCGCCGACCCCCATCCCGTGCGCGCCCATAGTGGCGAAGAGGTGGGCATAGGCCTTGCCGGCCGAGAGGAACTCGTCCGGCTGGAGGGCCTGGCCCAGGTAGGCCAGCTCTTCGCGACAGCCCTCCACCCGGGAAAGGCCCTTGAGGATGCCGGCCACCACCTGCGAACGGTCGTGAGCCGTGCCGGCCCCGGGGGCGTCCAGGATCTTCTCGATGGCGCTCACCTCGCTGGCGCTGCGCGCGTGGCCGAACAGCTCCACATAGTGCGAGAGCGTCTCGTCCGGGGTGGGATAGGGGCTGCCCGGCATGCGCGAGCAACGGGCGGCGGCGTAAGTCAGCGTGTTCAGAAGCTCGGGAGCCACGCCCTTCTTGCGCATGGCCGTCACCTGAGCGCTGGCCGCCCCGATGCCCTGGCTGTTGATCATCAGGTTGGCCGAGGCCTCCAGCATGGCCACGCCGGCGGGGGCCGACTTCTCGCTCTGAACCCAGCCCATCAGGGCCTCCATCCGCTTCTGGCGCTCCTCGGCCTTCTTGGAGCCGCGCACCACCTGCAGCGAACGCCGGGCCAGCTCGAGCTCGCCGAGCTCGGCGGTGAGAGCGAACAGCTCCTTTTTGAACTCCTTGCGCTCCTCGGGCGGACGACCCCGAATGGCCTCGAAGGCCTGCCGGGTTCGAGTGGGCTCGCCGGTCTGCTCGAGCAGCTTCTCGAACTCTTTGAGAGCGCTTTTGAGGTCTTCGTTGGGGTCGAGGTGGAACTCGATGGCTTTGAGGTCTTTCATCGCCTGGGCCGCGTTGCCGTCCTGCATCCGGTAAAGCTTCTCGAAAGCCTCCTCGCGTGAGGTGCTGCCCCAGATTCGGGTCCACAGGCCGGTGCGCGGAGGTGGACCGGGGGTGGTCGCCAGCTCTTGCAAGGCCTGGCGGATCGGCTCACGCTGGGAATTGGTGCTCTCGGCCAGCAGGTTGGTGTAAGACCGGGTGCGCTGGGTCAGATCGCCGCGCTTGTCGGCCACCAGCCACTCCAGGTCCTGCAGGGCCAGGGTGGGATCTCCCTCCACCTCGAGCAGAAGCTGGTAGTTCTTCTCCTGGGTCTTGCGCTCGGCGGCCGGGGCCTTCAGCAGGCGAGTCAGAGCCGCTCGGACCCCCTGGTGTTGATCAGGACCCGCCTCGGCCCGCAGTCGCTCGAGAGTCTTCAGTACGGGAGCGGGATCCTCGCCGGCCGGGAGATGGGCGTAGAGGGTCTCCAGGTCGCGAGCCGCCTCGTCCACGCGCAGACCCTGGTTCAATAAGGGGCGCAACTGCTCGATGGCTCCCGCGGGCAGCTTCTTGAGGATAGGATAGGCGGCCGTCAGGGCGCTGGAGCGCTCGCCGGCCACCTCCAGCAGACTCCGATAGCGATCGATCTCGTCGGCATTCTGGCCCAGCCACTTCAGCTCGCTCAGGGCGGGAGCGATCTCCTGACGACCGGTCTCGAGCAGGGCCAAAAACGACCTGTAGACCTTCGGGTCCTCGGTCAGGGGGAAGGCTTCGCGCACGCTGGCGACCCCCACCCCGTCAGCCTTCTCGAGCAACTCCACGTAGCGGCCGATCACGGCGCCCTGGTCCTGGCCCGGCTTGACCTGAGAGAGGGCAAACTGGAGCTCCTGGGCGGCCGCGCCCCGGTCGCCGAGCAGATCCTCGAGCCTGGCCAGCGAGCGGTTGAGGCCCAGCTTGCGCAGGCCCAGGATGGAGCCATCGGCCAGCGCGTCCTGCACCTCGCCCTTGCCGAGCTGGTGGCCCTGCAGGTTGACGTAGGCCTGGTGAACCTGGGCCGTGCTGGCATCGCCGCTCTGGGAGAGCAACTGGGCGTAGCGGGTCATGTCTCCCTGGACCGTCTCGAGCCACTTCCACTCGCTCAGGGCGCGGGAGGCGTCGGCGTCGCAAGCTTCCAGCAGCTTCTCGAAACCCTGGCGCTTTTTCTTGTCACCGGACTGCTCGAGCTTGACGAAGGCCTCGCGCACGCTGGGAAGCTGCATTCCATCGGCCTTCTCGGCCAGGTCGAGGTAGCGGTCGAGCTGCTTGTCGGGCTCGGCGCTGGGGGGCAGGGCCGCCACCAGGGCGTCCAGCTCGCGGCTGGCCAGGCTCTCGTCCCCGGTCAGCCGGGTGATCTCCTGGTGAGCTCGCTTGAGGCGGGGAGGCTGGGCCTTCTCGTCGGTCTGGTGCAGGTAGGCGTTGCGAACCTGGTCGGGCGAAGCCCCCTCGCTCTGAGAGAGCAACCTGGCGTAGCGCCCCATGTCGGCCTGCTGTGAATCGATCCAGCGCCACTCGCTCAGGGCTCGGGCGGCATTGCCCCCGCAGGCTTTGAGCAGGCTGTCGAAGGATTCTCGCAGTTTGGGATCGTTGGCCTGCTCGAGCTTGACGAAAGCCTCCCGCACGCTCGCAAGCTCCACCCCGTCGGCTTTCTCGAGCAGTTTGACGTAGCGTTTGAGCTGCTTGTCCTGCTCGGCCGAGGGAGGTAGAGCGGCGATGACGGCGCTCAGCTCGCGGGCCGCCAGGGCGCTGTCGCCGGTGAGGCGGGCGATCTCGTCCTGAGCCGACTTCAAGGCCGGAGGCGGGGGCGGAGCGCTGGGGGTGGCGGCGCTCAGCAGCCCGTTCTTGAACGCGGCGCGACGCTGCTCCCAGCCCACCCCGTCGGAGTGCTCGATGAGCCGGCGGTAGCGCTCGAGTCCGCGGGAGCGGCTGGAGCTGGCAGGCAGGCTCTGGTCCATCCAGACGAACTCGTTGTAGGCCACCGAAGGCTGAGCGCAGGTCTTGAGAAAGCGCCGGTACTGCTCGTGCAACTGGGGCTCGTTCTTCTGCTCGAGCGCCTGGAAGGCTTTGCGCTGGCTGTCGAGCTCGACTCCGTCGCCGGCTTTGACGAGCTCGACGTAGCGCTTGTGAGCCTCGGGGTCGTCGGGAGCGACCTGGAGCAGGAACTCCATCTCCGAGCGCGCCGCCGAGGCGCTGCCCGTGACCCGACAGAGGGTCTCGAGATGGCGCTGCAGCGCGTGCGTCTCGCCCTTTCCGTCCATCAACTCTGCCACCCGCTCGGCAGGCGGCCGCGAAGCGGACGCTACCGGCAGACGGTAGGACAATGCGGTAAGAATGGTTGTGCCTCCAGACCCGTTTGGGCGTATTCTGGCCTGGATGGCTGAAAAGTTCTGGAAAGCCCCGGGTCCCCGCTACCGGGCCTTGGCCGTACACCGAGCGGGCTCCCAGCGCGGACTCGCTGAGCAGGCCGGAAGCCCGACGTAGGACAGGCTACCCCGCCAGGGCCACGTAGATGCTCTGCACGTCGTCGTGGGCGTCGATGGCGCTCAGGAAAGCTTCCACCTCCTGGAGCTGAGCCTCGTCTAGCTTGACCGGGTTCTTGGGTCGGTAGCCGAGCCTGGCCGACTGGACCGTGAAGCCGTGCTCGGGCAGGGCCCGACAGACCAGGTCCAGGTCGGTCGGGTCGGTGAAAAAGAGCGTGGCTCCCTCTTCCCCCGGCTCGAAATCCTGGGCGCCCGCCTCGATGGCGGCCACCTCGGGGTCGGTATCGCTCGCCTGCGGCGTGGCCTCGATCATGCCCAGGTAGTCGAACTCCCAGGCCACCGAGCCCGAGGCGCACAGCTGGCCTTTGCGAAACAGAACGCGCATTTCCGGACCGGTGCGGTTGATGTTGTCGGTCAGGGCCTCAACGATGAGCGGCACCCGGTGAGGCGCAAAACCTTCATAGGTCAGGTGCTCGTAGTTCGCTCCCTCGCCGGACCCGCTGCCCTTCTTCAAAGCACGCTCCAGCGTCTCGCGGGGCATCGACGCCTTGCGCGCCTGCTCTACCAGCAACCGCAGGCGGGCATTCGTGTCGGGATCGGCGCCGTTGCGGGCAGCGATGGATATCTCCTTGGACAGCTTGCCGAACAGCCTCCCTTTGGCATTCGCAGCTGCCTCGCGATGCTTGGCCTTCCATTGTGAGCCCATGCCATAGCCTTCGCGCCCTCCCCCGACAGACCCCTCCCGGCCAGGTGCGTGCCCAGCGTCAGAGGAACTCGACCGCTCCCGAGCGGAGATCGTAGATGCCGCCAACGATCTTGAGCTTGCCCGAGGCAGAAGACTGCTGCAGGATCTCCGAATAGCGCGGCAGGCGCTTGATGCCTTCCTGGACGTTGACCCGAGTCGCGTTGACCAGAGGATCACCGGGCTGCCCTTTGCTGCGCCTCGCGGCGGGACGAATGGAGTCCACGACGCCCTCGATGGAGCCCGGAAGCTCCCCGTCCTTGGCGATGGTATCCAGAGCCCCTTGCACCGCTCCACAGGAGGAGTGACCGAGCACGACGATCAGCGGAGCGCCCAGCACCAGGTGCCCGAACTCAACGCTTCCCATGATGCCGTAATTGGCATTGCTCACGATGTTGCCTGCGACGCGGACGACGAACAAATCCCCGATCCCGGTGTCGAACAGCACTTCGGGGGCGACGCGGGAGTCCGCGCACCCCAAGATGATGGCATAGGGACTCTGGCTCTCGGCCACCTGATCGCGTCGCTCGCCGGATCGGCCCGACCCGCCCGTCTTCATTCCGGCGATATAGCGCTGGTTGCCCTCCTTGAGCTTCTGAAGAGCCTGCTCGGCGGTGACGGTCGTGCCTGCTGCGGCGGAGAATTTCGTGAGCGAGCCGCTGAGGAGACCCGCCAGACCGATTCGGAGAATTGTTCTGCGTTTCATTTCAGGCGCTTCCAGGGTCGATTGGGCATTCCTCCCCTTCCGGACTGATTCACCTGCGCGGCTGAGGACCTTCTCGTGAAGTTCCGGGCCTTGTGCAACATCCGGGAAACAACTGTCAACAGCAGGTTAACCCGGCCCGGGCCCACCTGCGTTAAGCTCCGGCCATGTTGACCAGCCTGAGCAACTTCATAAACACCCACATCGGCTCCAGCTCGGACTATCAGGGAGCGTCGACCGGCAAGAAGGCTGCCCTGGTGGGCGGGTGGGCGGCCCTGACCACGGGCGTTGGCGCCGCCGTCGGAGCCGTCCGCCAGGGACAGGACGTCGTCACCTACAGCCAGCAGCCCATCTTCGAGACCTACCGGGTCCAGACCGGCACCAGTTGGAACTCCCATTGCACGATCCCCATGCAGGTGGGAGACATGACGATCTATCAGCCCGGTTGCTACTGGGAAGATCCGGTCTACACCACCTATCGGACCGACAGGGTCATCGGGCACGAGCAGGTTGCCCACCACTCCGTGGGCTTCCCTCATACCGTCGTCCAGGGCGCTCTGCTGGGCTTCGGGTTCGGCATCGCGACCGGTGTGCTCGGCCTGGTCGCCCACGAGATGCTCAAGCGCTGAGCCACTGGCGCCAGTTCGCCGGTTATGCAACGTTATCCGTTGCACAGAAAAGCCTTGACGCTGTCATGAAGACCATGGGCGCTCAGGACAAGATGGGCGACGACTTCCCACCGTGCGGGTCGGGCGTTCAGACCTGAGAGCCGGGCTTCTCCAGGCTGTAAACGTGCACGGTGGGCCTGGCATCCGGTCCATAAATCTTGGCCTCACCGATCTTCTCGTGACGGAAGGGCTGGAAGAACCCCTCGAAGGTCGCCCCCGTCACCGTGTTGTCGCCGAGACGGAAGAGCGGGCCGCTCTCCGAGGGAGCCAGATCCGGTTGGCGTTCGTCCGGGCGTGTCCAGAACGAGGTGACTCCTACCCCGCCGGGCTCGAGCAGACGGTTGATCTCCTGGGACTGATGCAGAAACAGCCGGTCGAATCCCTGGCGCACCTGGGGGTCGAAATAGAAGTCATCGCTCAGGTGTCCACTGACGTGCTTCCAGGTGGAGCGGCGATTCTGGCTGTCGTCGATGCCCGACTCCAGGTTGGCCTGGTCGCGGCGGGCTTCGATATCGGTGATGAGAGCCCCGTAGGGCATACCCTCGGTCAGCACGGGAGCGACGACCATGGTATAGCCGGCCGTCTCTAGACTCGAGGGCACCATCTCAGGCAAGTTCCCGAAGTAGGCCTTCAGACCGTCCACGCTGCTCGTGCGGCCGGAGGCCCGTTCGCCGTGGAGGCGCTCGATCTCGATTCCCTGGTAGATCGGATCGATCCCCGAGAGGTCGGTCTGGATGAACTTGAGGCGGTCGCGGTTGGGGTCGTTGGCGTTCTGGCGCTCGACCACCGGGAATGGCTTGTCGGACAGATCGACCACGTGGACTTCGGCGAACTCTTCGAGCAGCGGCGCCAGGTTGACCTCGTAGCCTCCGCCCAGGACGGCGACCTTGCCGGTGCCTTTCTCGTGGCCCTTCTCGCGCAGGCGGGCCAGGGCGTGATCGATGCCTGCCGAGGTCGCCTCGCGCTGACGGTCACACCAGACTTTGTTGGGGTCGGGGGTGGGACGAGCCGGGTCCACGCGCGAGTAAAGGAAGTCCCAATGCTTGCCCAGGGCGGTGGCCACGGGAGAGAGTAAAAGGGGCACGCGGCTCTCGATCGGCAGAGGTCCGAAGGGGCCAGGGACGGGCTGCGACAAGGGCACCTGCTCGGCGGTCGTCACCACCGGAGCGGCCTTCACCGACCCGGGCTCGACCCGGCCTGGGGTGAACTGCTCGAACGGGTCGTCGGGGACCGTGGTCACGGGAGCGCTGGCCGAGGCGCGGGTGGAGAGATCTACTGACCGAGTCGTGAACCTGGTGTCGATCATGCATGGTCAGGGTTCTGTTAGCTCGCAAACAATCCCTCTGCGACGGCAGCCGCTGCCCAGTCGACGCCCCGACCTTCGTTCAGCTCATTGAAGCCTGGCTCGCAGGGGGAACATCACTTCTTGCGGACCGCCTTCGGGAAGGGGAGCCACGTCTCGACGGCCGGGTGCTCTTTCACCAGCCAGCTCAGACCACCAAAGCAGCAAACTCGTCGCTTCCCCGATTTGAGCATGTCGCAACCTTTCGCGACCCGCCCGCTGCGCGTTTCAGGTTGCCTGGCGGAGGTGATCCAGAGAATCCAGTCGCGGCGTGCCATGGGTGTGGTATTCGCCCAGGATGCCTGCGCTTCGGGCTCGGCGGCCAGGGCCTCGCGCAGCTCCGCCGGCACCCTGGTTTCCGGCTCCTCTCCAACCCGCGTGATCTCGACCGTCCAGGTGTCCGCGATACCCGCGCCGGCAGCCTCACGCAAGGCTTCGTCGACCGTGAGCTGGTGATTCCCCCGGCCGTCTGGCTCGAGAGTGGCTCGAAAGGGGAAGCCATTGAGGGTTCCTTCCACGGTCGTCCTCTCTCGTGACCCAAGCTCCGAATCGTGTGGCTCGACCTGCTCGATCCGGAGCTTGCTCAGCGGCTGTCCGCGCGCCCAGGGCGACTGCGGGAGATTCTGGCCGGGCATTCTGGCGCCGAGACGGTGGTGATCGACGAGGTCCAGAAGGTCCCAGAGCTCCTGTCCCTGGTCCACCAGATCCTCGAAGAGAAGACTGGCACCCGCTTTGTCTTGACCGGGTCGAGCGCCCGCAAGCTCAAGAGAAGCGGGGTCGACCTGCTGGCCGGCCGCGCCGCCCTGCGTTCCATGCATCCGTTCATGGCGGCTGAGCTGGGCGCCAGCTTTGAGCTGAGCACGGCTCTGCGCCAGGGGCTCCTTCCCCTGGTGGTGGACGCTCCTGACCCGCGTGAGGTGCTTCGTGGCTACGCCTCGCTCTATCTGCGCGAGGAGGTGCAGCAAGAAGGTCTGGTCCGCAATCTGGGTGGGTTTGCACGATTTCTCGAGGCCATCAGCCTCTCCCACGCGAGCCTGCTCAACCTGTCTGAGGTGGCCCGTGAGTGCGAGGTCAGCCGGACGACCGTCGAGGGTTACTTGCAGGTGGTCGAGGACCTTCTGCTCTCATTCCGTCTCGGCGTTTTCACGCGCCGGGCCAGGCGCCAGCTGGTTTCGCACTCCAAGTTCTACTGGTTCGATGCGGGAGTGTTTCAGAGTCTGCGGCCCCGCGGACCACTCGACTCAGAGCAAGAATTGGGGGGCGCCGCCCTCGAGGGATTGGTGGCCCAGCACCTGCGGGCCTGGAACGACCTCAGCGGCGGCGAGTCGAGTCTCAGTTTCTGGCGCACCCGCGCGGGCAACGAGGTAGACTTCGTCCTGTACGGTCCTTCCGGCTTCTGGGCCATCGAGGTGAAGCAAGGCCGGGCCGTGCATCCGTCCGATCTCTCCGGGCTCAGGGCCTTTCGACAAGACTACCCCGAGGCTGAAGCTCTCCTCCTCTACGGCGGGCAAGATCGGCAGCGAGTCCAGGACGTGCTCTGCCTGCCGGTGGGGGACTTTCTGTCGGGTCTTCGTCCGGGCGGCAAGCTGACGTAGCCCAAGGTCAGTCAGCGCAAGGGGCGCTCCATCCGGCCCTGACGAGCGACCGCGCCAACAGCGCTGGACCGCTCCAGTCCTTCTACCTCAGGCTCCGCAAGAAGGATTGGTCGTCACGCACAATGTCTCGATTCATCACAGGAACTCGCGTTCGATGAAACACCTCAAATCATGCTTCCGACGGATCTGCGCCGGTCCCAAGCAGGTTGACCGCGTTCAAGAATGTGACTACAATGGTCTCATGATAATCAATCTGCGTAACAGCAAGGCTCGCCTGTCAGAGCTCGTGGAGATTGCCAGCGGCGGCGAAGATGTGTTGATCACGGTAAGGGGAAAGGTCAAGGCTCGCCTCACTCGCGCGGTACCCGAAGTTCCGTATGCGAGTAAGTCCGCCTGGATTGAAGAGCGTCGAGCCCAACTGGCCATGCAACAAACTCTGCCCGCCGGCACGATGCAGGAGGCAATTGACGAAGACCGACTGGACCGCCTGTGAACTACTGGGATACCTCCGCCCTGGTCAAGTTGTACGTTGCCGAAACCGACAGCGACGATTACCTCAACCTGGCCGCTCAGGCGCCAACGATTCCCGCGGTTTCTGATTTGGTGCGAGTGGAGTTACTCGCCGCGCTTCATCGCAGGGAATTGAAAGGCGAGTTGCCAGCCGGTCACGCGAGCCTGCTCCACGCCCAGTTCGTGACCGAGGTGGAAGGGGGCGCTATGCAAGTCTTGCCGGTAGGGCCGGGGTCCTTCCGGGAAGCGGAAAGGGTTCTAAGGACCGCCTATGCAAGTCAACCCCCGACCCCGATCCGAACTCTGGATGCTCTTCACGTCGCCATGGCCGTCGCGGAGAACGCCGATGCGCTGGTTTCTGCGGACACGCGTCAGCGCAACGTGGCAGCACTGGCGGGAATGACGCTCTTGCCGTGAGCGCTCTTGCCGGGTGGAGTGGACGTGGCGCAGGCCTGACCCGGAGACAGCCCCACCTGAGCCCCCCTACAGCACCTGCTGAGCCAACGCGCCCTCTTTGCGGAGGAGGTCGACGGCCCTGCCCTTGTGATCGTTGTCGGCAGGGAAGTTCTGCAGCGTCACCGTCACAATCAGATCGCCGAACAGGGCTCCGCCTCCCACGTGCGTCTCGCCGGCCTGGCCGCTGGACCCGATGAACGCCTGATCGCCGACTCCGGAGATCAGTTCACCGTTGCCGCCGGGGGCGTCGATACTGGCCTGCACCGCCTGCGCAAAGGCGGCCGCCGCAGTGGCGTTGTCAGCGTACTGGGCTACCGACATCACGACTCTCTGCGTGCCATCGTCAGACGCGAAGGTCACGCCTCGGGAGCCAGCCGGGGTCCCGGGGGCGGGCTGCCCTGCGAGTGGCAGGTAGCAGGGCACCGTTCAGGAAGATGCAAGCCTAAGTCGCGCAGGGAGTCTAGACTTGCAAGTAAGGCACGCGGGAGACCCGGAGAAATGGGCGCAGTGTCAGGGTCCACCGGTCACGAGAGCACGCCGATGGCCATCGTGGAGGAAACTCTTGTGGTTTATTTTCGCGGGACTGCTCGTGGTGGGCGTCGGCGCGCTGGGCGCCAGCGCGTGGGTCGAGCGGCTCGGCAAGTCCGGGATCGTGGAGCCGCAAGCGGTAGACCACGCCCAGACGGCTATCGTGCTGGGGGCCGGGGTCTGGGCTGGCGGGCAGCTGAGCGCCGTGCTCCAGGACCGCGTCGATTGCGGCATCGAGCTCTTTCAGGCCGGGCACGTCGATAGTCTCCTGATGAGCGGCGACCACGGCTACAAGGACTACGACGAGGTGAATGCGATGCGGGAGTACGCCGTGGCCCACGGCGTGCCCAACGAGAAGATCTTCATGGATCACGCCGGATTCAACACCTACGACAGCATGGCCCGGGCCCGCCAGGTGTTCCAGGTGGAGACGGCGATCGTGGTGACCAACCGCTTCCACCTGGCCCGCTCCGTCTTTCTGGCCCGCAAGGCGGGCATCAAGGCGCAGGGCGTGGTGGCCGATCGCCAGCGGTACGCCGAGGCCAATTGGTACGAGCAGCGCGAATTCATGGCGCGCTGCAAGGCGTTCCTCAACTGCTACATCCTGAACCCCCCGCCCGCGCTGGGAGGACGGCCCGTCCCCATCACGGGGGACGCGCGGCTGAGCCACGACAAGGACTTACACAGGAAGTAGCAGAACCGCGGCTTCTCCGGTAAGAAAGCCATCGAGGACTACGGCATCGGGCCTTTCAACAAGAAGTGCCGCGAATGCGCACCCCCATCCACCCCGCGAGACTCCGCCCGGATGCGCGAACGCTGAACAATCCCTTTGCGACAGCAGGCCGCTGCCCAAGCACCAGGGAAGGAATTCCACCCATGTCCAGCCTCTACGAAACCCAGGAAGGCAAACGTCTGCTCGCCACCCAGAAGGCGGAGGGTCACTGGAACCGCTGGGGGCCGTTTCTGGCCGAGCGGGCCTGGGCCACGGTGCGCGAGGACTATAGCGAAGACGGCGACGCCTGGGACTTTTTTCCCCATGACCATGCGCGCTCGCGGGCCTATCGCTGGAACGAGGACGGACTGGCCGGCATCTCGGACCGCCACCAGTATTTGTGCTTTGCTCTGGCCCTCTGGAACGGCCAGGACGACATTCTCAAGGAGCGCCTCTTCGGGCTCAGCGGGCCCGAGGGCAACCACGGCGAGGACGTCAAGGAATACTACTTCTATCTCGACAGCACGCCCACGCACTCGTTCATGCGCTATCTCTACAAGTATCCGCAGCGCGCCTTCCCTTACGAGCAGCTCGTCGAGGAGAACGGCCGCCGCGACCGCGAGCAGCCCGAGTTCGAGCTGGTGGATACGGGGATCTTCGACGAGGACCGTTATTTCGAGGTGGAGGTCACCTATGCCAAGCGCGAGGCCGAGCACCTCCTGATCCGCATCGAGGTCACCAACCAGGGCCCCGACCTGGCTCCCCTCTCCGTGCTCCCGACCCTCTGGTTTCGCAACACCTGGAGCTGGGGGCGCGATGAACGCCGACCCTCCCTGAAGGCCGACAAAGGTGGCATTCGAGCCGAGCACTACGAGCTGGGTTCTTACCGCCTCTTCTGCCCCGACGCAGAAGAGCTGCTGTTCACCGAGAACGAGACCAACACGAAACGGCTCTTCAACTCGCGCTGTGGACCCTACGTCAAGGACGCCTTCCACGAGTACGTAGTCAGCCAGAACCTCAAGGCCGTCAACCCGGCCCGGCAGGGCACCAAAGCGGCCGCCCTCTACTCGCGCACTCTCAAGCCGGGCGAGACGGCCCGCTTCGACCTGGAGTTGACCAACCGCCCCCAGCCCTGTCGCGACTTCGAGGCCCAGTTGAAGAAGCGCCGCCAGGAGGCGGACGAGTTTTACAGAGCGGTGCTCGGCGACCGGCTCGGCCCCGACCAGACCCTGGTTGCTCGCCAGGCCTTCGCCGGGCTGCTCTGGTCCAAGCAGTACTACCACTACGTGGTGACCGACTGGCTTCAGGGCGACCCCGCCCAACCTCCTCCCCCACCCGAGCGAAACCAGGGACGCAACCACGAGTGGACCAACCTCTTCACCCGCGACATCCTGTCGGTGCCCGACAAGTGGGAGTTTCCCTGGTTTGCCTCCTGGGATCTCGGCTTTCACTGCATCGCCCTGGCCCGGGTGGACCCGCAGTTCGCCAAGGAGCAGATCCTGTTGATGCTGCGCGAGTGGTACATGCACCCCAACGGCCAGATCCCGGCCTACGAGTGGGACTTCGGGGCGGTCAATCCCCCCGTTCTGCCTCTGGCCGCCCGGGCCATCTTCGAGCTCGAGCGCAAGACCACCGGGGTGGCCGACTACGCCTTCATCGAGCGGGTCTTCCAGAAGATGCTGCTCAACTTCACCTGGTGGGTCAACCGCAAGGATGCCCTGGGCAAGAACATCTTCCAGGGCGGCTTTCTGGGCATGGACAACATCGGTCCCTTCGACCGGGATGACCTGCCCCCGGGCTATGCCATCGGCCAGGCCGACGGCACGAGCTGGATGGCCGCCTTTGCCAAGAGCATGCTCAACAACGGCCTCCTACTGGCCGAAAAGGACCCGGTCTACGAGGACCTGGCCAGCAAGTTCTGGGAGCACTTCGTGGCCATCGCCAACGCCATGACCACCCTGTGGGACGAGCAGGACGGCTTCTACTACGACCAGCTCTTCTCTGACAAGCACGGACGCATCCCCGTGCGGGCCCGCACCATGGTGGGCTTCACGCCTCTGTTCGGTGCCTCGGCCATCCCGGCCGACAGCTTCAGCCGCTTTCCCGATTTCGAGCGGCGACGCCAGTGGTTCATCGCTCACCGGCCCGAGCTGGCCAGGAACGTCCCCACGTTGATCGAGCGGGGGGCCCGAGACAACCTGCTGATCGCCCTGGTGCAGCCCGACCAGCTCAAACGCATGCTGGCCCGCATGCTCGACGAGGACGAGTTCCTCTCGCCTTACGGGATCAGGGCCGTGTCGCGCTATCACGAGAAGCATCCGCTGGTCATGCGGCTCGATGGCCGCGAGTACCGGCTGGACTACGAGCCCGGGGAGTCCACCTCCAGCCTGTTCGGGGGCAACTCCAACTGGCGCGGCCCCATCTGGTTGCCCATGAACGCGCTCATCATCCTGGCGCTGCGGCAGTATCACGTCTACTACGGAGACAAGCTGAAAGTGGAGTGCCCCACCGGCTCAGGCACCAGGCTGAGCCTGGACCAGGTCGCCCGCGAGCTGGCCACGCGCCTGACCCGGCTCTTCTTGCGCGACGAGAAGGGGCGGCGGGCGGTCTTCGGCGAGTGCCAGATGTTTCAGCAGGACCCGCGCTGGCGCGACCTGATCCCCTTCCACGAGTACTTCCACGGCGACACCGGCCGAGGCTGCGGGGCCAGTCACCAGACCGGCTGGACGGGGCTGATCGCGACCATCCTGCTCGAGCTCTAGACGTGCTGGATTGCGGGATCAAAGCCCACGTTTCCCGCGCCTCGAATTGGTCGCTGTAAGGCTTTCAGAAGGAACCCAGAAGGCCACGTTCGAGAGATTGTCGTGGGACCGCCGGGACCAGAGCAGGATCCCGGTCGTTCTCCGTAGGAATCATCAAGATGGTTCGCCTGAGGCTGTTCGTACTCTGTTGGACGCTGGTGTTTGCCACTGTCTTGGCAGAGAAGCCGCGCGACCTCTCCTGGGTTGACGCTTACGCGCTGGCTGCTCCGCCAGAGGCGGAAAAGAGCGTCAAGAGCTTGGCCAAGTACCTGGCAGGACGCACTGCCGAAGAGCGGGGTATCAAATACAGCGGCACGGCTCGCGATCTTCAGAGGATTAGACGTTGGGACGAGGAGAGGGCCAGGGCCATCTACAGATGGATGACCGCCAACATTGCCTACGCCGGACGTGAAGCCGAGTGGCGTGCCGCGCGGGCAACTCGCAATGGTCGCGCGACACTCGTCCACGACAACAAGAAGCTCTTGGACCCGGAGAAGATCCTGCAAACTCGAAAGACGATATGCCTGGGCTATGCCACTCTCTACCGAGCGCTGGCTGTAGAGTCAGGACTGCGTTGTGACCTGGTGACAGGGAACCTTACCGGTGACCCGGACGCTCGGCATGCATGGAATGAGGTTCGCGTCGGCGAAGCCAGACTTGGAATCGACGCAACCTGGGGCACTGCCGAGTACGAGGAGTGGTATCTGGTTCCACTGAGCCGCTTTCGCAAGACCCACACTCCCGACTGGACTCCCCCAGGTCGATACCACAAGCTTTAGACACAATCGGTCGCCGCCGATTAAGGAAACGCTCACCGAGAGGGGCTAGCTCAGCCATCGGAGCCCCTTCGAATCACTTCCCGGGAGAGTGCGGCTAGCATTGAGGCGATCACCCCATCCGGATTCTCGAGGACAAGGTCCTTCGCCACTGTGTGCCCGAGAATGGAAAGGCGTGTGACCGCCTCAAACAATGTGAAATAGCGCTTGAGCGTCGACGTCGGCAAACCTAAAGCACGTAACAACTCAGTCTGGTTCATTACTTCATCTCGCGTGAGGTCCGGACGCAACCTGTGCCGGCAATTTCGTTTCCTCAGAGCGTATCCTTCGCTACGACCGGGTGACAACGTTTAACTGAGGCCAGGATCGGGGCCGTACTTGTTGAATTGAACAACACTCAATGTCCAGCCAGGAGAACATCGTCCGGTGTTATCATGGGACTTCCTTAGCTTTGGCGCACCAGATCGTGCGTGACGGCTTTAAGCCCAGCGTGAAAGCCATTGAGTGGTTGGGGACAGGCATCTACTTCTGGCAGGAAGCCCTCAACTGGGCCGCCGTCTGGGCAGAGAGCCGTCGCCAGGTAGAAGGCTTAGGCGGCAAGATTGCAGTTGTTGCAGCCGAGGTGTCACTGAGGGACTGTTTGGACTCTGTGACTCTTACTGGAGCAAGAAGATGGACGAGGCGAGTTCTGACTTTCTGGAACGAGCTGCACCGAGAGGTCTCCGGAACAATCCTGAGACCGGAGAGAATCTTCTGGACTGCGCTTTCTTCAACTTTATCGTGCAGCAATATAAGGAACGGGGCCTCGAGCTCAGGTCCGTGCGAGCACCCTGTATGACAGGTCGTCCGCTATTCGAAGGATCCCCTATCTACACGCTCGGCCATATCCAAGTGGCGGTTCGCGATCCGAGCGTGATTCAAAGTGTCGAGCTCATACCACCAGAGGACCTGAGTATCAGGTCCTGGAAACGAGGTTACCATGGCTAAGTCTGGACGGTCCTCAAGCAAGGGCAAACCCATCGACCGCAAACATGCGGACAGTGTTTTCAAGGAAGTCCTGGCGGATATCCAGGCAGACAATTTTTGGAGTCTCGTATTGAAGAGTAATCCCGGGCTTAGCGACAGGATCACCAACGTGGGCCATGGAGTGCGAGCCAAGAAGAGGGGTATCCGACCGCTCTTCTACTGATGGAGCATTGCTTCACTCACTCCTCGGCCGCAGAGGTCAATGTCTTCCCCCTGGAGCTCTGGCCCAACGCCCAGACCCCGGTCAGCGTCAAGCTCCGTCTCTGCGTAACGCTTATCGGGGCAGAAGCCCGCCGACAGCGCCGCAGCGTGGAAGGATCGCATCGGCTGGAGGCATCCTGCTCGAGCTTTGAACGCGCTTGCTCGGTGGGCCACGTTTCCCGTCAGGGGTGGGGCTCGCGCACGCGCAGGCGCACACCGCCCACGTTGAGATGGCTCCCCTCCTGCCGCACTGCGCCCCCGGCCTCGGGGGTGAAGAACTGGAAGCGCTCGCGGGCCGCGGTCGGGTAGTCGGTGCCGTTCTGCTTGCACTCGAGCAAGACCCGGGCCCGATCGGTCAGGCTCTCCTCCCGCCAGCTCTGCGAGAGCAACGTGCAGGCCTCGCGCAGCTCGGGCTCGGTCTTCAGGTGCGGTGCCAGGGTCACCAGCGCCTCGCGCAGCTCCAGAATGGCCGGGGCCTTTCCGCACGAGCGGAGGCTCTCCAGCGCCTGGATGCCGGCATCGAACACGACCTCGGGGGCCAACTGGGGATAATGCTCGAACGATAGCCAGGTGAAGACGGGAAAGCGATTTGAAAGCCCCAATGCGGCGGTGCGGGGCTCGAAAGCCAGCATCAACTCGTCCATCTTGTCGGCGCGCCTGGCGATCAGCTGCAGATCGCCCAGGTCTTGCGGATGGACCGGGAAGTAAGCCTTGTCGGGGCGGTGCATCCAGACCGACTCGGTCTGAGGTGCTGCCTGCAGGCCCAGGTAGGTCCAAACCGCTCCCTGCGCCTCGGTCAGGTCCATGCGCGGGAAGGGAAAGCGGTCGAAAGAGAGCCCGGCCTGGTCGATGGCCTTGAGCCGGGCGGCCAGTTCGGGGTTCTCCAGGCCGCGGTCGGCCCCGGTGCCCAGGAAGTAATCGAGCGCCTCGATCGTGCGCGTCTGGTCCATGGTTACGCCCGTCCAGACGTCTGGAGGCACCAGCTGGGTGGGCGCCTTCTCGAGGCCCAGAGCGGACCGGTAGGCGGCCAGGGGCCGGCTGCCGCTGTAACGGAGGGTGGAGTCTTCGCGCGAGAAGGTGCAGTCGTCGCGGTCGGAGTCGACGCGGAAGCCGTGGTCCTGCGTGAGATCACGCAGCAGCCGGGCCAGCTCGGGCCTGGGCCCTCCGGCCGCTTTGCCAACGCCGAACATGGTGTCGAGGAGCTGGAGATCCTGGCAGCCCTCGAGCGGGTACAATCCGTGGGTCTTGGGGTCGCGCATATAGAGCGGCTCGGTGAAGCCGGTCAGGACTTTCTCGGTAGCCTGCTCGCTGGTCAGGTCGCCGATCAGGCGGGCGCGGTCGGGCGGGCCCGGCGTAAGGGTGTGCATGCTGGCGCCGGCGGCCTCCATGCGCCGGAAGAAGTCGAGCAGCCCGTCCTTTGCTTCCTGCGAGAGCAGGGCGCCGATTGGCCCGGGCACGGCCGTGGTGGCGGTCAAGAGACCGGCTCGCTGCAGCTCGGGCCAGGGGAGAATGGGTCGGCTGGCGGCTGCCTCAGAGGGCTGGAACCGGTCCTGAGTCGTTTCGCGCGCAGGCTCGCCGGCGCTTCGGGTGGGGCGCTGGTAGATCGGGCCGGCGAGGGTGATCGAGGGGATCATCGGGTCGAGCCTACCAGGGCCGGGTGAAAGAACGCTGAATGGGCGCGGGTCCTGCCCTCGAACCCCGAGGGCTACTTACTGCAACCGATAGCGTTTCTTGAGTGGCACGCCACCGATGGTGACACAGGTCTCGCCTTCTTTGACCCCGACCTTCCCGGCCAGCGAGCCGGTAACCCCGTCGAGGAGCTTCAATGTGTCGGCCAGGTCGGCCCTTTCCTTCAAGGCGGCCTCGTGCTGAGTGGCCAGCTGGTGGATCTCCTCGCGGAAGGTGCCGATCTTCTGGTAGAGGCTTACCGGAGTGCCGCTGCTGAAGACCCGTGTCATGTGCGCTCCAGCCGCCACCACTGCTCCCAGGATGAATGGCAGGGCGTTGCCCGTGAGCATCGCGACTCCCACGCCTGCTCCCAGGGCGATCGGAAAGGTCCAGGCCAGAGCGCGGTCAGTGGCCGCGAAGGATTCGACCTGCTTTTGCAGCTCGGCGCACTCCGCCTCAGCGCGGGCCATGCCCTGCTCAGCCAGCTGGACCTTGTCGGTGGCCTGCTGCTCGAGGTGCTGCACGGCCGGGCCCTGGGCCCGGGAGGGGAAGCTTGCTGCTCGGAATGGTACAACCTGCATCTGGCTTACTGTGACGCCAGGGCCTCAAGAGTCTCTGAAACGGCTCTCAGACGGCAAGCGGGTCCTCTGCGCTCGGGTCTTGACCCGCATCAGGCGAGCTGCTCGCTCGTAAAGAGGCAGGTCGGGCGGGAATTCAGCGACGACAGGAGCGGTCGACCAAAATCGCCTACCCGCCTCCGGATTTGAAAGCCGTTTTCCGCCTCTCGCTCGAGGGGCGATCTCGTTTCAGGATCTCAGTGGGTACTCAATCAGGATCACTCCGGCGACCGGCTCGTCAACTCGGGCTCACAGGACCACCAGGTGGTGCGGCTCTGCATCCGGCACCGCACCAAATGGGATGGCGCGGTCAAAGGTTGCCAGGAAGCCATGGCGAGAGACGGCCAGGGCCAGGAGGTAGATGTCCGTGATCTGTTTCGGTCCGTGGATCCTATCGGCATGCACAACCGAGCCTTCCAGCAGACTGAGATCGGCGGGCCAAAACTCGTGGTGCGGCGTGGAGGCTGCCGCCTGAAGGAGAGCCAACGCATGGCGAGTGGAGATGGGCTTGGGATATCTCGGCTGACTGATGATGCGAATGAACCCGTTCTGAGTCAGTGGGCACGATGCCCATCCGTTGACAGCCTGATCCGAGAGCCACTCCCGGGCCCGGACATGGTGAACGTGATCCTCATCAAAGAGAGCCAGCAGCACGCCGACGTCCAACAAGGCGCGCATCAGTCGTATTCTTCGTCGCGCAGCTTCTCAATGAGCTCGGGGGTCACTATAACCCCGCGCCGCGGCAAAGGCCGAAAACCAAGAAACTCATCCGAACCCGATGGAGGAGACTGGCCGCGGGTGGACAGGCCCCTTCGTGCCAGCTCAGACAATACCTGACCGGCTGTCTTGCCCTCACGTCGAGCAAGCTCTTTGGCTGCCAGCAACACGTCTTCGGCGATGTCCAATGTGGTTCTCACGCATCAGATGCTACCGCATCACGGGCTTCGCGTCAACCGGGGAGCCCGACTCACGCGACTCACGCGCACCCCTACAACACGCAAGCCTCGGCAGCTCACCGTCAATTTTCCTGAATCGCCTCCCCCGCGGCCCTTCGCGGAACCGGCACGCCTCCCACGATCACCTTGTCTTCCTGCTCTTGCACGCTGCCCGGGCCGACCTGCGGGATCAAGAGCTCTTGCAGCGCCTGGTCCAGGTCCTGAGGGGCTTGCGAACGCACCACCAGGGAGTTGACCAATCGCTTGACCAGCTCGCCGGTGGTCTGGCCCGCCAGGCTCCCCGACTGTTGCTTCTCCTGGATGAAACCGAGAACCTGACCCACCCTGGCGGCATCCCTGTTGAGCACGGTGCAGAGCTGGGCCACGGCCCCGACCGCGGCCGGGAAGCTGTCAGTCGGCTCGAGCCACTGGCCGGTCTGGGCATAGAGCGTGAGCGCATCGTCCAGGCCGTCGGTACTCTCGGCCAGACGCGAGAATGCCTTCTGGCGCTCGGAGAGGGGCTCGTCGAGCACCGGCGAGGCCACCTGCTCCCAGATCCGGTCGGTCAAAGAAGCGCTGCCCTTCAGGCTGGCCAGGAAGGCCACCGAATCGGCCATGGGCTGCTCCAGCCTCTCGGCCTGCAGGCGTCGCCGCAGGGCCAGGAAGGACGGGGCGTCGCGCTGCTCGAGCAGGCGGGCGGCATGCTCGAGCTTTTCTCCTGGGGCCCGCTCGCGTTCGATCAACTCGAAGGCGGCAGCCGCCTCGGACCCCTTGGAGAGCAGCGTCCCGTAGGCCACGGCGCGGTCCTCGAAATCGGGGCGACCCACCTCCCCGCCCAGCTTCTCCCAGACCTTCCAGGCCGCATCGAAGCTGCCGGTCACCTCGGTCAGGCGACCCAGGGTCTGGATGGCCCGGCTGCGGGTCGCCGCATCCTGATCGCCGTAGGCCAGCGACAAGAGCTGCTCGCTCTGAGCAGCCCCCAGCCCGCCGGACTGAAACAGGTCCAGCCGCGCCGCCCCGCTCTGGTCCTCGCGAATGGGGATGATGCTGGGCTGGTACATGGTCCCCTTGGGCGAGTTGTAGCTGGCCGTCCCGGGCACTTCGGTGTGCAGGCGGTACCGCAAGCGAATCTTCTGACCGGAATACGGGGTCAGGTCGACTTCCCTCTCCTCGGTGGCATAGGTATCCCCTCCCGACCAGCGGGTCAACGAGCGCCAGCTGGGGCTCTTCTCGCTCATGGCCTCGAGGTGCAATTCGTTGGCATAAGTGCGCATGTTGTACTGCACCGAGGCGCGCATCAAGCTGGGACCCGGGTCGAGCTGGATCCACCCGGAGGTGGTGTTGGAGTCCTTGCCGACGATCTCCTGATGCCAGGTATTCAGGTCAGGACGCTGGATCTTGCCGGTTCTGGTCTCGCTCAGCTTCAAGCTGCGGAAGTCGAGCTCGGCGCTGGCCGGACCCTCGTTGACATAGCGCTGCAGGCGAAAGACGACCTCTTTGCCCTCCCAGCCGAGCAGGCTGAGAGCCTGCCCGGGCCCGTCGCTGGCGTCGGCCTGCCAGTGCAAGGAGGACCACTTCGGGCTCGGACCCGCCTCAGCGATCTCCAGGGACAGTCCGCTCTTGCCCGAGCTTGGCAAAAAGCGCGCGTCGAGCACCAGCTTGTTCTCGCCCTCGGGCAGCCGGATCGGGCTGGAGACGAGATGGCTCTTGAAATCCTTGGACTGATTCTGGTCCTGGTAGTGCCACACCCCGTCGCGCTGCTCCCAGCCGGGATCGCCGGTCCAGGTCAAGAGCGAAGGGCGGGCCAGAATCTTCATCAAGCTGGCCGCCGCCGGCCCTTCCAGGGGTCGAGCCAGTTGTCCGGCCAGCAGCCGTCCTCGCTGGTCGGGCCCGAGCTCGAGCCTGCCGTCCATCCCTTGCAGCCGCTTGCTGCCCTCGGCCGCAGGCATGGCCAACAGCGCCGTCCACACCGGCTGGGCCTCGTGATAGCTGCCCACCAGCTCCAGAGAGCGCAACAGGGTCTCCCGGCGGGCCTCTCCCTGGGCCGGGTCCATCTCTTGCAGGGCCGTGAAAGCAAGGCGCGCCTCGCGCGAGGACCCGGTGGCCCGCACCAGCTCACCCAGCATCTCGGCGGCCGGAGCCAGCTCTTCGCTCTTGCTGGCCACGAAGAGCAGGTCACGGGTGGCCAGGCCCAGGTCGCCTTCATGGGCTTGGGCCAGGGAAACCAGGGCCTGGCGGCGCTCCTCAGCCTGGCCCGGGAGGTCGGGTCTTCGCAGCCAGCGCGAAGCGGTCAGAGCCTGCTCGGCATCGCGGGCGATCCCGTAAAGTTGAAGCGCGGTCTGGGGCTCGGGGCTCTCCTGCAGTTTCTGCCACACCGGCCAGATGGCCTCATCTTGCAGGCCGGAGCGGGACAGATCGAGGTAGACCGCCACCGCCTGGCGCGGGTTCTCGCCGCGCAGCTGGCTCAAGACCGAGCAGGCGCGCTCGGAGGCCGACTCGGGCGGAAGCTGTCCGCGCAAAAAGACATAGGCTTCGCGCCGCTCGGCCAGGTGCTCAGAGTCTTGCACCAGGGCGTTCCAGGCCGGGTTGAGGCGCTCGAGGGTGGGCTCGTCCTTGCGTAAGGCCAGGAACTCGCCGCGAGCCTGGGGGGGCATGGCCTGCACCCACTGCTGGTAGAGGTTGACCGAGTCGGGATACTCCAGGGCCGCCAGCATGAGCTCGCGCTGCTCGACCAGGGGACCGTGAGGCAGAGCCGCGCTGATCAGGCTGCGCAGCTGGTGACCGGGGACGCGGCGAGCCTCGAGCTCTTGCATCAGGGTGGCCAGATCGGGGTCGGTCAGCGCCTGGCGGGCCAGCGACGTGCTCTGGGCTCGCTGCAGGTTCTCCAGAAAGGGGATGCGTTGCTCTTCAGGCAGCTCGCGCAGCGCGAGATAGGCGGCCTTGACCTCGCCCGAGCCGGGCTCGAGGTGGCTCACGACCTGGCCCAGGGGAGCGGCGGCCTGGCTCAGCTCCTCGCCCGGGCCAGCCTGGCTCAGCACCAGGCGATAGTGCTCGACCGAGCCCAGACTCTGGGCCAGCTCGAGCCGCTCATCCAGGGGGCGATCGGAGGGCTCACTCAGGACGGGCCACCACGTTTTCGTCTGGTCCTTGAGCAGAGCCCGCGCCTGCTCGAGCTCGGAGCGCCGTTGCGGAAGGCCTTCGTCGGGCCGTCCCAGCTCGATCCCCTGATAGCTCACAATGGTTTCCTTTGCGTGGAAGGCCTCCAGGGCCGAGCCGTTGGACAGGCTGTAGCCCTGGCGAACCAGTTCGGAGAGCTGGCGCGCCTGGGGATCGACCCCCGTGCCGTCTCCGAATCCGGCCACCAAGAAGGCGGTGGTGAGGGCATCCTCGGGTTTCTGCAGGCGCACCTTGAGGGGACCCACCTCGAACTCGATGGCGGGCCGGGGGTGGTTGGCATCCTGGGTGAGAGAGTTGTAGGCCTGGAAAGGATTACTCTCCTGAGCGTCGGCCAGCAGACGTCCTCGGGACTCGAGGGCCTTGAGGCTGCCCGCCAGCATGGGCGAGCCCAGCGACTCGACCGGACCCTTTCCGGACAGGGCACTGGCCTCCAGCAGGTCCTCAGGGCTGGCGATGGGCAGCTCGACTCCGGCGGCCGTCTCCACCTTGAGGGGACGCGAGCTTGAGAGCGCCTCCACGGCCCGGGCCGGGTCGGCCGGTTCCCAGTGCTCTCCCTTCCAGAACGACTTCTCCCGGGTGCTCAACCGGTGACCGGTCTCAAACAAATCCCGGGCAGCCTGGTCGAGCTGGCTCGAAGCGGGCGAGGCGGCGTTGATGGGGAGGCCGCTGACAGGACGGATCTGCATGCTTTGGAGCCTACAACAATGGGCTGAACTGGAGTTGAAAGGCGGCTCCGTTCACAGTCGGTTTACACGATGTTCAAAATTGTTGCTTCCCGTTTACATCCTGTCGACAAGTCGCCCTCTCGTGGCTTCTAAAGTGAGAGCAAGAATCGCTCTGATCGGAGGTAATCCCGTGGCCAAGGTCTCTTCGTCCTCCTCTTCCGGCGCCAGCCGTCCGCGGCCCAGGTCGAGCTCATCCTCATCCTCTTCGCGCAAGCCGAGCAGCACCAGCAGCAAAGCCACCCAGAACAAGACCAGCACGAGCAAGTCGGCCGAGGCCCGCTCGGCTGGAAAGGTGGGCCAGGCGGACAAGGTCAACCTGAGCCGAGAGGCTCGCAAGCCTGGCGAGTCAGGTGGGGCCGACGCCGGCCATCTTAGTGCTCTGATGAGCAACTACGGCGGCGGCACGACCAGCAGCAATGCCGGCAACGCAGGGAAACCGGAGAGCGCGGGGGTCTCCTCGGTGGGAAGCGTCAGCTCGACCGGCAACGGCACCCAGGCCGGCAACGCGGCCGGCAACGGCACCCCGGGCAACGGCACCCAGACCGGCAATGCGGCCGGCAATGGCACCCCGGGTAACGGCACCCAGGCCGGCAACACGGCCGGCAATGGCACCCCGGGTAACGGCACCCAGCCCGCCAACGCTGGCGGCAACGGGACCGCCGATGCGCCCCCCGAGACGCGGCCCGGCAGCGGCTTCTTGCCCGCCCCCGTGCGAGACCGGGATCTGTGGAGCGTGCCCAACTCCGAATGGAACCAGCTCGAGGGCGGAGGTCGCTATCGCAGCTGGACGGCCGGCGACGACCGGGGCCCCTGGACCGAGGTCGAGCGCGGCGGCCAGAACTGGCGCACCCGCAGCTACACCGAGAACGGCACCAACTGGTCCGAGACGATCATGGAGGGCAACCACTGGCGTTACCGAGAGGGAGGCATGGAAGGCCTGACCCGCGAGGCCGAGGCCCGAGGCGTCACCACCTTCCAGTTGCCTGGACCCGATGGGCGGCCGCTGGACATCCGGGTGGCCGGGGGAGCCTCCCCTCAAGAGCTGGCCCGGGTGCGCCAGTCCATCGAGGCGATGCCAGCCCAGGCCCGGATCCACGCCCGAAACATCGTGTTGTCCGACAACCTGGGCCAGGTCTTCGGGCAGGGCATGGTTCCCAGCAACGGAGCCACCGGAGTGGGAGCCATGGCAGGCAACCGGGAGGGTCGCATGGTGCTCGACCGCCACGGGCTCACCAGCAACCAGGCCACCAACTACCTGATCCACCACGAGGCCGGACACAACCTGGCCGCCTCCAGCGGCTACCCGGAAACCTCCGAGCTGTGGCGCAGCCTGCCCGGCAGCGTGAGCCCCTACGGGGGCCGCAGCGGCGCCGAGGACTTCGCCGAAACGCACCGCTACGTGATGGGCAACTGGGACTCGTACGTGAACAGCGGAGCCGTGCCACTGGCCCAGTCCGGCAACCGGCCGGTGAGGGGGAACGGACCGCTCGGAATCGAGCGCACTCCCTCGGCGGCCAAGGCGATGGAAATCTTGAGACTTTACGGCTGGAAAGGGCCCGAGTCGGGCGTCTGAGCCACTACCAACTCAAAGGAGAAGCCCATGTCCAGCATCGATAGAATCCAGAGTCTCGGCACGAAGACATCTGAAGAGCCGGCCAGCGCCGGACTCAAAACTTTGAAGGACTCGCCCGCCCTCAAACGCCTGCAGGGCTCGGGTGCCCTCCCTGAAGAGTCGACCCTCGAGGCTCCAAAACTGCTGCACTGCCCTCCCGGGCAGGATGGTAGCCCGCCCTTCGGTAGCCCGGGATTCCTTTACTGAGCCAGACTCCGCAAGGGCTCCTCTGCGAGAATGCGCGCGAAGCCCTGAGCAAGCAGGTCATCCCACCTTGTGGATGTTCTCCCGCTGTGCTCGGGCTGGAACCTTCGGTTCTCCTCAAAGCTCATCTGGCCCAGCTGCTGGCATGTGGAGTGTCTCCCAAGCTCCTGCCAGCGGACTTCCATCCTGCTGACCGGGTCGGGCCCGACGGTGGCGCAGACAGAACATACGCTCGCTTTTTATACCGGCGGTATCGACTCTTTGTTCGATTGAGGAAGCTGGACACGCCATCGTAAAGGGCGTCCACCGGAACGTCGGCCCGAAGAATGGGGCAGGTTCCGCCGGTGTTCTTCGAGGCAAGGTCCAACAGTCGCTTTCCTTGTATTTAGATTTGAGTTGAAGTTCAAAGAATTTTCGCTCGCTGCACCAGAGGCCACCAGCCAAAACCGATGGGGCCCCGCCCGCAACCTTCAAGCGAACTCGTCGTCGTAGCCCTCGACCTGCTGACGCACCATGTCGGCCAGTTGGAACGGGAGCTTGGAGATGTGCTCGACGAGCACGCTGTCGTCGTACGTATCCTCGACCTGTTTCATCTCGGCTCCGATGCCAACGCCGATCACGGTGATCTTCTTGTCCCTGGCTTTCTCCGTCAACTCCTTGACCGGGGCGATGTCGCAGATGCCATCGGTGATCAACACCATCACCTTCTTGTAGCCTTTGGTGCCCTGCGCCTCAAAGAGATCCAGCGCGGTCTGCATCCCGACACGCTCGTTGTTGCCGCCGCTGAATGGCTGCTCGATGGCGGCCATCAGCTTGTTGCGGCCCTCCACGGAGTAGCGGTCCTTGATCCCCTTCATCACCTGGGAGTTGTCCGCGTACTCCACGACCCCGAAGTTGATGTCCAGCGAGTCGAGCGCCTCGGCGCTCAGCACCATGCCCTTGAGCAGGCTGGTCCAGCGCTCCCCGAGCATCGAGCCCGAGCCGTCCAGGATGAAAACGAACTCGATGCCCCGGCGGGTCGGCTTGGTGCGGTCCAGCCAGATGTCGGACTGGGTGCGGCCGGTGCGCTCCTCGGCGGCCTCCGCGCGCATCGCGCCCTTCAGAGACAGCTTCTTGCCCTTGGCGGTGGGAGTCCGGTTGTACTTGGGGCGCTCGGTCTCGCGCAGGAAGTTTCTCAGCTCGCCGGCCAGCTCGTCGGAGTACACCGCGACCTGAGAGTGATAGCGGTCATAGGTGGTCCGCTGCTTTTCCCACTCCGCCTCCATCTCTTGCTTCTGCTTGATCAGCTCCTCGAGGTCGGGGAGCTTCACGCCCGGGTCGTAGATCTCGTACCCGTCGCCGCCCTCTTTCTGATTCGGGTCGGGCGGCTGCGGCTGGGCCGGGACCGGCTCGGAAGGCTGGGGCGGTCGTGGCCCCGAGCTCTGTGGCGTGCCCTGCTGCTGCGGACTCACGCGGGGAGGAGCTTGACCGCCCCGGCGCACCTCGTCGTCTCGTGACTCCATCTGCTCGTTCAGCTCTTTGTTGAACCGCTCGAGCGCCTTTTTCGCCAGCTCTTTAGCCTCTTCGGCCGTCATCTCGGGCAGCTCGGTCTCCTGGCCGGCGCCTTGCATCTGTTTCCCCGCGTCCTCGAGCTTTTTGTTGCCGAGCTGCTTGCCGAGCTCCTCGAGCTGCTTGCCGGCCTCCTGCATTTCTTTCTGGCCGGCCTGGCCCTGATCGAGCTTCTCGGCCGCCTCCTCGAGCTTGCGGCCGGCCTGCCCACCCTGCTTCTGCAGCTCCTGCTGAAGCTTCTGCTGCATCGCAGGATCTTGCATGGCCTGCTGGAGTGCTTTCTGGGCCTCCGGGTTGTCCTTGAGCGCCTCCTCGGCCGCCTTGCGCGCCTCGGGATTGTTCTTGAGCTCCTCCAGAGCCTGCTTCATCATGTCCGGGTTGTTTTTGAGCTGCTCCGCGGCCTGGCGCATCTGCTCGGCGGCCTGCTGCGGGTCGCCACTCTGCATGCTCTGACCGGCCTGCTCGAGCTGCTGCCCGGCCTGCTCCATTCCCTTCTGCCCTTGCATGGCCTGGCCGGCGCGCTGCATTTGCTGACCGGCCTGCGCCTGTTGGCTGCCCGAGGCCTGCTGGCCGTTCTGGGACTGCTGACTTTGCTGGGACTGCTGACCGTTCTGAGATTGCTGACTTTGCTGGGATTGCTGTCCGTTCTGGGACTGCTGACCCTGCTGGGATTGCTGTCCGTTCTGGGACTGCTGACCCTGCTGGGATTGCTGGCCGTTCTTTCCCTGCTGCCCCTTCTGCTGGAGAGCCTGCTGCAGGCTTTGCTGGTCGTCTTGAAGCAGCCTCTGGTAGGCCGGGTAGAGCTTTTCCTTGACCGTCTGGTAGCGCTCCTGAGACTGCTCGCGCACCTCCATCGGCGAGAGGTCGTCGCGGAAGACCTCCCGCTTGATCCGAATCGCCTCGCGCGCGTCCGGCAGCGTCTCCTGGAGAGCTTTCTTCACGCTCGGATCGGTCACGTCCGGGTCCTCCTCGCCGCCGGTGAACCAATCGCGCATGATCGCGTTGCCATACTGGACGTGCTTGGGCATTCCCAACCCGCTCTTGTCCACGACGGCACGGGCCTGCTCGGCAGTGAGCTTGCCGCCCGACTCCTCGACCAGCGAGCGCTCGAGCCGCTCCCGGATGCGGCCGCGCTCGGCCAGGATGTCCTCCTGGTAGACTTCCTTGACGTAGCTGCGCGCACCCAGGTGGCGGGAGGAGACGATCTCCGAGACGGCCGGCTCCTCGACCGAGTTGGCCAGGTAGTTGAACGCTTCATTCTGCGCCAGCTCGGGCTCGGCGCTGTAGTGCGAGTAGCGCGCCAGGGCCGACTCCTGCAGAGCCTTGCCGATCACGTAGTCGTCCGACTTGCCCACGAGATCTTCCGGCACGTAGGTCCCCTGATTGGAGCTAGCGCGGTAGCTCCAGCGGTCGGCGGGCTGCCAGGTCATGTCCTCCTCGCCGAACGTCCGCCCGATGCTCTCCATCCGCTCGAGGATGGGCTTGAGTCGAGGATCGTCCACCTTCACGGGCGCGGGCTTCGGCACCTCGGGACGAGCCTGGGGCGCAAGGGTCGGGGGCGGTTGCGGCGGCTCCTCTTTCTTCCCGCCGAACTTGGAGGCGAACCAGTCCTTCAGCCCGGCCTGGCTGGGAATCTGGTCCAACGCGGGCGCGACCGCAAACCGCGGAATGTGCTGCGACACGTGCTGGGCCAGGATGTGCATGATACCCCAGGTTAGCAGCCGCGGGCTCAAAGGAAGCTGAAGAAGAATCGGCCCGCCCGTTCTGACGAGCAGTGTCGGAGCGGAGTGCGGCGTCAGAAGAAACCGGCTGGTCCCATCAAAGCTTACTGGGCAGGCTTCTGCTTCTTGCGCACCGCGATGCCGCCCACCGTGACCCGACCGTTGCTCTCCTGCACGGCCGGTGCGGCGGCCCGCTCGGGGTCGAGTTGCTCGGCCATGCGGCTGGTCTCGGCCAGTGACTCGGGCACGCGCACGTCGGTTTCGGGCCAGAGGGGACCGTCGAACTTGCCCCTGGGCTTCTCGCGCTGCTGGGTGAACTTGCCGCTGGCCACGTTCTCGGGAGCGGCCAGCGTCCTGGCCTCGGGAGCCACTCCCGTCCAGGTGGGCGCGGGCGTCTCCTGGAGCAGCGCCTGGGGCACGCGGTAGGATCGGCTCACGCGGATGTGCGCCTTCTCCACCATGAAGACGTATTCGAACTGCACCGCCCCCTCCTGGGGGATGGGCAGGCGGTGGGGATTGCCGGTCTGGATGGCCTGATCCCACGCGGTCAGTTGCGTTTCAAACTCGCGAGCCTTGGACTTCTCTTTCTCGGTAACCACCAGGCCGGCCGCCGCGGTCAGCAGGCCCGCGCCCGCTCCCACCCAGCCCAGCCCGGCGAAGTAGAGCCCGGCGCCCAGGGCCAGTCCGCCGCCGGCAGCGAGCAGTCCGAGCTTCGTCATCTTCGAGCAGTGCGAGGCCACTGACTGGCGCATCTCGGCCGCGTCCTCGCCCTTGAAGCGCTCCAGGCCTTTGAGAACCACGTCGCAGTCGGCGATCACCTGGGCCGTGCCCGGAGGCTGATCGGTGTAGGGGTGCAAGATGGCCTGGTCGGCGATCATCTGTTGACCGGCGCCGTAGTGACGCACCGAGCCCTGGTCGGGTAGCTCGACCAGGTTGCCGGGCTGGCAGGCCGTCTTTGCCTCCTGAGCAAAGGCCTGCACCGCCAGGCGACGAGAGGAGCCGTTCGGACTGGTCAATTGCAGCTTCATGAGCCGAGTCTACCGCCTGGACCTGAAAAGCTCTCGAAATGGCTCAAGGAGCGAGGGTGGTGCGATTGCGTCCCGCCTTCTTGGACTCGTAGAGGGCCGCGTCAGCCCGCACCAGAAGCTCGTTCAGGCCTTCTCCAGGCTTCAGGTCGGCCACCCCCAGGCTGATGGTGACGCGCAGGGTCTCTTTCACCCGGCACTCCTCGACCGCCCGTCGCAGGCGCTCGCACACCACTTCGAAGGCCTCGGGCCCGGGCGTGCGAGGCAAGAGCAACACGAACTCCTCCCCACCGTAACGGGCCAGCAGGTCCTCGCGGCGCATGGCCCCGGTCAGGGTCGAGGCCACCACCCGCAGCACCTCGTCGCCCACGTCGTGGCCATAGGTATCGTTGAAGGCCTTGAAGTGGTCCACATCCAGCAGCACCGCCGAGAGCGGCTCGGAGTGGCGGCGGGCCAGCCCCAGCTCGCGCTCGGCCAGTTGGAAGAAGTGGCGCCGGTTGGTGAGGCCGGTCAGGCCGTCGGTGGTGGCCAGACGCAGTACCTCGGCGAACAGGCGGGCCTTCTCCAGCGCCAGGGCAGCCTGGCCGGCGAAGGTGGTGGCCAGATCCACCTCGGCCTCCTCCAGGGGGTCGAGGCGGCTCAAGACCAGCCGCGCCTCTCCCAGAGGCAAGACCAACCCTTCGTCGGGATCGAGCTCAGAGGAGCCAGCCAGCCGGCGCCAGCCGCCCGCCTCGGGCTCGAACCCGGCGGCGTCGGCGCGCAGGCGCTCGGCGATCACCGCGAAAAGGCGCTCCCAGACCTGGTCGGACTCGAGCGTCTCGGTCAGGCTGGTGGCCAGATCGCGCACGGTCTCGGCCAGCTCGCGCTGCTGCGACTCGGCCTTGTAGAGCAGCTCCATCTCGGCGGCCCGGGCCGTCTCCAGCGAAACCGCGATGTGGCTGCCCAGGGCGCCGAGCAAGGCGGCATCCTCGTCAGTGAAAAGCCCGCGCGCCAGGCGGGTGTCGAGATAGAGCACTCCCACGGCTTCGTCGCGCAAGAAGAGCGGAGCCGCCAGCATGCTCTTGAGGCCGTGGATCTGCACGCTGGAGGAGCTGTCCACCGGGCCTTCCTGGCCGGCGCTCACGACGGCTGGCTCGCCGGTGCGGGCGACCTCCTCGACCAGGCTGCGCGAATAACCGGTCAAGGAATCGATCAGGCGCCCTTCGTGATCGCGGCCGGCCAGCTCCTCGAGTTGACCATCGCGCAGGCGGAACAGGCAGGCGCGCTCGGCCCCGAGAAGATTGAGCAGGTGCTCGAGCACGTTCTGAGCCAGCAGGGTCGGGTCCAGCACCCGGGCGGATGCCAGGCTCAGGTCCAAGAGCGCGGCCAGCTGGCGCTCGAGTCGCAGGCGGGTGAGATCGTGGCCGCTCGAGCCGGTGGACACGATGCGCGCCTGCACCGATGTCTCGAGCAGCGAGAACTCGCGGCTGATCTGACGCAGGCGAGGCAGCCAGGAATGGATTCGCGCCAGGTTCTGAGCCGACTGGGCATAACGCCGGGCCACGGTGGGCTGGCCCCGCTTCTGGGCCAGGCGGGCCCGCTCGAGCCAGATCTCGAGCTGGCCCAGGTCGTTGTCGACCTCATCGCACAAGCGCTCGCCGTGGTCGAGACAGCACTCGGCCTGGGTAAGCCGGCCACGCAACCGCTCGAGAGTGGCCTGGCAGTGCAGGAAGTGCGACTCGGTCAGCTTGTGGCGGTTGAGCTTGCGACCAAGCTTGATGGCCCGCTCGAGCCGGCCGAGATCGTCCTGCGAGGGGGTCTCGGAAGCGTGGCACAGGGCCTTCCAGCCCCAGGCCACGCCCACGCTGGCGGTGCGGGCCTGGAAGCTCTCCAGCTCACCCAGCTGCGGGTCGGTGAGCAGGGACCGCAGGGCCGGCAGCTCGCCCCGGTGCAGCAAAGCCAGCACCCGGGCAGTCAGGCCCAGGGCTCGCACATTGGGGGACATCCCCGGCAGCTGGCGGGTGAGCTCTTGCAGGCTGGCGCTCGAGCGTCCCAGAGCGGCCTCGGCGGCGGCTCGCACAGCCAGCATGGGCACGGGACGAGGCTCATCGGGGTTGACCAGACGACGGCGTTGCTCGTAACGGTCGGCCCAGGCCAGGCTCTCGAGATAGCGTCCCCGGGGGATCATGGCCACGGCCAGCAACTGGGTAGCCAGGAAGTGGTCCGAGGGAGCGAGATAGCTCTCTTGCTGGGTCACCAGCTGGGTCAGCACCTCCTCGCTCTGGCGCACCCGGCCTGCGGTCAGGTGGGCCAGTCCAACGAAGAGCTGACTCTGGGCCACGGCCACAGGATGGCCTGCCTGGCGGGCCATCTCCTCGGCCTTGCGAGCGTAGCTCAGGGCCAGGTCGTGACACCCCAGCACGGCGGCCGACAGGACGGTGACGAGGCAGTAGATGGAGACCGCTTCGCGGTGGGGCCCCAGTTTTTGAGCCTGGAGCGCGCCTGCAAAGCAGCTCTCCATGGCGGCCGGGAAGCGCCCTGCAAAGAGGTTCCCGCGCGCCGTCAGGTCGTAGAGGCGAGCGAGCAGGGCGTGGCGCTCTTTCTCGGCCACGGGCGGGCGGCGGTGGCGCTCTCCCCAGAGCCAGCGGGCCAGGTCACGAGCCGCTCGGGCCACTCCCAGGGGGCCTCCCCGAGGTACGCGAGCCCCGGCCTCGCGCAAAGCCTCGCGGGCGTCAGGCAGGATCTGGCTCCAGTCGAACGTGGTCAGACCCACCTCGCAGCGCTGCAACCTCAGGTGAGCGCGGCGCAGAGGGTCGCCCTCCAGCTCGACGGCCCGGGCATAAGCTTCCAGCGCCTGCTCGCGCCGGCGGGTGACGTGAGCCGCCTCCCCGAGGGCCTCGAGCAGGCGCGGGTCTTGCTCCTCCGCCACCCGCTCCAAAAGCAGGTAAGCCGCCTCATAGGCGTGGCTCTTCAGGGCCAGAAGACCGGCCGTTCGGTGGCTCCGCAGCATGGGCTCGCGCGCGGACCCGCCCTCGGCGTAGAGCCTGGCCACGCGGTGCCACTCCTCCAGGGTGGTGGCCAGGGGCTCGAGGGTGCGGGCCAGCTCCTGGCAGGCCTGGCGACGCTCGCTCTCGCTCAGCGAGCTGGCCGCCGCCTCGCGCACCCGGTCATGCACGAACTGGGTTCCCTCCAGCAACTGGGCCATCCGCCCCGCCGCCAGGGCATCCCTCGCCAGGGTCCCAAAGAGCCGCTCCAGGGCGACCGGCTCGAACGACAGCCCCAGCAGGGCCGCGTGGCCCAGGATGCGGGCCGTGACCGGGTCCAGTTGACGAAAACGACGCAGCATGAGCTCGAGGATGTCCGAGGGAAGCTCCAGCGTCAGCAAGGCCTCGCGGTCGCACTCCCAGCCGCTCCAGCGCGGCAAGAGCACACCCTGATCGAGAGCCGCGCGCAAGAACTCGCGAGCCCCCAGCGGGGTGCGGTCGGTCTTCTGCTCGAGCTGATCGAGCAACAGCGAGTCCACAGCTCCCGGGCCCAATACCGCGGCCAAAAGCTCGGAGAGCTCGCCCCGGTCGAGCGACTCCAGGGGCACCAGGGGCCACTCTCCGCCAGGCAGCTCGCGACCCAGGCGCTCGAGGGGCTCGGTCAGACGGCGGCTGGTGGCCACCAGAAAGAGGGGAGCGCGCTGCAGCTCCTGGGCCAGGCGCAGCAACACCTCCAGGCTGGCCGGATCGAGCCAGTGCAGGTCTTCGAGCACCAGCACGGTGGGCTCGCCCTCGGCCATGCGGATGAACCAGGAGGCCAGGCTGTTCTGCAGCTCCTCGGGTCCCACTTCGCCCGCCCGCGCGGCGCCCAACAGCCTGTCCAGGCTGTCGGAGAAACCGGCCAGAGCAGCCGCGTTGGCGCCAGCCGCTCGCACAGCGGCGCGGGCGCGACTTTCCGAGCAACCCAAAAGACCCCGGTCCACCGCCTCGCGCAGGGGCGCAAATGGCGTCTCCTCGCGTGGCGCCATTCCCTGGAACAGGCTGGCCTGGCCCAGCCCGGAGCAGAACTCTTGCACCAGGCGGCTCTTGCCCCAGCCAGCCTGGCCCACCAGCAGCACGGCGCCTCCCCTGCCCTGGCGTACCTTCTGCCACTCCTCGCGCAGGCGCGTCAGCTGGGTGCGCCGCCCCACCATCGAGTCGAGCCGGGCGGCAGTTACGCTGGCCAGCTCGACCGCCTCGCCGCGAGAGCAGGTGGCCTCCAGCTGGTCCAGGCTCTGCAGGTCAGCCAGCAGCGAGGAGGCGGAGGGGTAGCGCTCGTCCGGGTCCTTGCGAAGCAGTCGGGCCGTGATGGCGGCCAGAATCGGCGAAACCTCAGACACCAGGCGCGTCAGGTCGGGAGGAACCAGCACCAGGTGCTGGCGCATCAGCTCTCCGGGGTCGGAAGGCGTGAAGGGAGGCCGACCTGACAGGCATTCGAACAGCAACACGCCCAGCGAATAGAGGTCCGAGCGGGGGTCCACCGGCCTCTTGAGCAGCCCTGATTGCTCGGGCGAGGCGTAGAGCAGCGTTCCGGCAGCCGGGTCGTCCGACTCGCTGCGGGCCACCAGCCCGAAGTCGATCAGGTGGGCGCCAGCGCTCGAGAGCAGGATGTTGCTGGGCTTGAGGTCACGGTGAACCAGGCCGCGACGGTGCAGGGTATCCAGAGCCTCCACCAGAGGCAGCAGCCAACCGAGTACCTGCTCTTTGGACTGCGGCCCGCGAGCGATCAGGCTGGCCAGGGTGGGGCCCTGCACCAGCTCGGTCACCAGGTAAGGCCGCCCGTCCGGCCCGTGGCTCAGCTCGAACACCCGGGCGATGGAAGGATGGTGCACGCTGGCCAGCAGCGCACCCTCGCGGCGGAAGCGACGCCAGGCCTCGGGCGAATTCTCGAGGGGCAGCTTGACGGCTACTTCCCGTCCTCGCGCCTGGCCGCGATAGACCACGCCGCGCGAGCCGTGCCCGAGCTCCTCAGTGAGGCGAATCCCCTCCAGTTCCAGCATTCAGGGGATCTACGCGGTGCGAGGGGGTCAGGCCTCTTGATGTCGGCGGGCCTGTTTGCATCGTCATGGCTCCTTACGGCTCCTCACCGCCTGGTGGCTGTCGAAAGCACCCGACACTTCGTCCATCCTTCAAATCCTTGTAGTGCAAATCAAAAAATCTACACTACAAATACTCCGAGGGTGAAGCGTAGAGCATGGCGGAGCTCACCCTCGGTCAGATGCCCAGGTAGGCCTTCTTGACCTCCTCATTGTCGGCCAGCTCGTTGGCCGGGCCGCTCAAGACCAGGTGGCCCGTCTCGATTACATAGCCCCGGTGGGCGATCTTGAGGGCCTGGTGGGCGTTCTGCTCCACCAGCAGAACGGTGGTCCCGGCTTTGTTGATGGTCTTGATGATCTCGAAGATCTCGGCCACGAGCAGGGGAGCCAGACCCATGGAGGGCTCGTCCAGCAGAAGGAGCTTGGGCTGGCTCATCAAGGCGCGGCCCATGGCCAGCATCTGTTGCTCACCGCCCGACAGGGTGCCGGCCGTCTGGCGGCGGCGCTCGCGCAGGCGTGGGAAGGTGTCGTAGCACTTCTCGATGTCCTTGCCCACGTCCGGATCCTTGCGCAGGAACGCTCCCATCTCAAGGTTCTCGACCACGGACATGTTGGCGAATACGCGCCGCCCCTCGGGCACCTGGCAAAGACCGCTGGCCACGATCTCGTGGGCCGGCGCCGCACCGATGGAGCGCCCCTGATACTCGATGCTGCCCTCGCGCGGACGCAGCAGCCCCGAGATGGTTCGCATCAGGGTGGTCTTGCCAGCCCCGTTGGCCCCGATCAGGGTGACGATCTCACCCTGCTGCACTTCGATGGAGATGCCTTTGAGAGCGTGGATGGCTCCGTAGTAAACGTGGAGGTCCTTGACGACGAGCATGTCAGCCCTCCTCGTCCTTGCCGAGATAGGCCTCGATGACCTTGGGGTTGGCCTGGATCTCGGCCGGATTTCCGTAGGCGATGGGGGTGCCGTAGTCGAGCACCAGGATCTGCTGGCACAGACCCATGACGAACTTCATGTCGTGCTCGATGAGCACCACCGTGGTGGCGAACCTCTCGCGCACGAAGCGGATCAGGTCCATCAACTCGGCCGACTCGGTGGGGTTCATACCTGCGGCCGGCTCGTCGAGCAGCAGCATCTTGGGGCGGGTCGCCATGGCCCGGGCGATCTCCAGACGGCGCTGCTCGCCGTAGGCCAGGTTGGTGGAGATCTCGTGAGCGTCGTGGTCGAGTTTGAAGATCTTGAGCATCTCCATGGCATGCTCGGTGATCTCGTCTTCCTTGCGCTGGAAGAACGGGCCGTGGAAGAACGAGCGGAACATCGAGTAGCCACAGCTGAAGTGGCAGGCGATCTTGACGTTGTCGAGCACGCTCAAGCTCTTGAACAGGCGGATGTTCTGAAAGGTGCGGGCGATACCGAGCTGGGTGAACTGGTAGGCCTTCTTGCCATCGACCCGCTTGCCCTGAAAGGTGATGGCCCCCTCGGTTGGGGGGATGACGCCGCTGAGCATGTTGAAGCAGGTCGTCTTGCCCGCCCCGTTGGGGCCGATGAGACCCACCAGCGAGCCCTCCTCGACCTCGAGGTCGACCCCGTTCACGGCCACCAGCCCACCGAAGCGGCGGGTCAGGTGCTTGACCTGCATCATCATGCTCACGAGCTCTTGCGCCCCCAGAGCTCCCAGATCTCCTTGTTGCCGCAGAGGCCTTTGGGACGGTAGATCATCAAGAAGATCATCATCAACGAGTAGAGGATCATCCGCATGGAGGGCTCACCCAGGAGCGAGAGACCCGGAATGGACGCAGCGCCCGAGGTGAAGCGCAGCAGCTCGGGCAGGGCGGTCAACAGCACCGCCGCCAGCAGCACGCCGCTGGTCGAGCCCATACCGCCCACCACCACGATGACCACGATCTCGATGGAGAGCACGAAGTTGAACTTCTCGGGAGTCAAAATGGTGAGCAGATGCCCCAGCAACCCGCCCGCCACGCCTGCGAAGAATGCTCCCAGCAAGAAGGCGGCCACCTTGTAGTAGACCGTCCAGACGCCCATCACCTCGGCTGCCAGCTCGTCTTCGCGCACCGAGATGATGGCCCGGCCGGGCGAGGAGCGGATCAGGTTCAAGATCACCACGGTGCTGATGAGGACGATGGAGTAGACCCAGAAAAAGTTCGAATACTGAGGGATGTTGGTCTGGCCGCGGGCAGCGCCCATGTACTCGAAGTTCACCAGAAACACGCGCACGATCTCGCCGAAGCCCAGGGTGGCGATGGCCAGGTAATCGCCCTTGAGCCGCAGGCTGGGAATGCCCACCAGCAGGCCGGCAGCAGCCGCCAGCACTCCGCCCAGGATGAGCGAGATCGGGAAGACGATGGGAAACTCCGGGTGGGGAAAAGTCAGCATCCACTCGGGCCAGGCGAACATCATGGTGAAGAAGGCGGTGGCGTAACCGCCAATGGCCATGAAGCCGGCGTGGCCCAGCGAGAACTGACCGCAGTAGCCGTTGGTCAAATTGAGGCCGAGCGCTGCCACCATGTTGATGCCCGCCAGCAAGATGAGGTTCTGCCAGAATCCGTTGAGGGCCCAGAAGGCGAATCGGTCGAAGAGGAAGAGCAACAGGCAGGCGCCCAGCAACATGGCCCAGTTCTTGAGGTAGCTGCCCATCAGACCTTCTCCACCATGCCCCGGCCGAGAATGCCGGCCGGGCGAACCAGCAGAATGATGACCAGAACAGAGAAGAGCACCGCATCGCGATAGGTGGAGACGAAGTAGCTGGCAGTGGACTCGGTGAAACCCATGAGCAGACCTCCCAGCATGGCTCCGGGAATGCTGCCGATGCCCCCGAGCACGGCCGCGATGAAGGCCTTCAGGCCGGGATAGATGCCCATGTAGGGGTCGACTCGCCCGTAGGTGAGAGCGAACAGAATGCCGCCCGCCGCCGCCAGGGCCGAGCCGAGGGCAAAGGTGAACGAGATGACCTGATCGACATTGATGCCCATCAACCGGGCGGCATCCTTATCGAACGAGACGGCCCGCATGGCTTTGCCCATCTTGGTGTGCACCACGATGTAGTAGAGCAAACCCATCAGAGCCAGCGCCGTGCCCATCACCACCAGCTGCCGATTGGAGATGTTCGGGAAACCGGGGATAGCCAGCACGGTGCTCGTCGGCAGCAGTTTCTCAGACGGGAAGCCGCGCGGGGTGGGGCCCAGCACCAGAGCGGTGGTGTATTCCAGGAAGAGGGAAACCCCCATGGCCGTGATGAGAGCCGTCAGGCTGGGAGCGCTGCGGACCGGCTTGTAAGCCAGCCGCTCGATGGTGACACCGATGGCGGCGCAAATGACCATGGACAGCACCAGCGTGACCAGCAGCGGCATGGGCACCGAGTCGGCTACGCTCGAGCCGATGTAGAAGCCGGCAAAGGCTCCCAGCATCAGGACGTCGCCGTGGGCGAAATTGATCAGCTTGAGCACGCCGTAGACCATGGTGTAGCCCAGAGCGATCAGGGCGTACACACTGCCCAGAACCAGCCCGTTGAGCAGAACCTGAAGGACTGTTTCCATGCAGGCTAGGGTGCCGCCGGAGCGCCTTCCGGATACATCTTCGTGACGTACTCGAGCTTGCCGTTCTTGATCTCCATGATGGTGGCCGGTTTGTCCGGGTTGCCCTGGGCGTTGATGGTGATGGTTCCCGTCACGCCTTCGAAGCCCTTGGTGCCAGCCAGCGCATCGCGGATGGCATAGCGGTTGAACTTACCGGCACGCTTGATGGCGTCGGCCACCATCATCACGTCGTCATAGCCCAGGGCCGAAAGACCGTCAGGATCCTCGCCCGTCTTGGCCCGAAACGCTTTCACGAAGTCGGCCACAACGCCCTCGGGGGCGTTGACGTTGAAGTGAGTCGAGAAGGCGCAACCCTCCAGGTTCTTGCCTCCCAGCTCGATGAGTTTGGGCGACTCCCAGCCGTCACCGCCCAGGAAGGGCACCGTGATGCCCTGGGCCCGGGCCTGGGTGGCTACCAGCCCGACGGAGTTGTAGTAGGCCGGCAGGAAGATCACGTCGGGATTGGAGCCCTTGATCTTGGTCAGCACGCTGGAAAAGTCGGTATCGGCTTTGGTGAAGCTCTCCTCAGCCACGATCTTGCCACCCTTGGACTCGAAGGTCTTCTGGAAGCTCTCGGCCAGACCCACCGAGTAGTCGCTCGACTTCTCGACCATCAGAGCTGCCGTCTTGGCCTTCAGGTTGTCGGCCGCATAGCGGGCCATCACCTCGCCCTGGAAGTCATCCAGGAAACAGACCCGGAAGATGAAGTCGCCCACCTGGGTCACCTTCACGTTGGTCGAGGAGGGGCTGATCATCGGCACGTGGGCCTTCTGGCAGATGGGGGCCACGGCCAGCGAGTTGGTGGAAATCACTTCCCCCAGCACGACCAGTACGTTGTCCTGCTCGATCAGCTTCTGGCCGGCGGCAGCCGCCTTGTCCTGCTTGCCCTCGTCGTCCTCGACGATCAGCTTGATCTTCTTGCCCAGCAGACCACCCTCCTGGTTGATCTTGTCGACCGCCAGCTCCATCCCGGCCTGAGTGCCCTGGCCAAAGGTGGCGCTCTCACCCGTGATGGAGAGATAGACCCCGAACTTGACCTCATCGCCATCGATGGCCTTCTCGGCGTAGGCATCGGGCCCGGCGGCGTCGCCCTTGGTCGGGGTCCGGCCGCTGGTGCCGGTGCCCCCGGTGGTGCCGGTGCCCCCGGTCGTGCTACCGGTCGTCGCTCCGGCCCCGGTGGTACCGGCGTCATTGGGGGGGCGGGTGCAGCCGGTGAGCTGGAAGCTCAAAAAGAGCAGAAGGCATAGAGCCAGAAGACGTTTCATCGTGTTTTCCTCCAGGGGTAACCCCGACTCGCTTTGAAAGAGGGTCAAGTCGAGGAGACTTGAATCGAGAGCCAAAGCGCTTTCGCGGGGGGGTGATGGCGAAAAATTTTCCGCGCTATTCGCCGGGGTGCCTGGCCCCTCCTACCGGCCGGTCAGATCAGCCGATCATTCCCACGATGCCGCCATCCTCGTCACCCGGATGCTCAGAAGGGGCGTCCTTCTTGGAGCGGCGACCGCGCTTGGGGGAAGCAGCCTGACCGGCCGGACCCGAGGACGACTCACGGCCATCAACCGGGCTGGCCTTGCCATCCGCCTGAGCCGGGTCCGAAGAGGTTGTCCAGCTCGAGGCTGAGACTGCCGGGACGTCCGTCTGCGCAGCGCTGCCGGCCTGCTCGGCGCTCGGGCCGGCTGCGCTCGCCTGGCCGGCCTGCTCGACCGTGTTCGCCCCGGCTGAGCTCACCGGGGCTGCGGTGCCGGCCTGCTCGACAGCGATCGTGCCGGCTGAGCCCGCCGGGGCAGCGATTCCGGCCTGCTCGACGGCGCCCGGGCCGGCTGAGCCCGCCGGGGCAGCGGTGCCGGCCTGCTCGACGGCGCCCGGGCCGGCTGAGCCCGCCGGGGCAGCGGTGCCGG
>BTUM01000004.1:0-210981 GCA_045863235.1 Candidatus Xenobia bacterium | reverse complement strand
AGCCCTGACTGTTGGGGGGGTAGTATCCGTTGTTCACGGGGTTGGCGTAGCCCTGGCTGTTGTACGGATAGTATCCGTTGTTCACGGGGTTGGCGTAGCCCTGACTGTTGGGGGGGTAGTATCCGTTGTTCACGGGGTTGGGGTAGCCCTGGCTGTTGGAGGGGTAGTAGTATCCGTTGTTCACGGGGTTGGCATAGCCCTGGTTGTGGTATCCGTTGTTCTGTCCGCACGCCTGTGGATTGTAGGGAGAGTAACCGTTAGCCGGATAGCCATATCCGTAACCCGTCCCGCTCCAGGCTGGGTAGCCCAACTGCACGTTGATGCCGGTTCCCGGGATGGGAATGCTGAGCTGGGCGCTGGCCGGAGATGCTCCGAGCAGCAACAGGGCGGCTGTCACTGCGGTCAGGGTCTTCTTCATCGTCATCACTCCTCGTGGATCGTCTGATCAGTATTTTCCGGCTTGTCTGCTGGCCCCCTGGCTTGGAGTCTAAAGCTTTCCTAAAGTTTGCAAGCTTTCCACAGGCCCTTCGACGGACGCAAGATCGGCGAAAGGTCCACCTGCTACGGTGGGCCCATGAATACAATCGGCCCCGTAAGCCTCTCCGCCTTCCGCAGCACGACAACGACCAGGACCAACTCGACCGCAACCGACCACACCCTCCAGCAGGAAAGCTTCACCGGGAGCGTCCCCGGTCCGGACTTGCTTCTGCGGGTCAGGCCCGAGATGCTCCAGGAGCAGCAGAAAGCCTTCGCACTGAAGGCAGCCATGGACATCCTCAACGGCGCCGGGGTCAAGACCGACTTTGGCTACGTCGATGACACCGCTCCACCCAACGCCCCCGTCACCCTGACGCAGATCTCCGAGCCGCTCCTGCCCTGGATGGATCAGGTGGCCAAGCTGCCCGGCGTGCAGGGATTGCGCCTCGATGGACCGGACGTCTATGTGACCCCCACCCAGGACTACCGGGGCCGGGCTTTCGCCTCGCTGATTCGACCCGAGGTTGATGGCTACCGCGTCGTCGTCGAGGGTCCCAAGCAACCGTGCGAGCACCGGGAACGGATGCTTTACCTGCGCAACCTGCCAGGAGCAAACTCGCAAGTGGCACCCCACAGCAACCCGCGCGAGGGCGTGACCGTTACGATGCTCTCCGCCAACTATGCCGAGAGCAAGCTCTACCGAGAGATCTTCACGGATGGGGAGGGCCTTACCTTTGAGATCCCTTACAACAGCGGCAACTACCGCGATTGAGGGATGGAACCGAGCGCCCAGGGAATCTGTGGCTCAGCCAGAACTCCCCGCCATGCATCCTGTCAGAATCCTCACTCTGTGGTGTCTCCTGTTCACCCTGGCGGCTGCCGATTCGGCCTTTGGAGGCAAGCTCAAGTTCGATCTTCCGAACGGCTTTCGGGCCATGACAGCCTCCGAGATCGGTCAGAAATTCCCCACGACCAACCCCCCTCAGGTAGCCTATGCCAACCCATCCATGAGTTGCACCGTGGCCCTGACCCATTCGGCCTCGAAGCTCGAGCCGGCCAAGCTTCCCGAGTTCAAGAGCTTCTTGGAGAGCAACCTGAGGCAGCGCCCCGATCTGGAGTGGGAGTCCAGCGAGTTGGTGAGCATCGGCGGCAGAAAGTGGCTGCGCTTCGTCTTCGTCAGCGCGGCCGTGGACCAGAAGATCCGTAACGAGATGTTGGGCACCTCGTTTGAGGGTCGGGCCCTGCTCATCAATCTCAACTGCACCGTGAAGGACTATCCGAGCTACAAGGCTCGCCTGGATAAGCTGCGCGAGTCGTTTCGGATCTGAAGAAGGTCCTCGAAGGTCAGCAGGGGGTCCAATTCTGGTTCAATCAACGGACTTCTTGCGCTCCGAGAAGTTGGCCAGGGTCTCGCCCTCGCCGGCACGCTTGTTGGCCACCCGGGCCAGCACGAACAGAAAGTCGCTCAGGCGGTTGAGGTAGATCAGAGCCTGGGCGTTGGTCTCCTCCGCGCGCGACAGGGCCACCACCGTCCGCTCGGCCCGGCGGGCCACGGTGCGCGCCAGGTGCAGGGCGGCGCCACCGGGGCCTCCGCCGGGCAGGATGAACTCTTCCAACGGAGGCAGCTCGTCCATCAGGCCTTCCATGACCTGCTCGAGCTCGCTGACGTGCTCGCTCGTCACCCGGGGCACCCGCACCGCCGCCGGAGAGTTGACGTCGGCCCCCACGGTGAAAAGCCGGTTCTGGATGGGGAGGAGCAGGTCTCGAATGCTGTCGTCCTTGATCCAGGCGGCTGCCAGGCCCAGGCACGAGTTGAGCTCGTCCACGTCGCCGCAGGCGGAGATGCGCAGCGAGTCCTTGCCCACCCGCGTGCCTCCGATCAGGGCCGTCTCGCCCTGGTCCCCGGTTTTGGTGACGACGCGGTTGATTCTCATTCGAGTAAGACTCCCGTTGTGGTATACTGGGCCGGGCTTTTCTTGCCCTCGAGCCGATGTCCTGGAAGCTGATTCAAAATGCCGAGCGCCGCCTGGGGCGCGAGACGGCCCTGGTCCGACCCTCCGCCGGGGGCGACGTGAGGGTGGCCCTGGGCTACCCCAACACGTACTTCGTGGGTATGTCCAATCTCGGGCTGCAGGTGGTCTACGGTTTTCTCAACCGCATTCCGGGAGTCTCCTGCGAGCGCTTCTTTTTGCCCGACCCTGACGAGCTCGAGGAGTACGAGCAGTGCGGGCGGCGGTTGTTCACACTGGAGAGCCAGCGGCCGGTGGGGGAGTTCGACCTGGTGGGTTTCACGCTGGCCTACGAGCCGGACTACGTTCATTTTCTGCGCATGCTGGAGCTATCCGGGCTGAAGCTGAAGAGCTCCGAGCGCGGTCAGGACCATCCCCTGGTGCTGGTAGGCGGCGCCCTGACGCTGCTCAACCCCGAGCCCATCGCCGACTTCGTGGACGTGTTCTGCGTGGGCGAGGCCGAGGGCCGGGTGGAGGAGCTGGTCGAGTGCATGCGCCGCACCCGCGGACAGCCCCGCAACCAGCAGCTCGAGGCCATCGCCGCCATTCCCGGGTTCTATGTCCCCTCGCTCTATCGGCCGCTCTACGAGGGCGGGCGCTTTGCGGGTTTCGAGCCACCGGCGGCCATCGCCAAGACTTACATTTCGGCCGATGAGTTCGCCCGCCAGGAGACCCACTCGCTGGTTCTGACCGAGGATACCGAGTTCGCCCGATCGCTACTTCTGGAGGTCTCGCGCGGTTGCCCCTACGTCTGCCGCTTCTGCACCGTGGGTTTCTCCTATCCCAAGGTGCGCTGGAAGCCGCTCGACCGCATCTGGGAGGCGGTCGAGCGCGCCCGGGCAGGAGGCCTCGATTTCCAGAGGGTGGGCCTGGTATCGGCCACGGTGGGCAATCATCCCGATATCGCCTCGCTCTGCGAGCGCCTCCGCAGCAACCGCATCCCCGTCTCGTTCTCCTCGCTGCGGGCCGATCAGTTGCCCGACGAGCTGTTGACGGCCATGGTCGAGGGGGGCACGCGCAGCCTGACGCTGGCTCCCGAGACAGGCTCGGAGGAACTGCGCAAGGCGATCAACAAACGCTTTACCGATGCTCAGTACTACGATGCCGCCCGGCGCGCCTTCCAGGCCGGGATCAAGAAGATCAAGATGTACTCGATGGTGGGGCTGCCCCACGAGCGCGACCACGATATCGACGCCCTGGTGGAGCTCGTCAAGGGAACCCGTGCCCTGCAGAAGGACGCCGTGGTGACGCTGGGGCTGGGGATCTTCGTGCCCAAGCCCCTCACCCCGTTCCAGTGGGCCGGAATGGCCGACACGAAGCTGGCCGAGGAGCGCATGAAGCGGGTCCAGAAGGCGCTGGCCAAGGTGGGGGGCGTGCGGGTCAACTCCGAGTCACCCAAAGTCGGCTTGATCGAGGGTCTGCTCGCTCGGGGCGATCGGCGACTGGGGGCGGTCTTGCTGGAGGTCTACCGCCGGCCCACGTTCCGTGGCTGGCTGCAGGCTCTCGAGCGCTGCGGCCTTTCGCTGCAGGAGCTGGTCTACCGCCAGCGCGACCCGGGCGAACCGCAGCCCTGGGACCACCTGGGGGCCAGCTGGTCGCCCGAGCGGCTGGTGCGCGACCTGGCGCGCTCGGTTCGGCCATGAGCTACCAGTTGCGCCAGCACGGCCCGCACGGGGTCACCACGGTGGTTTTTCCTCACCTTCAGGTGCCCCATGGCTTTTCGACCCGCCTGGGTGGGGTCAGCCAGGGTAGCTTCTCGGCCCTCAACCTGGGCTGGCTGACCACCGACGAGCGCGAGGCGGTGTCCGAGAACCAGGCCCGATTCGATGAGCACGTGGGCTTTGCCGCTCGACCCACCCTGCGCATGGAGCACGGTGTCGAGGTCGCCGTGGTGGAGCGCCCGCTGGAGGACCGGATGGTGGGGGATGCCTGCACCACGGACAATCCCGAGGTGGGGCTGAGCCTGACCACGGCCGACTGCGTGCCCATCTTCTACCACGACCCCGCGAACCGGGCCGTGGCTCTGGCTCACGCCGGCTGGCGCGGCACCGTGGCCGGCGTGGCCCTGACCACGCTCCAGACCATGCAAAAACACTATAGAACGCGCCCCGAAGAGGTCAAAGTGGCCATCGCGCCAGCCATCGGGCCGTGTTGTTTCGAGGTGGACGCCGACGTGGCGGGACCTTTCGAGGGTCGTTTTCCGGGGGAGGATTTGGTTGTGAGCGCGGGAACAAAGTGGCGGATCAACCTGTGGCGGGCGAACTGGCTCTTGCTGGTGCGCTCGGGAGTGCGGCCGGACAACATCGTGGTGGGCGATCTGTGCACCGCCTGTCGTCAGGATCTATTTTTTTCCTATCGTCGCGACCGGGGGCATACCGGTCGCATGGTGGCTGCCATCCTTCCCGGCTAGCAGGCTGATGCAAAACCGGTTGTGGTGTCGAAGCAAAGCTCCGCCACCACAAGATATTGTGGAGGGCATCAGCCTGCTACACAATCTGTTGAGCGCAGGATGATGCAAAAGCCCCCTTCGAGGACTTTTGCATCACTCTGCTAGCAGGAATCCGGTCGGTCCCATGTTGAATGGGTTTCATCGGGAGCGGGCAGCACAGGCATTCACGAGGCTCGCTCGGGCGCCGTTTCGACGGCCAGTTGCGGAGAGAGGACGGTCAAATGGCCAAAGAACGCATCCTCGTCGTGGATGACGAGCGCAACATCGTGGAATTGATCAAGTACAACCTCGAGAAAGAGGGCTACGAGGTCATCTGCGCCTATGACGGCATCGAGGCGGTCAACATTGCCAAGCAGGACCGTCCCGACCTCATCATCCTCGACATCATGCTGCCCGGCCAGGGGGGGCTCGAGGTGACCCGTATCCTGCGCCGCGAGATGAAGACCCCCATTATCATGGCCACTGCCAAGGGCGAGGAGATCGACAAGATCCTCGGTCTCGAGCTGGGCGCTGACGACTACGTCCCCAAGCCCTTCTCCCCCCGCGAGCTGGTGGCCCGCGTCAAGGCGGTGCTGCGCCGCACCTCGGGCAAGGCCGAGGAGAAAGACGAGCTCAGCTTCGACAACCTGTCCATCAATCTCGTCAAGCACGAGGTCCGCAAGAACGGCAAGGAAGTCGAGCTCAAGCCCAAGGAATTCGACCTTCTGAAGCTGATGGCCACCAACCCGGGCAAGGTCTTCACTCGCGACTTCTTGCTCGAGCAGTTGTGGGGCTACGACTATCTCGGCGACACTCGAACCGTGGACGTGCACATGCGCCGCCTGCGCCAGAAGATCGAGGACGAGCCTTCCTCGCCCAAGCTGCTCAAGACCGTGCACGGCATCGGCTACAAGTTCCAGTTCGAGGAGTCCGAGTAGCCGCTAAGCCCCGATGGCCAAGCGCGTCGGAGGCCAGCTTGTCGACGCCCTGATCGAAGGGCTGTCCGACCCTGCCCTGGGCGTGGATAAATCCAGTCGCATCCGGTTCCTCAACCCCAAAGCGGCCGAGCTCTTCGGGGTCGACGCTCGCAAGGCGATCGACAAGAAGCTGTGGGACGTGCTGCCTATCGACGATTTCACCCGGGCCCTCTCGACCCTGGTCAACGAGAGCGATCCCGTGCCCAAGGAGCAGATGGTCGTCTTCCCCGGTGACCGGCTCTTCGTGGCCCAGTTGCTGCCGGTTTACTCCGAAGGGCGTAACACCGGCGTGGTGGCCACCCTCAAGGACATGGCCGGCATGCAGAAGATCGAAAAGAGCATCGAGCAGTTCGTCACCGACGTGACCCGCCAGCTCAAGGTGCCGCTCACGGCCATCAAGGGCTTTGTTGAGACCCTGCTCGAGGGGGCCTACCAGAACGCCGAGATCACCCGGCGCTTCCTGCAGGTCATCAATGAGGAGACCAACCGGCTCACCCGCCTGGTTCTCTCGCTGGAAGGGGCGGCTCAGCCCGATCAGACCCCTCGTCTCAACCTGCGCCCGGTGCAACTGATCTCGCTGGTGGAGGGCTCGCTGGCCCTGTTCCAGGACACGGCCGAGGAGAAGAACATCCGCCTGGTCAACGAGGTGAGTGGCGGCCTGCCGCTCGTCGAGGTGGACCAGGAGCAGATTCGCCGGGTGCTCGACAACCTGATCGACAACGCTTTGAAGTTTACCGGGCTGGTGGGCGAAGGCACGGTCACCGTTACGGCCTCAGCCGAGAACGGTGAGTTGCTGGTCAGCGTCACCGATACCGGCATCGGCATCGAGCCGGCTGAGCATCCGCGCATCTTCGACGCCTTCTACCGGGTCGAGACTGGCCCCGCCTCCGAACTCGGCGGCACGGGCCTGGGCCTTTCGGTGGCCCGCACGGTGGTAGAGGCTCACGGTGGGCGCATCGGGGTGGAGAGCGAGCCCGGCCAGGGGGCCAGCTTCTGGTTCCGTTTGAAGGCTCTGGGCTGATCCTGGGGGCCGGCCGCTTCGCTTTTAGATCTTGCGCACCGACTTGATGGCTACCGTGTCTGGCTGGAAGTTGTCGGTCAGGGCCTTGAGGGTCACCTGGCTGATGGGGTCGGACTCGACCCAGCCGAACACGGTGTATTCCCCGTCCAGGTGAGACGCCGGGCCGAGCAAGATCGAGAAGGACGAGACGGCCGAGGTCGGGTCCTCGTAGCGGGCCATGCTGAGGAAGTTGGTCTTGTGCAGCGCCTCAGGTCGAGCCTCCAGCGGCAGGCGGCGCAGCAGCCCGCTCTGCTCGGCCGTGAGAGCCGATCCCTCCAGCTTTTGCTCGGCGTTGGCCGTCTGCAGCACGAAGCCGCGCTCATAGCGGGTGAAGGGCGTCTGGTCGTACACCCCGGAGGTCAGCAGGCGGTAAATCTGGGTGGCGTGCACGGGAGCGAGCTTTGGATCGAGCACCAGCCGGAGCCTGCCCTCCGAGGTTTCCAGCTCGAGACGCTTTGGCGTCTCGAGCAGCGGGCCATCGCTGGCCACATCGAAGAGGGGGATCTCATTGACCGGCTGCGACAGCTGGCTTACCGGCACGCTACAATTGACGTCCTCGTTCTGGTTCTCCAGCACCCAGGCCGGCCGGGCAAATTTGGTATCGTCGAAGAAGACTCCCAGAGCGACCATGCTGTCCTGAGGGGAGGGCGTGGTGTTGTTGTAGACGCTCTGTAGCTCGAAGTGCTCGTCACGGGGTAGCTTCAGGCCTTGAGGCCAGGACAAGAGCTCGATGCTCTCCAGCTCGAGCCCGCCTTTGGTGCGAGTGCTGGCTTTCACGGTGAAGATGGGCTGGCGGTTGCCGCACCGGATCAGCGAGACCGACTCCATGAGGGGGTGCACGTGGCTCCACACCAGGCGAAGAACGCGCTCCTGGTGGGAGCGGATCTCGGGCAGGGCCGACTGGTAGGTGTGGCGACCTGGCGGCACCACCCAGTGTCCGGTGCGACGTTGTCCGCACCAGCTGTCGAAAAGCGTCCCCGGCACCGAGTTGGGCGCCGCCAGCCCCACCGAGGTGGGCAGGCAGCCCGGCATCTCCTTCTTCTCGCGGGCCGCCGCCTCGGGCGAGTTCTTGTCCACCACCACCGACAGGTAGGGGGTGATCCAGGCCAGCGGCTGGATAGGCTCGAGCAGGTCCTTGTCCTCCACGAGCTCGATGCGCAGGCGGTGACGCAGCAGTCGATGCTCGTCGGTGGTCCGGTTGGCGGCCTGGAACGTGAAGGTCCACTGCTCGTCGGAGGCCACCGGCAAAGCGAACCCTTTGGGGAAGGTGACCGTGGTCTGGCCCTGGGTCAGGGTGAGAAGGCGCTCGTTTCCGCAGGGCTCGCTCTCGGGAAAGATGCGATCGCGGAAGTCGCCGTTCACATCCAGGTTCATGTGGCAGATGAACTCGGCCGAGGGCATCGGATTGCCCTTCTCGTCCAGCACGTCCAGGCTGAACGACTTGACCCAGTACAGCTTGCGCCGGCGGGCCGCCACTTTTGACGGATCAGGGACGGGCTCTTTACAGGCCCCCTGCATGCTCGGCTGAAAGCCCCCCTCCACGTACTTGACCTGCCCGGGCCCGAGCACGGTCTCCTTGCGGTCGACCAGGTCCGAGATGCGCACCGTTTCCATGACGTAGGGTCCTTCCATCGAGCGGTAGCGCCGATGAAGGTCGAACGGCCCCACCACCAGGCTGACCTCCAAGCCGGGCACGGTTGGCGGAGCGACCGCGGCCGGGGGAGGCGAGGCCAGACTGCAGGCCAGCAGCAAAAGCGCGCAAAGGGCCCAGAGCGGACGGGGCATGGGTGGGAATTCCCCTTCCCTGAGCAAGGTCCCTGTGCGTCAGGTCAGGTAGACCAGCCGCAGCCAGTCCAGGGCCGACTGCGAGGCGCGCGCGGCCACCAGCTCGCGGTTGCCGAGAAGGCTTACGGACCGCGTCTCCAGGCCGTCTGGCCCGGCCAGGCCCAGATACACCTCTTGACCGCAAGCGCAGGAGCTGACGGCCAGCTCGGCCCCATAGCGCGAGCGGGCTTCCTCAGCCATGGCAGCGGCCTCCTCCAGGCTGGCCGGTCGGGGGGCCACCAGGCCCCCGGCGAAGACCTCGGGACCCTCATCCAGGGCCATCATGCGGTCGGCAATACGTCCCCCGCCGCCGCTCTCGAAGCTGGCCAGGCGCATTCCGCGCGCTCTCAGCTCGCGGGCCAGCACCTGGGGCAGACTCTCGCCCAACGTGGAGTAGACCCGCTTCCCCAGCTTCTCGGCCATGGGCGCGGCCAGAGCTTCGAGCAAGGCCTGGGCCTGCTCGCGGCTGGAGGCCCGGGCGGTCAGGTGGATCTCGATGTCATATTCAGTAAACAGGATGGTGGTGCTGGGGTTGTCCAGATGGCGGTAGAGGGGCGCGATTCGCTCGTCCAGGGCCGATTCGCCCAGCCCGTTGACTCTCAGCACCCGACGCACCAGGACTTCGCCCGAACCACCCAGCAGGGGCCGAACGTGCTCGTTGAACATCGGCTTGAGCTCGCGGGGCGGACCTGGCAGCACCACCAGTCGCTTGCCGTCCAGCTCCAGGATGAAGCCCGGGGCGGTGCCGTTCGGGTTGGGGAGCATTTTCGCCCCGCGCGGAAGTCGGGCCTGGCGCTCGTTGTTGGCGGGCATCTCGTAGCCGCGGGCGGCGAAGCGGGCTCGCAGGCTCTCGAGCACGTCGGGCCAGAGCTCCAGCTCCACGCCGGCCACCGCTGCCACGGCGTCGCGGGTGAGGTCGTCCAGGGTGGGCCCCAGCCCACCGGTCGTGACCACCAGCTCGCAGCGCTCCAGGGCGCTCTTGAGCACTCCGGTCAGCAGCTCGATCTGGTCCCCGGCTACCGACTTCGCCTGGACCTCGAGCCCGAGCTCGTTGAGCTGCTCGGTCAGCCACAGAGAGTTCGTGTCGGTGCGGAAGGGGGTCAGCAGCTCGCTGCCCACGGCTACGATTTCGGCTCGGCGCATGGCGACGAAGTTTAGAGGAACCCGGTGCGGCGTGTCAAACTCTCGGAAGAATTTTCAATTTTGGGGGGAACCCACCATGCGCCAGATTTTCGCGACCAAAGGAGCGGTCGACAGCTTTTCAGCCACGAGGGGAGCGGTCGACAAGTTCCTTGTCTTTCTCGTCGTCCTCGTCTTGTTGGCCGGGGCCTGGGCCGCGGGCGACAAAGAGCCCAGCCTGGAGGTGCTGCGCTTCGAGTGGTCCGGCGAGCAGGCTCGCCTGACCGTGAAGAACACCGGCTCGGCTCCCGCTGCCGGGGCGCGCGTGCGCATCACCTCGGGCAGCCAGTTGCTCGGCGTGCTCGAGAGCCGCACCACGCTAACGCCCGGGGCTGAAGGCCACCTGGAGGGAGCGCTCAACGCAGCCGCCCCCGGGTCGGGCAACGTGACCATGCGGGCCACCAGCAACCTGGCCACCGGAAAAATTTACTCGTTTCAGAGCGGCGAGATGAGCGGCCAGCTCTCCATCGAGGAGATGCTGCGCGGTCGGCTGGGGGTGGAGGCGCTGGAAGTGCCCACCAAAGAGGTCTACGCCGGTGAGAAGGTCGAGGTCATGGTGCGGGTGGCCAACCTGGGCGAGGGCGCCGTGGGCGGCACCACCGTGGTGTTGCTCGAGGAGGGCAAGGAGGTCGCCCGCCAGCGTCTGCTGCGCCGCCTTGGCTCAGGCTCGAAAGAGAACGTGGCCTTCGACTGGACTCCCAAGCAGGCTGGCACCCTGGCCCTGAGCGCCGCTCTCGATCCGGCCTCGGCTGAGCCGGCTCCCACTGTGGCCGTGAAGGTCGAGCCGGCCCGCCAGGCCGAGCTGTCCGTCGAGAGCGTCAGCTTCGATGCTCCGCCGCGCGAGAATGCCGCCTGCCTGGTGACCGTGCGGGTGGTCAACCGGGGCAATGCTGCTACCTTCGCCATTCCGGTCGAGCTGAAGGTGGGCAGCACGGTGGTGGCCCGCAAGACCGAGCGCGGCCGCTTCGAAGCTGGCTCCATCGTGGACGTGCCCGTGCGATGGGTGCCCAAAGGTGGCGGCAGCATGAGCCTGGTGGCGTCGCTGACCGGCGGCCAGGGCACGACCGTCAAGGTGGACGTGCTGGGCAAGCCTGGCGTGAACCTGAAGGTGGTGCGGGTAGAGGTTCCCTCCAAAGTGCTGGCCGGGCGCCCAACCCAGTTCGTCGCTTGCGTGGTCAACACGGGCGAGATTCCTGCCTTCTCCTGCACCGTCACCCTCAAGGAGGGCGGGATGCCGGTGGCCAGCGCCCGGGCCGACGAATCACTCGAGCCGGGCCACGAGGTCAAGGTGCCCCTGAGCTGGACGCCGGGCCGTCCCGGACCGGGCACGGTGGTGGCTGAAGTTGAGAGCGGCGGACCGGGCCTGGAATCGACCACCGAAGATAACCGATCCGAAGTGCAGTTCGAGGTGCTCGAGCCCAGGAAGTAGGCTGGCCGCCGTAACAAGAGCTCGAATTGGCGTGGGAGCTCGGACGGCACACCATCGTTGTCCACCGGTCGACTGCGTAGCGTGGTTCGGAGAGCCTTACAGCTTTTGGACCGAGGTCAGGCGGCGGGTCTCCATGCCCTTGCCCATCTCGACGCGAACCTCGCCGTAGCCCGGGGCGATCCAGATGGTCTCGCGCACCTGCACGGCACTGTTCTCGCGCTCCACCACCAGGCAGTCAAGCTGCAGAAAACCCAGGTCGAGGGGAGATTGAAGCTCGATCAGGCGACAGTCCCAGCCCTGACTGCGCCAGCTGGCGCCCAGCTCGAGCCGGGAAGGGAGCCAGAGCTGGTCGCTGCGCTCGCTGACCCGGTGGATGCCGTCCTCGCGCTCGATGTACCGTTGCACCGTCACCGTGGGCTCTCCGGGATAGAGCTTGCTGGTGGCTCTCTCGGTCACGCTGACCACCGACCCATCCTCGGCTTCAACCCGGGCTTCGATGGTGCCGCTGTCTCCGTCCGGATAACGGGCCTGGAAGATCTGGAGGGTGTGGAGCGTTGGCACGCAGGCGCGCGCGTCGAGAGGGGCGCGAAGAGGAGCGCCTCCCTGGCTGCGCTTGAGAACCACCCGATGGAACTCGCTCTGGGGTGGGGCCAGGGTCAGGACCAGCCGTTCGGCCGAAAGCTCGGCCGTGGCCGGGATGGTTGTACCGTTGTCTTCGGTGTAGGAGCCGTGCAGGACGGCGTCGGCCGGATCGAGGCGTGAGAGGCGGAGCTCGGAGTGCACCGAGCTTTTGCCGACCAGGGTATCGCCCTGCAGGGCGAGCTCGATGATGGTGCCACTGTCGGTCACCCAGGCGCCGGTGAAGGCCTCCATCTCGTTCAGGGCGGTTGGGGTCGAGGACGGGGTCGGGACGGTCAGCGCGGTGGCCGGGATGAGGCTCGCAGTGGGGGTCGAGGAGGCCGGCGTCGGGATGGGAGGCGGAATGAGGCTCGGTTCGGCGGGAATTGGGTTGGGGCCGGGCCCGGAGGCGAGCACCGTGGGCAGGAAGCGGACGGCCAGCAGCCCCATCCCCAGCGCGAGCAGCCCGAGCAGGAGGGCGACCAGGAGCCCCCCGGAGCCCTTTCGCGAAGGCGCAATCGGCGGACCGGGCAAGGTCTCGGGCAGGCTCTCTCGAGGAGGAGTGGGCGGGGGTGGCTCTGAGACGCGGTCTTGAGGCGGAGTAGCCGAGGCCTCGAACGCGCGCTCCTGAGAAGGCGCGGTGGGGACCCTCGTCCCACACTGATCGCAGAACTTGTCATCCGGCTGCATCCCCAGGCCGCAATGGGCACAAAACAAAGCTTGCTCCTCCAGCTAGAACAGGCTCGACCGCCTCAGTTTTGGCAGTTTCGCCACTCCGTGAAATGCCCCTCGGCCGGGCTCGCCCGGGTGGGCAGGAGGCCGTCCCGGAGCGAGCCGAACACTGCGAAGTGATCCTCTTATGCCCTCATTGTGGCAAGGGCAATCGACCCGAAGCCCGGTTCTGCGCTGAATGCGGCCATACGATGGAGGCTCGGCCGAAGTTGGATGTTCCGCTGATCGTGCCCGGACAGGAGAAGGCAGAGCCCGTCGAGGTGACGACCCCGGACGAGAGGTCCAAGCAGGACGTCCCCAAACCCAAGAAAGCCGTTGACGAAGACGTCGCGAGGCTGAAGAAGGCCCTGGACGACCCCGAGAGTCTGCTCAAACCGGCTTCCGGCAAGGGGATCGAGAAGCTGGAGAAGCTCACCCGGGTGCGCCTGAACCAGTTGCAGGTGTTGGCTATCATCGCGGTCTTCTTGATCGTGGCCGGGTTTGGTCTCTTCTGCCTGCTCCGGTTCGGCTGGAAGGCCACGGTCATGTCGGGAACACCCGTGTTTCTGGCCTTCGTGCTGGGCCTGATGCTGGCCTTGCTCGGATTTCGCAGCCTGATCGACAGGGTGCTTTCCCCTGTCTATCGTCTGCTCGACCAGATTCCCCCCAAATACCGCCTGATTGCCGGGTTGACCCTCCCCATGGCCTGGTGCTTCTGGGACAGTGCCGACAACAACATGGGCTTCACCAGCGCACGCAACTCGGTGTTCATCGCCACCATGCTAGGCCATGTCACCCTGCGCTCGCTGGCCTTCCGCCAGGCCGGGCCGCCCCCCTCCAAAGCGGCCATGCTGCTGGCCTGGCTGGCGCTCCTGACGGCTGCCGGCTGGGCCGATGACTGCAGCTCGCCCGAGGACGCCATGGACACGATCTGGCTGGGGCCTCCCATCAAGGGGATCATCTCCACGGTCATCGCGGTGGCGGTGAACGGCAGCACCATTTTCAGCAAGCCCAGCGGTCCGCCCCCGGAAGACGGGCAGAAGCCCGACAAGCAGACCAGAATCGAGCTCAAGGTGGACACCGAGGGGGCTCGCACCGAGCTGGAGATGGACGATCCCGAGGGCATCTGGTGCTACGCCACCGTGCAGGTGACCAACCCCCCCGAGGGCTTCAGCGTGGAGGGGGCGATCGCCAGCATTCGCTTCTCGGGGGCCGACTGGCTGGAGCTGGGCAGTCCCCAGCTGCGGGCCGACAAAAAGGCGGTTTACGTCACCGCCGTCAAGCGAGGAGAGGGAACCCCCGCGCCCAAAGCCACGCTCACGGTGAACGCCGTGCTCAACGGCGAGCCCGTGACCGCTCCGGTCGAGTTCACCCTGCTCGGCGACCTGAAGCTCGAGGTGGAGACCTTCTCAGAGTGGGAGCAGCTCGCGTGAGCGACCCCAAAGCACGACCGATCGTGCTCGGCTTCGATACCGACCACTGGACCGACGGCGAGTTACGGGCCAAGGTGCGGTCGGTCATGGAGCCAGACAAGAAGGTCCCGCTCACGGCCCGGCTCACCAGCGCGCCGGACATTCTGGACTTCTTCCCCGACTTCGAGAGCCAGGACGAGTATCGCGCCAGGGTGCGGCTCAAGCCCACAGCCATACTGCCGGACGACGATAGGGCCAGGATCACGCTGATTGCCGATCCGATCTTCGAGCTGGCCATGGGGATCGCGTCTTCGCTGGGCCTCACCATTCCGGTCAGCAAGAAGGAGCTGCGGGCTGAGGTGGAGGTCAAGCTGGTTCCCTTCGGCATCAAGCTGGAGGTCACCGAGGGCGAGTCCACCTACGAGGTCAAGGACAAGGTCAAGCTGGAGGGGGACGCCCGCACCCCCATCAAAGTTCGCGCTACGCTGCACCGGGTGAATGCGGATGGGAGCTTTCAGGAGAAGATCCTACCCGACCCGATCGGGGCCCAGATCGTCGTGCCGGGAGCCAGGGTGCAGGCGCTGCAATGCCAGGGCGGGGCCTTGCTCGAGCTGGTGGCCGAGAAGCCACGGTTCAAGCCCGCGGTCCACATCGGAGATCTCTATTTTGAGGCCGTCGTGCCCGGGGGGCATCGGATCAAGCGCAAGGTCGGCGTGGAGTTGCAGCCGCTCTCGGTGGGGCTTTCCATCGACCCCAGCGAGCCCCGACTGCGCACCGGAGACGGCAAGTCGGTGGCGCTCACGCTGCTGGTGCAGGACACCAGAGGCAAAGCGGTACCGGGCATCTCCGTCAAGTGGAAGCTCGAGCCCGGGCTGGGCAAGATCGCTCCCGCCGAAGGGGCGACGGACGAGGCGGGAGAGATGCGGGCCACCTATGCCCAGCCCACCATGGAGGAAGCCGAGAAGGAGATGGCGGGGCTTTCGGGCATCGGGATCCGCGCCTCGGCCTGGTGCGGCGAGGATCAGCTGGCCGATTGTCAGATCGGCCTGGAATACTACCGCCTGGTCAAGCTGACCGTTTCCAAGCGGGGCTTTGCCCCCTGCAGCATGGACGTGGAGCTGGACCGACCCGGGTCGCTCTCGGTGTCGGTGCACGCCGCTGCCGGCAAGAAGGACGCGGTGGCCCACGCCTCCCTGGGCGAGACGAGCACGGACTCCTCGGGGGCAGGCGTGCTGGGCGTCGGGGCTACCTCCAAGAGCGTCTCGATCACGCTGGAGCTCGACGGTGGGGCCCAGGCCCTGCGCGATCAGGTGCTCGAGCGAGTGCAGCGGCTGGCTGGCGAGGAGTGGGCCACCGAACGGCTCAAGCAGGTGCTCACAGAAGTGGAGACCCTGGCCCGGGACGGGTTCGTCACGCGCCTTTGCGAGTGCCCCGAAGACGAGTACGACCGGACCTACCTGAACCTCAACATGGTGGGGGTGGCCACCAAAGTGGGCAAGGACACGGCCGACCTCTTCGAGCGCCGCTTCGGCTACCTCACCGAGCAGCTTTCCAGCTTCATGAGCACTCTTGCGGGGGCGTTCTTTGCCCACCTGGGCGAGAAATACTTCCCGGTGCTCGGTCACAAGCTGCTGGGGATGCTGCGGGCGGTGGGGAAGTTTTTTGCCCGTACGCTCACGCGCTACCCGCGGGTCCTTCGTTTTCTGGCCAACCGGGCCAGCCAGGTGAGGGGGTGGGCCGATGGGCTGAAGGTCTACCTCCAGGACCTGGCCAGCAAGGTGCGCGGCCAGCGCAGCCATCTGCCGGACGCCATCGGGAACCGCCTGCCGACGCGTCCCACCGACGGACCGTTTGCGCCCCTGGGGAGCTTGCGCGAGGTTCCCGAGGACATGGCTCGGGCCGCCCAGCAGGCGGCCCGCAACCTGCCCCGCGCGGAGCGCCTGGCCCAGGAGGCCTCGCGCAAGGCCCGCAAGCTTCAAGACGAGGTGACCAGGCTGCAAGACAAGCTGGTGGAACTGGCCAACCAGGCTGGAGAGGCCAGCAACCCCAATACACTGGCCCGCATCCAGCGCCAGATCAACGAGGCCAATTCCAACCTGGGCAACACCCGCCAGCGCCTGACCCAGGCCAACGAGCTGGTCGGCAGGACCGACGAAGCGCTCACCCTGGCCCGCCGGGCCGACGAGGAGTCGCGCCAGGCCCTGACCAGTCTGGGAGAGGCCCAACAAGCGCTGGAAAGCATATTTACCGATCTGATCGGCATGGCCAACGGGCTCTACCAGCTCATCCTCCTCTGGAGCGCGCGATTGCTATGCGGCTGCGCGGCCCTGTTCGGAAGAAACCTCAAGGAGGTCATGAAAGCCGTCCACGGCGAGGCCTCCGATAGCCTGTCCAACGGTTTCAGCGACCTCTTCTGGAAGGCCGGCTTCACGGGCTTATTCGAAGGGGGCGGCAAGGTAGCCGCGGGTCCGATCCTCCACTGGGGCATGCGCCTGCTGCACTCCAACGCCATCGGGGCCGCCCTGGAAGAGGCCCTGCGCAGCAGCTCGGCCTGGGGCGACCACGACCGTGAGGCGGTGCGCGAGGCGGTGCGCTGGTATTTTCAGGACATCGACGCCGGCTCGTTCAAGAACGAGGAGAACGAGGTTTGGCAAGAGTTCGGAGCCGAGCTACTGGACACGGCCGAGTCGTGCCTGATCTGGGGCGTGCGGGGGTTCAACCTGCTGGTGGCGGTGGTCAGTGCGGTGGTCAGCTTCCTCACCGGAGGCCTGGCGGCACCGGTGGGCCTGTTTGCCACCGCCGCCCTGACAGCGTTTGCCGAGGCGGTGGATGGAATTTGGGACGCCATCAAGCCGTTGGGGCGAGCGGTCACGCTGTTTCGCGCAGTCACCGAGGTGTGCGGGGTCGTCATGCCGGCCCATCAGCACTTCGTGGCCCGGCTCTATTCGGACCCCGGCATCGTGGGACGCACCGACCCGGCCTGGGGCCAGTCGATCGACCTGGACTTCGGCCGCTGGATGGAGGCCCACAACACCCAGATCGAGAGCGCCTTCCAGAAGGTGGACGACGTGAACCTGAAACTTTACGACGCCACGACGCATGCCGTGGAGGCTTCCAAGCAGGCGGTGCAGGACGGGTTGCAGGCCCTGGCCGAGTCGGAGGGCACCTTCGTGGTCTTAGAGTCGGAACTGGCGGGTCTGGGTGACTGAGGGCCACCTGCCGGCTCCGGCCCGCCCGCTGGCCCAGGGCCTGATCGCCCAGGCCGAAGGGCTGGGACAGGCCCTGCAGGCGGGCAGCCCCACTGCCCTGGCCCAGGCCCGGGCCCTGGCCGGCCAGGCAGAGGCTCTATTGGGCTCCGTGGTCTGGGCGCCCGGAGAGGAGTGGCCGGCCTGCCGGGTAGAGGGCGAGCGCTCGCTCTCCTCGGGTGATGATTTCGCGCTGCTGCTGCGCGGGTCAGACCTGGTGCTGGCCTGGGGAGACTCGAGCCTGAGCCTGACCTTTCGCACTTCGGGCGACTGCCTGGCAGGATATGAATGCGCGGCCTATGTGCTGACGGCGACAGAGTGTGTGGACGAGACCGCCTTTAAGGAGCGCTCCCGCGCCCAGGACGCGAGGCTGGACAAGGCCCTGGAGCGCCCCATCCCGAGTGGGCAACTGGCTCCGGGGGCGAGTTGGGAGGGCGCCGCCGAGGAGTCGCTGGGGGGCGACTGGCTGCGCTGGTTGGGGACGGCGGTCCGCCAGGTGGCTCCGGGCAAGAGCAAGGGGAAAGCAACGGCAAAAAAAACTCGAGCTGAGGAGCCAGCTCGGAGGGAGGAGTCGGCTCAGGCTCAGGAGGGGGCTTGCGCTGCCCCGGTCGACGGGCCGACTCCCGAGGAGCGACCGACCGCCAGAGCGGGCTCCGGAGGATCGTGCCGTTCCTGCCATTCAGAGCTGGTGGACGGGGCCAGGTTCTGCTCGGTCTGCGGCAAGTCCACGACACCCTCCTGCCCGGCCTGCGGGGTGACCGTCCCGGCTCACGCTGCCTTCTGCCACGACTGCGGGCAGCCGATTCGGAGCGCCTGAGGGGTGCCGCCTTAGTTGGGGCAGGGATCACCCTCCAGAACGAATTCGCCCAGCTCGAGCTCGGGCCAGACCACCCGCTCGGAGTCCACTGCCAGCTCGGGCTGAAACAACCCGAGTCGGGCTGCGGGCGGTAGCTCGGCCAGGGAGAGCTTCCTCGTCTGGGTGCCCACGCGCACCCGCCGGGCGTGATGGCCCAGGGCTCGCAACTCCTCGATTGGCATTTTGCGAGTGAGCGGAGCCGTTTTCGGCTCAGCTGCTCCAACCCAGGTCAGTCCCGGAACAGGCTCGGCCACAAAGTCGGCCAGCAAGCAGTAGTCATCGTCCGTGGCCAGGTTCCACAGGTGCGTCAGGGCCCTGGCGGCGCGGCTCATGAAGCTTGAAATCTGCATCGTTTCGTCCTCCTGCACGTGATCCTACCCCTGGTCGGCTGGCACTTCTGTGCCCGGCCACACAGGAGGCTTGTGCTCCGGGTCACAGAGCGGAGTCTGGCCAGAGCTGGCAATCGGGGAGCGTCGGCCGTGGTGAAGATCCCACCGCGAGGTCCACGAGTTCCTGGCAGCGAACCTCAGCGGATGAAACAGCTTCTCCTGGCAGCTCTGCTTGTGACAGGCTGCGTCTCGACGTCGGCCACCACGGAGCCCTCGCAGACCGCGTCTCATCCTGCGGCGTCCGCGACACCCGTGAAAGCCGAGCCAGATACCGCGCTGGAGCGCTCCGTCTTCTACTTCCCCAGCAAGGAGCGTTACGAGGACCTGCCGGCCGGCGTGGAGAGACTTACGCTGACCACGCCCGATGCGTTGAAGCTGCAAGCCTGGTATCTCGCCCCGCCCGAGGGTAGACCGCTGGTCCTTTACTTCCACGGCAACGGCGGCAACCTGACCGGCTCCGGCGGGGTGTTCCAATGCCTGCGCCAGCTTGACCTGGGCGTCCTGGCGGTGGATTACCGGGGATATGGCGAGAGCCAGGGCGAACCGAGCGAGCAAGGGCTCTACCTCGACGCCCTGACGGCCTACGACGAGGCCCTCCGCAGAGGCTTCAAGCCAGAGCAGCTCATCTTCTACGGCCATTCCCTGGGAGGCGGCGTGGCGACCTATCTCGCCGAGGAGCGCCCCTGTGCCGGGTTGGTGCTCACAGCCACGTTCACCAGCACCACCGACGTTGCCCGCCACCGCAAGGGCGAGGTGGCTGCCCGCCAGATCGACGGCTACGACAACCTCGCTCGCATCAAGCACCTGAAAATCCCGGTCTTCATCATGCACGGCGACAAGGACCAGACGATCCCGTTCGAGATGGGCCAGAAGCTTCACGAAGCTTGTCCCGGCTCCACTTTATGGCGAGTTGAGGGAGCCGGTCACAATGATCTGGTAGACCACCCCGAGTTCGGCCAGCGTTTCAAGTCGTTTGTTGAGTGATGCCTTCTCACAGCTTTGAGCTGTACCTTTCTCTAGGCGACAGCATGAGCATCGATGATTACGCTGGTCCGGGCCTGGGGGCCGCGTCCTTGCTGTATTCCAATCATGACGAGCGGCACCCCGAGTTCCGGGGCCGGGATCTGCTGCACCTGAGCCCGGCCTGTAGGATGGTTCCGCGGGCCAGAAACGGGTTGGACAGTCGCGGCCTGCTGAGCACACTACAGGATCTCCCGGAGGCATCAGGACCGGTTCTTGTCACTTTGACGATCGGCGGTAATGACCTTATCGGTCGACTTCGGCCGACCGGCGGGGAAAATATCAACACTCTCCGACAACGAATCGAGCTGGCTATCAGCCAGCTGGCTGCGGCATATCACGACCTTACTCTGGTGATGGGTAACATCTACGACCCGACTGATGGAACGGGCCAGTTGCCTAGCGGCGCTCGCTGGTTCGAGCCAGCGACCCACCTGCTTCCAGAGTATAACGTCGCGCTGCGAGAAATTGCGGTAGGTTGCGGTGCTTACCTGGCTGACATCAACGCGGCCTTCGCAGGCCAGAAGGACAGGTTCTACTCATTTGATATCGAGCCGAGCGTTCTTGGGGCTTCGGCCATTCGACGTTGCTTCTGGGAGGCTCTGCCTTAAGCCCGATCAGAGTCGCATAGGCTCTCACGTCACTGCGGGCTGAATTCAATGACTTTGTCGGGCGCGACCGGGTCCATGTTCCACCAGGGCTCGTCCGTGTAGAACTCGCAGTCGCAGACTGCGTGTCGGCGTTTCGGATGCCGGTGCCGAAACCAGCGCTCGAGCACCTCGTGCAGGCGCCAGGCCCTCTCCTGGTAAGTCCTGGAGGGTCCCATCTCCTCCACGAGGGCTTTGGCAAGGAGCAGATACTCTGGTTCGCAGCTATCCACCCCGCGCAGTGCCCGCATACCATAAATGGCGAGGGTCTGGCGATGAGATCGAAGTCGTCGTCTTTGCTGGTACTTTTGCCTGCGGATAAGCCTGCGGAGGCGAGGGTTCGACCAGGGGGAGGGGTCCGGTGAGAGGCGCAGCCCAAAGGTTGCGGTCATGGACGGTCGCTTCGTTGGAGGCCGGAAGCGCGGCCATAGAATCACCCAATTTTACAGTCCCGCGCACACTCAGTCAAGCCAGGAGGCGTACCTTGAACGACTCTCACCACAGGCTACGAGCAGGGCCTGAGAGCGTCGCCCGAGCTGAGTTGCAACAGGTTTGCAACGCCCCCGGGTAACCTCTGGGAATGCTGGATATCGCCTACGTCCTTCTCGCCCTCGCCCTGTTGATGCTGGTGGCCTACCGGGGCTGGTCGGTGATCCTCTTCGCTCCTCTGTGCGCCCTGCTGGCGGTGGCCCTCTCGCTCGGCCCGGAGCAGGTTCTCCCCTTCTACTCGCACGTTTTCATGGAGAAGCTGGTGGGCTTTTTGCAGCTCTACTTCCCGGTCTTCCTGATGGGCGCGGTCTTCGGCAAGCTGATCGAGCTATCGGGCTCGGCCAGCGCGATTTCCCAGGCCATGGTGCGCCTGGTGGGGGCCCGTCGGGCCATGTTGGCCATCGTGACCGCCTGCGCCCTGCTCACCTACGGCGGAGTGAGCCTGTTCGTGGTCGCCTTCGCGGTCTATCCCTTCGCGGCCACCCTCTTCAAGCAAGCCCGCATCCCCAAGCGGCTGATCCCCGGCACCATCGCGCTGGGCGCGTTCACCTTCACGATGGACGCCCTGCCTGGCAGCCCCCAGATCCAGAACGTCATCCCCACGACCTTCTTCGGCACCACGCTCTTCGCCGCGCCCACACTGGGGGTGTTGGGAGCCCTGTTCGTAGGCCTGCTGGGCATGGCTTACCTCGAATGGCAGCGGCGCCGGGCCATCGCCCGCGGAGAAGACTACGGCGAAGGGCACCGGAACGAGCCCGAGCTCGACAGCGACCTGAACCTGCCCCACCCGCTTCAGGCCTTGCTGCCCCTGGTCACGGTGGCGGCGGTGAACCGCTTACTCAACCTCAAGGCCGCCTATCCGGGCACCCTGGACGTGGCCGGCCACGAGGTCGAGGTGGCTAAAGTAGCCGGAATCTGGTCCATCGAGCTGGCCCTCGGTGCCGGCATCCTGGTCACCCTGGCGCTGGGCTATCGGCGCATCGGCGAGCGCTTGCGCAAGGGCCTCGAGTTGGCCGTCAGCGGATCGTTGCTGGCCAGCTTGAATACTGCTTCAGAGTATGGCTTCGGGGGCGTGATCGCGGCCCTGCCCGGGTTTGCCACCGTTAAGGCTGTCATCGGCTCGGCCTTCAGCCATCCGCTGGTCAACGAGGCGGTCTCGGTCAACGTGCTGGCCGGCATTACCGGCTCGGCCTCGGGGGGCATGTCCATCGCCCTGGCGGCCATGGGTCAACAATATCTCGAGGCGGCTCGCCATTTCGGCATATCGCCTGAAGTGCTCCACCGCGTGGCCTCGATGGCCTCCGGCGGCATGGACACGCTGCCGCACAACGGGGCGGTGATCACCTTGCTGGTCATCACCGGGCTGACCCATCGCGAGAGCTACAAGGACATCTTCGCCCTGACCCTGATCAAGACGCTGTCGGTGTTCTTCGTCATCGCGGTCTACTGCCTGACCGGCTGGGTTTAAGCGCCGACTGAATGGTGCCGTGCTCCTCGAACGGGTGTTGCAAAAGTTCTTCAAAGGTTACCGAACTAGTCTTGGGGCATGGGTTCCACCATCGCTCCGGTCGCAACTCGCTCGCTCGTCTCGATGGCCCTCCCGGCGAAGTCCGTCAGCCGGACCGCCTCCACGCAAAGCGCCGACCCGGTGGACACGGTGCAGCTCTCGACACCGCCTCCTCCGCCTGACGAGTCCGGCGACGTAAGCGCCGGCGCGCAGGGAATCCACCTCGACGGGGAGCACCGCGGTGTTCCCCCCGACGCCTCCAGCACGGTCGACCCCAACACGGGAGCCACGGTCTACGCCTTTGAGGACGAGGGCGTCGCTTACACGATGGAGCACCAGCTCGACGGCACCTGGGTCACCACCTACGAGCGGGACGGCGTGCTCTACACCGAGACTCTGACCCGTACCCCCGATGGTGGCTGGACGGAAGAGCAGGTCGTTCAGAGCGGCGATGTCGTGACGACCACAACGACAACCTCACAAGGCGTCGAGGGCGACGTCGAGCAGTACCTTCCGGAGGGCACCAGCATGCCCCCCGACCAGGTGCGCGAGGGAGAGCGCGGGGAAACGCGCGAGCTGACCACGACCATGACCGTCACCAGCCCTGAGGGGACAACTCTGGTGGGGACCGCGACGACCTACGAGCAACAGGTCTTCACGGCAACGGGCGACACCGTCCCGGTCAGCCCGCCCGAGTATCCGCTGGATTTGGACGTCGAGGGAGATCTGAGCGAAGAGGAATCGGGCCAGTTCCTGAGCGTGACGGTTGCCACTTCGGGCGACCAGACCGTGACCACCGTGGGGACCGAGGATCGCGCCGTATGGAACGACGGCGGCACCCTGCGCACCGGACACTTCTACACGATGGACGGGGATCAGGTCCTGGTGGCGACGCACACCGTGGAAGCTGTCGGATTGGAAGAAGAGACCTTCCTTGACCTTCAGGTCCTCCTCCGCTGGAACACCGTGCCGGAGTTGGAGGGCGAGCTCGAGGGAACTGACCGGGGCTACCGCAGCACCACCACGACCACTCGGGACGGCGGCGAGGTCAAGGTCGAGGAGTATGGCGACCTCGAGGGGGACGGTACCGCGGTGCGTGCGCTGAGCCTGAACGGCCATCTCGCCGCCACCAGCCTGAACCGGACCCGGAACGGCGAGGTCACCACGCAGAGCTGGTTCCCGGGCTCGGATGTCAGCATCGTCGAACGGCCGGACGGCACGGCCACGCTCATGGTGGGGGAGGAGACCCTGGAGGTGGACGCCCAGGGGATGGTCTGGATCGACGGCAAGCCCTACGAGGCTGTCAAGCTGCTGCCGGGCGAGACGGCCGCGGACGCGCTCTTCCGCGAGATGCAGAACCTGCGCACGATGGGCGATGCAGCCGCCCTGGCGCACTTCCTGCCGCCTGCCTGGCGGGCGCGGCTGTTTGGCCTGGGTGCGGGCGTCGCGCTGCATTCGCTGTTGCAGAGCTCCACCTGGCACTCCCTGGATTCAACCGTGACGGCCCTGGGCAGCATGCTGGGCGAGTCCGGAGCCCTGGCCGAGACGCTGGGGACAGGGCGCGTGGCCGCCGTCGGGAAGGTGCTGGGCGTGCTGGGAGCCGTCTTCTTCGCGGGAGCCGCTGGCTACGAGCTGTCCCAGGGCGACTACGAGTCGGCCGCTGTGAACGGAGCGGTGGCGGTAGGCATGACCGTGGGCGTGTTCAACCCGCTGGCGGGAGCTGCGATCGTGGGCGCTGCGATGGGGTACACCATTTTGAGGGACCTGCTGGAGGACGATCCGGAGCCGCCCCCCGTGGTGATCTAGGGGCCAATTGTTGTGCAGCGACCCGACCTCAAGGGGCTTCGGACGGCAGTGGGGGCAGCACCTGGAAGACCACCCGGTCGATCACCGTGCGGTGGGCGGCCTCGTCTTCGACCTTGAACTCGAGCTCGGCTCGGCCGACGAAATCGCGTCGGATGACCAGGTACTCCTTGTAGTCGAGAAACGTGTAGGCGCTGCGCTTTTCGAAGGTGAAGGGGTGGTTGAGGGTGGACAGGTCCTGAAAGACCCCCTCCGGTTTGCTGCTCACCGTCAGGCGCCCGCGACACTGGCCGTCGCGGCCCCGGCTGCAGCCGCGCAGTTGGAAGGCCACGAACAGGCGCTGGCCAGCGTGAAACTTGTGCTGGGCCATGGGGCTGCCCACGGCCAGGTTATGGAAGCGTAGATCGCGATCTTCGCTCCAGCGAGGCAGGAGGTACACCCCGGCCACCGTGGCCCCGAGCAAGATCAAGAAGAAGGCCAGCCGCAGGAAGATCCTCACGGGAGCTGGATTCCCCCTTCGGATCATGCCTTCCTGGGAGAGCGTCCATGGGAGATCTGACCCTGTTCTGCCGCGGCAACGATCATGCGGCTAGGCGCCCCCGAGAACTTTCCCGATCTGCACAGCCAGCGCGGACTCAACCGAGGCTTCGACCCGCAGGACAAGCTGGGCATCCCGGATCCCTGACGGTCCCGTCCCGCAGGAGCGACAGTCGCCTCAGCGAACCCGCCTCTCCACTTCAATTTCGGGAGAGACGATGAAGTTGGCTGCAACCCCGAGGCGCGCGCAGGTGAGACTTGCCACCCTGGCTGATGGTGCGCGCCCCTGAGTCCGTCCGAGACTGAGGCCAGACACGACCCCGGCGCCAGCTTCGTGGTGGAGCACCGGGTGCCGGCAGCCAGCAAGGCCCTCTTTCTGGAGTTGGAGAAGGCGCTGGAAGCGGAGGCTCTCAAAGCCGGCTGCCAGGAGTGCCGCCTCGAGGAGTTGCCCGCCCAGAGCGCCGGCGTGCTCCAGTACCGGACCATCATGGAGTTCGGGAGCACCGATCAGGTGGTGGACTGGGTGGACTCGAAAGTCCGCCTCGACCTGGTGCAGAAAGCTCGCCAGCAGTTCGAGTATGGCTATGCCCTCAAGACCTCGTTGCACGCCTTCGAAGGCTGGTTCCCGGTCGAGGGTCGCAAGCCACCGGCGGCCTGGAAACAGTCTCTGCTGGTGCTGCTGACCTTGTATCCCACCGTCATGATCACCAATGTCCCGCTGCACCCTCTGACCAGGGGGCTCGATCCAGCCACCAGCATGCTGATCGGCAACATCGTCACCGTTTCCATCACCGGATTCCTGCTCATCCCGCTGGCCAACCGCTGGTTCAGCCCCTGGCTGCGGGCTCCGGTTTCGGCCCGCGCTCGGGTGCTGGCTCCGCTGGTTATCACCCTGCTGCTGCTCGCCTCCCTGCTCCTGGGGAGGCTGCTGAACCCTTGAGAGGCTGAGCGCTCGGTGGGAGCGAAAATGCACGGATGTGGCCATTCGGCAAGAAGGAGACCGCCCACCCCGGGTTGAGCGCCGATCTTGCCTGTCTGGGCAAGCACTCGGCTGCGGCCCTGCGCTACGTGACCAGCGGCAAGGACGAGTCGGTCCTGGACCGACTGGGGCAGGTGGAGGCACTTTCCGGGGCGGCCCATCGCTCGGAATACCTGCTCGATGAGACCAACCCGGCCCGTCTGTGGCGCCTGGCCCGACTCTATCACGCCTGCGGGGGAGGCTGTCAGGCTGGCTGGGAGCCCGGCCTCGAGCCCCTCGAGCCTTACCTGCACCAGATCGATGGGCTGGGAAAGGTGCGGCTGCGGCTGGTCGTCTGGATGCTCGAGAGCCAGCAGCTGACCTCCCAGGCCCTGCTGCGCTCTTACTTACGGCTCCTGGGCACACCGGCCGGCGATCAGCTCGAGAAGGTGGTCAGCTTCATGGAGCTTTTCAGCGAGCATCCCCAGGTCGTGCGCGAGTTCATCCCTGCCGCGACCATGCCGTTCCTGCGCCACCTGCGCAAGCTCGACCTCTCCCCACTGGCCTGGGAGGACGATCTCTTCGAACTGCTCGGGCAGGGTCCCGGTGACGTCTCGTGGGAGGCCTACTCCTGGCTCGAGCGTCTGGGGCCGGGGTTCCAGCAACTGGTCTCCCGGCGGCTGGGTTATCTCTCCAGGCCGGCTCGAATGGCAGCGGTGCCCTTCGTGGCCCGGCTGATGGGACCGGGACCGGCGGCCGAGTTCCTGCAGAGGTATGCCAACGAGGAGGGGATCCCCGAGAAGGTCATGGAGTTGCGCAAGGAGGCCTTTCGGAAAAGAGAGAGAGGCTAGCATCTGCTGGGATGGGCAGTGCAGGGCAGCGCGGGAGGTCGGCCGAAAGCGCGGCCATGTCCAGCCGTGCGCAAGAGATCCCTCTCACTGTCATCGGGGGCTATCTGGGGGCCGGCAAGACCACCCTGCTCAACCACCTGCTGCGCCACAGCCGGGGTCGTCGCTACGCGGTTCTGGTCAACGACTTCGGTAGCCTGAACATCGACGCCGCCCTGATCGAGGCTGACGGAGTGCTCAGGCTGGAGAACGGCTGTGTCTGCTGCAGCCTGTCCAACGGGCTGGCCAACGCCCTGCACCTGGTCTCCGAGCGCGACCCGCCGCCCGAGCACGTGCTGATCGAGGCCAGCGGCGTATCCGACCCCCAGCGCATCGCCTGCTATGGCCACGTGGCTCCCTTTCTCCCCGACGGGGTGGTGGTGGTAGCTGATGCCGAGACGGTGCGCGAGAAGAGCCAGGACCCGTTCGTGGGCGACTCGGTCCAGCGCCAGCTCAAGTGCGCCGACCTGCTGGTGCTCAACAAGCTCGACCTGGTGGCCGAGAGCGAGCGGGCCGCTCTGCGCGCATGGTTGGCGAGCCTTGCCCCCCAGGCCAGACTGGTGGAGACTCGTTTCGGAGACCTTCCGGCCGACCTGCTGGGCGGGCTGGCGGCCAGCCCCGGGGCTTTTTCGAGCGAGTCGGAGAGCCACCCGGAATACGAGTCCTGGAGCTTTGCAACCGAGTCGCCCCTGTCCGAGCGCTCTTTGCGCCTCTGCCTGGAGGGCTGGCCTGACGCGGTGCTGCGCGCCAAGGGCGTTCTCTACCTGGCCGAGGAGCCGACCCGGCGCTACGTCTTTCAGCGCATGGGTCGGCGCTGGACCCTGACCCCCCACCGCGCCTGGCTCCCCCAGGAGAGGCCTTCCAGCGAGCTGGTGCTGATCGCCCTGGCGGGCCAGTGTGATGGAGGCCGCCTGGTACAAGAGCTGCAAGTCCAGTGCACAGGTCGGGAGGAGCCAATTCATGAGCGCTGAGGCCTGTGCAGATATGGCCCTCGTCCAGGCCCTGGGTTAAGCTTGCACTTTCAGCTTCCGGTCTACTTCGACTACCTGGCTACCTTGATCTGGGCAGTCAGCGGGGCTCTGTTGGCAGCGCGGCGGGGGTTTGCCATCATGGGCATCCTGACCGTGGCCATGATCTCCTCGACCGGCGGAGGCCTGCTGCGCGACGGGCTCTTCTTGCAGAACGGCCCTCCCCTATTGCTGCGCTCGCCGGCCTATCTCGAGATCATCTTGCTGGGAGTTCTGCTTGTTCTGCTCCTCGGCCGGTGGCTCGACCGCCTGCCCCGGGGCGCTCAGCTGGTAGCCACGGTCGATGCTCTGGGCCTGGGAGCTTACGCCTCGGTGGGGATGTGCCACGCCTTGCAGGCCGGCTTGAGCCTGCTGGGCGTGGTGGTGGTGGGCATGGTGAACGCGGTGGGAGGGGGGATTCTGCGCGATGTTCTGCTGCGCCAGCCAGTCGCCATGTTCTTGCCCGGAACGCTGGAGCAGGCGGCCGCTCTGGCCGGCTGTGGGCTGTTCTTACTGCTCTTGAAGGGGCTCGGGTTGTCGGAGGTGGCCGCGGCCTGGGTCACCATCGTGTTCGTCTTCGCCCTGCGCATGCTGGCCATCCGCTACGACATTCAGTCGCGGCCGCTGGCCGGCTTCAGCCCGGACCAGGGCGCTTGATTGCCGCCTGGCGAAAGGCGCGGGCCGTGCGCACGGTGATGTCGGTGGTCAGGGCCTTCTGGAAGCGAACATCCAGCACGTAGCAGCGCGCCAGAAGCAGCAGCGAGAATTGCTCTGCCTCGCTGACTTCGGCCACTCCCACGGTGCACGGCTTGTTGAGGTAGACGTACGGGCTGGTGACCAGCACCTCGCGCACCAGGCTCACAGCCTTCTCCAGGTCGGCGTCCAGGGCGACGTGCACCGGCACGCTCACCATCATGTCCAGGTTCCCGGCATTGGCCGAGGCCACCGCTCCGGTCAGAAAACTCGAGTTGGGGATGGTGACGAGATTATCGTCCAGGGTCACCATGCGGGAGGTGCGAATGCCGATGCTCACCACCTCGCCGTAATGGTCGCCAAACTGCACCCAGTCGCCCACCTGGAAGGGGCGGTCGAGCACGATGATCAGCCCTGCCACCAGCGACGAAGCCACGTCCTTGAGGGCAAAGCCCACGGCCAGGGCGGCGCTGCCCGAGGCCGCCAGCAAGAGCTGGGGGCTGGGCCAGAGCAAGGCCGCGACCAGGGCTGAGCCAGCCACGATGTAGACCAGGAAGGTCAGCATCGTCTGCAGTTGCAGGATGGTCAACCGGCGCGCCGGCACCATGTGCGCGGCCACGCTCGCGGCCCGGTTGAGACCGCGCACCAGCACCGTCGCGCCCAGCAGGAGCAGGCCCGCGTAGACTGCCGTATCCAGGCGGATCAGCTGCAGAAAGGCGGGTTGCTCAGAGGGCATACAACATGTTCTTCCGTTTCAAAAGAACCTCCAGGTCTTTGACCCAGGCCGGGTGCACCGCGTGCATGCCCCTGTGGTCACATTCCAGAACTCCCCACTCCAGCGCCTGCATCAAAGAGAGTTGCACCACACGACCTTCCAGGTCGGTGACCCGGGCGACCTCGCCCTCGGTCAGACCCTGATGCCGCATGACAGCCGCCAGCACCAGGTGCATGGCGGTCGGTGCAGCCTGCAAACGACTCACCTGGTTGGAAGGAGGCAGGGTGGCGACCAGACCGTCTTCGCTCGGGTCCAGCGAGCGCAGATAGAGATGGCGGGCGGTGGAGGGATTTCCCCCCGAGTGTTCCCAGAGGATCCGGAAATACTGGGTTTCCAGGCCCTGATCAGCCCCGGTCTCCTCGGGGAAGCTGCCCAGATCGGGGTCGAAGGTCAGTTTCAGGCCGCTGGCTTGATGGGCATGGAGGATGGCCTTGCGCAGAGCCTGCTCGCTCCAGAGGGGAACCTGCAGCCAGAAGTCGCTGACGAAATCGGCCACCAACACCCGATTGAGATAAGCCTGGGCATGGTAGCCACCGGTAAACATCCAGAAGACGTTGTGGGGCGTCATCCGGGCCAGGAGGAGGGCGTTGCGCAAAGATTGGAACCCTCCCAGCGCCGACAGGAACAGGAAGTGGAAGTTCTCTATCACCAGGACGGTCGCGGGGCGTTGGCGCAGCAGCTCGGCAGCCTGCTCCAGGCTCTCCGGCACCGAGTCGAGCTTCAAGGCCGAGGCCAGGCCATGGAAGAGGTCAAGCTGGCGATCTTGCAGGTTCACCCGGGCAAACTGCACTCGCTCGCGGTAAAGATGCTGAAGATAGTCCACCAGCGAGGTCACCCCCGACCCTTTGCGCCCGACCAGGGTCAGGCGGTTGTTGGCAGGGCCAGGTTGCTCGATCCAGGCCTCAACTCGGCCGGTCAATCGAGGCAAGAAGGTCGGGTCGCAGAGCGGAATCACCTCCTGGATGGGAGGTCGAGTGGCCAGGAATTTCGCCGCATAGTCGGACGGAGCCCCTCGGGGCACCAGCGTCCGGCCCCGGAGACGCTCCAGGTAGTGACGCATGGCTCCGGCCGCAAGGCGGCGTCCGAATTCGGTCCGCTGCAGCAGCAGGACCAACCCGAAGATCAGGTCCAGGCCCAGCCAGACCGGGAACAGCACGGGCATAGCCACCAGGGCAGCCGCCGGTTTCTCGAGCCAGGCCAGACTCGCGCTGCGGCGTGGACCCGCCAGGTTTTGAAGCTGGAAGACGATCTCCGAGCGCCAGCAGTAGGCCAGGGCGAGGTAGAAGGCCAGGAGGACCCATTCGAAGACGGCCTCCACCGTCCAGTAGAGCAGGCCGCGGACGGTCAACAGGCGCACCAGCTCGAGGAAGGAGTCGCGCAGCAGCAGCAGCCCCGCCAGCCAGGACAGTGAGGCGGTCACCAGGCGGCGGCCCGCGGTCGAATCTCGAAAGCGGAGGGTCCGAACCACCTGCAACCCGATCAGCTCGCTGGCATCCCGAATCACGCGGTAGAGAGCCACGTTGGCAGTCAGGTAACTCAGCGCCCCGAGCTCCAGCATGAGCTCCACCTGACTCAGCGCAGCCGCGGCCAGCCGCAGGGTTGCGAACAGGAAGAGACCTGAGAGCAGCCGCCCCTGGCGACCCTGCAGCGTGATGCGGCCGGCCCCGGGCAAGAAGACCGCCAGGATGAGACTCAGTGCAAGGACCGGCAGGGCCATCTCGGTCAGAATGGCCCCATAGTGGCCAGCCTTCAGGTCACTGGACACGTGCAGCCGGAAGAGCAGGCTTTTGTGGGTCGCCTTCACCCTCACGGTATCGAGCTCGACCTGGATGGCCTGAAAGAAGTCCTCCCCGCCCAGTTCCGACAATGAGACTCCCCGGCGATTGGCCAGCGCGAGATAATCCTCGCGCAGTTGTCGCAGAGCGTTCTGCAGTCTCAGTCGGGCGATCAGGGCCTGCTCCCAGGTTGCCCGCTGGTGGCGATAGTAGTCTACCAGAGTCTCCTGAGCAGCCTCATACTCGTTGAGATAGCTCTCGGCATCGTCGGTTCCGCGCAGCACTCCGTAAGCTTGCAGGTCAAACAGCGGCATGGGGGGGAGCGTGTCGGGGTCTGGCTCGCGGCGAACCAGTTCCACCAGCTCTGTGCGTCCCCTGATCCAGAGTTTGCGAAGCTCCAGGATGTCGTGGCTGAGTGTACCGGAATCGGCCAGTTTCAATCGGGCCTGCAAGGAAGCCAGCTGGCCCTCCAGGTCCGTCAGGTCGGTGGGCGCAGGGGCTTGCAGGGTTGATTTGAGGGCCGTCAAGCGCTCGCGTGACCGGGTCAACTCCTGGCGGGCCAGCTCCTTCTGCTCCTGGCTTGCCTCGGGGTTCACGGGCAGATTGCGAACCACCTCGCGGACATCGAAAGTTTGCGGGCCTGGCACCGGTCGGTTCAGCACGAGGGCAAACCCCGCGGCGAAAAGGACAGTCAGGACGATGACGGTCGCGACCAGGCGCTTGAGCATGGTGGACCGAACTGCGTCGTTGTCAGTCGGGTTCCTGCTCAGTCGCAGTAGGACAGAGCTTCCTCCAGGCCTTCTCGCAGGCTCTCGAGCTGCTCGAGCTCGCGCGTCTTCGTTTCCAGCTCGGGCGTGTTGGGGCCAGATTCAAGGGCCTCCACCTCGGACTCGACGACCTGGTAGCGCTGCTCGCACTCCTTGAGCAGCTTCTTGAGCTGCTCGGCGGTTCTTCGGAAAAAGTCGCTCACGTTGTTTGGGCCCTTTCTTGATGACCTCGCCGCAGCCTCGCCACCGGGCTTTCCAGGCCCAGGTCGACGAGCAGGGCCGACACCGGAGAGCGGCGGATCTCGACCTCGGTGCCGTCCTCGATCTGGTAGTCTTTCTGTCCATCGGCGATGACGTAGGGGCGAGCCACCTCGGTGCGGTTCACCACCCGAACGGTGGCATCCAGGTGCACCACCAGACTGCGGAAGAAAGAGGAGAAGAGAGCGTTGGATGCCACCAGTACCAGGGAGTCTTCCAGCAGGACCGGCCCGCCCGCTGACAGGGCATAAGCGGTGGAGCCGGTGCGGGTGGCGGCGATGATCCCGTCTCCTCGCAGGGTGCCCAGCAACTCGCCGTCGATGTGCACTTCCAGCGTGACCGTGCGGGTGCTGCCACCGACCAGCACGTCGTTGAGGGCGTCCACCTGCCAGAGCTGCTCGCGACGATGCACGACTCGGGCCCGCACCATGCTCCGGCTGTCGAGCTGGTAGCGACCTGCGAGCAGCTTCTCCAGAGCTGACTCCACCCCGCTCTCCTCCAGGGCGCACAGGTATCCCACCCGGCCCAGGTTGATGCCCAGCACGGGTATTCCTCGGGGAGCCATCAGCCGGGCCGCGTGCAGCAAGGTACCATCCCCCCCGAAGCTGAGAAAGACATCCGCTTCGGCGCCTTCCACGACCTCGTCCAGGGTGTAAGTTTCCACCCCCTGAGCCTGAAGGCGCTGCCGGGCCGTCTCGCATGCTTTCAGAGCGGCCTCGTTCTTCAGGCGGTAGGTCAGGCCGAATCGCTTCGCCCCCTGAGCCTCGGACATGGAGCTTCGACTTCCTCCAGCGGTAGGGTTTTCCTCTAACCCAGCACGAAGGGACGGCCGCCATGACCTACCTCAACGTGCGAACCCCCGAGCAGATCCGAGCCAGCGTCGAAGCTGAGAAGCGCTCTCCGGAGGCCCGCAAATACGACGTCACTCGCTACTTCCGGCCTTCCGTGGCGGTCGACCTCGTGGTCTTCACGGCCATGAAGAACCAGCTTCAGGTGATGCTGGTAGAGCGCAAAGACTGGCCCTTCAAGGGGCGCTGGGCCTTGCCGGGCGGCTTCGTGCGCGAGCACGAAGGCCTGATGGCCGCTGCCAAGCGGGAATTGGAGGAGGAAACCGGGGTTTCGGACGTCTATCTCGAGCAGCTGCGCGCCTTTGGCGATCCCGAGCGCGACCCGCGCACGCGGGTGATCACAGTGGCCCACTATGCGCTGATCCTGTCCGAGCGCCTGCGCATGAAGGCTTCCGGCGATGCGGGTCAGGTGCGCTGGTGGTCGGTCTACGAGTTGCCCGAGCTGGCCTTCGACCACGACCTGATCCTGGATCTGGCTCTGACCCGGTTACGCTCGCAAATCATGTCCTCTCGGGTCGCCTTCCGGCTGTTGCCGGAGAAGTTCACCCTGACCGAGATCCAGAAGCTTTACGAGATCATCCTGGGAAAGACGTTGGACAAGCGCAACTTTCGCAAGAAGATCCTCTCAGCCGGGGTGGTCATCGAGACCGACGAAACAATCATCAAGGGCCGGCATCGGCCGGCCAGGCTGTTCCGTTTCAATCCCGAGATGGAGGAGTGATCAATCCTTCCCGGTGAGCGAGCGGACGCCGTGGTAACCTGCGCCCAGCACCGCTCCTGCGGCTCCGCCGGCCAGGCTGCCCGCGAAGGCGCCCAACGGCTCCCCGGCTTTGGCGCCCAGAGCGCCTCCTGCCAGCGCGAATCCGATCATCAGGGGGGCCGACAAGACGGCCGGGGCCGCCGCCGCAATGGGCAGGGCGGCGATGGTCCCGAGCGCGATGCCCCAGCCCAGTCCCTGTACTTTGCCGGCGGCTCCTCCGATAGGCGCGCCCAGGGCCGAGCCGGCGTCAAAGCCTGACTTGGCGGCGCTGCCGAAGGAGGCGGCCCCCTGCAGATTGCTCAGGCTCGAGCGCAGGTCGGCGCCGTAATCTTTCAACTCGGCCAGGGTGCGGGACATGAAGCCCCCTTTAGCCTGAGCCTGGAGGTCGTCCACGCGCATCGCGTCGTCCACCTTCTCCGCTCCGGCAGAAGCCTGGTAAGCGACCACGGCTCCCGCCGCCACGCCGGCACCGATGGCCGCCAGCGAGCTCAGGCCCACGCTCAGGCCGAAGACGTTGTTGACCAGGTTGACGGTGCCCTCGGCGAGCTGCATCTTGGGCAGCATCCCGAGCGTCACCTGGGTCATCAGCGAGCCGGCCAGGGTCGTTCCCACCCCGGCCACCGAGGCGCCCACGTAGCCGGCGGCGGCGCCGCCCAGGGCGGCCGCTCCGCGTCCAACGGCGCCAAGGCCCGAGGATTCCTCGCGGCTCTCTTGGCTACTTGCTGGCGCGCTGCTCGCGCTCCGGTTGTAGGAGATGGGACGTGCTGCCAGGGCGGTTACGTTCATGGGATGCCTCCAGGTTTTTGAGCACCCCGATTCTAGCGCAGCCATCCGGCCAGGATGTATCGAGTCTATGAACTTCCGGTTACGCGGAGGGGTCAGCCCTGGGCTTCGATGAGCTCGAGCAGCTCGTCTTTTTTGCTGGAGACCAGCCCCTCGTCGCCTCGGCTCTCCAGGTTGAGCCGCAACAAAGGCTCGGTGTTGGAGGCGCGCAGGTTGAAGCGCCAGTCGGCGAATTCCAGGCTGATGCCGTCCATGGTGTCCACCCGAATCGATTCCGGCTCGTAGCGCTCGCGCACCAGCCGCATCACGGCACCGGCGTCCTTCACCGTGCGGTTGATTTCGCCGCTGACCGGATACTTGTTGCGGGCGTTGCGAATCAGCTCGGCCAGTCCACGATCCTTGCGGCTCATCCAGTCGAGCACCCAGAGCCAGGGAAGCATGCCGCTGTCACAGCCGCCGAAGCGCTGGAAGTAATGATGGGCCGACATCTCCCCGCCGTAAGCGGCTTGCAGCTCCTGCATCTTCTTCTTGAAGAACACGTGACCGGTGGGGATCTGTACCGCCATCCCTCCCGACTTCTCCACTCGCTCGATGGTGTTCCAGATCTGGCGAGGATCGTGCAAGATGGTGGCGCCCGGGTTGAAGAAGAGGGCGCGCTCGGCCAGCAGGCCCACCAGGTAGTAGCCGTCCACGAACTCCCCGTGCTCGTCGAAGAAGAAGCAGCGGTCGAAGTCGCCGTCCCAGGCCACTCCCAGGTCGGCATCGGCTTTGAGCACGGCGTCGGTCGTGTGGTGGCGCTTCTCGGGCAGGAGCGGGTTGGGAACCCCGTGAGGGAAGTTGCCGTCCGGGTCGCCGTGCAAAAGTTGCAGGTTCCAGCCCAGCCTCTCGGCCATGGCCAGCACGACCGGGCCGGCGCACCCGTTGCCCCCGTTGCAGACCATCTTGCGGCCCTTCAATCTCTCGAGATCAAAGTTTTCGAGCAAAAAGTCGAGATACTCGCCGCGGAGATCCTGGCCCTCGACCTTGCCCCGGGAGGGACCGGGAGCGATCGGAGCAGCGGCAAGTTGCTCGATCTCATTGAGCCCGCTGTCGCGGCCGATGGGGGAGGCGTTGCGCCCCACCAGCTTCATGCCGTTGTAGTCGGCCGGATTGTGGGAGGCGGTCACCATGATGCCACCGTCGAGCTGGCGGTGAAAGGTGGCAAAGTAGACCTCCTCGGTGCCACACTGGCCCAGGAAGAGCACGTTGGCCCCCCCGCGGGTCAGACCTTGAACCAGGGCGTAGGCAATTTCGGGGCTGGACAATCGCATGTCATGGCCCACCGCCACCGTGCCCGGCTTGAGCACCTGGGCATAGGCGGCCCCGATGCGCTCGGCCAGCTCGCCATCGAGCTCTGAGGGCACCTTGCCCCTCACGTCGTAAGCTTTGAAACAGGTCAGTGTCATCGTTCCTCGGCGCTCAAGCTTCCTACCAACTTCTTCACCTCTTCCAGGTGGTCGCGGTGGGCCACCAGGGTGCGGTTCCCGGCCCGCACGACCACCAGATTCTCCACCCCCACCAGCGAGACCAGCTCCTCGGGCTCTTCGCAGTAGATGACGTTTCCCTTCGACGCCAGGCTGGCCAGGCGTCCCCGATGTCGGTTGCCCTGCTGCTCGGGCAGGAAGTCCTCGACCGCCTGCCAACCGCCCAGATCGCTCCACTCGTAGTCGGTCACCACCGCGGCGCGTCGCGTCGCCTTCTCCATCACCGCATAGTCGATGGAGATGGGGCTGAGTGGCTGGAAGCTTGTCTCCAGCGCTTGCTCGAACCGGTCGGTTCCATAAGCTTGCACGGCCGGAGCCAGAGCCTCGAGATGGCCGGGCAGGTGGACCTCGAGCTCGGCCAGGATGGCCGAGGTGGTCCAGCAGAACATGCCGCTGTTCCAGTAGTAACGCCCCTCTTGAAGAAAGTGCCGGGCTGTGATGCGGTCGGGCTTCTCGCGAAACGAGAGCAGTTCGTGGTGGTGCAGGGCGTCCGGGCGCTCGAGGCGAGGACCGAGCTCGAGGTAGCCGTAGCCCGTCTCGGGCCGGGTGGGCGGGATGGCAAAGGTGTACAGCCTGCCCGAGTCACGGGCTCCCCGCGCGGCCGAGGCCAGGCAGGCCTGGAAGCGATCCACGGGCTCGATATGATGGTCCGAGGTCAGGATTGCCATGGTCGCGTTCCCGTAGAGCTTGCGGCAGAGGAGAGCGGCCAGGGCCACGGCGGCAGCGGTATCGCGCCGGCAGGGCTCACCCACGACGTGGCCCACCTGGACTTGCTCGCGCACCAGGCCCGAGTAGGCGCGAGAGGTCAAAACCAGCGTGCGGTCGGGGGGGCAGAGGCCTTCGAGACGGTCGCAGCTGGCTTGCAGCAGCGTGCGCTCGCTGCCCAGGGGAAGAAACTGCTTGGGCTTTCGTTCGGTGCTGACCGGCCAGAAGCGCGTTCCAGCGCCACCGGCCATGATGATGCAAACCAGGTCGTGCATGGGCGGACGGCCCCTTCGACCCGGGGCGTAAAGACCCTACGTGTCAGGCAACAAAGCGTTGGTGGCGGTGTCCTGACGGGTGCCGTAGAAGACGAAGTTGCCGTCGGGGTGAGAGGGAGCGTTATTCATGTTGGCCTTGGTGGTGGTGCGTGTGGTACCCGTGGCCGGGTCGGCGTAGGTGACCTTGTCGCCGTCCACCTTGATGATGGTCACGATGTGGCCCATTCCCGAAACCGAGAACTCGGGCCCGTTCAGGGCCACGATGACGGGAGTCTGCTCCTGGTTGACCTTCTGTTCGATCAGGGGCCACTTGTCGGCCCCGATGTTGCCCGCGTCGGCCCAGGTGATGCCGTGGGGCTGGCATTCGGTATTGAGGGCACGCATCAGCTCGAAGCCATACTTGGCGTCGATGTCATAGTCCTTGAGGTTCTGGCCGGTCAGGGTGTTGACGCACATGGCCACGCTGGTCTGTCCGCAGGAAACCGAGTTGTTCTGGGCCAGGGGGGTGAGGTTCAGCGGGTTGGTGCTGCCGCCCCACTGCTGGGGATTGTACTGGTTGAGCTTCATGGAAGCTGCGTCTTGAGCCGGCTTCTTGTTCTGGAGGCTCTTCTCGGACTGGCTCATCAGGTGCTGGAAATAGGCCGAGTCAGGCGGCGGCCCCTGGATGCGGGACTCGATCTGCTTGATACGCCCTTCGATGCGGTCGATGCCTTCGAGCACGGATTGGCCTCCCGGTCAGTCTTGTGGCTTGCCCCTATTGTAACCGACCGGGGCAAGTTCCCCAACCGGAGGCTTGTAAAACTTTTGTAACAACCCGCGACCGAACTTCGCGACAGGAGGCTCCCCGCCTGGAACAGAAGCCCTCAATGCTTGAGTTTTCGCACCAAAGTCGGTCTGGCGCTGGGAGATTTCTTCCTGGTGATGCTGAGCCTGGTGGGCGCCGTGGCCCTCCGACTCGACTTCGACCACGGTGCCATGGCCCGTTTTCTGGACCCGGTGGCCTGGTTCTACCCCAGCGTAGCCACCACCGTGGTATTCGTCTTCTGGCTGCTCGGGATCTACCACAAGGTCTGGCGTTATGCCGGCGTCTCCGATCTCCTCTCGATCGTGGCAGGAATCACCATCGCCTTCGTCCCCTTCCAGGTGGCGGTCGTCTTTACCGGGGGAGCCGTCTTTCCGCGCACCTCGCTCATCGTGGGCTGGTTCATCGCCGTGGCAGGTTGCGGCGGGATTCGTTTTCTGTTGCGCCTGGCCAGCGAGAGGCAGCGCGGAGGGGTCGGCAAGCGCGTGCTGATCGTGGGTGCCGGTGATGCCGGCGAGGCGGTGCTGCGCGATCTCCGCCGCTCTCCCGGACGCGTGCAGGTGGTCGGCCTGGTAGACGATCAACCCGACCATCGCGGCCTTCGCATCCACGGCGTGACCGTGCTGGGGTCCGTCGAGGACTTACCCGAGCTGGTCGAGGCGCTGGCGGTCAGCCAGGTCATCCTGGCCCAGCCGGCTCCGGCCCTGGTGCGCAAAGTGGTCGACGGCCTGGCCGGCAGCCAGGTCGAGCTGCGGGTGGCTCCCGGGCTGACCGAGCTGGCCGAAGCCAACCTGCTGCGCGAAGTGCGCATCGAGGACCTGCTCGAGCGAGACCCCATCCGGCTCGATATGGAGGGCGTGGCCTCCTACCTGGCAGGTCGCACCGTGCTGGTCACCGGGGCAGGCGGCTCGATCGGCTCGGAGATCTGTCGCCAGGTCAGCAGGTTCTCTCCCAAGCTGCTGATTCTACTCGGTCGGGGCGAGAACAGCATCTACGAGATCAGCCTGGAGCTACGCGAGCACAAAATCGCTTGCTACATCGCGGACGTGCGCGACCCGAGCCGGATGCGCTCGCTCTTTGAGCTCTACAAGCCCGAGGTGGTGTTCCACGCGGCCGCGCACAAGCATGTGCCCCTGATGGAGGCCAACCCCTCCGAGGCTGTCTCCAACAACGTTTTTGGCACCCTGCAAGTGATGGAGCTCGCGCGCCAGCACGGGGTGGAGAAGTTCATCTTGCTCTCCACCGACAAGGCGGTCAATCCGTGCAGCGTCATGGGGGCCACCAAGCGCATGTGCGAGCTCCTGCTGGTGAGCCAGCGCGCCCCCGGCTTCGTGGCCGTGCGCTTTGGCAACGTGCTGGGGAGCCGGGGCAGCGTGATCCCGACTTTTCGTCGCCAGATCCTCAAGGGTGGGCCGGTCACGGTGACCGATCCCGAGATGTCGCGCTACTTCATGACCATTCCCGAGGCGGTGACCCTGGTGCTGCAGGCGGCCGCCATCGCAAAGGGCGGCGAGCTCTACATTCTGGACATGGGCCAGCCGGTCAAGATCGTGGATCTCGCCCGCAACCTGATCCGGCTCTCGGGGTTTGAGCCCGACCGCGACATCCCCATCGAGTTCACCGGCATTCGACCCGGCGAAAAGCTGCGTGAGGGCCTGGTCAACGAGGGCGAGGAGACCGCTCCCAGCGGGGCTCCCAAGATCATGAAGGTGACCACCGCGCCCCCCGGACCGGACTGGCCGGGCTCGCAGCTCGAGGAGTTGCGCCAGGCTGCCGCGCGAGACGACGGCGAGCGCTGCGTGGAGTTGATCCAGGTGCTGCTCGGCAACTTCAAGACCGGGGTCGAGGTGCCCGTCGAGCTCAACGTGGGCCAGACCCTGGAGCAGGCGAAGGAATCGCCTGCGCAGCAAGGAATACACGCGCACTCTGAACCCTAAGGAGTTCCTCGATGACCCGACGCCTGCTTCGCACCATTCCGCTGGCACTGATCCTGATGGCCCTGGCCGCCACCGTCTGGTGGGACAACAGCGGCCAGGACCAGTTCCGGCTCTCCCGGGTGGGCGTGGCCACCGACCAGTCCGAGGCCCCCACCACTTTTGCCGACCCCGATGGGCCGGGCCCCCTGCCCGGTGGCCTGCAGCGGCTGGAGGGCAGCCTGGTGGTGGATCTCGAGGACGACGCCTCCTCGGCTGAGATCGTGGCCCTGGAGCAGCGGCTCGAGGTCGACCTGCGCTACAACTCTCAGAACTCGGTGCGGGCTGGCCTGACTGTTGCCGAGGTCTCGGAGGACCGCCTGCCCTCGCTTCTGGCCGAGCTTTCTCAGGATCCCCTGGTGCAGCACGTCGAGCCCAATTATCTCTACTTTGCTCAAAGTTTTCCCAACGACCCGATGTTCAATCAGCAATGGCATATGACCCAGGTCAAGGCGGTCGAGGCCTGGCCCTGGTCCAACGGCCAGAACGCCGTGGTGGCCGTGCTCGACACGGGCGTGGCCTATGAGAACTACGAGACGTTCCACCAGGTGGAGGACCTCGACCAGACCCGCTTCGTGCCGGGCTACGACTTCGTCAACAAGCGCGTGCAGGCGCTCGACGATCATTGCCACGGAACCCACGTGGCCGGCACCATCGCTCAGTCCACCAACAACGGCAAAGGCGTGGTGGGTGTGGCCTGGGGTGCCGCCATCATGCCGGTCAAGGTGCTCAGCAAGGGCGGCTCGGGCTCGGTGGCCAACATCGCCGACGCCATCAATTTTGCTGCTGACCATGGGGCCAGCGCCATCAACATGAGCCTGGGTGGCCCGTTCCCCAGCACCGTCATGGACGAGGCCTGCAGTTATGCCAAGAGCCACGGCACGGCCGTGGTCTGCGCCGCCGGCAACGAGTCCAAGAACCGGCCCTCCTATCCGGCCGCCTACTCGGCCTGTATCTCGGTGTCGGCCGTGGATCGCGACGAGAACCTGACCTGGTACACCAATTTTGGGCCCGAGATCGACCTCGCTGCGCCCGGCGGCTCTACCCGTAACGACGCCACCGGCGGGGTGCTGCAGAACACCATCGAAGTGCAGAATCACAAGAAGAGCGGCTACTTCTACTTCCAGGGCACCTCCATGGCCTGTCCCCACGCAGCCGGAGAAGCTGCCCTGATCGCCAGCCTGGGCGTCACCAATCCCTCGGCGGTCGAGGCGATGATGAAGAGCACGGCGCGCTCCAAGGGCAAGGAAGGCAAGCAGAAGGGCTACGGCGCCGGCATCATGGATGCCAGCAAAGCAGTCTGGAAGGCCGGCTTCGTCTATGGAGCCTGGCGCCTGGGTCTGGCCGTGGTGATCGGAGCCTTCGTGTTGCTGCCCCTGCTCCGGCGGGGCGCACTCATCAGCGCCATGGCCACTTTGCCCGGGATCATCGTGGGCTCTTCAGGATTCTTCTTCCTGCCGCTGTTCATGGGCAACCAGGTGCCGCTCAACCCGATGCTCACCTCGGGCTTCCCCCAGTGGGACATGCTGCTGCTGGGAGCGGGCGGCCACGCCAACCCGATCTTTTATAGCTGCCTGATCCCGATGGCCCTGGCCGTGCTGGTGGTGGAGAACCGCTTCCTGCGCGCCGTGGTGGCCGGCCTGACGGCGGGCATCGCGGCCCACCTGCTCTTCGGGGCCATCACGGGGGCGGCCACGGTGCTCTACATCCCGGCCATCCTCAGCCGGCTGTGGCTGCTCTTCAACGGTTTTCTGTGCGTCTTCCTGGCCGTGGTCCTTGCCGAAGACCAGCCTTGAGTGGCTCCTGGGCAGCGCCTGCCTGTTGCTGGCGGTGCTGCTTTTGGAGCACTTCTTGCTCACCTGGCTGTATCGTAAGCCTTCCTCCTGGATGCGTCTGTGGTCGAACAGTAGCAGCGCTCGTACTGACCTGGTCTTCTGGCTCGCGCGGCTGACCCTGCTCGGGTCTTTTCCTGCCCTCCTGGCTCTGGTCACCCTGCCGGGCCTGGTAGCGGGCGCTCTCCACCTGCTCAAGCCCCACTGGCAATTTTCAGGGCTGCTGGGCGCGCCTGCGGGCTTGTTCTGGCAGGTTGCGCTCTGGCTGGTGGCCACCGATCTGGCTCACTATCTGGCCCATCTGCTGCTGCACCGGGTTCCCTTCCTGTGGCGCTTCCACCGGCTCCATCACGCGGCCGAGGAGTTTACCATCCTCACCGGAGCTCGCCAGTCCTGGGCCGAGATTTTCTTCGTCCGGGTCGTCACAGTGATGCTGGTCACATTGCTTCTTGGGATTCCTCGGCCCGAGGTGGCCTTTCTTGTCTTGCTCGTCTTTCAGGTTGTGGAGTTCCTGCAGCACTCCGATCTGCCCTGGGACTTTGGTCCTCTGGGCTACCTGATCGCCAGCCCACGCTTTCATCGCATGCATCATAGTCGCGAGCGGGCCGACTTCGATTCCAACTACTCCAACCTGTTCGCGTTCTGGGATTACCTCTTCGGCACCGTGGCAGCCCGCTATCGGGCCGACTCGCGGATGGCCGACCTGGTGGAGTTGGGGCTGGGCGGCTCTGACTTCGACCCGGGTCTGAACCACTGGCGTCGAGCTCTGGTCAATGCGACGTTTTTGGAGCCCGCCTTCGCACCCCGGCGCATAAGCCAGGTGGAAGGGGCGGCGAGACCTGCAGGTCGTAACCAGCGCGTTTCAGAGAAGCTCGGCCACCCGGACGGCCCGGTCGGGGGCTAGCCACATCGGTTGATTTGGCCTCGAAGGAAGTCCTTCAGTTGATGGAGCTGGCCCAGGTCAGCTTGCCGGACTCGTCCGGGGACTTCAGGTCGGGGTGCACCGGGCGCACCCGCACTCCGAAGCCGATGCTGCCGGTTTGCTGGGGAGCGACCTCGCCCTCGAACAGGTGCACCCCGTTCTCGCGGCCTGTGTAGCGCAGCTCGGTGGTGGCGGGAGCTTTGACCGAGCCGTTCTCGACCGGACCGCTGAGCACTTCCACCCGCACGTCCTTGGGATCGAGCTTGCCCAGTGTGGCCCAGGCCCGGAACGAGACCTTCTGCCCGCGGGCAATCTCGTCCTCGGCGGGAATCTGAGCCTGGATGGCCACATGGCTCCACTGCTTGTTGACGCGCCCCCGCCACTCGGCGATCGAGCGGGCCTGGGCAAAGTTCTTGGCGCTCACCTCGCGGGCCCGCTTGGCGGCCGGAATGTACATCTCGTTGCAGTAGTCCACCAGCATGCGGTGGGTCGAATAAAGCGGCGACAAAGTGCGGATCGACTCCTTCATGCGGTCCACCCAGAGGGCGGGGAGGTCGTTGCGGTCGCGGTCATAGTAGAGCGGAATGATCTCGTCTTCCAGCGTGGCGTAGAGGCTGGTCACGTCGGCCAGATCCTGTTCGTCATAGGTGGCGAACTCGATGGGCTCGCCGATCTTCCAGCCATTCTTGCCGTTGTAGCCTTCGGCCCACCAGCCATCCAGCACGCTGAAGTTGAGCACTCCGTTCATGGCCGCCTTCTGGCCGCTGGTGCCGGAAGCTTCCAGCGGGCGGCGCGGGTTGTTGAGCCACACGTCCACCCCGGCCACCAGAGCCCGGGCCAGCTCCATGTCGTAGTCCTCCACGATCACCACCTTGCCGGCGAACTCGCTGGAGCGGGAGAACTCGTAGATCTGCCGGATGAACTGCTGTCCCGGCAGGTCGGCCGGATGGGCCTTGCCGGCAAAGACCAGCTGCATAGGGCGCTGGGGGTCGTGCAGCAGGCGGTGCAGGCGATCAAGGTCAGTAAACAGCAGCACGGCTCGCTTGTAGGTGGCGAAACGGCGGGCAAACCCGATGGTCAATGCGTCCGGGTCGAGCACGTCGGCGGCGGCGCCCTGGCGACCGACCGGCTCACCCAGCCGAGCGGCCCGCAGCTTGATGCGCTTTCTGACCGCATCCACCATGGCTTTCTTGAGGCCCTGGTGGACCTTCCACAACTCGCCGGTGGGGATCTTGTCCACCTCTTTCCAGTTCTTGGGGTCCTGGGGCTCGTGGCGCCAGCCTTCCTTGAGGTGGCGGTCGAACAGGTCGGCCAGTGGGGAAGCCAACCAGGTGGGGACATGGATGCCGTTGGTGATGTGGCGCACCGGAACTTCCGATTCGGGCAGGCCCGGCCAGACCTTGGTCCACAAGGAGCGCGATACCTCGCCGTGCAGGGCGCTCACGCCGTTGCGATAGCGCGACATGCGCATGGCCAGAACCGTCAGGCTGAAGAGGCCGCCCGGGGGATTTCCTTCCTGGCCCAGCTTCATGAACTCGTCCGCGGTCATGCCCAGGGCCGCCCGCAGACTCCAGAAGTGGCCTTCCATCATGGTCTGGTCGAAGACATCGTGGCCGGCCGGGACCGGGGTGTGGGTGGTGAAGCAGACCGAGGGAGCCATCGCTTCCACCGCCTCGTGCCAGTTCAGGCCGTCGCTCTGGACCAGCTCGCGCAGCCGCTCGAGGGTGAGGAAGGCCGAGTGGCCTTCATTCATGTGCCAGACGGTGGGAGCGATGCCCATCTGGCGCAGGGCCCGCACCCCGCCGATTCCCAGGATTTTCTCCTGGGCGATGCGCATGTGGATGTCCCCCCCGTACAGCTGGGCCGAAAGGCGCCGGTCGGAGTCAGAGTTGTCCGGCAGGTCGGTATCCAGCAAGAAGAGCCGCACCCGGCCCACCTCCACCAACCAGACCCGGGCCTCCACGCGGCGGTCGGGCATCTCCACCTGCACGATCACTTCCTGGCCGTCGGGGTCGGTGGCCCGGCGGATGGGGGCCATGTCGAAATCCAGGCGCTGATAGCTGGCTTCCTGCTGGCCTTCCTGGTTGATGCGCTGGACGAAGTAGCCATGGTTATAGACCAGGCCCACGCCCACCAGGGGGATGCCCAGATCGCTGGCCGTCTTGAGGTGGTCGCCCGACAGCACGCCCAGGCCGCCGGAGTAAATCGGCAGGCACTCGTGCAGCCCGAATTCGGCCGAAAAGTAAGCGATCAGCTGGTCGCTCTGCTTGGGAAAGCTGCGCTTGAACCAGGTATCCTCGCGCTTGATGTAGTCGTCGAACTCGTTCATGACCTGATCGTACCGCTTGCAATAGGCAGCGTCGGCGGCCGCCTTCTCCAGCCGGTCTTGCGGCAACAGGGCCAGGAAGCGGACCGGGTTTTCCCGCCCGCTCTGCCATTGGCGCTTGTCCAGATCGGCGAAGAGCCGCACGGCTTCAGGATGCCAGGCCCACCAGAGGTTTCGGGCCAACCGGCCCAACCCCGCTAGCCGTTTGGGTAGCTCGGGGCGAACTTTAATCGTGCCAAGTAACTTCAAGACAGTCCTCCGGTGTGCATGGCTTGTTCCGGCGCGGGCCCTTCGCACCCCGCGGCCGGATCTCATTTCGAACAAGGCTTCGAAGGGGGAAGTCGGTTTCGCGGCCCGAAATCCCAGCGCTGATGGCTGCCAAGATCGACACTCCAGACTGGGTGCGCGACGCCGTCTTTTACCAGATCTTTCCCGACCGCTTCGCCCGCAGCGAGAAACTTGTCAAGCCTCACAATCTCGAGGGCTGGGAGCATCCTCCCACCGCCCACGGCTTCAAAGGGGGAGACCTGGAGGGGGTGCTCGAGCACCTGGATTATCTCCAGGAGCTGGGCATCAACGCGCTCTACTTCTGCCCCATCTTCTGGTCTTCCGCCAACCACCGCTACCACACTTACGACTACTATCAGGTCGACCCGCTGCTGGGGGGCAACAGGGCTTTCGAGCGGCTGCTGGCCGAGTGCAAGCGCCGCGGTATGCGCATCGTGCTGGACGGAGTCTTCAACCACGCCAGCCGGGGCTTTTTCCAGTTCAACGACATCCTCGAGAACGGCCTCCACTCGCCCTGGCTGGACTGGTTCACCATCCACGGCTGGCCGCTCAGTCCTTACGACGACAGCAAACCGGCCAATTACGCCTGCTGGTGGGGCCTGCCGGCCCTGCCCAAGTTCCGCACCGAGACCCCGGCGGTGCGCGAGTTTCTGTGGGGAGTGGCTTCTCACTGGGTGGACCAGGGCATCGACGGCTGGCGCCTGGACGTTCCCAACGAGATCGACGACGATTCCTTCTGGCAAGAGTTCCGCCGCCGGGTGCGCAAGAAGAACCGCGAGTGCTACATCGTGGGCGAGATCTGGGTAGACGCGCGCCGCTGGCTGCAGGGCGACATGTTCGACGCTGTGATGAACTATCTGTGGACCAGCTCGGTGCTGGGCTTCTGCCTCAAGAGCTGGGATCGCTCCCTGACAAAGGGAATGCAGTACGGGACCAAAGAGCCCCTGGACGCGCGAGCCTTTCAGCTGGCCATGGACCAGGTGCTCAAGCTCTACCCCGAGGCCATCAGCTCGGTGCAGCTCAACCTGCTCGACAGCCACGACACGCCGCGCGTGTTGACCCTGTGCCAGGGGGACCGGAGCGGCCTGGAGCTGGCCACGCTGATCCAGATGACTTTCCTGGGCGCTCCCTGCGTCTACTATGGCGATGAGATCGGGCTGACCGGGGGACGCGATCCTGACTGCCGCAAGGCCTTTCCCTGGGACGAGAGCACCTGGGACAAAGAGCTGCAGGCCATCTTTCGCGAGCTGATCGCGCTGCGCCACAAGTATAAGTGCCTGCGGCGGGGGGACTACGCCCCCATCTCAGCCAGCGGGGAGCTGTTCGTCTATAGCCGCACGCTGAAGAACGAGAAGCTCGTGGTGGCCGTCAACGCGGGCCGCGACACCGAGCGGTGCACGCTGGAGCTGAGCGGACTGGAGCGGATCTACGGGCAGGGCACCCTGGCGGGCACCACGCTGGAGCAGCCACCCCGGTCGGGCTCGGTGTTCAAAGCGCGCTGACCCGGAAAGGGCGGGAGCAGACCCTGCTCCCGCCTCCTTTCCGTCAAGACTACGGAACGACCCGGGCGATCGCGTTCCCGATGGCGCAGGTGACCCAGAGATTGCCGTCCGGCCCCGAGCAGATCCCCACCGGGTTGACCATGGTCGGCTCCTGGAAGGTCGTCATCACGCCCCCCGTCGTGATCCGCACCAGGCCTGACGTGGGCGAGACGCCGTCGAAGCTGGTCAGGGTGACCCACAGGTTTCCGTCGGGACCCACGCAGATATCCTGAGGATTGCTGTCGACGGGAAGCAGGAAGGTGGTGACCGCTCCCGCGGTGGTCATGGCCTCGATCGCGTCCACCCCACCGATGGCGAGGTCGTCGCGGATGAGCCAGAGGCGGCCGTCGGGACCCGAGACGATGGTGGTCGGAAAGGCGCCGCAGGGCAACTCGTTGATCACCACTCCGCTGGTATCCATGCGGCCGACCTGGGCCAGGGCGTTCTCCGTGAACCACATGTTGCCGTCCGGTCCGGCGCAGATATCGCTCAGGGTCGGGTTGGCAGAGATGCCGGCCGAGAAGGGGGCGGACGTGAAAGGTGGGGTAGTCAGTCGTCGGAAGATCGTGGAGCCGTCGGTGGGAGCCTGGTTGGAGGACATGGTCCACCAGATGTTGCCGTCCGAGCCCAGTGCGATACCGGCGGGCAGAGAGCCACCAGCGTTGTCGGTGAAAAACTCGTTGCCCACCCCGGCCATGGTCATGGTGCCCACCCGGCCCAGCGAGCCGGCCGGCATGAAGGGTGGTGACGGGGGTCCGTTTCGCTCGGTGAAGTAGACGAGGTTCTCGGCCGGGCTCGAGCAGATCCCCAGCAACTGGATCGGGAAACTGAGGCCGGTATTGAACTCGGTGATGACCCCGGCGGTGGTGATCTGGCCGATCCTGCCTGCGATCGCGCTGGACTCGGTGAACCAGATGTTGCCGTCGGGGCCCGCGCAGATGCCGGCCGGGAGCGAGCCGGCGTTGGGAAGGGCGAACAAGGTGGCCGTGCCGGGTGCCGGCCGCACGTCGAATGCGTTGCTGGTGGCGCCGGTCAAATTGGGCGAGCTGGCCGCCAGCGTGTAGCCGGTGCCGGCCGCCGAAACGGTCAGGTCGCTAAAGGTGACCACTCCGTTGACGGAGTTCAAGGTCAGGGTTCCGCCCAGAGTGGCTCCACCCGGATTGGCTCCGAAGGCCAGCGTGACTGGCACCGACGCGGCGGTGAAAAGCGCGTTGTTCTGGTCGCGAACCTCGACCACGACCTGCGCGATGGTCACGGTCGCCTGGCTGTTCACCGGCTGCTGGGTGATGACAAGGCTGGTCGCCACCGGGACCACCGCCGGGGTGGTGACGGTCAGGGTAGTATTGCCGCTGACCCCCTGGAAGGTGGCCGTGATGGTAGTGGTGCCGTCCGCCAGAGCGGTCGCCTGGCCGTTGGCATCGATGGTGGCGACGGCTGGATCGCTGCTGGCCCAGACCACGCCGGCGCCGAGCTGGTTGGAGGTTGCGTTGGAGAAGTTCCCGATGGCCGTAAAGGGAAGGAGGGAGCCAGGCGCCAGGGAGGGATTGGAGGGATTGACCGTGATGCTCTGGAGCGTCACCACGTTGACGTCCACGAAGTCCGGGTCGTTGATGGTGAAGCTCCCACCAGCCGTCAGGTCGAGCGCCTGGTTGAAGAGGCCCACGACCGTGTCGCCCTCGAGATATTCGATGGTCAGGTTCTTGGCCGTGATGGGAACGACCAGCGTGATCACTGCCGCTTTGGCCCGGAGCTCGGGCCCGAAGACGACGTTGCCAGCCGCGTCGGTGGCGGTGAAGCGCAGTCCCGTGACCGAGGCCGGGATGACGCGAGCCAGGACGCTCCGTACCACGATCTCCGCAGTCTGGACCTGAGGAATAGGGTTCAGGTTCCCACCGGCGAGGGTTCCGCCGACGTCACTGCCGCTGCAAGCGCTGAGAGCCGCGCAGAGCATGAGAATGGAAAGGACCAAGAACTTGCGCAAAGGAAAGCCCCCCTCCGATTGATGATGGACCGCGTTTCCCGTTATCCGGGGGGAGTCCTGCGTGCCAACGTCACCCGGCCGTGGCCGTTAGCGCGGCGTCAATCGAGAAGCCCGAATTCGCGGCGCATCTCCTGAAGCAACTGCCACTTGAGCAGCGGGTTGGCTTTGGGGGGGAAACGGATAATCAGCCACACCCAGGCCGCCAGCACCATCACGCCCACCAGCATGAGCCAGATGCTACGTTTGCCGCCCTTCTTGACGGCCTGCTCTTCCTCTTGCTTGCGCATTTCTTCCTCGCGCCGGGCCTCGCGCTTGTCGCGCTCGGTCTGCTCTTTCCAGCTCTCGAGACGAGCCTTGGCCTGACGCACCGCCCCGCTCAGGAAGGGGATCTCGTTGCGCAGCGAGCCGGGCAAGGCGGCCGGACGCTCGACGTTGCGCACTTCCACGCTGCCCTGCTGGGCAGCCTGGCCCAGTCGGTAGCCACAGGCCTCGCAGAACTGGGCGTCGGAGATGACTTCAGCCTGGCAGTTGGGACAGGTGGGCATAGCATCCTCGCAATCTAGGGTGGCCCTGCCTTTCTTGTCTCAGCGCAGCTTTACCTCCAGGAACTGGGGGAAGTACACCTCGGGCCGCTCGCGGTGCGCCTCCAGGGCTCCGATGTTGCGGCAGTAGCTGATGGTCAAACGGTCGGGGTCGGACAGTGTGCGGTGGGCCTTGCCGGCATAGAGCAGCAAGCCCGTTTCGGCTGCCTTGTAGAGCAGCACCGGCTCGCTCCAGGGGCCCTCCGGGCGAGGAGCGGTGCGGGCCACCACCTCCGGCCCCAGTCCCCCTCGGGTGTAGACGGCCAGGAACTGACCCCGGAAGGGCATGACGCTCATCTCCGAGGCGGCCTGCTCGAACAGGATGGAGGCCTGGGAAGGATCCTTCGACCAGCCCTCGACCGCTGAAAAGTACTCCGGCTCGAGGTCGTGGCCGTAGCGGATCAGCACCGATTTGCCGTCCTTGAGCCCGTAGGCGTAAAGCTTGCCCTCGTGCACCAGGCAGGCGATACCCGGGTGCAAGGGACCGGCCGGATGGCGCTCGATCGTCCAGTCGGGGGGGTCGGCCTGGGGGTTTTTGACCTCGAGCAGATCCTCGCCCACCCACTCGAAGTCGAGGCCGGGCGGGCCGCCGGGCTGATTGCGGACCTTCTTCTCGAAGATCCACAGCCTGTCGTTCCACAGCACGCCATCGGAGGGCCAGTAGTAGCTGTCTTTCTCACTCGGCTTGAGCTCGTGCAGGAAGAACTCCCTCTGGTTGCCCTGCGTGATGGCAAACGAGTTGTGGATCATGTCCATCTGGGTTCGCTTGCCATCGGCGATCCGGCCCACCAGGGTGTCGCCGAAGAGCCAGAGCGTCCGCCCCCGGCCCAGGTCGACCGAGTAAGCCCCGTCCCCCCCGGTCCAACCTTCGGTCTGGTAGAAACTGAACGAGGAGGGCTGGGCACCCAGCACCACCAGCAGCAAGAGCTCGATCACAGGTCGAGGGTCAGCTGGCCGCTGAAGAAGCGCTGGATGGGGGCAAAGCGGGTGCGGTGCAGCGGGCAGGGGCCCAGGAGCTCGAGGGCGGCCATGTGCTCGGGGGTGTTGTAGCCCTTGTGGGAAGCAAAGCCGTAGCCGGGATAGCGGCGGTCCTGCTCGATCATGTAGCGGTCGCGGCTGACCTTGGCCAGAACCGAGGCGGCCGCGATGGAGGCCGAGCGCGAGTCGCCCTTGACCAGCACTGTCTGGGCGACGTCCAGGGGAAGCTTGAAGCGCCCGTCCACCAGGATGTGGTCGGCCTCCACCCCCAGCCCCCGGACGGCCTGGGCCATGGCCCGCAGGGAAAGCTCGTGCAGGTTGCCCTGGTTGAGCTCCTGCAGGGGGATCCATTCCACCCGGTAGGCGATGGCCTGCAGCTCCACCCAGGGCACGATCGCCTCGCGCTGCTCCAGGGTGAGCTTCTTGGAGTCGTCCAGCCCGGGGATGAAGGGAGGGCAGGCGAAAGCCACCGCGGCCGCCACCAGGGGCCCGGCCATAGGCCCTCGGCCCACCTCGTCGGTGCCCACCACGATGCGGCAACCCTCCTTCCAGAGAGCCTTCTCCTCGCGACACATGCGGGCCAGCCGTTTCCTCTCGCTCTGAGCAGCCGCCTGGAGGGCCTCGTCGCCGGAGAGCTGGCGGCGCAGGTCCCTCAGGCTCTTGGCGGGCTCAAAGCAGGCCAGCAGGTCGAAACAGGTGGTGGGCATGGCTGAGCGGTTCTGGAAACGTTCTCAAGCCCCTGTCGTGCACGCGTTCGGGGGCAGCTCCAGGGTGATGCGCCCGGCCCGACCCTCGCGAAAAGCCTGCAGCACCCAGCGGGCGGTGCGCTCGGTGTCCACCCGCGCCCCCTTGAGCAGGAAGCCTTTGCGGCGCCCGGTCTCCTCCAGTAGCTCGAAGGGCTCGCCAGGCAGCTCCTCGCCGGTGATGTAGGCCTGAGCCTGGCCCAGTTTGACCAGTCGGGCCAGCAGGTAGGCGGCTGCCTCCTCGGAGGGGATGGCCTCTTCGCGCACGCAGCCGGTGGCGGCCAGGCAGGCCAGCCGGTCCATCCCCTCGATGCGGGGATAGAGGATGCCTGGCGTGTCCATCACCTGCCAGCGTCCGGCCGCCACCACCCACTGTTTGCCGCGGGTGACCCCGGGCCGGTCGCCGGTGATGGCCTGCTTGCGCCCCACCAGCCGGTTGAGCAAGGAGGACTTGCCAACGTTGGGAATTCCCACCACAACCAGGCGCGGATCGCGCGGGTTGAGCTTCTTTTTGGCCCGTTGCTCGGCGATGCGGGCGGCCAGCTTCTCCAGCGATGGGGTCAGAGCGCCGGCCCCGCTGCCCTTGACGGCGTTGAGGGCGATCGCTTGATTGCCCTGCTCTCTCAGATAGGTGAGCCAGCTCTCGGTGGCAGCCGGGTCGGCCAGGTCCGCCTTGGCCAGCACGTAAAACAGCAGCCGGCCACGCTTTCGGAGCATCTCTTCCAGCTCGGGATGGCGCGAGGACTCGGGCAGCCGGGCCTCGAGCACGAACAGCACGGCATCGGCCAGCTCCAGGTCTTGCTCCAGGCGCCGCATGGCCCGGCGCATGTGGCCGGGAAACCAGGAGTAGGCGCTGTCGGTCACTTCTGAGGGTCGGCCACGACGGGAACGCCCTGGTCCGTGCGCAGCACCTCCATGGGGAGGCGTTTCTCACGCCAGTTCAGGAAGATCAAAAAGGCTTTGCCCACCACGTTCTCCTCTGGCAGTTGCCCCCAGTAGCGCGAGTCCTGTGAGTTGTTGCGGTTGTCGCCCATCATGAAGAGGTGGTTGGGCTTGACGAGCACGGGCGGCTCGTCGCCGAAGATGGGCTCGGCCACGTACGGCTCTTGCACGCGAAACCCGTTGCGGTAGAGGGCTCCATCGCGCACTTCGATGACGTCGCCCTCGATACCGACGATTCGCTTGATGAAGTCGCGGTGGTCGGGGTTGCTGTTGGCCGACTCGGGTGGCTTGAAGACGACGATGTCGCCCCTCTGTGGCTTGACGAAGCGATAGATGAACTCGTTGACCAGGATGTAGTCGTCCACCTGCAGGGTTGGCTCCATGCTGCCCGAGGGGATGAAGAAGCTGCGCACCACGAAGTTGATCAAGAGCAGGGCGGTCACGCCCGCCACCACCATTCCGTCGATCAGCTCACTCTGCCACTGGTGCCAGGTCTCATCGAGCAGCTTGGGATACAAATGAAAAACCAGCCGCAACCCGACCAGCACATAGAGGACGAGGAAGAGCTGGGTTTCCGACAACGGCTAAGCCTTGGTCGTGGTGAGGCGCTTTTCCTTAATCTTGGCCTTCTTGCCGACCTTGTCGCGCAGATAGAACAGGCGCGACTGGCGCACGTCGCCGCGGCGGGTCACTTCCAGGCTTCCCAGGCGGGGGCTGTGCAGCAGGATGGTGCGCTCGACGCCCACGCCATTGGAGATCTTGCGCAGCGTGAAGCACTCCTTGAGGCCGCTGTTCTTACGTGCGATGCAAACGCCCTCGAAGGCCTGCAGGCGCTCTTTGCCGCCTTCGATCACCTTGAGCCAGGCCTTGACCGTGTCGCCAGGGCCGAACGAGGGCAGATCGGTGCGCGTCATCTGGGTTTTCTCGAGTTCGTTAATCAGCTTCATCCCGGTGATTCCCTTTCAGTCTTTCAGAACAGGCGGTAGTATAGCACGGGCCATTTCTCATGGCAACTCCTGAGCCACACCCTGTTGTGAGCGCAGCAGACGAAGGCGGGTGAAGGGGAAGACGATGACCTCGGCCCGTCCCACCACGTGGGTCAGGGGGAGCTGGCCCCAGACCCTCGAGTCCTGCGAGTTGTTGCGATTGTCGCCCATCATGAAGAGGTGTCCCGGCTGCACCACGTAGGGGCCGTCGTCGTGGTCGATGGGCTCCTTGATGTAGGGCTCCTCCACCTTCATGCCGTTGCGGTAGAGCGAGCCGCCCCGCACCTCGAGCACGTCCCCGGCGACTCCCACCACCCGCTTGATCAAGGCCGGGTCGTCAGGGCGAGCGTCCGGGCGCCGGAAGACCACGATGTCTCCCCGGTTGGGATGGCTGAAGCGGTAGATCAGCTTGTCCACCAGCAAGAGGTCCCTGACCAGCAGGGTGTTCTCCATGGAGCCGGAGGGAATGTAGTAGGGCCGGACCAGGAACGCGATGACAGCCAGAGCGGTGACGCCCGCCGGGATCAGCGAGTCGATGGTCTCTTCGAGCCACCCCTGGCGCCTGAGGAAGTGACTCACCAGGCGCACGGCTACGAGCGCGTAGAGGATGATCAGCAGGGTCTTGTCTGACAGCATTGGCTCCCTATTATGCACGCCGGGGGGCGCTTCGACAACACCTCAGTGTCCGGTGGGGCGGGGGAGGAGGTAGACGAAGGCCAGGCCCCCGAGCGCGCCGCCCAGGTGACCCCAGTTGTCGATGTTGAGCACGTTGTATCCGCCGAAATCCATGGCGAACCCGGCCGCCAGCAGAATCCCCATATAGCCGAGCCACCAGCGCACGACGCTCTGATCGAACAGGCGCCAGCGCCAGTAGAGAGCCAGGTAGGCCGAGCCCACCCCGAAGAGAGCCGTGGAGGCGCCCACGCTCGCATAGGGCTGGCCCTGGATGACCCAGTGACCGAGCCAGCTGAAGAAGTTGCCGGTGGCGGCGCAGAAGACGTAGAGCCAGAGGAAGCGGTGGCTGCCGTAGGCTCCCTCGATGGGCGGGCAATATTGAGCCAGGTAGTAGCAGTTCATGGCCAGGTGCAACAGCCCACCGTGCAGCAGGACGGGCGTGACGAGCCGCCAGTACTCGTGGTCAGCAAACAGAGCCGGCGTGTTGGCCAGGGCGTTGAAGATGGGGCCACGCAAATCGGGCGGCCCCCAGTAGGTGAGAAAGTAGAAGACCACATCGAGCACCACCAGGTAGGTGGTCATGCGGCTCAGCGGGCTGTAGTTGGCGAAGCGGGCGGTGTACTTCTCGCGCACCTGTTTTTGCAGTTTGTCGGTGATGACGCCGCTGCCCTGGCACGAGTCACAGGTGACCGGACAGGCGATGGAGCCACTCCCCTGGCAACTCTTGCACTTGAAGGTGGTGCCGCGGGGGGTGGTGCACTCTCCGCTGCCCTGGCAGGTGGGACAGGTGACCTTCCCCGAGCCTTTGCACTCGATGCACTGGCCGCTGCCTTCGCAGCGAGGGCAGTTGGTCTTCACGCTATACCCGGCGCGGATTCGGTCATGGCGTGGATGGTTTTGGGTGGGGGCAAAAAAAGTCCTGCCCCCCCGGTCAGGGAGGACTTCTGGCCCTGGAAAGACAATCATTTCAACCTTGATTCAAATGCAAGCAGACCCCTGCGTGCGAAGAAGCGTGTTGACGCCGTCGGGAGCTGACAACTTGAATAAGGTGGAACAGGAACTTGAAGAAGCTTCTAAGGACCTCGGCCCTGATCCTGCTGACGATGGCGACGATTTCCTCGAGCGCCGGAGCCGAAGTCTATGTGACCACCGAGTATGAGAACGGCCAGGCCGTCAAGGTTTACACCAACCCGGAGGCCCAGCGCCTCAAGAAGGTCATGCGCACCCGGCGCAACCACTCCAACGACAACGCCTTCATCGTCAACGTGCCGGCCACGCCCGTCAGCCTGGCCCGGCGGAGCCATCGCTCCTCGATTTTCGGTGGCCCCATCCCAAAAGTCTACAGCTTCGCCGAGAGCGGCTACAAAGAGTTGCCCCGGCGCACCCTGGTCTACGGCCAGAAGGGCAGCTCGATGCAGTTTTGCAACCTGTCCGAGGTCATCTTGCGCGAGGCCAAGAACAATAATCTCGACCCGCTGCTGCTCGAGCTGATCATCAAGCACGAGTCGGCCTTCAATCCCAATGCGGTCTCTCGCTCGGGAGCCCAGGGGTTGATGCAGTTGATGCCGGGCACGGCCGCTGGCCTGGGCGTGACCGACTCTTTCGATCCGCACCAGAACGTGGCCGGCGGGGCTCGCTATTTCGCCGAGCAACTGAGCCGCTTCCAGGACCTTCGCAAGGCCCTGGCCGCCTACAACGCCGGGCCGGGAGCGGTGGAGAGCCACGGCGGCATCCCGCCCTATGAGGAAACCATCGGCTACGTGAGCCGCATCGCCGGGGAGTATGAGTCCCGCAAGACCCCCACCGGCAAGCCTCAGGCTGAGGCCGACGAGAGCAAGGAGACGGCCGGGCGCTGATTCAGCGCTGCATTGCCTGGAGCATCCTGCGAAGCGTCGGCTCAATTCGCTCGGCCACGCGCTCGTAGCCGGCGTCGTTGGGGTGGATGGTATCGTCCTTGAGGGCCGGGTTGGTCCAGATCCCGTCCATGATATTGGCTACGTAGGCTGTCTTCATTTTCCGGGCCAGTGACTTGTAGCGTCCTCCGGCCTTGTCCTGAAAGACCCCTCCCTGCACCCCCAGCAGCAGCACGGGAGCGCCCTGGGCCTGGATGCGGGCGATGATCTGCTCGAGATTGGCGAAGGTCTCGTCGGGCGGCACCTTCTGGATGAAGTCGTTGCCTCCCAACTCCACGATCACCAGGGCGGGCTTGAGGCTCAGCACGTCGCGCTCGAGCCGATCCAGCCCCTGGCGGGTGGTGTTGCCGGAGATGCCTTTGTTGACGATGCTCACTCCCAGCCGCTGCTCGAGCCGGCCGACGAAGCCCTGCTTGCTGGCCGAGCCCACTCCGGCGGCCAGGCTGTCTCCCAGGATCACGATCGGTCCCTCGCGCGGACCCAGGTTGGCTACAGGCGGGGGGCTGCCCCACCAGGCGAGCAGCAAGGCCAGACCCAGGAAGAGTGTCAAGCCCAGAGCCAGGGTGCGAGGGCGCATGAGTTGGAATTCGTGCGTTGACGGGCAGGAGCCTCCCGGGCCAAGAACGTAACTACCCTGGAATGTGCCGACCCTGCCGGTCGCGCACTCACGGCACCGAGGCCGGGGTGGTCCTCGGGCCCACGGAGGAACACAAAGCTATGGGAACTTACTTCATCGCTCTCGGCACGGCCGTCGCCTATGGACTGGGCGTGCTGGTGGGAATGACGATTCTGTCTTACATCCTGGTCTCCATCGGCGGTGGTGCTACAGGCGTGCAGAAGTCTGGCGGCCACACCCCGCACGATCACGGTCATGGCCACGGTGGCCACGAGACGAAAGCTGCGCCTGAGCCGGCTGCCGCGGCGGAGAAAGCCGCTGCGACGGCGACCGAGACCGCTGCGAAGACGACTGAGGCCGCTGCGTCGTCTGGTGAGGCCCCCGCGAGCGAGGCCAGCGCGACCGAAGCCAGCGAGGCCGCGACCGAGCCCCAGGCCGCTCAGGCGACCGAGTCAACCGCTCAGGCGACCGAATCAACCGAAGAGAAGCCCGCTTCCTCGGAAGCGTAAGGAGGTCCGCGTGATCCTCGAAATCCTCACCGAGGATGGGTCTTTCCTCGCCTTTCAGGCGGTGGCCCAGGTCCGAATGCTCGACCGTCGGGTTTCCCGGGCTCTGCTCGGGCCCATGGTGCGCGAGTTGCTCGAGCACTATCTCCAAGTGGAGGTGGCTCGCAAGAGCGAGGCGCAGGTAGTGGAGTCGCTGCAAACCATTCGCGGGCAGCTTCGAGCGCAGCTCGAGCGCGACCTCAAGCGTCGAGGGGTGGAGCTCGTGGAGATGACCCTGCGGGTCATTCAGCTCGAGGCCGCCCCCCGCGATCCGGACGGGTTCTGGCTCGAGGTCATGTCCCCCGAGATGCGCACCGTGGAGGGATTCGTGGTGACCGTGGACGCGGTGGCCCGAGTGGGCGGCCGCTCCTGGCTCGATGCCACTCCCGAGGCCTTGCGCCAGCGGGCCACCCTGGTGCTGCACGAAGGTTTCATCAATCTGCCCAGGGTTGACCTGGAGTCGCTCAACCGCGACCGCGGATGCCTGGCCCAGCAAATCCTGAGCTTCGCCCACCCGGCCATGAAGGCGGCCAGTGTGAACGTGGAGAGCCTGGCCATCACCGACATTCGCGTGCAGCCCCGCACTCGCGAGCCGGTCGGCGGTCGCTAGACACGCTCCCAGGTGACGAAACTATAGGGGTGCGGGTTCTCTGCGTCGGCCGGATGGTCGACGCGCTCGACTTCCTTCCACTCATGCCGTGAGAAGTCGGGATAGTAGGTGTCGCCCATGAAGTCGCCGTGGATCTCGGTCAAGATTTGGCGCTGGGCGCGGGGCAAGAACAGCCGATAGATCTCTTCCCCACCCAGGACATAGAGCTCGGGGTATTCCAGGGCCTCCTCCAAGCTGACCACCTGGCAGCCCGGGATCGTGAAGTCGCGCGCCCGTGAGAGCACCAGGTTGGTGCGATCGGGGAGAGGACGTCCGATGGATTCGTAGGTCTTGCGCCCCATGACCACGGTCTTGCCCCGGGTTACCTCGCGGAAATGGCGCAGGTCGGCGGGCATCTTCCAGGGCAGGTGACCGTCCTGGCCGATGACCCGGTCACGTCCCATGGCGGCTACGGTGACGATCATGCTACACCGCGATGGGGGCCCGGATGGCCGGATGGTGTTGGTAGTCGTGCAGGGTGAAGTCCTCGTAGACAAAGTCCCTCAGGTCCTGGCGGCTCTTGATCTCCATGCGAGGCAGCGGGAACGGCTTGCGGGTCAGCTGCTCGCGGGCCTGCTCGAGGTGGTTGAGGTAGAGGTGGGCATCGCCGAGCGTGTGCACGAAGTCGCCCGGCTTCAGCCCGGTGACCTGGGCCACCATCATGGTGAGCAGCGCGTAGGAGGCGATGTTGAAGGGAACCCCCAGAAAGACGTCCGCGCTGCGCTGGTAGAGCTGACACGAGAGCCTGCCCCGGGCCACGTAGAACTGAAACAGCGCGTGGCAGGGGGCCAGGGCCATATCCTCCAGGCAGCCCACGTTCCAGGCGCTCACCACCAGGCGGCGTGAGTCGGGATTGCGCTTGATCTCCTCCACGACGGTGGCAATCTGGTCGTGGGTGCGTCCATCCGGACCGGGCCAGGAGCGCCACTGCTTGCCGTAGACCGGGCCGAGCTCTCCCTCGGGATCGGCCCACTCGTCCCAGATGGTCACCCCGTGCTCTTGCAGGTAGCGCACGTTGGTGGCCCCCTGCAAGAACCAGAGCAGCTCATAAATGATCGATTTCAGGTGCAGTTTCTTGGTGGTCACGGCCGGGAAGCCCTGGCTCAGGTCGAAGCGCATCTGGTAGCCAAACAGGCTCCTGGTGCCGGTTCCGGTCCGGTCTTCTTTCTGCACGCCCTCGGAGAGCACTTTCTGTAGCAGCTCGAGGTACTGTTCCACGCGCGATCACCCTTTTCTAAATGGTAGTTCGTGCACCCGCGCGGGCGTGCCTTTCTCCGTCACCAGCTCGGTGCCGGCGTGCCAGTTCTCGCGCCGGATGTAGGCCAGCGCGATAGGGCCATAGTCGGGCGAAATGAGGCCGGAGGTGATCCGCCCCACTTCCTTGCCGTCCGCGAACAGCTTGCCTTGAATGCGTTTCAGACCTTCAATCGAAACTCCTACCAAACGCCGGTTGACGTGCCCCTGGTGGAGCACCCGGGCCACCACCTCCTGCCCGATATAGCAGCCCTTGGTCTCGGAGTAAGAGTCGGGCGGAGCCATCTCCAGAAAGAGCGTGTTCTCGTCGTAGTCGGCCTCGAAGCGAGGGGTGCCGGCCTCGATGCGCAGCATTTCCAGGGCGTCGGTTCCGGCCGGGGAAGGCTTGAGCGAGGTGTGCAGCAGCCGCTGCCAGACGCGCGAGGCCTGTTCGTTGGGCACCCAGAGGACCAGAGCCTCCACGCCCAGGTAAGGCGTGCGGGTGCACAGCACCTCGACCTGGCCGCCCCCGGCCAGCCGGGTCACCTTCAGCCTGGTGGCCTGGTAGGGCCGATCGGGACGGTCCCCCTGGCTGACCGCCTCCAGCACCTTCTCGGCCCGAGGGCCCACCATGATGATGCCGGTGAGCTGGGCCTCCTCGAGCTTGAGGTTCTCGGTGAAGTGGTAATGGTTGAACTGCTCCACGGCGATGCGGGCCTGGGACCGGGGAACCTCCAGCCAGACTTCGTCGGGGGTGGCGTAGAGCCAGGCTTCCACCAGGGGCCGGCCCTGGATGTTGAGCAGGAAGGTGTGGCAGCCCTGTCCCGGGGGAGGCACCACGTTGGAGAGCAGACGGTTGAGAAAGTCGCGGCTGTCCGGCCCGCTCATGCGCAAGAGGGCGTGGTGGCCCCAGTCGGCCACCGCGCAGGTGGTGCGGGCCGAGCGATACTCGCGCCGGTTGCTCTTGTAGCGGCTGGGCAGCAGCACCCCGGCGAAAGGGGCCAGCTTGGCCCCGAGGGCTTCATGGTCGGCGTAAAGTTCGGTCTTCCAGGGCATGGCGTGCGTCCTCCGGCCGGTTCTTTGGGCATCGGGATGGGGATTCCCTCTCCGGGTCGGCGAATGAAAGGGAACGCGCAGGGACCTGCTGTGGGGAGTGGGGATCCTGGCTCAGGGAGCAAGCGGGATCTTCTTCTGCATCAGAATCTCGTTGAGCACGCCCTCGCCGAGCCAGCCTGGATTCAGAGTCGGCTCGAGCGAGTAGAGGATGGCGCTGTGGGTGCCGGCCGAAGTCCAGGCGACCTGGAGGGGAAGGCCCGGCGCAAGGAGGGTCCACATTCCGGCCACCAGAATCAGCACGATCAGTGAGCACCCCCCGCACAAGGCAAAGTTCGCTATGCGCCGAAGCGGGCCCTGTGGCTACCGTGCAACGTGCTCTGGAGATCATGCTCGAGGCCCACGCCTCCCAACAAGACAAGACCGGCCAGCCCTATGCGCTGCATCCCATCCGGGTGATGGGCAGGGTGCGCTCGGAGCACGAGCGCATGGCCGCCCTCCTGCACGACGTGGTGGAGGACTCGGAGTGGACTCTCGAGCGTTTGCGCGAGGAGGGCTTTCCGACCCCGGTGTTGGAGGCGGTGGAACTGGTCACCCGGCGCGAGAGCGACAGCTACGAGGAGTTCGTGGCCCGCTGCGCCGCCCACCCGGTAGCCCGGGCTGTCAAGCTGGCTGACCTGCTTGACAACATGGACCTCACCCGCCTGCAAGAGCTGGACGACAGGGCGGTCGAGCGCCTGCGCCGCTATCTGAAGGCCTATCGCTTCCTGACCGCCTGACCGAGTGCTCAGGGCAACTGAGCGCTGAAGGCCTCCACCGCGCCCTGCGGGTTGAGCCCGAAGCCGGCCACAGTCTGGCCGTCGTCTGAGACGGCGGTGGCGACGAGCAAGTTCCACCCGGCGGGCACCGCCGAGCCGAGCAGGTCCTGCAGGCGCCGCATGCCGTTGGCCTGGTCCCACACGAAAGCGGCCTGGGAGTGGAAATTCTGACCACTGGCGGCCGCGCCCACGACGACCGAGCCATCGGAGGAGGCCCCGTAGGCCTGTGAGCTGAACTCAAAGCCGGCGAGCGTGCCCAGCGAGACCGCCCCGCTGGCATTCCAGAGCGTGGCCTGGGCGGGGACGAGATTGGGCTGATTGGAGCTCCAGCCCACGATACTGCTGCCGTCAGCGGACACCTCCCAGCCATCGCTAAAGGCGAGGTTTCCGAGCGTCGGAAGCGCCGACATGGTGCCCGCCACCCAGCGGTAGGCCGAAAGCCCGCCGGCTTTGTTGGTGCTAATGCCGGTGATCACGGAGCCGTCGCCCGAACTCCCGTGTCCCTCGCTGCCGGGCTGCTGTCCGGGAGGGGCTCCCAGCGTGCCCAGACCGTGCGGCTGCGGGGCCCCCTGGATCCAGCGAAAGCCTTGATAGCCGAGGAAGCCCGTACCCGCGGTTCCCACGGCCACGGTGCCGTCGAGCGAGAGGTCGGAAACGACCTGGGGCGGCAGGTTGGGTGCTACCGACCCCGGCAGCGTGAAGACGCCCTGGTCGGTCCATGTCTGAGCCGCCAGGATGTCGAACAGGATTCCCAGGCCACCGACCTTGCTGCCATTGCTGTTGAGTGCGTGGCCTTCGCTCTGTGGCTTGCGCGGCGAGTTCGGCAGCGCCTGCATCCCGGAAGCCCTGGTCCAGACGAACGCGTCCCGATTTCCGGCCGGGTCGATGGACGCCCCCGTCAGCGTTGAGCCATCGGCCGAGATGGCGTAGGCCTCGGAATCGCCTCCACGGAGAGTGCCCAGCGGGGTGAAGGTGGCTCCCGCCGGCGGTGGAGCATTGGGAGGCAAGGGAGCGGGTGGAATCTCCCCCAGCTCCGCGATAACCGGCATGCGGCCCAGGTTGGGCCTGCTCTCCAGGGTGAGCGGGGCGGCCGGCGGGAGGAGGGCCTGGGGCGGCAGGTTGTCCACTACGGGCGGGCCGCCGGTCAGGGTTTCGGAACCGCTGCATCCCATCGCGAGCAGCATCGAGCAGGTCAAGAGGAAGTTTTTCATCCGGGTGGTTGCGCGGGCATGAACGCACACTCCTGCCCCCTTGTGTTCGGCAGGAGTTTCGCCTCCGTGAAAGTTTTCACAGAACGCCCTGGTGGGCTTTTCTCTTCTTTGTTCGGCAGGTTTTCGTTTCCGCCGGAAAAACGTGCTCCCCGGAAACGAACATCAGATTGCCAGGAGGCCAGGTTCAGCGCATCAGGGCAATCCCGTCCACGCCTCCCCCGTCACCATCCCAGAGGAAAGCTGCCAGCTGGGCCCGATTGACGCGGATGGGCCCCCCGTGGGCGAGCGGATCGTTGAGGATGAACGTGCCGCTGGCCCGGTCGTAGCCGGATACCAGGATGGCGTGGCCCCCGTTGAAGGAGATCCCGTGTCCGCGGCCATAAATGTTACCCGCGTTGCGACCGGCCAGCATGACCGGGTGCCCCTGACTTACCTCGCGGGCCACGTCGGCCACGCTGCGCACGTCCCGGCTGCGGGCTCCGGCGGCGCGTGCGCCTCGGCGCCAGTCGCTGATGTTGGTGGAGGTTCCGTGCTCAGCCTGGCTCTTGTTGCCGGCCACGTCGAATCCGTCCCTGGAGGCGTCCGCCCCGCGAAACATTGCCAGGCGTGCAGCATCGATCTTGTCTTGCACCGAACCGCGCGGATTCAAGCCCAGAGCTTCCAGCCCCATGGCCAGCGAGGTCGGGCCGCAGTCGGCGCTGCGAGGAGCGCCCCCACGATTGTATTTGCGGTCGAAGACCTGGGTCATATGGATGCGCTCGGGGTCCATGCCGCCGCCGGTGGGCTGTCCGTCGTAGGGAAGCACCGGCACGATCCCAGCGCTGACGTTGCCATTGGCCGTCCCGGTTGGCCATGCGTTGCCCATTCCGGTTGGCCATGGGAGGATCCCGGGCGGGGTTGCTCCGCCGGCAAAGCCCTGCCAGCCAGCCAGGAGCTGGCACAGGGCCAGCAATCCCTGTATCAGGGCCATGACCTGCGCCTGGGGAGGGGCATAGTTGGCCGCCAGGGCGTTGAGGAAACCGCCCATCTGGGGCTCGGGCTGGAGGGCACCGGGAGCGTTGAGGAAGCTGCCCATCTGGAGGACGTCGGGGCTGAGCACGTTCAAGTCCCCCGCAATGGTTCCAGAGGACGGCTGCCCCAGGATCGGAGCGGGCAAGAAACAGACCAGCGGGTTGCACCGGGTTTCGATGGGCGGGATCTGCATGGGGTCCTCCAGAGCGAAGTGGATGCCCCAAAGGTACTCGGCGCAGTTTAGCAAGATCTTTGCATGGCCCTCCCTGTCCTCGATCATAGACCAGAGGGCCGAATGTGAGTATGCTACGGGCTATGTCTTCCCGGGTCGAGCATCCTTTCGATCAGCTGGATGGCCTTTCGGCTGACCAGCTCGGGGCACTGGAGTCCGCGCGACTTCGGCAGCTCTTGCAGCGAGCCCGGCGGGCGAGCTTCTTTCGCGAGCGCCTCAGTGGTCGCCTGGAGGAGCTGCCCTTCCTCACCCGCCAGGACCTGGTGGAGCACGGCCCGCCCCGCTCTCGAGCCCTGCTGACCGGTCCCCTGGAGCGCGCGGTTGTCTTCCAGAGCGGGGGCACCACCGGCAAACCGAAGTACAGCCTTTACAGCCACGCCGACTATCGGCGTTTGTCGCGCAGTACCGGCCGCACGCTGTGGGCTCCGGGGCTTCGTCCCCAGGACCGCTGCGCCAACATGTTCGCCGTGGGCGAGCTCTACGCCAGTTTCTTGACCATCCATCGCGGTCTGGAGGAGGTGGGAGCGACCTCGTTCCCCTTCACCTTTCACGCCCCCCGTGAGCAGGTGCTGGCCTGCCTCGAGCCCTTCTCCATCAACGTGGTGATGGGCCTGGCCACCCAGATGGTGGCCCTGGGAGAGGCCTTGATGGCCAGCGGCCGAACCCGCGTCAACAAGCTCTTTTATGCCGCCGAGCACCTCTTCCCGGAAGATCGCCGGAAGCTGGTGGATGGGCTGGGCCTGGAGGTGGTGGCCACGGCCGGCTACGGAGCCGTGGACGTGGGGATGATCGGCTATCAGTGCCCCTCGTGCCAGGGGGGGGTGCACCACGCGCTGGGTGGGGTGGTGATCGTGGAGCTGGTGGACGAGGAGGACCGGCCCATTCGCGAGCCGGGAGTGACCGGGCACCTGGTGGTCACCAACCTCGAGCGGTTGCTGATGCCGGTCATTCGATACCGGGTAGGCGATCTGGGACGCTGGGTGGCCGGGGACTGCCCCTGCGGTCGGGCCTCGCCTCGATTCGAGCTGCTCGGGCGGGGCGACGACGTGCTGCGCATCGGCTACGAGAATGTGACCTGGGAAGACGTGCGGATGGCCCTGGGAGGTGTGGCCAGCTTCACGATGATCAAGCGCCGCCCTGAGGGCCGGGATCTGCTCTTGATCCAGGTGGAGCAGCCCGTGAGCGAAGAGCAGGTGGTGGCCTTGCTCTTGCAGCGCAAGCCCAACCTGGCCGAGCACGTGCGCCAGGGCTATACCCACCCGGTCCGGGTGGAGCGCGTGGATCGGCTCGAGCGTCGGGCTCACAGCGGCAAGCTGCGCCGGGTGCGAGACGAGAGCCTGTGAGCCGCCTCGAGCTTCCTTCCCATCCCCTCTACGTGGGCGCCGCAGCCGCCTTCGCAGCCGAGCTCGCCGAGCGCTCGGGCTTTGCCGCGGCCGAGAGCCAGGCCATCCGGGCGGCCGTGGACGAGGCATGCTCTTTCGTGGTGCAGCGCGCTCTCGACCCCGAGCAGACCTTCACCATCAAGTTCGAGCTGGGGGGGCATGGACTCAGCATTCGCCTGACCGACCGCAATCTGCCGGTGGACTCGGACGAGCTTTCGCGCCTCGAGCCGGGACCCGATCCGCGCACGCTGGGGCTGGTCATCATGCGGGCCCTGATGGACGAGGTGCGGCTCATCAACCGGGGTCGTCAGGGCAACGAGATCGTCCTGGTGAAGCGACTCAAGGCTCGCTTCAGCAGCCGGGTGCGCAAGCAAGAGAAAGTCTCCGAGGAGCCACTCGAGCCGGTCACCGTGCGGCTGGTGCAGCCCGAAGAGGCGGTGGGAGTCTCGCGCTGTCTCTACCAGGCCTATGGTTACAGCTATACCGGCTATGAGAACGTCTACCGCCCCGAGTGGGTGCGCGAGATGAACCGCCAGGGCCGCTTGATCTCGGCCGTGGCCGTGACCGACTCGGGGGAGGTGGTGGGCCATACCGCCCTGGTCCGCATGCTCGACGATCGCCCCATCTACGAAATGGGCCAGGGAGCGGTGGTGCCCCGTTACCGAGGTCAGGGCCTCTTGCGCCAGCTGGTCAGCTTCCTGGTGGAGCAAGCCAGGCTGCGGCAGTTGCGAAAGCTCTATGCCGATCCGGTGACCAGCCACCTCTTCGCCCAGAAGGTGGTGCTCGATCTTGGCTTTTGCGAGAGCGCGCTGATGCTGGGGGCGGTAGGGCCCGAGGAGACCCATCCCGAGCCCAGCAGCCTGATGATCGCGGTGCGCTCGCTGACGCCCGAGAAGGAGAGCCGGCTGCACCTTCCACCAGGCTACGCCGCCATTTTGACCCGCACCATGGAGAAGCTGGGCCTGCAGCGTCGCCTGCACGAGCCTGCCTCCAACCGGCCTCCACTCCAGGGAGCCCTGACCTGGGGGTTGCAGGCCGCCTCACGCCGGGCTCTGTTCCACGTCGAGCGGGTGGGCCGCAACACCCCGCGCGAGCTGGGGCGCTGCCTCAACGAGATTCAGGCTCCCGTGCAACTCGTCGACCTGGAGCTGGCCGACCCCCACACCGACACGGTGATCGACCTCTTGCGCGAGCGAGGGTTCGGATACTGCGGCTTCTTCCCGGGGCTGGGCGGCCAGGGGGATCTCTTGCGGATGCAGCGACTGGGAGAGCCTGTGAGAGCCGATCTGATTCAGGTCGCCTCTCCCTGGGGCCAGGAGCTGCTCGATTTCGTGCTGGAGGATCGGCGAGGATGAGCCACATTCTGGTGGTGCCCACCAACCGGGCCTGGGAGAGCCCGCTCGAGCCCCTGTCGGCCGAGCTTGAGGCTTTTCCCGAGCTGACCTTCGTGCTGCTCGACAGCAGCCCCGATCCGGAGCCCAACGCGGCCCGGGTGGGGGAACTGCCTCGAGCCCGCCATCTGACCCTGCCCTGGCTGCTCGATTTCTGCCTGGCGGTGGGCGGGTCGCTTTCGGCCAGCCTGCAGCCCGGGCCCGTGGCCAACTACGGCAAGGTGGCCAACCTGGTGGCCCTGGTGGGGGCGGCTCTGGGAGCCACCACTCTCAGCCGGCGCGATGCCGACGAGCTGCTGGTGGCTCGGGCCGAGGGTGGCTGGTGGTTCCCGGTGGAGCGAGAGGTCGCCTTGCTGACCGGTCCCGAGGCTCCCTATCTGGCCGGCACGGTCCACTTTGGCGACTGTGATTGCGATGTAGACCGCATCTATCGGACCGGGGGGAGCGAGCTGATGGCCGAGCTCGGCCGCTTGCTGGGCCTGGAGCTTGATTTCGCCGACCCGGCCGTCAAGGCAGCGCTCAAGCATCCACCTCCCGCGCGCATGGAGGACTGGGCTCGGGTGGCTCCCGGCCAGAGCGTTTACCCCGGGCTTTGCACCGACCGGGGACTGTTTCGCCACCTCCCGGTGGCCCCGGCCGAGGAGACCCCCGACGTGGACAACCTTCCCGTGGCCCTGGCCCTGGGCGCCGGCTGGGCGCTGGGGGCCCACGGACGCGTGCTCGAGCACCGCCATCCCCCTGGCCGCGACGACAGCGTCTACTGGTGGCGCCTGGCCCGGGCCATCGACTACAACGCCCTCTACGCGCCTGTGTTCCAGGCTGTGCGCCAGGAGCGCCCACAAGGTCCCGAGGAGCTGGCCCGCCTGGTTGGCAGCGCGCCCCGGGCAGAGGACCGCGCCCCCCGTCTCGAGCTGCAAGAGCGATTCGCGGCCTTCTTGTCCCGGCTCTACCCCGAGCGCGACCTGGCGGCCCGTATCGAGTCGGAGAAAGAGGACTGCCTGGCGGCCGTGGATGAGGGCGCTGCGCGCCATCTCGAGCTGCTCTCGCGCTGGCCCGAGCTCATCGCCACCGCCGCCCGTCACTCGCCATGATCCTGCTGCGGCGGCGCGATTTCGGTCTTTTGTGGATCGGCCAGCTGGTCTCCCAGCTCGGCAACCAGCTCAACTACGTGGCTCTGGCCTGGCTGGTGCTGACCACCACCGGCTCCACCACTCTTACCGGGGGAGTCTTCCTGGCCCAGATCCTTCCCAACGCGCTCTTCGGGTGGTGGGCCGGAGTGGTGGTCGACCGCTTCCCGCGCCGGGCCTTGATGATCGCAGTGGACCTGCTGCGCGGGCTGCTCGTGCTGCTCATCCCCCTGACCGCTCAGACCTGGATCATCTTTCCCGTGACCTTCCTGGTCTCCAGCCTCAGCCTGATGTTCTACTCGGCCGAGAAATCGCTCATCCCCCGGCTGGTGGAGGAGGACGACCTGACCGAGGCCAACGCCTACGCCGAGATGACCGCCCAGGCGGCTTCCCTGTTCGGGCCGGTGCTGGCCGGACTGCTGGTGGCCTGGTTGAGCAGCCCCGTACACGTCCTCTACATCGACGCCGCCTCCTTCGTCGTCTCGGCCCTGGCTCTGGCCTTCATGCGCGGGCGGCCCGAGCCGGGAGCTACCTCTCCCCTGACGCTTCGAAAGCTGTTGGCCGAGGCCCGCGAGGGACTGAGCTACCTCTTGCGCAGCCGCTTCTTGAGGCTGGTCTTTCTGACCGCCATGGCGGGGAATTTCCTGGCCATGCCCTTTGCGGTGCTCTTCCCTGTCTTCTCCGAGCGCGCGTTGAGGGCCGGCCCGCAGGGCTTCGGCTGGCTCATGGGCGGAGTGGGCGCCGGCATGGTGCTGGGCTCTCTGGCCGCCGCTCCCCTGGCTCGCCGGCTGCGACCGGCCACTGTGATCTACGCCGGCATGGGCCTCCTGGGAGCGGCCTTCGCCCTGATGTCGGTTGCCCCCAACCTGCCCGTGAGCGTGCTGCTGGCTGCGCTGGCGGGCTTCGGGGTCGCGCCCGGCAACGCCGTGGTGATCACCCTGGTGCAGCGCACGACTCCCCCGCAGATGCACGGTCGCGTCTTCTCCAGCCTGTTCGCCATGGTGGGCCTGGCGGCACCGCTCGGGGTGACGCTGGCCTCTCCCCTGGTGGGCCTGGTCGGCCCCCGCGCCATGCTGCTGGGGCTGGGCTGCGCCACGCTGGGCGTGGCTGCACTGGGCTATGGCCTCCTGTCACGCGAACAGGTGCCCGGGGTCAGGCGCGAACCGGGCTGGCCTTGATGACTGTGCCCTGCGGCTCCACCGACAGGTAGCCCTGGTAGGGCTGACCGTCCTCTTGCAGCATGCCAGACAGGTCCACCTCGCCCGAGAGCACGCTGTCGGTGCGGATCTGCCCGGCCGCTAGCTGGGACAGAGCCGCCTCGCGAAGGCGCCCCTCGGCGGCCGGGGTCAGCTCGTTGAAGTGCCGGTAGCTCAAGCTCCCGTCCCCATCGAAGACCAGCAACAGCCCACCCTGGGCCACCGCGCTCAGGTCCTCTCGCACGGCCACGTTGCGATCGTAGCGATAGAGGACGAACCGCTCGCCCAGCTCATTGGCGTAGGAACGCTCGAAGGTCAGAGGCACCTCGGGAGCGATGCCCAGCTCGTCTCTGTGCAGCTCCAGGAAACGCTGGGCTCCAAACGGCGTCGTGCCGTCCTCGGGCAGAGTCAGCGCGGGCACCGGTTGCTGCTCCGGCGGGTGGATGTTGCGGGCCTGCATCAGATTGGTGAGCATCTCGCGGTGCTGGCCGTCGAAGTCGCGCCGATCCACCTCGAGCAGAGCCCGGGCGAAGTCGCCGTACGACGGCAAGTGACCCACCGGGCAGAAGTCCAGGCTGCGGATGACCAGCGCTCCCACCGTCTCGCGGGCCTTCTCCAGGCTCTGGCGCACGCCGAACCCCTGGGCCTGATACTGGCGGTGGAACGAATCGAGTACGTCCCAAGCCGCTCCGGTCATCACCCGCGAGTAGTTGTGCACGGCCCGGCCGAGCTCGCTCTCGTTGGGCGGATCGGGGGGCAGGGTGGTGGGGTCAGCGTTCACCAGCGCGTTGTTGGCATTGCGCAGGTAGTCGTGGTGGGGGCGCTCCATGTCGAGCTCGTCCCACAGGGCCCGGGAAACCTCCTCGGCCAGTCGGGCCACCGAGTTAGGGCGCTTGAGGTCGCCCCCGGTCTCGGCCAGCACCTTGTCGAGGTTGCGCGGCTCCTCCAGGGCCACCAGGAAGGCCAGGATGTCGCCGAAAGCCTCGTGGAATCCCCCCGTGGCGTCCTCCAGGCAGTTGATCCATTCGGGCCGCACCCCGTCGAGCAGCGCGTGGCCCGACTCGTGGGCGACGATCTCGGCCGAGTGTCCGGAGTTGATGGTCTTGCCCAGCTCCTGGGCGTTGAAGGTGTAGAAGTTGATGGAGCCTTCCTGACGGTTGTAGAAGGCGTTGATGGTGTTGCCGGCGTGGGGGTGGATCAGCATCTGCTCGCGCCCGAAAGCCCAGTCGAGCTTGCGCTGCAGGTGGCGCTCGAAGAAGCGAAGCGAGCGGTCGGCGGCCACGAAGGTCTGCACCTGGGCAAAGCGAGGGTCGGTCGGCACATAGAGCATGTTGCCGTTCTCGTCCGGGGCAGCCACCGGCTGACCGGGGTCGTCGACCTTCAAGCGAGCGTTCTCAGGGCCAAGCGACACGCCATCGGCAGGCATGCTGGTCGTCATGAGCTGCTCGGTCAGGGGGTCCTGGCTGAAGTAGCGATGTTTTATGCTGTGCCCGCAAGCGGGCTGGACTGCCGTGAGCATGAGGTCTCCTGTTTGCGCACCGCCCTGAGTTTACGCGCGGCTGGTCCCAGGATTGTTGCCGCAGTATGGACAGAAGGATATCAGTGCGCAGAGCAGGGCCGGCCGCCGCCGGTGAGAAACGGGGCCCTCCAGGATGCAAGCTATCGACCGCCTCTGTCGCCTTGATCGCCCTTATGACCTCGACGATGAGCGCGAGCTGCTCTTTCACGAGGCCATGCAGGAGGCGTTTGCCCACCACCGCCGCTCCTGCCCCGAGTTCGGCCGGTTTTGCGAGCAGCAGGGCTTTCAGCGCCTGGGGCGCCTGGAGGATGCCCCCTTCGTCTTCGTCAACGTGTTCAAGCGCTACGAGCTCCTCAGCGTGGAGAAGAGCCAGGTCGTGCTGCACGTTCGCTCCAGTGGGACCTCGGGGCAAAAGAGCCAGACTTTCTTCGACCAGGCTTCGCTCGATCGGGCCCAGGCCATGCTCGAGACGGTCTTTGCCGACCAGGGGCTGGTGGCCCCCGACGAGACAACCAACTCGCTGCTTTTCTCCTACGACCCGGCTGAAGCTCCCGATTCGGGGGCGGCCTTCAGCTCCTCCAACTGGACCCGTTTCACCCGCCAGGCCGAGGTGTTCTACGCCCTTCAAAAGGGCCCGGAGGGGTTCTTCTTCGACGAGGAAGGGGCGCTCGAGGCTCTGGTGCGGCTGGCTCAAAGCCCGTTCCCCACGCGCATCGTGGGCTTCCCCTCCTTCTTGCACCGTCTGATGACGCGGCTGCACGCCCCGGTCAGGCTGGCTGAGGGCAGCTGGGTGCTGACCGGCGGGGGCTGGAAGGGCCAGGCCGAGCAGGCCATCCCTCGCGAGGAGTTTCTCCAGCTGGTCAGCCAGAAGCTGGCTGTGCCCCCCGAGCGCCAGCGCGACAACTATGGCATGGTCGAGCACGGCGCCCCCTACGTCGAGTGCCCGGCCCACCGCTTCCATGTTCCGGTGTTCTGCCGGGCGCTGATCCGTCATCCCCTCGATCTTCGGCCGCTCGCTCCGGGTGAGCCAGGTCTGTTGCAGCTGTGCACCCCGTTTCTGACCAGTGTGCCCAACCTCAGCCTGCTGACCAGCGACCTGGCGGCCCTGGAGGAGGGTTGCCCGTGCGGGCGTCAGGCCCCTGCGCTTCGCTTTCTGGGCCGGGGCGGCACGCGCAAGCACGCCGGCTGCGCCATTGCGGCCGCGAGGCTGCTGGAATGAGCCACTTCGTGCTGGGGGAGACCTGGAGCGGCCCGCTCACCGCCGAGCGGGTCCGTGAGGTGCTGGGCCGGGCTCGCGAGCGCACCCTGAGCTACGAGCGCATCTCGGTGCGGCGCATCATGCGCATTCTGGATCGGGCCGGAGCTGCCTGGGTCGACCCCGAGTTCCCCCCCCGACGCCGGGCTGAGCAAGAGATCCCCGACCTGGTGGGCATGTCCCGGCCCATGGTGGCGCAATCCCTCACGATGATGGGGAACGCCCTGCGACGCGACGTCCTGGAGATGCGCATCGAGCGCGAGTTGGGGCCGGCTGACCTGCTCGATCGTTGGACTCCGCGCAAGAGCATCGGGGAGTACCTGCGGGCTCGTCCCCGCGGGGTGGTGCTGACGGTGGCCTCGGGCAATGTCTTCGTGGGCGCCGCCATCCTCCTGGCCGAGTCTCTGCTGACCGGCAACGTGACTCTGCTGAAGGCCTCCAGCGGTGACCCGCTGTTTGCCCGGCTCTTCGTGGAGAGCCTGGCCGCCTTCGAAGAGGATGGCGAGCTGACCCGCTCCACCGCCGTGCTCTCCTGGTCGGGAGGCGACGAGAGCCTGGAGTCGCTCTTCAAAGCAGGCTGTGACGCCATCGTCATCACCGGGGGCGAGGAGGCCGTGCGCCGCTACCATCAGGGGGTCGATCCCCACGTGGAGGTGGTGGATTACGGGCCCAAGCTGTCGCTGGCCGTGCTCACCGCCGACGCCCCGGGCTGGCAGGATCTGCCCGAGCTGGCGGGCCGCCTGGCCCGCGACGTGTCGATGTGGGATCAACACGCCTGCTCCTCGCCCCAGGTGCTCTACGTGGAGGGAGCCGAGAACGCCGAGCGGCTGCTCGAGCCGCTGGCCCGGGCGCTGGAGGAGGTGGAGGCCGAGCTGCCGTCTGCCGAGCCCGCCTTCGATACCGCCATCGAGGTCACCAAGGAGCGCCAGATGGCTCTTTTTGACCAGGCCGTGCGACCGGTGCGACTGCTGACCTCCAGGCGTCCCCTGGCCTGGACGTTGATCTACGAGAGCGACGAGAGCGAGCTTCGCTCCTCGCCCTTGCACCGCACGCTGATCATCAAGACGGTGGAGCAACCCGAGCGCGAGCTGCCGGTTCTGCTCGAGCCCTGGCGCAGCTTCCTTCAGACCGTGGGCCTGGAGGCCGGGCTCTATCGCTCGCGCCACCTGGGCCGGCTGCTGACCGCGGCGGGAGCCACCCGCATCTGCCGCCTCGGCGAGATGGCAGGGGGGCAGCCCGGCGAGCCCCACGACGGCCGTCTCGGCCTGCAACCCCTGGTGCGCTGGGTGAGTTTGACCGCCGACGCCCCCGAGGGCATCAGCCACGACTGGGAGACCCGCCCCGCCGCCGAGGCCGAGGCCATCAGCTGGGAGCGGCTGCTCGACCTGATCGAGTTCGTGCGCGCTCGCTCGCCCTACTACCGCGAGCGCCTTACCCCGGTCTGCCTCCCGGAGGACTTCCAGGGCCAGCCGTTGCTGGAGCGCTCGGTGCTGCACCTTCAGTCCGCCGAGCTCTTGACCGCGCCTCTCAAGGACGCCGTGGTGCTGCGCAGCGGCGGCTCCACCGGCGACCCCAAGTACTGCTTCTTGAGCCCGGAGGACTATCGCGCCGACGTCCTGGCCGGCGTCAAGATGCTGCGCGCCCTGGGCGTTCGCCCGGGGGACCGCTGCGCCAACCTCTTCCTCTCGGGCGACCTCTACGGCAGTTTCCTGAGCATCCACCGAGTGCTGGAGGAAGCCGGCGTGGTCAACCTCCCCTTCACCGCCTCGGCCCCCCTCGAGAGCCTGATGCTGCACTTCGAGCGCTTCGAAGTGGGGGTGGTGCTGGGGGTCTCGTCTCAGCTCACCCGCCTGTTCTCCGACCTCCACGAGCGCCAGGCTCGCCCCCCCATCAAGACGGTGGTCTACGGGGGCGAGCCCCTGCCCCCGGGCGAGCAGAAGCTCTTGCGCGAACGCTTCGGATTGACCCGGCTGGGCTCGATTCTGGGCGCCAACGACGGCGGACCCATCGGCTACCAGTGCGCCCATTGCCCGGGCTCGGTGCACCACCTGGCCAGCGACCAGGTGTGGATGGAGCTACTGGACGCGCAAGGCAGACCGGCCCCGGAGGGAGAGGTCGTGATCACCTGCCTGCAGCGCCGGTTGATGCCGCTGATTCGCTATCGATTGGGGGATCGAGCCCGCTGGCTGCAAGAGCCCTGCCCCTGCGGTCGGACCACTCCTCGCTTCGAGCTGCTTGGCCGCTCTGACGACCTGCTCTGCCTGGCCAGCACCAACACTTCCTGGCAAGACGTGGCCGAAGCTCTGGTCGGCCTGGCGGGCGCCGTGCAACTGGTAGCCGAGAAGCGGGACCTGCTCGATCGGCTGCGGGTGCGGGTGGAAGGCCCGGCCTCCAGTGAGAGGGTACGAGAAAGGCTGCTCGAGCGCCTGCCTGTGCTCGGTGAGCGGCTCGAGCAGGGCTTGCTGGCCGAACTGGTGGTAGAGGTCGTCAGTCCGGGAGAGCTGGAGCGCAACCCGCGCAGCGGCAAGCTGCGGCACGTGATCGACCGGCGCCTTCAGGGTGGCCAGGTCGCTGATCCTCAGACCTGAGCACGTCGCCTCCGTGAAAGGGAGCGTTACCCTCCATAAACGCGAGCCTCATCGTCGTCGAGTTGGATTTCGTGCGCTGGGGAGAGCTCCAGACCCTCTTCCAGCGCCACCTCGTGGCGGAATCGTCGGTGCAAGAGAAAGAGGGCCAGTGGGCGCAGGTGTTGCTCGAGTCGCTCGGCGTTGTCCTCGAGCAGCGCAGGACCCAGGTCGACCTCGTGGGGCACCTGCCAGATGCAGATCTCTCCCTCAAGCAAAGTTGCCAGGTAAGGCTCGGTGGGATGGATCGCGAGAAAAGTGCCGGGCAGCTCTCGGTAGGGCAGGCGGTCGCCCAGGCGCACCAGCGCGGTGAAGCCTTCCTTCTCGGTCACGAGTCGCGCCCCCCGGGGATCGATCTGAAACGAAGCCGCCTCTGGCCTGGGGAGCGGCCGCAGCATGCGACCGTCCCAGATCTTCCAGTCTTTGGTGCACAGCACGCGCTCGTCGTCGAGCAGCACGACCCTGCTCGGCACGACCTGGCAGCTTCCGTCCGATTCCACGATCAGGCTTTCGGGGGTGCCCGTGCTCAACGCCATCAGCGGGTTTCGGCGGGCCACCCAGCGCGCGCCCCGGGCAGACCTCCTCCACTTGGAGGTGTTCGGCTCACTGGCCAGGGGCGGCTCCAGGCGGGTGGTCCCGCTGGCCAGATCGCGGATGCGCAGTCCTCCCACCTCGCTGACGATCACCTGGCCTGGCTCCAGCCACTCGAACTTGCAGTTTTGGGATGACTCGAGCAGCTCGAGCGGGGAGAGGCGCCAGAGCTGCCAGCGCCCCTCGCGAAAAGCGAAGTAATTCGAGCAGGGCGAGAAACTGGGCATCACGGCTCGATTCGCGTGTACCATTCGGCCCTCGTGATCGTGCAGATGGTAGTGCCGCTGGCGCGAAAGAGCGGCCCACCTGCCGTCCGGCGAGAGCACCGCACCCTGACAACTCCCTCCCACCTGCCAGGCGACGCGATCCTCCTCCCAATCGATGGCTCTCACGCTCCGATTGCGGCTGACCAGCAGGCGGCGCCCGCCCCAGCCCACCCATTTCCCGCGCGTGCGATAGACAGGCCGCCGGATCGGCTCGACCCGGGCCAGGTCCACGGCTTGCGCGAAGTCAGCCCCCCCCGCGAAGCCCCTCTCGGCCAGTCCCAGGATGACCTCCCGGGCGCGCTCGGCAGACAGGAAGGGGCACAGAGTCCACAGTGCCTCGAACTGGGCCTGGCGTAGCATCTCGGCCAGCATGGGCCCGTCGAGTTGCACTCTCTCGCGGACGATGCCCAGCATGCGGGGTACCAGGTGGCCCCGGCCGCGCTCGCGCAAATGGGCCGCCAGAGCCAGGCGCCAGGAGGGGCGTAGCTCCAGGGCTCCCAGCGTCAGGTGCTCGCCCTGCGGATCGAGCTCCTCGGCAAGGTCCGTCCTTCCCATCCTGATCAGGTAGATCTGGCGCCGATGGGGGGCGCTGGGAAGCAAGCCCAAAGCCACCCAGACCTCCCTGGCGGCCGGCGAGCAGTCCCTCGACAGCGCGTAGTCGCACAGGAGGTCGACCAGGTCGGTGGCTTTCAGGGCCTCCAGGGCCCGGGCCGAGACCTCTGGATCGGGGCAGGCGCTGGCCTCCAGGAAGGAAGGAGCGAGCCGAGAGTCGAGCTCGAGGGGCTGACCCAGCTTCAGCGAGCTCACGACCAGGCAGTGCGGGGTCGCCCGGCACACGACCAGCTCCTCGGCCAACCGTGGGTGGAACGTGTGGCACCAGCCATAGGCCCGCTGCTCGGCAGAAAGAAAGCTCAGGTCCTCCCCGGCCTCGGCCAGGGCTGCCATCGCATCGGGATAGCCGCACCTTGCTCTCTCTCGCAGCTGCATCGATCGTCTGGTTCGCCGGTGGGCACGTCCCTCCCTCACCGCCTCGTTGTTCGGCAGGAGTTTCGCCTCCGTGAAAGCCTCACAGAACGCTCTAACGCCAGTTCCGTTCTCGACTTGGCCGTGCCAGGCGGAAATCCACCCCTCCGGCGAGAATCTCCGAGCGCGATGCTGCAAGACCTGCAAACCCTGCGCGTGCTGGAGTTCCCGGCCGTGCTCGAGATCCTGGCGGGCAAGACCCACTGGCCGCCCGGGCGCGAGCGCATGGAGGCTCTGTTGCCGGCCACCTCGCTCGACGAGCTGCAAGAGCGCCAGAACGACGTGGCCGAGGCCATCCGGCTGCTCGACGAGGGCTACAACCCCCCCCTGGGCGGGCTCGAGGACGTGCGCCCGGCCATCCAGCAGGCCCAGCTTGGCTCCTCCCTCGAGCCAGAGGTGCTCATGCAGATCCGCGAGGTGGCCGGAGTGAGCCGGCAGGTCGGGCGGGCCCTGAAAGAGCGGGCCGACCGCTTTCCGCGCCTGGCTGACCGGGGCGTGGTGCTGATCCCCTTCCCCAAGATCGAGTCCGAGGTGGCCCGCTGCTTCGGTCCCGACGCCCGCATGCTCGACTCGGCCAGCCCGAAGCTGCGAGCCCTGCGCGAGGAGATCCGCTCTCTGGAGGCGCGCATGCAGCGCAGCCTGGGCGCCATTTTGCGCGAGAGCGACCTGGCCAAGATGCTGCAGGAGCCCATCATCACCCAGCGCATGGGGCGGCACGTGGTGCCGGTCAAGTCGGAGTATCGCAGCGCCTTTCCGGGACTTGTGATCGACCAGTCGGCCAGCGGCGCCACCCTCTTCATGGAGCCATTCTCCCTGGTGGAGCAGGGCAACCAGCTGCGCTCGGTGCGGTTGGCCGAGAAGAAGGAGATGGAGGCCATCCTGGCCCGCCTGTCGGCCCTGGTGGGCTACCACGCCGACGAGCTGGCCATGGCCTGCGACGAGCTGGGTCACTTCGACTTTCTCTGCGGGCTGGGGCGCTACGCCCAGGACGCCCGGGCCCAGCTGCCCGAGATCAACCAGGAGGGCACGATCCGGCTCAACCAGGCCCGCCATCCCCTGCTCAGAGGGCACGTCATCCCCATCTCCATCGAGGTGGGCCAGGGGTTCGATACCCTGGTGGTCACCGGCCCCAACACGGGTGGCAAGACGGTCACCCTCAAATGCGTGGGCCTGTCGGTGCTGATGGGCCTGTCAGGTTGCCCGGTGCCCTGCGCCTCGGGTTCGAGCATCCCGTTTCTGCGAGCGGTGTGGGCCGACATCGGCGACGAGCAGTCCATCGCCCAGAGCCTGTCCACTTTCTCGGCCCACCTGACCCAGATTCTGCGCATCCTCCCGGCGGCCGGACCCGAGACGCTGGTGCTGCTCGACGAGCTGGGGGCGGGCACCGACCCCTCCGAGGGCGGAGCGCTGGGGATGGCCTTGCTGGAGTACCTGCACGGGCGCGGCACGCGCACCGTCGTGACCACCCACCTCTCCGAGCTGAAGGCCTTCGCGGCCCAGACCGAGGGGATGGAGAACGCCGCCGTCGAGTTCGATACCCGGTCGCTGCAGCCCACCTACCGCGTGCTGATGGGCGTCCCGGGACGCTCCAACGCCCTTCAGATCGCAAGCCAGCTGGGCCTGCCGGCCAGCGTGCTGCGCCGCGCGAGAGAGCTTTTGGGGCAGAGCCACGACGAGGTGGAAGGGCTGCTCGACGACCTCGAGCAAGAGCGCGAGACGGCCCACAGGCTGGGCCAACAGCTCGAGCAGGAGTCGAGCCAGGTGACCCGCCTGCGCCAGGAGTACGAAGCGCGCCTGGCGCTGGTGGAGCAGGAGAAGAAGGAGAAGCTGGACGAGGCCGCCCGCCAGGCCGAGAAGCTGCTCAGCGAAGCGCGCGACAACGTGCAGGGCTTGCTGGCCGACTTTCGCAAGAAGCTGGCCGCTCTGGGCCAGGCCCGCAAGGAGGCGCTGGAAGAGTCACGCAGGCTGGCTCGCGAGCTGGCCGCCCGGCTGGTGAGCGATTCGACCGATGTGGAGGAGCTGTCGGCCGAGGCCGCCAGGCTGGTGGCCGAGGTGGCCGCTGAGCGGGCCCGGGTGGCCCCCCACGAGGACCCCGAGACCCCCTGGGAGGAGGAGGACCTGCCCACCAGCACCGAGACTCCCGAGCCCCCGCGGCCTGAGTTGCCGCCTCCCGACGAGGTGGACGAAGAGGTGAGGGCTGACGCCCGAGCGCTGCAGATGGAGCTCAACGCGCTGGTCAGCGAGCTGGCTCCGCTGCGCATCAAGCCGACCCCGGCCGAGGGCGGTCCACTGGAGCCGGGAACCACCGTCTACGTGCGCCGTTTCGGCCAGGAGGGCACGGTGCTCACGAGCAAGGACGACAAGGTGGAAGTCCGCGTGGGGGCGGTGCGCATTACCGTGCCGCGCGACGAGTGCGATCCGGTCGAGACGAAGAGTCAGGGTCAGGTGGGCCACCTGCCCGAGTCGCGTGCGGCCACCCTGAGCACCCGGCTGGACCTGCGCGGGTTGACGGCGGACGAGGCGCTGATGGAGGTGGATCGTTACCTCGACAGCGCCTCCATGGCCGGGGCCGAGAGGGTGGAGCTGATCCACGGCAAGGGAACCGGCGCCTTGCGCCAGGCGATCCAGCGCCACCTGAAAGGGCACCCCATGGTGCTCGAGCACCGCCTGGGCGAGGTGCACGAGGGAGGTTGGGGGGTCACCGTGGTGCGCGTGAAGCGCTGATGCCCCGCCGGGCAGGGGAGAAGCGCGCGATGGGGAAGGTCCCCGCCCCATGAATGGATGCCGACTGATACTGGCGGTCTACGGGCCGGACGGGCTCTGCTACCCGGCCGCCGAACCGCGCCACATCGTGCTGGGAGAGGCTCGCTATCAGGTCGGCTCGCAGGCTCACGCCGATCTGGCCACCCGGGTGCACGATCTGCTGGCCCGCAACGGGGTGCGGGTGTTGCGGGCCGACACGGTGGAGCAGCAAAAGTGCTTCACCCTGATTCTGTCGGCCGAGGTGGACAACTGCTCGGCGGCCAACCTGGCTGAGCTGCGCGAGCGCCTGGAGGTCGAGTCTCGTCCGCTGGGGGTGCGCTTTCGCCTGCAGCGCGAGGAGATCTTCGCCTACATGCACCGGATCTGAGCGGTGCCCAGGCGCTGCCTGAGCACCGCCAGGGTCAGATCTTCTCCTCGACCCAGCTGCGCGCGTCAGGCCCCTGCTTGATCAGCTTGCCTTTGGCGTCATAGATGAAGAAGGCGGGAATGGAACGCACTCCCATGTTGTCGCTCAGATCGCTGTGGTTGTCAACGTTGATCTTGAGCAGGGCGGTCTTGTTGGCGGAATTCTTGGCGTAGGCCTCCAAACTGGGGGCCATTCTCTTACACGGCCCTCACCAGTCGGCGTAGAACTCCACGATGGTGGTCTTGCCGGAAACCAGGTGCTTTTCCACCTTGTCGGCTCCGGCGGGCAGGTCCACCACCTGTGCCATGGCGGGGATCGCCAGCAGCAGCAGGCAGGACAGGCTCAATCCGATCCGTCTTACCATTCTGGGCTCCTTTCCGGGGATGCTTGCAGCTTTCGAAGCCGCCTGGCCAGAGCCTCCATGGTGCCCAGCATCCCCCAGGCAGGCCTCCGGTCCCCGTTCGCGAAGCCGGGTGCGCCATGTGGTTGTCCTCCGAAGAGATTCTTGAAACCCTGCGCATGTTCGAGGAGCAGCACCTCGACGTGCGCACCGTCACGATGGGCATCAGCCTGTTCGATTGCTGCGCCACCGACATGCGCTCCGTGTGCGAGCGGGTGGTGCGCAAGATCCTGCGCTCGGCCGAGAAGCTGGTGCCCACGGTGGAGGCGGTGTCGGAAGAGTTCGGCATCCCCATCGTCAACAAGCGGGTCTCCATCTCGCCGGCGGCCTACATCGCCGCCTCCACGGGCGCCAGGGACTACACCCCCCTGGCCCTGGCCCTGGATCGGGCCGCCGAAGCGGTGGGCATCGACTACCTGGGCGGCTTCTCGGCTCAGGTCCACAAAGGCTACAAGGACGGCGATCGGGTGTTGATCGATTCGCTGCCCGAGGCCCTCAACGCCACCTCTCGCGTGTGCTCCTCGATCTCGGTGGCCTCCACCCGGGCCGGTGTGAACATGGATGCGGTGTTGCACATGGGCCAGGTGATCCACCGCACCGCCCACCTGCGCCCCGAGCTGCAGGGCGGCCCCTGCGCCCGGCTGGTCACGTTCTGCAACCAGCCCGAGGACAACCCTTTCATTGCCGGGGCCATGCACGGCACCGGCGAGGCCGAGATCTCCATCAACGTGGGCATCAGCGGTCCGGGCGTGGTGGCTGCGGCGGTGCGCCAGATGCACGGTGCTCCCCTGCAGGATCTGGCTGAAACCATCAAGCGCACCGCTTTCAAGATCACCCGCATGGGCGAGCTGGTGGGCCGCGAGGTCTCGCGTCGCCTGGGCGTGCGCTTCGGCATCGTGGACCTGTCGCTGGCTCCCACCCCGGCCGCGGGAGACTCGGTGGCCGAGGTGCTGGAGGCCATGGGCCTGGAGAAGTGCGGCACCCACGGCACTACGGCCGCGCTGGCCCTGCTCAACGACGCCGTCAAGCGGGGCGGGGCCATGGCCTCCTCCAGCGTGGGCGGGCTGAGCGGTGCTTTCATTCCCGTCAGCGAGGACGCCGAGATGGCCCGCTCGGTCAGCATGGGCGCCCTGACCATCGACAAGCTCGAGGCCATGACCGCGGTCTGCTCGGTGGGCCTGGACATGGTGGTGGTGCCTGGCGACACCACACCCGAGACGCTGTCGGCCATCATGGCCGACGAGATGGTCATCGGCATGGTGAACAACAAGACCACCGCCGTCCGTCTGCTGCCCGTGCCTGGCAAGCGGGCCGGCGAGTCGGTCGACTACGGCGGCCTGCTGGGAGCCTCGCCCATCCTGCCGGTTCACCGCTTTGCAGCCCGCGAATTCGTGCTGCGGGGGGGACGCATCCCTTCGCCTTTGCAGGGGTTGACCAATTAGAGCCCTGGTCCTGGTGCTGCTGCTGGCCCCCCTGGCGCTGGCCCAGACGCCCGCCTGGCGCTACGACCTCGCCGTGCAGCGCTTCGTGGACGGGCAGGCCGAAGCCGTGGCCGAGAGTGGCAACCTGCTGGAAGATTGGTTGAGCGGCCGGATCTCCGCCCCTAAAGCGTTGGAGAAGCTGAAGGTGCGCGAGGAAGCGGTGCTGGCATACCAGGACAAGCTGAGCCGGGCCCCCTTTCACAAGTCCCTGGTCGGCTACCGGATGGCCGCCCTGGCCCGCTCCAAGGCCCACCTGCAGGCTCTGAAACGCATCGCCACCTTCCTGCAGGCCGGCAAGTCCGATCGCGCCAGCGTGCAGGTCTTTTCGCACGAGCTCAACCGCATCCTGAGCCTGGCTCAGCTGGACTGGCTGAGCGCCCGCCAGCAGTGGCTTCCCCGTCTTTCGCCGGGCGGGCCGGCCGGCTACTATGCCTGGCAGGCCAGGATCCTCCCCATCCAGCGGCGCGAGGCCGAGCTTTCGGGTCGCTTGCAACAGCTGGTCTACCAGGGCAACACCAAAGAGCCCGATCTGGGCCTGCTGGCCCGGGAGGGGGAGAAGCTCACGCGTGAGGTCTCCAAGCTTCGCAAGGAGGCCGGCGCGGTGAAAGGGGGAGCGGCCCATAAGGCTTACCTGGGCGAGCTCGAGGCCCTGCAAAGGGTGGCCGAGGCCATCGCGCTGATGGGCCAGGACCCGTCTCCCGACTCGCTCAGCCGTCTGCGGCGGGTCTCGCGCGTCCTCTTGCAAGAGTCGCGCTCAGCCCAACAGGCCGCTCTCAAAGAGCTCGAGTCCTGAGCAGAGCGGCGCTCACAGGAGCGGCTCTCAGGGCCGCGAATTCATAGACCTGTGCCCCCGCTGAGCGATGAAACCCTGAAGGTGCGCATTAAGCGCATGCCCTCCAACGAGCCGCCCCTCAAGCCTCACCAGCGCTGGGCGCTTCTGGCCACGGGGGGCCTGGTGCTGGGACTGGCCGTCTATTGCGCCACCTTGCTGGGGGGCAAGCCTGCCACGCAGGGGGCGGCGGTGGCCCTCACGCCCGCCCCTCCCAATGTCTCGCGCCCTCGTGAGGTGCCCCTTTCAGCCGACGGCACGCCGCTCATCGACCTGGTCTGCGGGGCTCCGGTGGACGACACCGCCCCCTACCGCACCGACCACTACGGCAAGACCCTGTATTTTGCCCACGCCGAGTGCCTGGCCGAGTTTCGCAAGAAGCCCGAGGCCTACGTCAAGGTCAAGGTGAACGTCAAGGTCAAGATGCTCGATGGCGAGCAGTCGGAAGACTCCGGGGACGACCCGGTGCCCGAGGCCACCGCGGGAGGCGAGGAGAGCGTGCCTGCCGACGAGGAGGTGGTCACCGAGGAGGAGGCTCCGGTGCCCGAGGACACGCCACCGGCGGCCGACGGGCCGCCTCCGGCTTCCGAGCCTCCGGCCGCCACGGTGCCCATGCCCAATCCTGACGGGTCGGTGTGGAAGGATGCCAGCAACCAGCCGGTGCCGCCCGACGACAACACCGAGCCCAGCTGGCTGCCGCCCGATCCCAACGCGGCGCCCCCTCAGGCTCCGGTGCAGAGCGTGCCGGCCGACGACTCGGTGCCGGGTTGGGTGCCCGGCAGCGAGCCCACCATCGACAGCCAGCCCGTGCCTTAGACCATGGCCAGTTGGGGTTTGCCGGCGGCCCGGGCCAGGAACTTGCCGTTGCCTGCCTCGCCCACGAACTTGCCGTTCTCGTAGGCCACCTTGCCGCGCACGAAGACGGTGTGAGGGGCGCCCAGGATCTTCCAGCCCTCGTAAACGTTGTAGTCGCAGGCCGAATTGTGGGTCTTGGCGGAGATCACGCCTTCCTTGTTGGGGTTGTAGATGACCACGTCGGCGTCGGCTCCGGGGGAGATGTGCCCCTTCTGGGGGTAGAGCCCGAAGATCTTGGCCGGGTTGGTGGCGGTCACCTCGACGAATCTGGTCATGGGGATCTTGCCCGACTTGACCCCGTAGCTGAAGAGCATGTTCATCCGCTCCTCGATGCCGTTGAGCCCGTTGGGGATCTTGCGGAAGTCGTCCTTGCCCATGTCCTTGCCGCCCTTGAAGTCGAAGGTGCAGTGGTCGGTGCCCACCACCTGGATGGTGCCGTTGGCCAGAGCGGCCCACAACGCTTCCTGGTCGGCCTTCTTGCGAAGGGGAGGGCTCATCACGTACTTGGCGCCCTCGAAGTCGGGCAGATCATAGAGGCTGTCGTCCAGGGTGAGGTGCTGAGTGCACACCTCCCCGAACGACTCCCAGCCGCGAGCGCGGGCCCGCACCAGCTCCTCCACCGCTTCCTTGGCGGTCATGTGGACGATGTAGGCGGGTTGTCCGGCCAGGTTGCCGAGCTCGAGGATGCGCCCGGTGGCCTCGCCCTCGGCGTAGCCGGGCTGGCAGAGGGGGTGATAGTGCGGGGTCAGCTTGCCCTCGGCGGCGAACTTGTCGGCCAGCACGGTCAAAACATCACCGTTGACGGCGTGGGCCGTGACCAGGCCGCCTCGGGCCTTGACCTCCAGCATCAGGCGGAAGATCTCCTCGTCGGAGAGCATCAGGGCGCCCTTGTAGGCGGTGAATACTTTGAAGCTGGTGATGCCCCGCTCGAAGACCGCGTCGAGCTCCTTGCGGATGCCCTCGTTCCAGTCCACGATGGCCATGTGGAAGGAATAGTCGCAGCAGGCTTTGGGGGCGCTCTTGGCATCCCAGTCAGCCAGCGCCTGCTTGATGGTGCCGCCTTTGGTCGGGATGCAAAACTCGATGATGGAGGTGGTGCCGCCCGAGATGGCGGCCCTCGTGCCGGTGAAGAAGTCGTCCTTGCTGCGCGTGCCCATGAACGGCATGTCCAGGTGACAGTGGACGTCGATGCCTCCCGGGATGACCAGGTGGCCGGTGGCGTCGTAGACCTTGTCGGCGTTGGTGACTCCCAGGTTCTGGCCCACGGCTACGACCTTCTCGCCCTCGATGAGCACCTCGGCCTTGAACTGGTCGGACGCGGTGACGACTTCACCGTTCTGGATCAGGATGCGCATCGGAAGGTCCTCCTTGGGAAAGCTGCTGTGATGGGGCTTTCCTGACCTTGCGGGCGGGCTCCTGCCCGGCGGCTTGTCTCTGGCGGAAGCGATCAACGCCGCCTTCCTGGCGTTGCAGGCAGCCAGCAGAGGGACAGCAATCCCTCGCCCAGAAACAAGTGGCGATGATCATTCAGGGGGTCACAATCACAGGCCTGCCAGCCACCGCGCAGCCGCCCCCGGCCGCCTTGACGGCATCGCCCCCCGACCCTCCAGAACCGGCCGACTCGACCCGTCTTTGCGCTCCTCAGAAAGCGGAGAAGCCTGAGAAGGCCGCGCCCTCTCCGAGCGCGCCCGCGGCCAGCGCGAGCGCGGCTCCCCCAGCGCTGCTGCAGTCCGAAGAGGGAGCAATTCAGGACCCCTCGGCCCCCGAAGACTGGTCCCGACGCCTGCGTCAGGCTGAGCGCCGTGAGATCCTGCCTCGACTCGTCGAGCTTGGGCAGCGCCATCGCGCCAGCCAGCTCTCGGAGGAGGAGGCGGCTCCTCTGGTGGCCTGGTCGCAGTCAGACGATCCCCTGGTGGCGCGAGCGGCCAACTTCGCTTTGGGTCGGCCCGAAACCAGCTGCCCCGACCCGTTGGCCCGGCTCTATCTGCCCTTTGCGCCGGGCGACGAGTCCGCGGCTTTGTTCAAGGACGAGCCCCTGCACGAGTTCCTGGCCGGGTTGAGCAAGGCCGACCGTGCTGCTCTGGCCGGCGAGGAGTTGCCCGACACCCGGGGCCGGATGGTCTCGCTCTCCACCGCCCTTGTGGACCGCCTGGTCCACGATCCTGACCCCAATTCCGAGCGGACCGCCCTGCTGAAGGGCATGAGCAGCTGGAACGGGCTGGAAACCTACTACAGCCTGATCAGGCCGGAGCCGGCGCTGGTTGCCGCCCTCTTGCAGGCCGCCGAGGCTGCCTACGCTCGCGCCGGGCACAGCCAGGCCATGGACAAAGTCGATCGCACCCGTCTGTCGGTGCTCATTTCCTTGCCTTTGGAGGCGCCCGACAAGCAGAAGCTGGTCGACCTCTTGACCAACGAGCGTTTTCAGGAGCGCAACTACCTCGGCAACGAGGTGGACAAGCTGGTGCGCGAGCCCCAGCGGGATGCCCTGCTGACCCGGCTCGCCGGGGCCGAGGGCCCCATGGCCGAGCGCCTGGCCATCGGCCGCGACCTGTTCGGGTTGGGCATCAACATGCGCGGTCCTTTCCAGGACGTGCAGGGGGGAGCCGAGGATGCACTGGTGCGCTCGCTGAGCACACTCTCTCCCCACGCTCTTCAGGTGCGGGTGAGCGAGCTCGAGCCTGTAGTGCGCGAGAACCTCGAGCAGCTGAAGGGTCGCCTCCCCGTGACCGACGACCTGACGCCTCTCTACGAGCTGGCCGCCCTGCTTCGCTGCCCGGGTGTGCGCGGCCCCGACCTGCTCGACAAGCTCCACGAGGTGGGCACCGCGGCATTTTCTTCGCGCTCGCGTCAGGCGGCGGGTTGGCTGGCCCTGGCCTGCGTCGAGCAGGAAGGAGCCAGGCTCCAGTCCCTGGGCCGCCACGAGCAGCGATCGGTCGTGGCCCGCCTGCTCGAGTCGTCGCAGGGCCTGGAATTGGACGACCAGATGGCGGATGCGGCCATGATGGCCTGGCAGAAGGCCTATCGACCCGACCCTGAGGCCGCCGTCTCGGCTCGTGCTCTGCTGGCCAATCTGCCGCCGAGCGATCAGCTCACTCCCGAGAAAGCCACCGAAGTGGTGGAGGCGCTCTTTGAGGCCTGCCGTGATCGCTCCATGCTCGCCCAGGCGCCCGATGCCCTGGCCTTGCTCCTGGGAAAGCGAGTGGCGGCCGAGTTTCTCTGGGACCACCTGGGGGTCGCCTTGCTCGAGCGGCAGCTCGAGCCGTTCGGGCGAGCTGACTCCCCCCCGGCTGAGCGCTCGGAGTGTCTCCCCGTGGCCGTCCGACTTTCGACCGCGGGAGGGTTGTCGCACGAGCCTCTCGAGCAGGCCTATCGGGCCCACGCTGCGGACTGGGAGCGAGAGTTGCTCGACGAGTTGCGCACGATGACCCGGGTGGCCCAGGTGCACCCGGTTCTGACGGCCTTTGTGACCTCTCCCGAAGAGGCCTGGCGGCAGGTGCTCGATTGCCAGCAAGGCGGCACCACTCTGGAGACCGCTTTGTCCGCCTACCAGATCTCGCGCGGAGAAGGGATGGCGGACTTCCGTTACTTGCTCGACCTGGTCGGGGTCGAAAAGCAAGACCAGGCTGTGGAGCTCTTTCGCCAGCTGAAGGGCCTCCAGGACGGCGGGATGGACGCCCTGGCCGCCCGCCAGCAGGTGTTGGCAGGTTTTGGTGGGGTTCCGACCGGCCCGGGGGGAGCCGTGGTCGAGCAGCCGGGAGCGGTCCAGGTCGGCAGCGTGCGCCTCCGCCGCCGTTCCTGAACCGGGAACTTTTCTGCCTGTCGGTCTGTCTCAGGGAGTATGGAGTCGCCCGACGAGACAACGCCTCCGTGCTGCTGCGGCCAGGATCGGATCAATCTGTCGCTGGAAGTCATCCAGACCCGGCTGGTCGAGCTCGAGCGCTTGAAGAAGGCAGCCCGGGACTCTTGACATCTGGTTAACATTTCGGTAACATAGCTCACCCGGGGCAAATTGGTCTAGCGCTCCGAGGCGGGGTCATCCTTGGAAAGTCGAGGTGACCCGGATGCCCTACCTGTTTTCTCCCCACGATCATCAGCGAGCCGCTGGCGTCATGCAAAGGGGCTGCGACCGGCGCTCTGGCCGCCAGGGAACGTTCATTCTAGCCCTCGCCTCCCTGTGGTATCTCGGACCAGGCATCTTTCATGGTTTCAAGTGGGTGCGGGAAGGCTCCCGCGGCGGTTGGATTGCCCTGGGTCTATGCCTGGGTCTGTTGGCCCTGGCGGTCATCATCGAGTGCAGGCGGGCGCGAGCGTCGGCGGCGATGCGGCCCGAATGTCGCATCCTCGAGCTGTCCGGGATCGTGGTGGCCAGGGAGCATCATCAAGAAGAGGATTGGAACGAGCACGCAGGCCGCTTCACCCGCGACTACTACTCGCTGACCATCCGTCCAAAAGAGAGCCAGCTGCTTCGCGAGGAGGGACTCTTGTGGGTCAGCCAGGACGATTGGCGCACTGCCCGGGAGGGGGAGTCATTTGCTGCGTTGGTGGTGAGCTACCTGCCCGATGACAGCGATCTCGAGGTGGTCAGGCTTCTCTGGCCCGAGCGTCCGGTCCGCATCTCGTTCTGGTCGCGACTTTGGAGTTACACCGGGAGCCTCCACCGCGTGTGACAGGGCCCGTGCGAGAAGGAAATTCAACAGGACCCCCCGCGCGACTTCCAGAAACTTCGTGAGCCTTCTCGTCAGTCCAGATCGAGTGATCTGCAGGATGCGAGGAGGAGCACGCCACCAGGCGAAAGGGCAACCGTCCGTCGGCCTGTTCCCCGGGTGGAAACCACCGAGCTGATACACTGAATGTGAGTTTGCTCACAGACAGACAGGGAGGTGTGAGACGTGGAGCTTCTCCAGACGGTCACGACCTATCCGACGGTGATCTTCTCGGGCCTGCTGGCGCTGTTGCTCGTGTACTGGATGGTGGTGCTGCTCGGTGGCCTGCTTGGTGCGGCTGACCTTGACCACAACGGCATCCCGGACTTCCTCGAGCATGACCTTCATCTGGAGCGGCTATTGGAGGACCTGGGCCTGGCCGCTCTGCCGCTGGCGCCGGTTTTGACGTTGGTAGCGCTGTTGGGCTGGGGGGCGACCTGCCTGGTCTCGCTCTCGGCAGGGCCCCTTTCGGCTGGTTGGGGCTCCCTGGTCTTGCTGGGGGTGCTGCTGGGGGTGCTCTGGCCGGCCGTGTGGCTGGCCCGCCGGATGGTGCCCCGCCGCGAGGCTCCGATGGCAACTCGGAGGCGCTCGCTGGTGGGCAAAGTCGGTCGGGTGCGCTCGGGCTGCCTCACCAGCGTCGTGGGCGCGGTGGAGCTTCGAGACGGCGGGAAGATCCTGGTCGAGGCGCGGCTCGGCGAGCAGTATGCCGAGCAAGAGCTTTCCTCAGGAAGCGATGTGCTGCTGTTTGACTATGACGAGGGGCGGGGGGTATTCCTGGCCGCCCCGGTGAAGTCGCGGCGAAAGAGTTGAGGCTTCGCGGTGGCGCGAAGCGATCCATGCTTGTCGAGACGGTAAGGGAGGTTCGGGGACGTGGAACTGATCACCATGCTCATCATCGGGGGCGGCCTGGTGGGCTCGCTGCTCTTTCTGTGGCTGGTGTGGACGCTGGCCGAGGCCCGCTTCTACATTCGGGTGGAGCAGGGCAAAGCGCTGATCATCAACCGCAAGGGCCAGAAGGACCCGCAGGTGGTCTTTACCGGCGCCCGGGTGATGCCGCTGTTCGATAAGGCAGAGATGATGGATATCTCGGTCAAGACCATCGACATCGATCGCCGCGGTAAAGAGGGCCTGATCTGCAAAGACAACATCCGGGCCGACATCCGCGTGATGTTCTTCGTGCGCGTCAACAAGACCGTGGAGGACGTGCTCGAAGTGGCCCAGTCTCTCGGTTGCGCCCGGGCCTCCGACCCGCGCACCCTGGAGGACCTGTTCGAGGCCAAGTTCTCCGAGGCCCTCAAGACGGCAGGCAAGAGCCACGACTTCGCCGAGCTCTACACCCGCCGCACCGAGTTTCGCGACATGGTGCGCGGTGTCATCGGCGAGGACCTGAACGGCTACGTGCTCGAGGACGTGGCCATCGATTACCTCGAGCAAACGCCCCTGACGGCGCTCGATGAGACCAACATCATGGACGCCGAGGGTATTCGCAAGATCACCGAGATCACCCACGAGCAGCGCGTGCAGACCAACTACCTGCTCAACGAGGAGAAAAAGCGCATCAAGACCCAGGACGTCGAGGCCAACGCCATCATCATGGAGCAGGATCGCCTGCAGGCCGACGCCCAGACCCGCCAGACCCTGGAGGTCGAGTCGGCTCGCGCCCGGGGCGAGGCAGAGATCGCCAAAATCCAGGCCGAGGAGCGCAAGAAGGCCGAGGCCGCTCGCATCGAGGCCGAACGCGAGATCCAGGTGATGGAGGAGAACAAGCACCGCGAGATCGAGGTGGCCAACGCCAATCGCCAGCGCGTGGTCAACCTCGAGAAGCAGATCGCCCAGAAGGAGATCAACCTCAAGGCCATCGAGCAAGAGCGCGAGGTCGAGCTGATGCGCATCGCCAAGGAGAAGGCCCTCGAGGAAGAGCGCAAGGAGATTCAGGAGGTCATTCGCCAGCGTATCGCGGTGGAGAAGAACGTGGTCGAGGAAGAAGAGCGCATCAAGACCCTGCGCGTGCAGGAAGAGTCCAAGCGCAGCAAGGATTCGGTCGTGATCGCCGCCGAGGCCAGGGCCGAGGAGCAGGCCACCCAGCAGATCAAGCAGGCCGAGGCGGCCGAGGCGGTGGCCCGGCTTACGGCCAAGCAGCGCCTGACCCTGGCCGAGGCTGAGCTGGCTGCGGCCGACAAGGAAGCCCAGGCCAAGGTGCGCATGTCGGAGGGCGTTCAGGCTGAGAGAGCGGCCGAGGGCCTGGCCAAAGCCAAAGTTCAGGAAGCCGAGACCCTGGCCTTCGAGAAGCAGGGCATGGCCGAGGTGCGCGTCAAGGAAGCTCAGGCGCCGGCCAACGAGAAGCTGGGAATGGTGGAGGCCTCCATCAAGAAGGCCCAGGCCGAAGCCGAAGCTGAGTCGCGCCACAAAGTGGGCATGGCCGAAGCCTCTGTGGCCGCCGCCCGGGCCGAGGCCGACGCCCAGGCCATCCAGAAGAAGCTGCTGGCCGAGGCGGCCGGTTTGTCCGAGAAGGCCAAGGCCATGAAGGCCTTAGACGACGTCTCGCGGCGCCACGAAGAGTATCGCCTCGAGCTCGAGAACCAGCGCATCATCGCGCTGGAGTCGCTCAAGACCCAGAAAGAGCTGGCCGAGGCCCAGGCCAAGGTCATGGCCGAGGTCTTCAAGTCGGCCAAGATCGACATCGTGGGCGGCGACGGGGCCATGCTCGACCGCATCTTCGGGGCCATCTCGATGAGTAAGTCCATGGACCGCTTCATGCAGCACTCTGACGCCGCCAAGGCCATGCTGGGCGACTACATGAACGGCGAGAGGAGTCTGGCCAAGGACCTCAAGGACATCCTGTCCAACCCCTCGATGAGCTCGGAGGACCTCAAGAACCTGAGCGTGTCCTCGCTGCTGGCTTCGCTCATCAAGAAAAGCGGGGGCACCGACCAGGCCAAGCTGATGGAGCTGGCCCGCAGCCTGGGCATGGAGGCTCTGCCTCCGGCCGCCCCGGCGGCCCCGGTGGCGCCGCGCGCTCCCCGTCCGGCCCCGCCTCAGGGCTGATCGATGGCGGAAGAGGTCACCACCACCCCACCTGAGGCTCCGCCGCAGATCGAGCAGGGCGCCTACGAGATTCTGCGCGCCCGCCTGGTGGAGCAGGCCAAAGTCCTCAAGAACCGCGTGGAGGAGCTCAACTCCAAACGCGTGGCTCTGTTCGGGGGCATGGAGATGGCTGTGGTGGGCAACGAGAAGATCCGCACCGAGCAGAACTGCCTGCCGCGCGACATCGTCTCGGTGGGCAACCAGCTGCTGGTGGGCTACGAGGTCCAGTACGGTCGCAAGGCCGAGACACCGCTGCCCGACGTGCTCTCGCTCTACGACTTCGTCAGAACCGAAGAGGGCGGCTACGACTTCGTGCCGGTAGCGCCCGACGCGCCCGGCTCCATGCTCAACCACCCTCTGCTCGAGCGCGACTTCAAGGAGCTCTTCAAATACTACAAGAACGCCCGCATGCTGCATGTTCGCCAGATTCTGGGCAAGGTGCTGGCGGTGTTCGTGATTGGCAGCCAGATCACCGACGTGCGGGTTCTGCGCTGGAAGGTCTCCCCCGATGGCAAGGCCGAGTACGTCGACAATCGCGGCGAGCAGGACAATACTTTCCCTCACTCCCACGACTTCGAGTGGACGGTCACCAGCCGCGAGCAGCATGTGACCGGGCGCCACCCCCACGTCAACATCTTAGACGAGGTGTTCGTGGAGACGGTGGGGGGCGACCTGACCGTCAAGATCGAGAACAACACCGAGGACGGCCAGGGGATCTACTCCGAGAAGGTGGACGATCCCAACCAGGCGCTGCAGGACGCTCAGATCCTGTATGCCAAAGTGGGCGTGCTCATCTTGCTCAAGATCCTGCCCTATCGCGAGCAAGTCTGGCGTTACCTGGTCTTCAACACCCGCACCAAGGAAGTCCACCGCATCGATGCGATCGGGCAGGCCTGCGTGCAACTCCCTGAAGACCACGGCATCGTCTTCCCAGGCGGCTTCTACCTGCAGGAGGGAACCCTGCGCACCTTCGAGGGCTCCTTTGACGGGATGATCCTCGAAAAGGCCATCCGCTCGCCCAACGGGGAGGACGTTCTCTACTCCTTCCATCATCTCGACAAAGGCCACACGGCGCTGATGAGCTACAACCTGATCCGCAAGGAGGTAGCTCCCCCCATCCACTGCCACGGCTACTGCCTTTACCCCGATGGCCTGCTCGTCGTCTTCCGCATGGCGAACGAGGAGCCGGCCCGGGTGCATCCGATGCAGATCTGGCGCACCCCCTTCCTGCGCGACGACGTGGCCGCCAGCGCGGTGAGCAAGACAGGCAGCTACCTCGAGAAGATCGGTAACGCCGATCTCGTGCGGGGAATCTCCGACTGCCTCTCCATCGCCCGTCGGGTCAACGAGCAGAGGCCGAGCTACACCGTCTACGAGGACCTGATCGCCTCCGTGGCCCGCTGCGAGGACTTCTACCACTGGCTGGGCCACGAGGAGTCGGGCAACGTGCTGGCCCTGCTCAAGGAGATCGGCAAGACCGGCAAGCTGGTGCTGGAGGAGTTCGACAAAGTCGAGACCCTGCGCCGCCAGGCGCTCAAAGCCTTGCGCGAGGCCCAGCAGACCATGCTCGACCTGGTCAAGTCGCTGCGCCCGGAAGACTGGACCAGCGTGGACTCCTATGTGGAAGCGCTGGGCTCGCTGCGCCGCCAGCGTGGGCATCTGATCACCCTCAAGGAGATGCGCTATGCTGACCTGGCCGAGCTGAACCGGCTCGAGCAAGAGGCCATCGGCTATTACGATCAGATCAGCGCCAGAGCGGTTCAGTTCCTGCTGGGTGAGCAGGCCTTCGCCCCCTATGTCAAGCGGGTTGAGGAGCTGGGCTCAGGGCTGGAGAAGGTGGCCAAGGTCACCGAGCTGGTGCCTCTGGTGGAAGAGCTGGAGAAGATCGGGAGTGGGCTGGAGCTGCTCACCGAGGTGCTGGGCAGCATCAAGATCGAGGATGCCACCGTGCGCACCCAGATTCTCGAGCGCATCGCCGAAGTACTCGGCCAGGTCAACCGGGTGCGGGCCCTCATGGCTTCCCGCCGCAAGGAGCTGGGCGAGAAGGAGTCGGTGGCCGAGTTCGGGGTGCAGTTCCAGCTCTTCGGCCAGAGCGTCACCAGCGCCATCAACCTGGCCGACTCGCCCGAAAAGTGCGATCAGGCCCTCTCACGCCTGATGCTGCAGCTCGAGGAGCTCGAGGCTCGCTTCGGAGAGTACGAGCAGTTCATGGGCGAGCTGACCACCAAGCGCGAGGACGTCTACAAGACCCTCTCCACCAAGCGCCAGCAGCTGTTGGATCAGCGTCAGCGCCGAGCCCAGCAACTGATCGGAGCGGCCGACCGCATTCTGGAGGGCATCGTGCGCCGCTCGGGCACCATGACCTCGCCTGACGATCTGAACACCTACTTCGCCAGCGACCCGATGGTGATGAAGGTGCGCGACATCGAGGAGAAGCTGCGCGAGCTGGGCGATCCGGTTAAGGCCGACGAGCTGGCCTCGCGCCTCAAGATGGCCCGCCAGGAGTCCACCCGGACCCTGCGAGACAAGACCGAGATCTACGAGGAGGGCGCCAACGTCATCCGGCTGGGTCGGCACAAGTTCTCGGTCAATACCGAGGCGGTCGAGCTGACCATGGTGCCGCGCGAAGGGGTGATGCACCTGCACATCACCGGCACCGACTTCTACCAGAGCCTGCATGACAGCGACTTCGAGTCCACCCGCGAGTTCTGGGAGCAGCAGCTGGTCAGCGAGACGGAGCAGGTCTACCGGGGCGAGTATCTGGCTTTCAGCATCCTCAGCCAGGCCGAGAAGGGCTCGATGAGCAAGCTCTACGACACGCTGCGCTCGGGGGCCACCCGGCCCGACGGCGACGTGCACCCGGGGCTGCTCGAGCTGGTGCGGGGGGTGGCGGCCGAGCGCTACGACGAGGGCTACGAGCGCGGTATTCACGACCACGACGCGGCCCTGATTCTGGAGAGCTTGCTCTACCTCTACAGCTCAGCCGGCCTGCTGCGCTTCTCGCCGGCCGCCCGGGCGGCCGGCGTCTACTTCTGGAGCAACCAGGCCGCCGAAGGCGAGCACTGGCATCGCCAGGCCCAGAGTCTGGCCTTGATGCGCAAGATGTTCGGGCCCAGCGAGGCCGAGGAGAAGCTGGCCCGCGAGCTGGGCGAGCGCATCGGCGAGCTGTGCGTGCTGCACAAGCTCGAGCTCTCGCCTCAGGAAGCCGAGCAGGCAGGCAGCTACCTCTTGCTCGAGCTGGCCAGGCCGCAGCCCCGCTTCATCCTGAGCGGCGACGCGGCGGCCCTGCGCGACGCCTTCATCAAGGCCCTGGAAGGCCAGCGCCTCTACACCGCTCTGAGCGAGCAACTGGTCGCCCTGCAGGCCGATCCTGCCCGCCGCTACGAGCTGGCCCTCTCCTGGGTGCGAGCCTTCGTCGGTCGGCTCAAGGAGGCCGGCCGGGCCGAGCACGTGCAAGAAGAGATGGCCGTGCTCTTGCTGACCCCGGGCCTGGAGCGAGAGACCGTCAGCGCCGCCACCACGGCGACGGTTCAGGGCCTGCTGGGCCAGCACGCGCGCATCCAGAACCGGGTCATGCAGCTTCGCCTGGACGAGTTCTTGACCCGGCTGGGGGGCTTCCGCAGCCAGCGCGTGCCCGGTTTTCGGGCGTATCAGGAGAAGCGGCTGGGCGTGCTGGCCCGCGAGCGTGCGCGCCTTCGGATGGACGAATACACGCCCAAAGTGATGAGCGCCTTCGTGCGCAACAAGCTCATCAACGACGTCTACCTGCCCCTCATCGGCGAGAACCTGGCCAAGCAGATCGGCTCGCTAGGCGAGACCAAGCGGACCGACCTGATGGGCATGCTCTTGCTGATCTCGCCCCCTGGCTACGGCAAGACCACCCTGATGGAGTACATCGCCAACCGGCTGGGCCTCATTTTCGTCAAGGTGAACGGGCCGGCGCTGGGCCATGCGGTCAGCTCGCTCGACCCCAACGAGGCCCCCAACGTGACCGCCCGCCAGGAGGTCGAGAAGGTCAACTTCGGCCTGGAGATGGGCAACAACGTGCTGCTCTACATCGACGACATCCAGCACACCAATCCCGAGTTCTTGCAGAAGTTCATCTCGCTGTGCGACGCCCAGCGCAAGATCGAGGGCGTCTGGCTGGGTCGCACACGCACCTATGACCTGCGTGGCAAGCGCTTCTGCGTCTGCATGGCCGGCAACCCTTACACCGAGTCGGGAGCGCGCTTTCAGATCCCCGACATGCTGGCCAACCGCGCCGACACCTACAACCTGGGCGACGTGCTGTCGGGTCGCGAGGAGCTGTTCGAGCTGAGCTACCTGGAGAACGCTCTGACCTCCAACCCCGTGCTGGCACCGCTTTCGGGGCGTGAGCCCGAGGACGTGTACAAGCTGGTGCGCATGGCCCAGGGGGAGATGATCCCCCCCAGCGAGCTCAGCCATTCCTATTCGCCGGTCGAGCTGGAAGAGCTACGCTCGGTGCTGACCAAGCTGCTCAAGATCCAGGCCGTGCTGCTGCGTATCAACAAGCAGTACATCCTGTCCGCCAGCATGGACGACGCCTATCGCACCGAGCCGGCCTTCAAGCTGCAGGGCAGCTACCGCAACATGAACAAGCTGGCCGAGAAGGTCTCGTCGGTGATGAACGAGGACGAGCTCGAGCGCCTGGTGGACGACCACTACCAGGGCGAGTCCCAGACCCTGACCACGGGGGCCGAGCAGAACCTGCTCAAGCTGGCCGAGCTGCGTGGCCGCCAGAGTCCCGAGCAACTGGCCCGCTGGGACGAGATCAAGCGCGGTTACCAGCGCCGCCAGATGACCGGCGGCAAGGACGACGACCCGGCCGTGCGCATCTCGAACTTGCTCAGCGTGCTGGCCGAGAAGCTGGGCGACATCTCCCAGAGCATCGAGTATGCCAGCGAGAAACCGGCTCCGGTGTCGGGCCTGCTGGAGAAGCTGGCGGAGCAGCGCCCGGCCCAGGTGGACATGGGTCCGGTGCTGGAGAAGCTGGGGCAGTCCTTGAACCGGCTGGCCTCCTCGGCTCCCCCGGCGGCGGCCGCCGCCCCTGCTGCTCCCGTGGACCTCTCCCCGGTGCTGGACAAAATGAGCGAGGCTCTGGCCCGGCTGGCCGAGCGGCCGGCGGCTTCGGCTCCCGTGGCGGGCGTGGCCTCCTCTCAACCCGTGGTTCTGGCGCCCGAGGTGGTGCCCCAGCTCAACCTCGGCCCGGGGGCCCTGGACTCGTTCGTGCGCGTCGTGCCCCAGCTCAAGGCCCTGGCTCAGCTGGTGCGCGGGCCCAAATCCAAGGCTCTGGTGATGGATCCGGTGCTGGTGCGCGTCTTCGACGGCCTGATGGCGGCCACCAACCTGACCGAGTGCGTGGAGGCGCTCAGCCCGCTGGAGGAGCCGCCTCCCGAGGTGGCTGCCTCCAAAGCCAAAACTCCCAGGAAGTCGCCTGAATGAACATCGAGTGCCCCACCTGCCTGGTGCCTCTGCGCGAGGTTCGATTGGGCGACCTGGTACTCGACGAGTGCGAGCTGTGCGACGGGCTCTGGTTCGACGACGGTGAGCCGGAGCTGCTGGTCACTCTGGCCTCGCTGCCCAAGAACGCTCTCCAACCGCTGGCCTTCGATGACTCGCGCAAGACGGTTCCCCCCGGCCAGCGCAAGTGCCCACGCTGCCACGTCGTCATGAAGGAGTGGGAATGGCGCTCCACCCAGGTGGATGTGTGCCCCACCTGCCGGGGCATGTGGCTGGATCGCTGGGAGTTGCAGAAGATCCTGGCTGACTGAGGCTCGGTCAGGTTGTCGGATTGGCCAGCTTCCGCTCCAGCTCGGCCAGGCGCCTGTCGCGCTCTTTGATTTCTTGCTCGAGGCGGGCGACGCACAGATCGTTCTGCTCCATTTCCTTCTCCAGCCGGGCCCGGCTCTCGGTCTGCAGCTGAGTCAACTTGTTGCGCAGCTCGTGCTCGTTGGCAGCGGCTCGCACCGTGGCTGCTTCCAGGGCGGCGCGGTTGTCGGAAGCGGCCTGCCGAGCTGCCTCGAGTTGTCCGAGTAACTCATTGAGTCGCGCTGAGTCGAGGCTGCCAGCTGGCAGGGGAGCCTCGATGCGCGCTCGCTCCAGTTCGGTCTTCAGCTCGGCGATCTCGGAGTCGCGCCAGTTGATGAGCTGTTCCAGGGCTTGTACCTCCGAGCCCTGCTGGCTCTGGCCTTCCAGTTCGGCGATGCGAGCCCGAGCGCTGGCCAGCTCTCGGGTCAGCTCCAGGTCGGCCTGTCCTTCCAACTCGGCGATGCGTTTTCTGGCCTCGACCAGATCCTGGCAAGCGTCGGCCAGATCTTGCTCGCGGGCCTCCAGCGCTTCGATGCGGACCCGGGCTCGGGCCAGTTGCTGTTGCATCTGGCCCAGATCGCCCTCCTCGCGGGGGGCTGACTCCAACTCCTCGATGCGGGCCCGGGCGCTGGCCAGCTCATCCAGAGCCTGGGCCAGGTCGCCGAGCGAGTCGGTGCCTTCCCAGGATTCCAGAATTTCGCCGCCGGCCTGGGCTTCGAGCTCTTCGATGCGGGCCCTGGCTTGGGCCAGTTCCTGGGCCTGCGCCTCCAGCTCCTGGAGGCGGGCTTCGGCCAGCTCCTGGGCCTCAGCTTCCAGCTCCTCGATGCGGGCACGGGCACTGGCCAGGTCTCCGGTCTGCTTTTCCTCACCACCGGATGCTTCTGGCTTCCTGGTGCGGGCTCTGGCTGTAGCCAGCTGGCGAGCCAGGTCGGCGTTCTGCTCTTCCAGCTCCTTGACACGGGCCCGGGACGCTTCCAGCTTCTTGATGCGGGCCTGGGCCAGGGCCAGTTGGCGGGCCAGGTCTTGATCCTCGGGCGCTCGCTTGCCTTCGCCGCGGGATGCTTCCAGCGTCTTGATGCGGGTTTGAGCCTGCTCGAGCTCGCTCTCCCGCTTCTCGAGCCGGCCTACCAGTTGCTTGAGGCGGGTCCGGGCCTTGACGCAGGTCTCTTCCAAACGTGCGATGCGCTCGGGGTCGCCGCCGCTCGGCTGCTGGCTCTGGAGCTGCTCTTGCAGGCGGGCGATCTCGGCGGTCTGCTCCTGGATCCGCTGACGTGCTTTGCGCAGCAGCCCCTCGAGCTTTTTCTGGCGGTCCTCCTCCATCTTCAACGGCTCAGGTTCCACCTCGGGGGCATTGTTCCCGTTTCTTGCCTGGCATTTTAACGCAATGTTCACGATCGGCCATTTCGGACCGGCTAAGCTGCTGGAAAATTCTGGAGGTCCCCATGTTGATTACGACGGCCACCGCGCCCACGATGCGTTACCAGACAGCAGCTCTGGCCGAGAACGAGCCCCCGGCGCCGCCCGCGGCCCCCGTGGACCGCTGGGAGACCGCCTCCCAGATGGCCGGGGGAACGCTGCTGGGAGCCGGAGTCGGCTGGCTGGGCGTGGAGGCCGGCGGTCGCGCCGGGATGCTGATCGGGATGATGCTCACCCCCGAAGGGGCGGGCCTTCCCGCCCTGATCGGCAATACGCTGGAGGGCGCCCGCATCGGCATCATCGCCGGTGGCCTGCTGGGCGTCGCGGCCGGAGTCACTCTGGGAGTCGTGGTCGGCAGCGAGCTCTATCGCGCCTACAAAGAGTCGCAGAGTTAGATGCGCGGCTCGGCGCGCAGCCGGTAAACCAGCGAGAGGAACTTTCCTTCGAAGCGACTGGCTTCATTGTCCAGGGTCTCGGGGCCCAGGGCCCGGTCGAAGTACCCCTGGACCCGTTGCGCCAGGGCGGTGTTCTCGGTGACCAGGTGGACCACCAGCGGGTAGAGCCCCTTCACGAACACGCGGGCCGGCTGGGAGTGGTGCGGGTCTTGCAGCATCAACTCGATGCCCCCGAAAGGAGTTTCGCGTGGATAGACGTGGATCTGGGCGGCCACGTCGCTCATCTCCAGCACGGCCGTCTCCAGGCGATCGAGCAACTCGCGCTCGCGGGCGTCGAAATTGAACAGACTGCTCCTGCGGCGCCGGGTCTCTCGGGGCAGAAAGGCCGGGGCCAGTCCGGAGAGGTAGTAGGAATACCAGACGTAGCTGCGGGTGGAGACGTTCTTGCTGCGGTCGAAGCTGGCGCTCCCGAACACCTGGTCGAGTCGGTCCTTGAGCCGCTCGGAGAAGGGGGTGCGCCGGGTCACGAAGGAGGCGTAGCCCTGACGAGCATCCACCGCCAGCTCGACACGCTGCAGCACGCCCTCGAGCTTCACCTTGATGCACAGAAAGCTGGTCGGATCCTGTCGGGGCAGCACTCCGAACTCGAGACCGGAGTGGCGCAGGCGCTCGAGCAGCGTCTCTTCTGGCTCGGAAAGATTGAACACGGGATCTTGCACGAACCGAAAATCGAGCCGTTCCCGCTCGAGAAGGCGCCACATGTCCACTTCGGAAGGGCTGAAACAGCCCCGCTGCTCGTCTTCTTCGGCCTGCATCCAGCTCTATTGTAGCATGGCGTTCAAGGTCTAGGGGAGAGTGGCGAAACTCAGCCACGAGACTTGGCGTTTCGCGGCGGCGTATCGGCTGACTCACGACGTTTGACAACCCGGGCAGGCCCGTCTATAATCCACTCGGCGTTTTGAGCGCGCCTTTTTTCTTTGGGGCCAAAGATGCGAGTGGACGTATCCGATATCAAGCGGGGAACCGGACTCTGGAAACCTTTTGAGTTCGAGGGACCGGTTCACTTCGAGGGCCTCGAGCTAGAAGGGCCGGTCAGGGCGAAGTTCAAGCTCACCAACGTGGGCAGTCGCATTCTGGTGGACGGAGACCTCCACGCCCGGGTGCGCCTGAGCTGCGGACGGTGCGCCGAGATCTTCGTCGCGCCGCTCGACCTGGAGGTGGACGAGCATTTCATCGACGAAGCCAGCGGTGAAGTGCCGGCCGACGAGAATGTCGCGCTGGAAGACCTGAACATCTTTACCTATCGCGATGATCGCATCGAGTTTGATGAGATCCTGCGGCAGAATCTCCTGGCGGCACTTCCCGTCAAGCCGCTCTGCCGGGAAGACTGCCAGGGCCTTTGCGATCAGTGCGGAACGAACTTGAACCAGGGAAGTTGCAGCTGTCCGAGCGAGGAGATCGATCCTCGGTGGGGACCGCTTATGAAGTTGAAGAACGGAAGCTAACTGAGAGGTAGCCATGCCAAATCCGAAATACAAAACGCCGCGGTCCAAGACCCGCCGCCGCCGTTCCCACCTGCGGCTGGAGATCCCGAACGTGACCAAGTGCCCACAGTGCAAGGAGCCCAAGCTCCCGCACCGGGTATGCTTGAGCTGCGGCAGCTACGACGGCCGTCAGGTCTTCAAGCTCGACGCCGAAGCTCAAGGTTAATCAGGTTCCCTTGCGGTGACTCGCGCGCTACGCCCGGTGGGCGTGGTGGGGCTGGGGCATTTTGCGCCTCCCCGAATCGTGACCAACCAGGAGCTGGAGTCCACTCTCGACACGACCGATGAGTGGATTCGCTCGCGTACAGGCATCCGCGAGCGACGCATGGCCGAGCCTGAAGTCTGTGCCTCTGATCTCGCAGTCGAGGCCAGCTTGCTGGCGCTGGCCGACGCCGGGGTCTCCCCCGAGCAGATCGGTCTGATCATCGTGGGCACGATGACCCCCGACACCATGCTGCCTTCCACCGCCTGCCTGGTGCAGCACCGGTTGGGGGCGACCAATGCGGGAGCATTCGACTTGAACGTGGCCTGCTCGGGCTTTGCCTACAGCATGGCGGTGGGCTGTCAGTTCGTGCGTACCGGTGCCTTCGACTACGTCCTGGTGGTCGGGGCTGACACCATGACCCGCGTGATGAACTGGCAAGATCGCGGAACCTGCGTGCTCTTCGGTGACGGCGCGGGGGCGGTGGTGCTGGGTCCGGTGGGGGAGGGACAGGGCGTGCTCTCGATCCACCTCGGGGCCGATGGCTCGGGGGGAGACAGCCTGTGCGTTCCGGCCGGTGGAGGGCGCATTCCGGGCGGCACGCCGGGCGTTCCCAAGTCGGAGTTTTGCCTGCAGATGCACGGCAAGGAGGTCTTCAAATTCGCCGTCTCGGTCATCGGGGAGGCGGCTGCTGCCGCGGTTTCCAAAGCCGGCCTCACCCCCGACGACGTGGACCTGTTCATCCCTCACCAGGCCAATGTGCGCATCATCGACGCTGCCGCCCGCCGGTTGGGCGTGCCGATGGAGCGCGTCTTCGTGAACGTGGACCGCTTTGGCAATACCAGCTGCGGCTCCATCCCGCTGGCTCTGTCGGAGGCACGCGAGCAGGGCCGGGTAAAAGATGGCGATCTGATCGTGCTGGTCGGCTTTGGCGGCGGGCTCTCCTGGGGAGCCGTGGCCATGCGCTGGGGAAAGAAGGAGGCATTATGTCCCGCATAGCGTTCGTGTTTCCCGGTCAGGGAGCTCAATACGTCGGCATGGGCGTCGACCTGGCGGCTGCCTTCCCGGCCGCTCGCGCCGTGCTCGAGGAGGCCGATCAGCGGCTGGGCTATCCTCTCTCGCAGTTGATGGCCGAGGGTCCGGAAGAGCAACTCAAGCAGACCGAGCACACCCAGCCGGCCATCGTGGCTCACAGCCTGGCTGCGCTGGCGGTGTTGCGCGAGCGCGGACTCTCGCCTGCCATGGTGGCCGGCCACAGCGTGGGCGAGTATGCTGCCCTGGCGGCTTGCGGGGCGGTTTCCCCGGCTGACGCAATCATGTTGGTGCGAAAGCGCGGTCAGCACATGCAGGCGGCGGGCCAGGAGCTTCCTGGCACCATGGCGGCGCTGCTGGGCATTGAGCTGGCCCAGGCGGAGGCTCTATGCCAGGCCGTCTCAGCCGCCGGAGTCGTGGAAGTGGCCAATTTGAACTGTCCAGGACAGATCGTGCTCTCGGGCTCGCCCGCGGGTGTGGCCGCAGCCCGCGAGCGGGCTTCGGAATTTGGCGCTCGCCGGGTGATGCCGTTGGCCGTGAGCGGGGCTTTTCACTCTTCGCTGATGCAGCCCGCTGCCGGGCGTCTGGCGGTGGACCTGGATGGGCACAGCTTCGCCGACCCGGCCGTGCCGCTGGTCGCCAACTACAGCGCTCAGCCCGTTACCACGGGCGAGGAGCTGCGTCATGCCCTCAAGCTCCAGATCGTCTCGCGCGTGCTGTGGGAGGACTCGGTGCGGACCATGATTGCAGCCGGAATCGACACCTTCGTGGAGGTCGGCCCCGGCTCGGCCCTGTGCGGCATGGTCAAGAAGATCTCCAAGGAGGTGCGTACCGCCAACGTGGCCGACGTGGCCAGCCTGGAGAAGAGCCTCGAGCTCTTGCAGACCCCCGTTTCGTAAGGAGGCCTCTATGGAAACCGCAACCCTGGCCCTGGCGGCCGAGCCCATTTTGAAGGATCAGGTTGCCCTGGTGACCGGTGCCGGTCGCGGCATCGGACGAGCCATCGCTCTGGAGCTTGCCCGCCTGGGGGCTGATGTGGCCTTGCTGTCGCGCACCCAGGCGCAGCTCGAGGAGGTGGCCGGCGTCATCGCTGCCATCGGGGGCAAGTCCAGCGTGCACACGGCCGACGTCACCGACGCAGCGGCCGTGGACGCCTGCATCAAGGCCCTGCCCCGCCTGGACGTGCTGGTCAACAATGCTGGCATCACCCGCGATACGTTGTTGCTTCGCATGAAAGACGAGGATTGGGCTCAGGTGCTGAACACCAATCTGACCTCGGCCTTCTACCTGACTCGCGCGGCCAGTCGGGTCATGCTCAAGCAGCGTTATGGACGCATCATCAACATCACCTCCGTCGTGGGCCAGATGGGGAATGCGGGCCAGGCCAACTACGCCGCCTCCAAGGCCGGCCTGATCGGTTTTACCATGGCGGTGGCCCGGGAGGTGGCCTCCCGCAACATCACCGTGAACGCAGTGGCGCCCGGTTACATTCAGACCGAGATGACCGGCGTGCTCGACGAGAAGGTCAGGGAAGCCCTGCTCGGCCAGATCCCCGCCGGTCGGCTGGGAGAACCCGAGGAGGTCGCCCGTCTGGTGGCCTTTCTGGCCGCTCCCGGCTCGGGCTACATCACCGGGCAGGTATTTAACGTCGATGGTGGAATGGTCATGCGGCCTTAGACCAGAACCGCGTTACGATGCGGCTTTGATGGGGCCGCTGTTGAAGAACTTTCGCTCGGGACCCCCGGGCAACAGACCGAGAATCCTTTGGAGGTACGAACAAGAAATGGCTAGCGTCCAGGAGCGGGTGACGAAAATCGTCGTAGAGCAGCTCGGGGTGGATGCCGAGCAGGTGACTCCCACCGCCTCGTTTGTAGATGATCTGGGCGCTGACTCGCTCGACACGGTCGAGATGGTCATGGCCTTCGAGACCGAGTTCAATCTCGAGATCCCCGATGAGGATGCCGAGAAGATCCGCAACATCACCGAGGCGGTCGAGTACATCGAGAAGCGCGTCGCCGAGCAGACCGCCTGACATTCAGGCGCGCCTGGTTTCAAGAAGGCCGGCCCGACCAGGTCGGCTTTCTTGCTTGTTTTCGCTTTAGCTGCTGTCGCAGCGGTCGGTCTTGCCTCCACGTCTGTGCTCACGAGCCTCATGCCAGCCCGGCTTGCGCTCGAAGTCGGGCTCATGCTCCAACCCGTGGCAGGACGAGCAGTAGAGGCGCAGGTCGGCCAGTCCGTCCTGGCCACCTTCGCTCACCGGTCTCTGGTGATGAACGTGGAGAGCACCGCCACGATTGCAGCCTGGTTTCTCGCACTTGCCGCCGGCGCGAAGCATCAGAGCCCGTATGGTCGCAAGACTGATGTTCCGTCGCCTCCGGGAGGACCGTTTCTTCCTGGATGCCTGGCCAGGTCCCTCGTCAGGTTTATCGGGCACCTGTGGGAGTGCAGAATCGGTCAGGTGGCAAGTGGGTGGGGCTGTCCCAGGGATCGGGCCGTTGTCTCCCTGAGCATGGCCTGACACTGCACGCAGGTCCGGGCCTGTTGCACCAAGGTCCGGGCCTGGCGGCATTCCCTCGGTCGTGACCGCCAGAGCCGAGGTCAATGCCTGTTCGATCTGTGCAGCCGTGGCCGGAAGCAGACCAAGTCTGGTGTCATACCATCCCTGGCCGGTACTGGCGTCCACCCGCACCAGGATGGGCAGCCGTGCTCGGGCCTCACTCCTGGCATCGCTGAGTCGATGCTCGGCCAGATCGATCAGCACCTTGTTGCGCGGCAAGCGCCGGCCCCGCTGGGAGCGAACCCGGTCCTCGGCTCTCTCGTAGAGGGCGAATTCTTCCGCAGTGAGGTAGAAGACGAGTTTGACTCGCCCGACCGGTGGCTCTGCAGAGCCTGGAGGCTGGTTTCGGGCATGGTGCTGAGGTTGGAACTGCTGTTGGGCCAGTGACTGGTAAGCTGGTTGGGGTGCTTCTGAGTGGACGCCTGCCGCGCCGTTGGCTTCCAGGTCGGAGGCGAGAAGCCCACCCTGCGCTGGCTGTCTCTCGGTTGGCAGGCCGTGGCTGTCCGACTGGCGGCGCAGAGCTTTGAAGCGGCGCGGACTGACTGAAACGCGCCTTTGGACTTCGTCACAATCGTGGTGGAGGGCGTAGTCGAGCCAGAAAGCCTCATCCGCACTGGTGGATACCCGGGTGATCTCGCGGATCTTTCCCCAGCAAACTTTTCCATCTCGAAACGCCTCGGCCAGGAGAGGCGTCTCAAGCAGAGAAGTAGTCGCGCGCAGAAGCTCGTAGGCCTTTTGCTGCGCCAGATCCAGATATCGGACGGCGAACTGGATGACCCCGCTGCAGCCCCTCGCTCGGTGGAGCTTTCGCTGTTGAATGGCGACCAGGTAGAGCCCGAGGTTCCACAATGAGCGGTCCACCTGACGACGCATGGTCTTTGCCTGCCGGCAGAGCTCTTCATCCGGGAGCTCGAGATACTGTGCCAGTTGTTCCATGAGAGTTGACTCCTTTCGTTGGAGCCTGTTCGTTAAATTTCTTGAATTCCCTGGCAAACGTATATTCGATTTTGTCGATAAATTTAAGAAGATTTTTCCGGCGTAAACGAACGCTCGTTCGGATCCACCGCGGGATCCGTCGTTCGAAGCTCGCCCCCGACGCCGACCGCCACAACGAGTGAGTGTCAGCTTTCTTTGAGGAGCCCTCGGTATTCTCACTGCATGAACCTCACCAGCACACTGCCTGTCCGAGCCTCAGGGCTGTTCGAGGGCTCGGTGAAGAACCCCGAGGTGGAGAAGGCCGAGTCCGACCTGAGATCGGCCAGAAGCCAGCTCGAGACCTTTCAGCGGCGACTCGACGATACGAACTACTGGATCTCCAGCTCGCGGCGCCATCGCACCCATCACTGCAACAACCAGGTGCGCGATGCCATGTGGAATAAGAACGTCAAGCTGCACAGCGGCATCGCCGCGCACCTTTGCATCTTTTCGATGGCCGGGTTGGGTGCCTGGGCCATGTTCAGCGGGATGAACCCCATCATCGGTCTGGCCGGCGGGGCCGGGCTGACCTACGGCTACATCATGGCCATGAAGCACGTGGTGCTGCCCATGCAGATCGACAAAGCGGTGCTGCCCGCCCTCAAGCAGGAGAAGCAGGGACTGGAGGCCGCCGTGGCCGCCTCCAGGCAGAATGTCCAGGCCGCCGAAGCCGCCCTGGTCCAGGGAATCAGCGGGAGTCTCAAGAGCAACCCGACCGTGGTTCAGGTGGACGAGGCCGCGGTGACCCTGGGTGGCGTGCGCATCAAGGTGCGCAAGTAAGTCTCTTGACGGAGCCTCACCCCGGTACCAGGGACGAATGCATCCACCAGCTCGTGACCAACACGTCATGCCCGCTCAACGCCTGATCGAACGCCACCAGACCGTGGCCGTGGCCGAGTCTTGCACGGGCGGCCTGCTCGGAGCCGAGCTCACCCGCCAGGCCGGTTCCTCGGCCTACTTCAAAGGCGGCATCCTGGCTTACTGCAACGAGCTGAAAGCCAGCCTGCTCAACGTCCCCCAGGAAGTGCTGCAAGAGCACGGGGCCGTCAGCGCCGAGTGCGCCGCCGCCATGGCAGAGGGTGCTCGCCGGCAAGCAGAATCCGACTGGGCTCTGTCCGTTACGGGCATCGCCGGTCCCGGCGGGGCGACCCCTGACAAGCCCGTGGGCCTGGTCTTCCTGGGCCTTGCGGGCCCGCGGACAACGCAGACAAAGCGTTGCCTCTTCCAGGGCGATCGCGACCAGATTCGCCAGCAATCCGTCCAGGCCGCCCTGCAGCTCTTGCGCGAGGCTCTCGACGAGTGAAGGACTATCGCCGCGTCTTCTGGTGGGGCACCTTCCTCAACCTGATCTGCCTCTCGGGCGCCAGTATGTTCGTTCTCACCGGCCGCTACCTGGCCGAGCAGGGCCTGCAGCCCTGGGAGATCGGCACCGCCGAGGGCGGCTACTGGGTGGGCGCCGTGCTCTCGCAACCCTGGCTCGCCCACCGGGTGGACCGACACGGTCGGCGTCCCTACATCCTTCGAGGTGCCTTCCTGATCGGCCTGACCGCCCTGGCTTTCCTCGTCGTTCCCGTGGCGCTGATCCCCATGGTGGCGCTGCGGGGGCTGCAGGGCTTCGTGGTCTCCACCTACTTCACCGCCCTCTTCACCTGGATCGCCGACCAGGCGCCGCCGGGACGGCTGGCCCAGGCCTTCGGACTGTTCGGCATCTCGGGTCTGCTCGCGGGCGCCATCGGTCCGGTCGGGGGCGAGCTACTGGTGGACCGGACCAGCTTTCAGGCCATGTTCTCCCTCTCCGCAGGGCTCAGCCTCACGGCTGCGGCCGGCTTTCTGACCCTGCCCGAAGTTCACCGCTCCCCTCACGAAACTCAGGACGACAGCCGCTTCTTCCAGTTGCTGCGGTCGAAGCTCATGCTCGCCGTCACCCTCGGCTCGCTCGGGTTCGGCTACGCCGTCGGTAGCCTCTACGGCTTCGCCGCTCCTTTCGCGGCCAAAGAGCAGCTGACCGGCGTCGGGCTGATGTTCGCCTGCTACACCTTCAGCTCGGTGCTGATCCGCCTGGCCATGGGCTCGGCCTCCGATCGCCACGGGCCCCAGTCCATCATCCCCTCGGCGCTCTTGCTCCAGGCGGGGGGAATGGGCCTCTTCGCCCTCCTCGGCAGGGGCGAGTCCTGGATTCTGGTGGGCACCGGCCTGCTGGCCGGGGCCGGGCACGGTATCCTCTATCCGGCCCTTTCGGCCCTGGCCGTGCAGCGCCTGGGGGCGGCCGTGCGCGGCACGGCCCTGGCCTTGATCACCGCCTGGATCGACGTGGGCAGCTTCGCCGGATCGGTGCTCTCGGGCGTGCTCGCCCAGAACCTGGGCTATCCTCTGATGTTCTGCGGCGTGGCCCTGATCGTGATGACCAGCGGCCTTGTCTTTCCGGCCTTCGACCGGCGCGCTACTCGACCTTGAGGCTGTCCACCAAGGTCTTCACGGCCGCTTCTCCCTCGGCATAGCCGGCGCTGGGCGTATTCAATGACACGGAGAACAGGTTCTTGTCTTTCATGAAGAGCACGCTGAGACCCCGCTCGTCGCCCACCGTGAAGGCGATCCAGGCGGCCCGCTGGCCGTCCACCTTGATCTCTTCCTGAGCGGTGATCTTGCCGTCGCGCTTCTTGATGGCCCAGAACACGCGGCCCGTCTCGATCAGATCCACCTCGGTCTTCTTCGAGCCCTCCTCGCACAGCTCGGCGGCCTTGTTCAAGAAGCTGATGGCATCCTGTGTCTTCCCGGCCTTGAGCGCGCGCGCGGCCTGGTCGAGCTGGTCGTGGAGCGGATTCTCCAGACTCTTGACCGCCTTGGACTCCTCGTCGTAGTACTCGATCAAGCCCGCCAGACCCGACTCGTCGAGCTCGGTCACAATGCGATTCATGGCGTCCGGGGCTTTAGGGTTCTGGCCCAGGACCTCGGCGATCGAGCGAAGTTCCTTGCCCTTGCGCACCAGGTCGCTGACGCCCAGGTTGGTCACCGTCAGGTGGCCGCCCGAGGGAGGAGTGAACTCCACCGCCAGCAGCTGGGGCTTGTCAAAGGTGGCGTCCTGGCTGGGTTCGGTCTTGTGCTCGGAGCGTTTCCAGCTCGCAGGTGGAGCCTTGAAGCTGACCTTCTTGTCTCGCAAAGTGAAGGTTTCGGTCTGGCCCGAGCCGCTGGAGCCCGAGCAGCCGACCAGCAGCCCGGTGAACAAAAGCAAACTGAGGATCGATAAGGTTTTCGCGCGCATGGGCCCCCGTTCTCGCTCCGAGGGGAGGAACCTGCCTTCTGGCTACAAACTTTCGGCCATGCTGATTCCCATCGACGGTATCACCCCTGAGCTCGCCGAGGATGTCTTCGTGGCCCCCGGCGCCTACCTGATTGGAAGGGTGCGGGCAGCCGCCGGCTGCTCGTTCTGGTATGGCTCGGTCGTGCGCGGAGACAACGATTGGATCTCCATCGGAGCGGGCTCGAATTTGCAGGATGGGGCTGTGGTCCACACCGACGACGGGCTGCCCCTGCGCATCGGGGAGCGCTGCACCATCGGCCACCAGGCCATGCTGCACGGCTGTACCCTGGAAGACGACGTGCTCATCGGGATCGGGGCCAAAGTGTTGAATGGCGCTCACATCGAGAGCCAGGTCGTGGTGGCCGCCGGGGCGCTGGTTCCCGAGAGAGCTCGCCTGGAGAGCGGCTTCGTCTACATGGGTGTACCCGCCCGCAAAGCCCGCGAGTTGAGTTCCGAGGAACGGGAGCGGTTCCGCTACGGATCGTTGCACTACATCGAGCAGGCCCGCCGTCACGCTGCAGTCTTAAAATAGACAGCGCTTGGTGTGCATAAAGGATCCGCCTCTTGGCGCTTTGGAAACAATCGTCCGGGTGCGCGAAACAAAACTGTAACAATTTTTACACGATTCGGCAAAAACGGGCTGCTATCCTGAGGGCAGGAACCAGAGGGGAGAAGCAGCCGTGCAGACCACCGCCGTCACCAGCGCCTCCGTGGCCACCATCAACGCCAGCAAGCCTGCCCTCTCCTCGGCGACTCGCGAGCTCGAGCAACCGGCTCTCGCCAATCCCCGTCTCAAGGCCCTGAATCGGCAGCTGGCCACATGCTGGCGAGACGACGCCGAGCTGATCCAGAGCCTCAAGTGCGAGGGAAAGGGGCTGGTCGCTTCCCTCACCGGAGCCGCCTCGGGGGTGGTGGGCCCACTGCTCCGCGGGGCGGGCAAGCTGACCGGAATGCTGGGGTGGGGGGTCGACGCGGTGCCCGAGACTCCCGCCGAGCAGCTCGACAATGTCGAGCAAGGCAGCGCCGGGAACTGCGGAGCCATCAGCGTCATCAAAGCCATGCAGCACAACTGGGGGCGCAAGGCCGCTGAGGTCCGCAAGGCCGAGGACGGTTCGGTGCAGGTCAAGATGCGCGACGGTTACGAGGCGAAGCTCTCCCCCGAGCAGCTCGAGCAGGCTCGCCAGGCCTCCCGGATCGGGGGCGACGATCCGCGCGCCGTCGAGCAGGCCATCACTCTGATGGCCGCCGCCGCCCAGCGTTATGCTCAGGAGAAGGGCGTCAGCTATGAGGAGGCGCTCAAATTCCTCAACGGCAATCGCTGGCCGGACGAGGTGGCCGGCTACTTCGGAGTGCAGGCCCGGGCCGTCGACAGGAACACCCTGGACGGCAACGGACTGGCCATCGTGAGCACCTCTACTCACGCCGCGCTGGTCATGCGCACTCCCGATGGCTCGCTGATTCAGGATGACCACGGTATGCCGGTGGACTACACCGGTGAGGTGGTCTCCAACGGACGGGACACCGGTCAGGCCCAGGTGGCCTTCGTGATCGTGGACGTGGGGGCGGACGAGGACGAGAAGGTGAAGGGGATCGGCCTGCGGCGCTTTCTGGGCATGCTCGCTGCCGGCCTGCGCTCGGTGGCCAACGGGCGTCCCGGCGAGGGGGCCCCCACCGGCTCCAACGGTCAGGGCCCGGAGATCGCCCAGGTGGCCGAGTCGGACGCCGTGGTGCAGGCCAGCGAGGTGGTCGAGGCGGCCGAGAACGGAGCCACCCAGGACGTTCAGGTGGCCGGTCAGCAGGAGGCTCGGGCGGCCGAGTCCTACGAGCAGGCGGGCCGCTGCGAGCTGCACGCCGAGCAGGCCGAGGCCGGGGCCGTCGAGCTCGAGCAGGAAGCCGATCAGATCGAGACAGGCGAGCGTCACCAGAGCATCAGTCGCAATGACCGGGCCCAGGGCCTGGAGGTGCAGATGCGCCTCACTCTGGGTCAGATCGCAAGTTGCCAGAAGGAGCTTGGCCAGGTCCGCCAGCGGATGGCCCAGGTTCGCTCCAGCCTGTTCGAGCTGGAGGCTGAGCGCGACCGCCTGGCCAACAACGACTTCCTGGGTCAACTCGAGGAGATCGAGCGACTGGACAACCTGAACTACCACGCTCGCAACTCGCTCATCAGCGACCAGGAGACCGCCCGCAAGCTCGAGCTCGAGCTCGAGCGCCTGCTCAAGCTCAGCCAGAAGGCCGACGCCGATTACGACCAGTTGAGCGACGAGTCCAAGGCCGAATCGCGCGGGGCCCGCCTCCGCCAGGAGTCAGCCTCGCTGAGGTTGGAGGCCAGAAACGCTCGCCAGACTGCCGCCGGGGAGCTCGCTCGCCCGGAGCTGCGCGAGCTTTGGAGCAGCCTGGCCGACCCCGACAGCCTGGTGGACGCCGCCGAGCGCCGCACCGAGCAGATCAAGAGTCGCGAGTATCAGGCCGCCCGGGGCATCCAGACCAACCTCGACTTCCTGAGCGGGTACGGCGGGCGGCTCGAGCGCACTCCGGTGAACGGCAACACCACCGCCGAGCGGGCTCTGGGACGCGTGCAGGTGGCCGTCAGCTGGCTTCAGCCCGACGCTAGGGAACCTCGAAAGGACTCTCCAAAGTAAGGCTGGTGCCGCTGCGCTTGTCGGTGACGAAGAGGCGCAGGCGATAAGTTCCCGGCACCGTGGTGGGCATCGTGAGCGTGCGCGCCACCGCCAGTTCGCTGCCCAGGGGCTGGCGCACATCGAAGCTGGCCAGGGCGGGGGCGACGTTGTCGCCTCGCGGGTCGCGCACCGAGCGCTGCTCTTGAATCCAGTAGCCGGTGGTGTGGGGGAAGGCGCCCTGCACCGAGTAGCTGTACTCCACCTCCACTTCGCCGGGGCCGACGGGGCGGCAGGTGATCAGCAAAGCGCTGCCCTCGGAGAAGCTGGTGGCCGGCAGGTTGGCGGCTACCGGCAGTCCGCGCGCGGCGCTGAAGCTGCGAAACAGGCTGGCGGCCCCGAACATCGGGTCGGCGCAGTTGCGCACCAGCGAGCGGCCGACCACCACCGATGGGTTGCCCGCCGGAGAGTTCTGCACCACCAGGAACGCCGGCAGGGCCTCGGCTGAGAAGCCCAGGCGGGCGTACTCTTGCTCGGTCAGAAAGTCGGAGGTGACGCCGATGGCCGGGAGATCGGCGAAAGTCAGCCCGTGCTGGGCTCGCAGCCGCTCCACCTGGCTCACGCCCGAAGCACGGCGGCTCGCGTCATCGTCCACCACCAGGGCGTAGACCTGCTCGGGAGAGCCCAGGGCCAGCGCTCCGGCCAGGTTCTCGGGGACGGCCAGCCCGCGCCACTGGGCCCAGCGCGCCACGATGACCTGGGCGGCCAGATCGTAGCGATGCACCTCTCGCATGATGATGGGAGGCTCACCCACCACCTTCTCGGGATTGCCGAAAGAGGACATCTTGACCAGGGCGATCACCGGCAGCGAGTAGGGCGAGAAGCCCAGAATCGAATAGTCCCGTTTGGTGAGCTGATCGCCCCGGGCGAAGACGATGGGCACCTGGCTCTCGCTGAACCCGTTCGAGTCGCGCACCTGCTTGACCAGGTCGGACACCTCGTCGAGCCGGGTGGCGTCGCTCATCACCACCATGATGACGGTGCGATCGCTGAGAGGCGCGGCCAGCGCCGGGAGCAGCAGGAGCAGCCAGAGGAAGACAACGCGCATCGGCGGGCTACTTCGTATTCCAGCTGCGTCCGCCTCCCCCGGCCGGGGGGTAGTAGACCGGCGGGGGCGGCACGTAGAGCGGCTCGCGATAGACCGGCGGCGGCGGGGGGGGAGGAGGCAGCTCCTCGAGCGCCAGCTTGACCGGCTCCAGGCCTGGCTTCACCGAGAGCTTGCGGCTGAGCGACCGGTGGCCCTGTCGGCTGGCTCGCAGGGTGTACTCCCCGGGCAGGGCCCTCAGCTCCGTACCCGCTTTGGGCACCACCTGCTCGGAGAGCTTCTTACCCTGCCCGTCGAGCAGGGCCACCCGCGCCGGCGGGGGAGTGACCAGCACCCGGAAGGCCACCGGGGCGGGCGCAAGCTTCACGCTCAGCTCCAAGGGCTTGCCCTCCTCCACCGTGAGGGTGCGCTCTTCGGCCTGATGGTGAGGGTGGGAGACCTTCAGGCGGTGCGTTCCCGGCCAGAGCTCGAGCGGGCCCTCGACCGGCTGGCCGTCCACTTCGACCCTGGCCCCGGCGGGCAGCACCGAGAGCTTGACCGGCACCCGGGTGGTGGGTGGTCCCTGCAGCTCGATGGGAGGCAAAGCGGCCAGCTGCACCGGGGTCTGGCGCTGGAGCCACCAGAAGGAGGCACCAGCCAGGCAGGCCAGCAGCAGAATCAGCAGCGGCAACGCCAGTGAGCGCTTGCGAGGCTGCAACTCCTCGAGGATGATGGCCAGCTCGCGCTGCTGGGCGGAGCCCTCCTCGGCCAGGCGGTAGGCCCTGCGGTAGGCGTTGAGGGCTTCCTTGCGCCGGCCTTCCAGCTCCAGCTTGGAGGCCAGCATCATCTGGAACCGGGCCGTGTTGGAGTCATTGTCAGGGGGGGGCGGGCCGGTCCCTGTCGCGGACGAAGCGCTGGTGTCAGGCCCGACCACGGACGACGAGCCACCCCGGACGGGCCGCGCCAGGCCCGTGCTTGCCGCGGTCGAGTCACTGCTCTGGGCTGGCTGCGCCAGGTCTGGCTCAACCGCGGACAAAACCAGGCCGGTCCGTGCCGTCTGGACGGCTGAGGTGGCGCCCAGACTCAGGCTGGCCAGCAACCCGCGCGAGACTTCCTCCAGACTGGGCCGGTCCTCCGGCTTCTTGGCCAGCAGCCGCACGATCAGACTGTCCAACTCGGGCGTTACCCCGGGAGAGTCCGGCTCGGCCCGTACGTGGCGTTCGAGTAGCTCGAACTCGGTGCGCCCCTGGAAGACCGGTCGGCCGGCGAAAGCTTCATACAGACAGGCCCCCAGCGCATAAAGATCGGAAGCGGGCGAGGCTTCGCCAGCGGTGATCTGCTCGGGAGCAAGGTAAGAGAAAGTGCCCACCAGAGCCCCCTCGGAGGTGAGGCGAGAGCTCGAGTCGGTGGCCCGCACCAGGCCCAGGTCAGTCAACCGGGCCTGACCGTCGGCTCCGATCAGCACGTTCTCGGGCTTGAGGTCACGGTGGATCAGCCCCCGAGCGTGCAGCTCGGCCAGGCCCCGGCACAGGCCCACGAAGAGCAGGAGTAACTCGTTTCGCTCGCGGGGCTGGCGGAGGTAGGCTCGCAGGTCGCCGCCCGAGACGTACTCGAGGACCAGGAAGGCACGCCCTTCGTGAGTTCCCTGGCCGTAGAAGCCCACCACGTTGGGATGGCGTACCCGCTCGAGCTCGCGGGCCTCGCGCTGGTAGCGCTCGCTCAGCTCGGGGGTCCAGGCCGACTCAAGCAGCACTTTCACCGCCACTTCGCGCCCGAGATCCCGGTCGTGGGCCCGGTAGACCTCGCCCATAGCGCCGCGGCCCAACAGCTCGATCACCTCGAAGCGGTCGGGAAGCTGCTCATCCTCGAAGCGTAGTTTTCTCCGCACCCCACCTGGAACTTCCGGGCCCGATCAGGAAGGGCCTTCCTGGCCGCGCTCGCGGCGCTTGATCTGGGTGCCGCCCACCACCACGCTGTCTTCCCGCTCGGCCACTCCAGGCGAGGCCGGCAGGCTCGGGGGCGGAGCCACCAGAGCCAGCGCCTGCTCCACTGTGCTTCCAGACTGGCGGTGTTTTTGGAATGCCTGTGCCAGCTCGTGGAATCGCTCACCGTCGCCACCGTCGTGGCGCAGAATCGAGGCGGCCTGCACCGCGTCGAGCAAGGTCAGGCCCACGAAAGCGGGATCCTTCTCGGTCAGCAAGCACTCCAGGCTGTCGGCCAGCTGGCGAGAATCTGCATTCTTCAGGCGCGAGGAGATCTCGCCCCCCCAGCCGCTCAGACCGTCCCGCCAGGCCGTCAGGCTGGCTGGAGGGCCGCCTGGCTGCATGCCAGGGAAGCTTCGCAGCTCTTCATCGAAGGGCAAGAGCATGCGCAGCACTTTCATCCGATGAGCCTCGTCCGGACCGCCCTGGGCCAGCCGCGCGGTCATCACGGAGCGCAGCTCCGAGCTGAGCAAGCGCTGATCCGGACGGTTGGCGACCAGAACCCGCTCCACGCCCTCGGCCAGGCGAGGGTTGGAGCCGGCCAGCAGAGCTGCCAGGGCAAGCTCGGGTGAGCCGGGCGTCAGCTTGAGACGGTCGGCCAGGCGATCCTGATCGGCCGGTGACATCGCCGCCAGGTGCTCGCGCAGAGGCTCGAGGGTCTGCTCAAAACGCCGATCGGTTGCCATGCGGGCCACTGCGGCCAGGTCCTCGGCGGTGCCCGAAGCCAGCCGGCGGGCCACCGAGCGAGCCCGGTAGGGGCTCAGGAAAACGTCCTGCTGACCCTGGTGAGTCTCGAGCAAGGGCTCCACCAGCTCGGCGATGGACGGGCTTTGACGCAGCGAGAGCAGGCTCAGCGCATTGCGAGTGCGCACGGGAAGCTCTTCCCACTTGTCGCTCGTCAGTTTCTCGGGCAACTCCGAGAGCAGGTCTTTCTCCAACTCGGGGTGCTCGAGCAGTTGCTGCAGAGACTCAATCCAATCATCGCGCTTGCTGCCCAGGCCGAAGGCCAGGGTGAGGTCGGCATCCGGTCCGCTCACGAAGTGCTCGCGCAGAGCCAGCTTGACCGGCAGATGGCCGCCGAACCCGTCGGGGAGAGTGCAGTCCTTCAGTTGCGGCAAGGCGGCCGCCAGGCAGCTCAAGGACTCGGTGCGCTGTCCGTTCCAGTCCCAGGGCAGGTGGATCATTCCCTGGTGGAGCGGATAAAACCAGCTCAGGATAAAGTCTTTCTGATCGGCATCCAGTTGGTGACCGCGACGGATGGCCCCTTCGAGCAGCTTCCAACGCTCGGCTCCGGGCGCTCGCGGCCGGTCGTTCATGACCTTGAGCAGCTCGGGTCGTTCCTGGCTTAGCTGGGCCAGCCACTTCGCCCCGTGGCCGTCGTCGAGGAAGTCCTGCGCGAGCATGGGTCCCAGGTGGTCCACCACGGGCCAGTCGGGGAAGCTCTGAGCCATGCTCTGGTAGAGGTCGAATCCGTAGACCCCTGTGTAGCGCAAACGGTCGTCGATGCCCCGCTCCACCCAGCTTTCGGCCAGGCCCAACCAGGCCTCGCGGTGGGGCTCGAACAGGGCCTTCAGGGCCGGCTTCGAGCCCGCTCGCTCGACCAGCTCCTGGGCCTTCTCCAAATGCCCGTAGGGCTTGCGGGCCAGCTCCGCCACCAGTTCCCCTCCCAGCGCCTGCAGTCGCTCCCGGGGCAGCCTCTCCAACTCGTTCAGCCGGTCCAGCCACTGCAAGACCTCGGGGTTGGGGCGGTCGGGGGTAAAGTCGATCACCCCGGCGCGCACCCCCCGGGCCTGGCCCAGATCCCCCTCTCCCCGAACTCCCCATTGCACGAGGCGTTGCTCAGCCAGGTCGGCCTTGCAAGGCACGTCGCGGAAAAGGTGCAGGCAGAAGCGAATGGACAGGTCGGTGGGCTCGAGTCGGTCGAGCAGCTCGGTGACGCGGTGATCCTCCACTTCCTCGGGAGCCTGGGCGAGCAGGAAATCGATCGCCTCGTAGGTGCCGTTGACCCGGTCCTGGCGCTCCATCTCGGACATCTTGGAGCGCCCCAGCTCTTGCGAAGCCTGCCGGTAAGCGGTCACCACCGCCCCGTCAGGGTGGTTGGCCCAGCGGGGCTCGAGCTCTCGGACCGATCCCTCGCGGGCGAACAGATCGTTGGCCAGGGCGAAGAAGCTCTCGCGTTCAGCCCGCCGGCCCGGGCCGACGGCGGCCTGCAGGCTCGCCCTGGTGGGCAGCGCGGGACGGGTTTCGGCCGGAGCGAATCGGTCCGGCCCCCGCTTCTTGGAGCGTGCGGAGGCGACCGGCAGCCAGGCCAGCCCGGGGGCAGACACAATCATACCCGCAGAGTGTGCCCCCCCGGACTGAAAAAAAGCTTATCGATCGCCAGCCAGGGCGTAGTTGACGGCACCACCGACGAGCGGGATGGCGGCGTTCAGGGCCACCGCTCGCCAGTTGCCCGCGAGCAGACTGAGGCCCATGTTCACGCCCACCCGGCCCAGAGCCTCGCCGCGCAGGTCGTTGCCCTCGTCCAGGCCCCGGCCGATCTTGCCGCCAAAGGCGCTCAGCCGGTCGAAGGCGGTGTAGCCGCCGGCACCGCCGCCCACGGCCAGACCGCTGGCGATGAGGAAGGAGCCCATTCCGGTCCCGCCGGCTCCGAAGACGGCTGCCCCCACGGTGGCGCCCACGGCCAGCCCGATGACGCCGCCGAGTACGGCGCCGTCGATGCGCGACATCCACTTGGCGGTGTTGGCCGCCCCGGTGTAAAATGCTTCAATACGGTCCGCCGGCTCTTCCTGAACCGGAGGCGCGGACTTCCCCGCCACGGGAGCGTTGGCGGTCCGGGGAAGGTTATAGGTGGTCAGCTGGCTGATCTGCATTGGTCTGAGTCGTCCTCTCTGAGATGGGGCGACTCTAAGCCAGAACCCGCCTGGGGCGTGTTAACGCTTTGCGTCAGGATGTGAACTGCGCTCCACCTTGCTCGGCCGGCCGGCCAGACGCTCGAGCTGCAGGCGCACCTCGCGAAGGCCATGCTCGAGCTCCTCGAGCCGCTCCAGGGCCAGCTCCAGCTCGCCCCGAGCGGGAGCCTCCACCAATCCCTCCACGGCATGCAGGCCGCGCCGGGGCAGGCGGTCGGAGAGCTCGGCCCACAGCGAGGGGGTGCCGCAGTTCTGGCAGTGCATCTGGCCGGGGGGGATCAGGTTGAGACAGGGCCGGGACATGCCCAGGTAGGCATCCTCCAATTCGCCAGTGCACTGTGAAGTCTCCAGTTGGTAGCCGCACTCGCTGCAGTGGGCAGCTTCGGCGGCGTGCTCGCGGGCGCCGCAGTGAAGGCAGATGTCCAGCCGTCCGGTATTGGGGTTCCAGGGGATGAAGCGGTTCTCGTCCTCGTCGAAAAGGCGGGCCACGGGGGTACCCAGCACCTGGGCCAGCCGATAGAGCAGACGGGGTTTGAGGGAGCGTTGGCCGCTCTCCCACTCGGCCACCATCTCGGGTGGGTAGCCTACCCCTGCGGCCAGCTCCGAAAGACTCCAGCCGCGCGCCTCGCGGGCCTGGCGCAGACGCTCACCCAGGCGCTGGTCATCGAACTCCATCCCGGCGGGGTTCTGCTTTCTTCGCGGAGTTCCCCTCGCTGCCGGACTCGGCTTCACTGCTCGCGCTTGATCAGCTCCAGGCTCTCGGTGACGGGCTCGATGCGGCCGTCGGGAAAGAGCCGTCCGGCTACCCGGAACTCCACTCCCGAGCGCAGTCCGTCCGGGAAGGGGTCGAAGTTGACGGTGACATCTCGGGGCGCCGGCAGGGGCTCGTCGGGCCCCTGGGGGGTGAGCCGGCTCAGGCTCACGACCCGGGCCAGCACCTCGGCAAAGTGCCAGTCGAGGTGGCCGGCATACTGGTGGTCGCCCTCGTACTCGCCCGTCTCCTCGCGCAACCGGAGCACCCGTCCGTGCAGCCAGACCGGGGTCGTACCCGCTTTCTCCACCAGCCTGCAGAGCCGGGGCCAGCGCAGCGAGAGCACTACCAGATGTAGTCCTTGGCGATCTTGCGCAGCCGGTGCCCGGACAGCACGTGAAAGACGCGAATTTTCTTGAGGCTGACCGGCGAGAGCTGCCCGATGGGCAGGTAGACAATCTTGCGGTTGAGCCGGCTGGCCAGGGTGCGAAAGTAAGTGCGAGGAGGCTTGGCGGCCACGTAGGCCACGTGTTTGTCCTCCGAGTACTCAAGGCCCGCCAGCAGCAGCATCTCGGCTTTGGTCTTGCACTGCTCTCGATAGAAGGGATCGCTCCAGACATCGAGCAACCGTCGCGGGGGATAGGTGAGCATCAGCCCGCCATACTCGCAGCGGGCGATGCCCGGGCCTACGATCTTGGCCTGGGCCGGGGTGGCGTAGAAGGCCATGTCCGATTCCTGGGCGTGCTCGCCGTGCCATGTCATCTTCCAGGGAAAGCGCCGGTCGTCCAGGTCCTCATCGAAGATCAGCACCACCGAGCCGGTGCCGCCCTGGATCTTCTGGGTCTCGCGCACGTAGAGCTGCTGGCCATCGGCCCAGTTGCGGATAGTCTCGCGCATGTCCAGGCCGTCGAGCAGGCTGGAGGTGAACGGCTCCACCCGGGTGCGCTCCTCGCTCAGCACGGTGATGGCCTTCTTTTGCAGATAGCGACCGTAGTCTTCGATGATCACGTCTTCCGGGGGATACGAGCAGATCGTGCCCTTCTTGAAGTCCTCGCTCCACTCGCCGGGATTCTCCTCCTTCTTGCGCGACTTGATGGGCAAGGGGCGTTCGCGTAACCGCGGGATACGGCGGTGGAACCAGATGGTCTCGAAGCGCATACGGCGCCCACCCACGTTGATCTCGTCGCCTTCCATCGAGATCGTCTCATAGCGCCCGCTCTCGTCCACCCAGGGATAGAAGAGGCCCAGCTCCCACAACTCCCAGGCATAGTTGTCATCGGCCACTCCGCGAGCCCCGACCACCGATTGGTAGAGGGTGGGCAGAATGCCCCCCGTGAGGGTGCAGTAGTTGCGGGTGAACTGCAGCATCACTCGCTTCTGCCACTTCTTGATCTGCTCGCCGGTATTGTCCTCGTAATGGCGCCCGGAGATCTCCCACAGAGCGAGCAACATGCGGTGGCGGTCGAGGTAGCCGTCCGGGCTCCAGTACTGCTCCACCAGTTTCTGGAAGGTCTGGCGCAGTTCGCGCTTGCGGTCCTTGCAGGTCTTGAAGGTGAAGACCCGCACCAGGTGGCGGGGCACCTGGGGGGCGTTCTCGAGCTCAGCCGGACGTTCGAGCGGTCCTTCTAGCAGCGAGTTGACATCCAGCTGGCGCTCTTTCAGCTCTTGCAGCTTGAGGGCCAGCAGGCGCTTGAGCTCCTGAGCCCAGTGGGGGTCCTTCTTGGCGGCCTTCTGGTCCTTTGGGGTCATACCCAGCAACCGCTCGAGGGATTGGATGGCATCCTTGCGCTCGAGCTGCTCGAGTCGCGAGGAGCTCGCGGGGATGGGGGGCTCCTTGACCTGAGGGGGCTCCCAGGCCTCGTCGGGCCCGAAACCGTTGCGGGCGATCTGGTAGGCGGTGGCGCAGAAAGGGGTGTCCATGCCCAGCATGCTGTACATGGCCTCGTGGATGTTGTAGAGCTCGACCTGGTCCTCGCGGTCGTGGCGCTCGCGCCGCCCAGTGCCCGCCTGGAGGTGCTCGAGGATGCGCGCGGCGTGGGCCATGCCGCAGACGAGCAGCAGCGAGCCCTGCTCGAGCTGGCGCTCGATCTCGAAGGCCATGTGGGCCTCCCGAAGCTGGTCCTCGGGGGCCCTGGGAGCGTTGGCGGCGGCCTCGTGATAGGCGTTCCAGTACTCTTCCAGACCGATGCGGTAGAGCGCATGGGAGTCGGGCATGGGCTCGAAGATCCCGGGGTACTTCAGGGCCAGATCCACAAAGTGGAGCGGGATGTCGCGCTCGAGAGCCGAGCGAGCCGCCTCGGTAAAGGCGTCGCAGGGATCCACGGGCATGAACTCGGGAGCCTCCTCCGTGCCGTAGACGAGCACGGAGAGGTAGGGTAGCCGTTGGACCGCTTCCAGGTAGCGCTGGCGAAGGAAGGGGGCCAGCTCGATGGCGATCTGGGCCGGCTGGAAGGCCCGGATGGCCTGCCGCACCGCCTGGGCGAACTCCATCTGGTAGTGGCAGACCGGAACGATCAGTACCTTTCCGTGCTTGAGAGCAAAGGGCTCACGGCCCATACACCAGCGCCTCTTCTCCCAGCACCTGGGCGATCGATCGCTTGAGGGCCACCGGGGGCTCCAGACCCAGCTCGCGGCCGATCTTTCCGGCGTAGCGGGCGATGTTGATTCCGTCGCGCACCGAGTAGCGCTCGTCGGCCCGGTGGGCCCGCTGGAGGAAGTCGGCCACATAGCTCAGGACGGCCAGGTCCATGAAGGGCAGGTTCTCCTGCAAAATCGAGAGCTCTTCGTCCTTGTCGGGGAAGTCCACCAGGATCTGCGGCTGCAGGCGCGAGTGGATGTACTCGGGCAGCTCGAAGGTGGAGGAGTCGTCGTTCATGGTGGCACAGAAGCGGAATTCTGGGTGGGCTTTGACCTTGATGCCCGCCACCAGGGACTCGACGTAGCGGCGGGCATCCAGCAGGGGGGCCAGGGAGGCCCACGATTTCTCGCTCATGCGGTTGCCCTCGTCCAGGATCAGCACTCCGCCGCGCACCATGGCCGTGACCACGGCGCTGGCTACGTAGCGGATCGACTGCTCGGCCGAGACCACGGGCGAGATAATCAGGTCCTCGGGGCGGGTATCCATGGTGGCCTGGAACAGGTACACCTCACGCCCCATCTTCTTGCCGGCGGCGTAGGCCAGGGTGGTCTTGCCCACTCCAGGCTTGCCCAGCAGGCGCGGGTTGAGAGGCAGGTCGCGCTGCTCGAGCACGACCCAGGAGGCGAGCAGTTGGGCGATCAGGTCGTCTTGCCCGACCCACTTGATGGGCAGCTCGTCGGGGTGGGTCAGGTGCAGGGTCACTCCGTCGATTTCGACGGTCTGGGGGGTGGTGGACTTCTCGGCCGACATGGGACTCCTTTTCCTTCGCTCGCAAGCTCGCTACGCGCTACGCACACCTCGTGACTTCGCTCGCAAGCTCGCTGCGCGCTACGCTTGCATTAATTCCCCGTGGGGGGAATCCTCCCCTGGGAAGGAATCGCCATTCAACGAGCGGAACAAGATGAGCGGGGCACGCAACTGCTCCTCCCGCTGCACCTGCGTTTCTTGGCCGGAATGGGGTGCAGCTCGCTTTTCAGCCACCATGCACTTTCCCCCCCTCCGCTACGACTGTATCCAGTGCGGCAAGAGCTGCGGGCACTGGCGTGTGCTGGTGGAGGAAGAGGCCCGCCAGCGGCTGGAGAAGACTGAGCTGGCCGAGCAGGCCAGAAAGCAGGGCTACCAGCCCTTCGTGGCCTGTAACGACGGGCTCCACCGCCTGGGCTTTCGGCCCGAGGATGACAAGTGCGTTTTTCTCAGGTCCGACATGCTGTGCGCCGTGCATGCCGAGCTCGGCGCTGCAGCCAAGCCCCGCGCCTGCCGGCAGTTCCCCTTCTTCCTGGTGGAGACCCCGGACGGCCCATTCGCCGGCCTGAGCTTTCGCTGCACGGCAGTCAAGCAGCAAGTGGGCCGGCCGATGGAGGTGCACCGCCCTCAACTCGAGGAGCTGCGGGCTACCGGGCAGTACCCCCGGGTCGGGGAGGGCCCGATCCCTTTGACGCCAGGACACTTCCTTGACTGGGCCGGCTATCTCTCGCTGGAGTCCTTTGCACGCGAGAGCCTTTCCGACCCCTGGCGCATGCTGGCGGTGCCGGCCCGGGCAGCCAGCCAGGCACCCTGGGAAGCCACTTTGAGGGAAGAGTGGACCACTCTGCCCACTCCTGAACAGAATGAGTTGCTGCAGGCCTTCGAGACCACGCTGATGGCCGGCCTCATGGGAGCCCTGGAAGGCAGGGACCTGGCCGAGATGCAAGCGGGCACCGCGATCCTGCAGGCGGGCCAGGCCTGGCAGCCTCCCCGGGCCCAGCGCCCGGTCAGCCTGGCCCAGCTTCCCCTGGCCAGAGCGCCTGACCAACGCTACCTCGAGCACCTGCTCTTTCGGAAGTACCTGCTGCTGGGCAGCTCGGTGCTGTCCCGTCTGGCCGCCCTCTACCTGGCTGAAAAAGTGCTGCGTTTTTACTCGCTTGCCATGGACGACCAGGACCTGGCCCTGGACATCGTGGAGGGCGAGATGCTCAGTCACGCCGAGTCGCTGGAGCCCTACTTCGCCGCTGCCGAGGATGGTTTGCTGCGGCACCTTTGAGCAGGAGAAGGCTCTGCCCTGACTGAAGCATGGAGCCTCGACGTTCTGTGTCCCCAAGATGCAAGTCAGGAGGAAGCCATGCTCCGACCACTCCTTTGCCTGATTCTCTGCCTTCAGTTGCTCCTCGCGGCCGGTGCCCAGGACTGGTCGAAGTTCCAGCCCCCCGATAAGAGCTTCAGCATCGACTTCCCCGGCACGCCCGCCCTGGCCTCAAATGATCCCCGCTTCAACCTGTGGGCTCTATCCGAGCCCGGACAGTTTGCCTACATGGCCGGTTACGCGTCCTTTCCTGGCTACAAGGAGATGAGCGCCAAGGAGAAGCAGAGTAACCTCGAGGATTTCTTGACGGGAATGACCCAGAAGATGACCGGGGTCAAACGGGCCAATGGCCCCGGCTCCAGTGTCGACCTGGAGGGGAAGACCGCCAACGGTCAGCAGATGAAGATCCGGGTGGTTCCGGCTCCCGAAAAGGACAAGCTGTTCGTGATCATGACCACCGGCCAGTGCGATCACGCCAAGTTCGTCAAAAGCTTCAAGCAGTAAAGCTCAGTCCTCTTCCTCGGTGACGGGCGCCTGCAACCCCTTGGGATTGACCGAGTGGAAGATGAGGTCAGGGTTCTTTTCGGCCGTGTAGTCCAGGTCCCACTGACCCGGAAAGAGCGCCACCGGGCGATTGTCTGGATCGACCGCCAGACGCGTGGTGCGGGTGGGGGAGAACTTGGCCAGCGAGTCGGGAGGCCCCTCCAGCCAGCGGCACAGCTGGAAGGGGAGCACCTCGAAGCGGCAGTCCACCGAGTAGTCGTTCTTGATGCGATACTGCACCACCTCGAACTGCAGTCGGCCCACCGCGCCCATGACCACGTCTCGGCTGTGGCCGTCAGTGAGGTAGAAAATCTGCACGGCGCCCTCGTGACTGAGCTGGTCCAGGGCCCTCTGGAAGGCCTTGCGCCGCGAGGGGTCGACCAGCGTGACGCGGGCGAAGTGCTCGGGCGGAAAGAGTGGGATGGGCTCGAAGCGGAATTTCTTCCCCCCGCCCAGCAAAGTGTCGCCCAGATAGAGTTCGCCCGAGTTGACCAGACCCACCACGTCGCCGGCGTAGGCCTCCTCGACGGTCTGTCGCTCCTGGGCAAAGAGCTGCTGGGGGTAGCTCAGGCGGATGGTAGCCCCAGTGCGCACGCACTGCACCTTCATGCCGCGCTCGAACTGGCCCGAGCAGATGCGCATGAAGGCCACCCGGTCGCGATGGCGGGGGTTCATGTCGGCCTGGATCTTGAACACGAAGCCTGAGAACTCCGGGCTCTGGGGAAGCACCGGCTCGCCGTCGGTGCGCCTCGCGGCCGGCTGGGGAGCCAGATCGAGGAACTGGTCCAGAAAGAGCTGCACCCCGAAGTTGCTGACCGCGCTGCCGAAGTAGACCGGGGTCAACCGGCCGGTGGCGAAAGCCTCGGCGTCGAACTCCTCGCCCGCCATCTCCAGGAGCTCGAGCTCCTCCCGGAACGCCTTGTAGGCGCTCTGGTCGTCCATCAGTCGTTCCACCTCGGGGGAGTTGGGATCCATCACCTGCACCGAGGCGGCCTTGGAGCCGTGGGCCACGCGCTCGAAAAGGTGAACCTCCCTGGTGCGCCGGTCGAATACCCCTCGGAAAGACGGCCCGTTGCCCAGGGGCCAGTTCATGGGGATGGTTCGCAGGCCGAGGGTGCGCTCCACCTCGTCGAGCAGGTCGAGCGGCGGCTGGCTGGGGCGGTCCATCTTGTTCACGAAAGTGAACAGGGGGATCCCGCGCCGCTTGCAGACATCGAAAAGCTTCAGGGTCTGGGCCTCCAGGCCCTTGGCCGCGTCCAGGATCATCACCGCGCAGTCCACCGCCACCAGCGTGCGGTAGGTATCTTCGCTGAAGTCCTGGTGACCCGGGGTATCCAGCAGGTTGAGGCGGTAACCCTGGTAGTCGAAGCTCAGCACCGTGGAGGTGATGGAAATGCCGCGCTGCTTCTCCAGCTCCATCCAGTCCGAGGTGGCGTGGGCCTGGTTCTTGCGCGCCTTGACCGAGCCGGCCAGGTTGACCGCCCCGCCGTAGAGCAGCAGCTTCTCGGTCAAAGTGGTCTTGCCGGCGTCGGGGTGGGAGATGATGGCGAAGGTGCGCCGCCGGCGCACCTCTTCGGCCAGGTTCTCGGGGATCTGGGCTTCCAACATGGGAGGCAGGATAGCACGCCGATGGCGTGCTGACAACTGGAGGCAGCGGGCGAGAGTGATGCTGCAGGGCATTTGGGCAGGCCCAAGAAGGCGCCCGGAGTTGTGAGGAACCGATGGACCGCCGTCTCCAGTCTGTTCCAAGCAGAAGCCAGAATCATCCGACGAGGAGGAAGCATGCCCAGGCATGGAGTGCTGCTTTTCGCCCTGAGCCTTTTCCTGGTAGCCTGCTCGGGCACCGGGACCGTTCCGACCGACCCGGCCCTGGACGGTGGTCCTCTGTCTCCGCCCACCAGGGTAGTCGGCCGTCTTTACCTGGGTGTTCACGTCTCGGGGGCGAGCTTTCGCATTGAAGGCCTGGACGGCAGCGTTCTCGCCACAGGAACCACCGGCGAGAACGGGTATGTCTTCTTTGAGAACCTCAGCCTGCCGGCGAATTTCAGAGCCGTCGCCCAGGTCCCCGGATCGGACGTGTCCTTTTCGGCTCAACTGCGTGCTTTCGATCCCACCAACCGGCAGGTCCACATCTCGATCCTGAGCACACTTGCCAGCGAGCTCATGCAGGCCCGTCCCGAGCTCAGCCTGCCGGAAGCCGAGGGTCTGGTCAAGCGGGCACTCAGGCTGCCGGACGCCCTGCAACTGGGTTTGAGCCTGGGAGAGCCCAATCCCGTCTTCTCTTCCATCGCCTTCTGGCGTGAAACCGGCGCCCACGGGGGCTGGAACGCCTACAAGCAAGAGCTCCTGGCTCTCTTTAACAATCTCCAGGCTCAAAGAGGGGTCAGTCCCATCCACTTCTGGTTGAGCCTGGACCAGCTTGACCGCCCGATCACCGGACTCGAGCCGGGCTTGAATGCCGTGGCCGAGCATGCCCGGTTGAGACTGGCCGACCGCTACCGGGTCAAGCAGGCCTCGGCGGCCGGCGCCCGGGTCTTCTACGGGCCTCCGCTCATCTTGCTCGAAGGCCCCACCAGCCTGGGCGGTCAATTTCTTCTGGGCGTCACGACCGGCCTGGGCGGGAACCTTCTTTCGGCGGGCCTCAAAGGTGTACTGGGCTGGGGGACCAACCAGATGGGGCTGAACTACGGAACCTCGAGTCAACTCCAGGAAATCAGCGAACAGCTCACCGCCGTCGAAGGAGCCCTCACCCAGCTCGACTCTGAGATCACCGATAGCGAGGTGATCAACAAGATCACCAATCTCGAATCGGCGTTCAACCCCGTCCTCGAGATCAACATCAGTACGGGCCTGGCTTCTGGCGCTACCAGCAGCCTCATCAACAATCTCAACAGCACCCTGAAAGCCATCCAAGAGGGTACCCTGACCCTGAATACTCCCCAGGCGGTGGACATCTCCGACCTGATTAGCACCCTGGAGACGCCCGATTATCCGACCATCCTGGGCGACGCCGAGCAGCAACTTCCGGGCAATGCGGGCATCCTTGCCGGTGTCCAGGAGATCGTCCTCAATCAACAACTCGGACTGGATCAGCCGGCCAATTTCCAGCGCTTCCCGTGGCGGCACAACCGGGTTCTCGACCGCATCCTGCCGGTCTTTCAAGAATTCAGCACCCTGCAGTCCGCCACTCTCAACCTCGAGGCCGAGCTCGCCCATAATTTCGTCAAGTATCCCGACCCGGTCGACGGCATCAATGCGGCCACCCCCGACTTCGTTGCCAACATCGCCTCCCAGAAGACCCAGCGGCAGGTGCTGCCCTTCCGGAGCGGCCTCGAGGGCATCATCACCGACCACGAGTACGGCATCATGTGGTTTGACACGGTCTTTCATCCCGTCAGCTACGACTCCGCCAACAGCGCAGCCACCACGGCCACGGAGCAGGTCATTCTCTGTGACAGCACGGTGCGGGTCTACGACGACTGGCGACTGCCCACGTACGGGGAGTACCAGGCCTTGCAGGCACGGGGCACCTACAATCCCACTTACAGCCAGACCACCGACCTCGACCGCGACGGCAACACCAACAACGACCCTGACGACGATGTTCCCGTCAACTCCCGCGACAACTACCCCGATACCGGCCAGTCCACTGCCGGGTTGCCAGGTCTCGGGTTCTACAATGTCGCCAACGCGTTGAATGCGGCCCCTAACGACAACGGGTCGAACGGCGACCTCTGGATGAGCTACTACGAGGCCGACTACTCGGGCGCTGAGTGGTTCACCTATCACGATGACTCCTATGAGTTCCGACTCAACCACAGCAGCAACAACACCAGTAAAGAGAGCAAGAGCTCGGACACCAACTGTTACCTCATGTGTCGGACCTTTGGGCCCAGTATGCTGGTGACGCCTTATGCCGACATCTCCGATCTCGATGCCGCCCCCGACGGCCCACCCGACCCCAGCGAGGTGGCAGGCCAGCCCTTCGTGCCGGCCGAGTACGGGCAGTATGGCATTCCCACTTCGATCGCCTTCATCGAGCCCGTGGCGGCCAGGCCCGTTAGCATCGTCTCAAGCTCTACCGGAGCAACCGAGACCTACACTCCCCCGCCCGGCTCCCTGCAGTTTCAGGCCCAGGTCACGTACACCATCCATCTCGGCGGGGATTTCACGCTCGGCTACGGGAGCGGGCGCACCAGGTCGGTCTCCACGCCTGCCAGCTCTTCGTCCGGCACGGTCTGGTCTTACTTCGAGTCGTCCGGGGCCTCGTACAATGGGGTCAAGGAGTTGATCAATTGGAGTGTCGCGAACGCCGGCGCAAGCGACCTGACTCCCAACGCGACGATGCTGAATGCGCCTTACGTCGGTGGGATCCTGACTCCGCTGGCCGCAGGCCCGGTGGTCGTGACCGCCAGACTGCTCACAGGGGACCTCAGTGCCGTTTCCGGAACCCAGACCTACACCGTCAACCCGGCCCAGCGGACCCTGACGGGCCTCCAGATCAGTCCCCGGAACCAGCTCTACGGGGCGACCCAGACGCAGCCCGCTCAGGGTTCTTACCAATACTACTGCACGGGCTTTTATTCCGATGGTACGATCGAGAGCCTGGCCGGCCTGGTGACCTGGTCGGTCTCGCCGATACCGAACGCAGCTAACGCGCAGTTCGTCGGCAGCACCCTGGAGTTGAGCCAGCCGGGTCAGGCCAACCCGGTCAGCTATAACCTCACGATCACCGCGTCCTACCAGGGGCAGACGGATAGCACCACCATCCAGATCCAGCCGCCGGTCAGCCCCCCTTGAGTATGCTCGGGCTTAGCCGAGCTACGAGACCAGTTTGACCTGCTCCTTGATCCAGTCCTGCAGCCATTCAGGCGGCTTCATGGTGCTGGCCTTCTCGTAGTAAGCCCGTGCGTCAGCGTTCTTGCCCATGCGCCGCAGCAGTTCGCCACACAGATAGTTCAACACGACCTGATCGTCCTGCCCACGTTGGGCGATGGCGTCCTGCAGGCTGGCCAGGGCCTTTTCCTGGTAGGTGCGTTCCAGGGCCACCACCTGGCGGGTCTCATCCACCACCGACCGCCAGTTGTCGGCCATGGGTCCCTCAGGTTGATAGGCCTCCAGGAACTTGAGCAGGTCGCTGTTTTCACCGTGGCTGCGCAGCAGGAAGGCGGCCGTTCCTGCGACCAGCTGGCGTTTGTCGGCCGGGAACGCGGACAGGTCAGCCACCGCCTTGCGGGCGGCGGCCACCTCCGCATCGGCCCGGTTGCGACTCTCGCCCGGGTTTAGCGGGACCTTTTCCAGGATCAGCTTCCAGGCTTCCTCGCTGGCGTGGTCGGTGAAGGGATTGGCCTCGAAGCGCAGGCACCAGACAACCACCATGTCCCGGTGGGAGAACTTGCTGGCCGGCTCGTTTCGAAAACGCATCTGCTCAGCGATCAGGGCGTGGCTGACCCAGGCGGGGGGCTGGTCCTTGGCCCGCAGGCCCTCGCTGAAGCGATCGGGATACGTCTTATAGGCGGGCATCTTGAAGGTCCCGCTCTTGACCGCGGTGGCCAGGGCGGGGTCGACGCTCTTCTCGAAATCGTCCGTGTCGGCCGAGTAGTGGCACCTGGGGCAAGTCACCGTCTGCAACAGGATCGGCTGGCCGCCACCCGCCCGCTCGAGCAGGTCGCGGTCGGCCCCGGCCGCGTTGTTGGTGGAAAACAGCTGGGTGCCCTGGGTTGCCGTCTGGCATACGGGGCACTTGAGGGGGATCAGGTTCCCCGTGGTGGCCAGAGCCACCCCCAGGAGCAACAGGAAGATCGTCAGAACGCGCATGGGGTGGTTCCTTCGACCTCGCCTGAGAGTTAACATCTCAGCCACCTCCTCGAGCCCTGTCTGGATATGCTGGGAGGGCAACAAACAGGGGAGTGTGCCCATGCAAGTCACCGCCGCCATCGCTCAGCCAACGCGAGCCAACTCGCCTGCTGAGACTCGTCCGACCCCGGTCGACACCCCCGAAGCGCAGGAGATACCCGCCGACAGTCCCCTGCCGTCCTCCGACCCCCCCTCCGACGGCAAGGAGGTGAAGCGCGAGCTTCTGCCCTTCGACCCTCGTGAAGAAGTGACCATCACCCGCACCTGGGACAAGCCGGTGCTGGAGAGCAAGAAGATGGGCAGCATCCCCTCCGACTACTATGAGCACGCCTGGGGCTGGCCCACGCCCGGCTACGGTTGGTACCACACCTCCGAGCGCACCTACGGTTGCTACAGCGACAGCTGTGAGAACGGCCCCGTCAGCGTTTACCGCGACGTGCCCGTTTACGACGAGAACAACGAGCCGCGCAAGGAGCCCTTCACCCAGACTCTGACCGAGAAGACCTACGACCAGAAGAAGAGCTTCTTCGTGGGTGGCGGACTGGGCCTGGCCCTGGGCGCGGGAGCGGCTCTGGGCGGGCTGGCTCTGTTTGGCGGAGCCTCCACTGCGGCGACGGTGGCCGGTGGTGTGCTCGGTGGTCTGCTGGGCGCAGCGGCCGGTGCCACCATCGGATACAAGACCACCGACAACGATCGCATCGCCGAAGTTTGGTACCAGGACAACATCTCCCACCCCACCATGACGGGCTATACCGAGCGAATCACCCCCGACGTGTGGCACGAGCAACGCTGCCATACCGAGAAGGACTCGCAGGGCAATGACCGCCAGGTATGCGAGACCTGGTCCACCCTGCGCGGCTACGACCACGACTTCTATCCCAACATCAGTTGGCGCAAGGTGGGCGACTACACCTACCCGCGCCTGGAGCACACCGCCAAGATCGGCCCCAACTGGGGGGGCGCCATGGCGGCCGGAGCCGGGCTGGGAATCGGAGCGCTGGTGGCGGTGGGTCTCCACTTCCTGCCCCTGCTGTAAGCCGATGGACCTCTCGGGAATGGACAAAGATGTGCACTCCAAGGTGCACACCGCCAATATCATCAACTACCTGGCTTGCGTCATCCACCAGCTGACCGGGGGGCAACCCTGGATCGCCTTTGACACCGACGAGATCCTGCGCTACGCAGGCGAGCACGGCATCGAAGGGATCGAGGTCGAACTCAAGCGCAACCCCCAGGGCAAGGAGGAGGTCGTGCTGACCTACGTTACCCCCCGCCCGCCTGCGCCGCCGCCTAAACGGCGGGGGTTCAAGGCCATTGATGGGGGCAAGGAGTAGGTCGAGCTGGTTTTCCAGCTGCGGAAGTGCACAAATCAGTCATCGGACTTCAGGCAAATGGAAAGCGAGCTCTCGCTGTGCTAAAATTTTAACAAATGAAGCGCGGGCGGGCGGGCGTGAACATGCTGGAGGCAATCCTGGCTGCCTTCTTGCTCACGCTCGTGGTGGCCTACTCGGGCGCGGTCTGGTCAACCCACGCCCGGGCCGTCGGCAAGTCGCGCTATGCCGTGCTGGGGCTGTTTCTGGCCCGGCAAAGGCTCGAGGAAGCCGTTTATAAAGGCTTCTCGGCTCAAGAGGAAGAGACCGCCGGGCTCACCACCAACATCACCACCACTGTCAATGGTAACCCCAGTGTCGTGGCTTTCACCTACTACTGCTACGTGGAACCGCCTCCAGAGGTCAATCCGCCGGACCTTATCAGGACCGTGCAGGTGCGCGTGACCTGGAAGGACCCGAATGGCAACAACCGCGAGGTCCGACTCGAGACCCAGATTGCCGGGAAACCAGAGTGAGCTGCAGGCAACGCGGCACGACTCTGATGGAACTGACGATCACGATGTTCCTGACCGCTCTCATGTTGCTCTGCGTGCAGCAGATCCTGGCTGCTGCGGCCCGGTACTACAACAGCGCGACGATCGCCATGGAGATCCAGCAGAACATGCTCGTCAGCCTCACCCGGGTTTCGGCCGAGATGAGCGAGGGCAGTTACTTCTCCACCCAGGTCGATGAGGGTCCACCAGCGGGGGTCATGTTCTGGACGGTCCGCAAAGCGGACGGCACGGTGGAACTGGCCCCCAACGGCAAGGCTTACTGGCAGCGGATGGTCTGTTATTACACCGATACCGTCAACGGCGTGCCCTGCCTGGTTACCAAGTACCGAGACGGCATCGGCCAGTTCACCGAGGCGCCCGTCGTCGACTCGCCCTGGGACAAGGTGGCGACCTGGCAGGCCGCCGCCAACCTCAAGACCAAAGTGGTGGCCCGACATATCAGGGAGTTCAAAGTCACCAACACCCAGCCGATTTTTCTCGAGATGACCGGCGCGGACCCTTCCGGCCGGTATCTCATCAAAATCGATTCCAATGTCTCGCCCCGGAACTAGGTTCGAGGAGGTCACAATGGAGAGACTGGCCAGAAACCGCGGCACATTGCTGTTCACCATCCTCTGGATCTCCACCCTGATCATGCTGATGATGGCCACGGTCGGTAAGAGCGTGAGTAAAAGCATGCATGATGATCACCGCGAGCTTTGCTCGGCCCGGGGCCGCTTTTCCGCCTACTCGGGCACGCAACGAGTCCTGGCCCGATTGCGCCTCGACTCCAACTACGGGCAGTCAGGCACTTACGACCCTGATGCCTTGAACGAGAGCTTTTCCAACGGTATCTACTGCGCCACTTTCGAGCACCCCATCGATCGTCAGTTGAGGTATCAGATCAAGGTCATCAACCGGGTCGGCACGAGCGGCACGGTCGTCGGCGCTCACACCTACGATGACCCCACGGACAACGTGAAGTTCAGAACCTCGGGAGGCATCCCTGTTCCGGGTGGCCAGGTCTACCTGATGGCGCAGGGCTATGATTCGGCCGTCCCGGTCGCCTTGCGGGCTTTCGGAGGTTCAGCCGGCGTTGCTCTCCAGCAGACCAGCAGCTTCGACTACGGAGCTGAGGGCCACTCAGGGGTGGACATCAACAGCTCCGAGATCGATTCCTGGGACCGCAACATGAACACCTACGACCCGATGTGGGCCATCACGGACCCCACCAAGTTCGTCACCGTGGCCACCACCAACAAGGTCATGAACCTCAAGAAGGAGACCGATTCGACCGTTGTAAGCAAAGTGCAGGGCGATGTTATGGTGAAGCCCGACACGACAACCCCGGTGGCCAATTATCTCCTCGACCCGAATGACGCCCTTCTGGGCGCCCGGAAGAATCTTGCAACCCCCCGTTCGGTCGAGCAGTTCAAGTGCCCCTTCGACCCTCCCGGAGTGGACGGCGACGTCAATCAGAGCAACTGGCCGCAGGACGAAGTGGTCACCAGAAGACGGAGGCGTGGCCCCGATGAGACCTACACCATCCCGGCCAGCCTCCCGCCTGGAAACTACAACAATCTTACCTTCGAGTCGGGGGCCAACCGGAGTCTGACGCTCCGCTCGGGCCGCTACTACTTCAACAAGATCGACATGGATTCGGGTGAGATCAAGATCGATACCAGTCAGGGCCCGGTGGTGGTCTACGTGGGCGAGGAAATGAAGGTCTACGGCCAGGCCAAGGTCAACGACGGCGGATTTCCCCGCGACCTCCAGGTCTACATGTGTGACGAGTTGACGGTCGACGAGCCGGGCGAACTGGTCGATACCGATGGAGACGGCGTCCCGGACACGGCTCTCCCCGCGACCGTGGTCAACTACTCCAAACTGGAGATCGCCGACGCCAGCAAAGTGACCATGGTGACTGCCGGGAAGGGCCTGGTGGCTTCCGTGACCAAGGACTCCGAGGTCTTCGGGGCGATGATCGGCAGGTTCATCACGCTCAGCGAGAGCAAGTTGCACTTCGACGTCAGTCTTCAGGGCTCCAGCCTTGGGCTGCAGGGGGGCTGGCTCCTGGATGGTCTGCACGACATCTAGCAGAGTGATGCAGCTAGCTCATTGGGCAGCGCATTTGACTTTCCGGCGGAAACGAAAACCTTCCGAACAATCGCTGTAGGATGGCTGCCTGGCGTTCTGTGAAGTCCTTCACATAAGCGAAACTCCTGCCGAACAACCCGGACCCCCGCCTTCGTTCATCTCTCGCCAGCTCCCCGACTGACGTGAAGCCCGGACCGAGCATGACAGTTAACCCTCAGTTCACATCTGCTGCCACCCTGGCGGGCATACTCAGCCCTGTTATGCTGGTTCAGGCGACAACCCTGGTGCCCCGCTCCACCGGGCGTCCGTTCCGGGAGTTCCCGGTCGAGCTCAGCCCGCGGGCGCAGAAGCTCATCACCCGGACCCTCGGCCGGAGCGCCAGCCCCGAGGGCAAGGCCGCCAAGCTCGAGGGCCTGGCCGGCCTGTATCGTCGCCAGCCGAACCTGACAGACGATCTGCTCGAGGAGACCTGCAAGTTTCTCATGAGCTCCAACTCGGCCGAGGGCTACCGCGAGAAGCTCTCGGCCCTGAACGAGATGCTCAAGATTCAGCCCCACCTCAGCCCGGCCTTCGTGGCCCAGTTGCGCGTGCTCGTCGACCACAGCCCGGGTCTCGACGCGCGCACGATGGTGCTCGACCAGGTCACCTCCATGCTGGGGAAGAACCCAGCCCTTTCTCCCGAAACCCTGCGCGAGGTGCGGGTGTTCGTCAACGAGGGCAAGTCCACCGCCGACCGGCGCCTCAAGCTGGGCAGTCTGAACGCCATGATGGTCCGCTACCCCACCCTGGAAAGTGACCGGATCAAGACCATCGGAGAGGCCGTCAACCGCGACAGCGAGCTCTCCTCACGCCGGGCCTTGCTGCGCGGCTACGAGCAGGCCTTCAAGCACCAGCCCACCATCCCGGCGCAGAGCCTGAAGGCCATGGCCGATCTGGTCTACCGCGAGTCATCCCAGCAGGGCCAGGAAGAGCGCGCCGCCACCGCTGTGCGCGTCTTGAGGCTTCATCCCGAAGCCGGCCCGGAGGTCCTCCAGGGCTTGACCGCCGCCGCGACCAACGCTCTGACTCCGCACGACGGTACCCTCAGAGCCCGAGTGGTGGCCAACGACCACCTGATCGCCCACCAGCTGGGCCTGTCCACCGACCAGATGTTTGCCCTGGCACCCGTGGCCGCCACGGCCGGCGGTTGCGCGGCTGCCGGTCTGCTCCATCCCGACTCGGCCCTGTCGATGGCTCAGGACAGCCTGCAGGTCTGCCGTCAGCGGGCCGACTTTTACACCGAGGCCTGCTCGCTCTCGCGCGATAAGCTGCTGCGACGCTACCAGGCGCGCGAAATCGAGCTGCGCCAGAAGCACATCGCCCGACTGGTGGTGCTGCCCTTCCTGACCGTGGGAGCGGGAGCCGCCCTGGCTGCGGGCGCATTCGGATTGGCGCTGGGGCCGACCATCGGAGTGACGATAGGGGCCGCCCTCATGACCCTCCCGATCGGCAAGGTGCGCCTGGATCGCGCCTCGGAGAACGCCCTGCGAACCGAGCTGGCGAAAGAGCGAGATACCTGGGCCAGCGAGCTTGGCAAGCGTCAGCGCATCGACCCCGCCCTGCAGGCACTGCTGGCCGCTCAGTCGGGAGCTCGAGCCAACTTGCGCGAGCATGAGGAGGCGGTTGTGGTGGGCGCCGTGCGGGTGCGCCGCAAAGGCTACGAAGAGGAATAGCCCATCCGGCGCAGACCTTCGGCCACTCAGGGGAGCAGCAGGGCTTCGGGGGGCACCAGTCCGGCCGGATCGGCCTGCACGGGAACCTCGACCGGAATCTCGTGGCGCACGTGCACTGCGATCAGGTTGGTCAGAAGCCGCTTGGGCTGGCTGAGCATGCGACCCTTGTAGTAGAGGCCGGTGGAGCTTCCGCCATCGAGGTTGAGGGCGTCAGTGCAGTTGAGGTCTTGCATCATCCAGGCCAGCCGCAACAAGCTGACGGGCGTGTTGACGGTGACCAGCACCAACTTGTTGTGGGCGGTGATTCCCACGGCGCTGCGGCGCGCCTGACGGAACAGTCCGGGATCCGAGAAACCCTCCGAATAAGGGTCGAGCATCACTTCGCCGCCGAATACCAGCGTGGGGCCGGCAGAAACGGCGAAGTGGGCGTCGTCGAGCTTCAAGTGACGGCCGGCTCGTCCGGCTGTCAGGGTCAGGTTGGCCTGATTGGAGCGGTTGACAATCAGCGTGTTGCCTACCGTTCCCTCAGTCAGCAGTCGACCTCGGGCCACCAGGTTGCAGATGACGGTGGCGCTGGGGGGATCGAAGAACGTGCCGTTGATGGCCGCGACCAGGCGGGCCTTCTCGACGGGCGCTCCCGGTCGGTAGCCCCATTTCAGGAGGCTCATGAAGGTGCGATGGTCACCCGGCTCGGCCACCACTGGAGTCAGGCTCACCCGCGGGTCGTTCAGATCCACCGTAACCACGTTAGCCCATATCCCAGCTAGCTTCTTGCGCTCGAGCCTGACCGGCTCCTCACCCTGCGAAATCGCGGTCGAACCCAGGAAAAACATAAGGAAAACGGCTTGAAAAAAAATTAAACGGGGTAAAGAGACTTGATCGCTGGAACGACGCTGATTCATAGCCACCCCTCGAACACGCTGTCGATTTCATACTAGCATGTTCTTCAATCCCTGGCAATGGGGGAGAGGGCCTTTTTTTCCCGTCAGAGCGGGATTACCAGTGTTTGCGCTGGTGCAGCTTGACGATCTGGAAGATGGTGGGCACGGCCACGATCACGTAATAGAGCCGATAGAACCCCGGCAGGAGGAAGTAGATGCTCACCAGCAGGGCTGCCATCAAGATGGAGAAAAGGGCTTTCAGGGCCACTTTGCGGGCTTCACCCGCGGCGGTCGGGGTGATGGACTCGAGGCGGGAGAGACTTTCCCGGGCTCGTTCCATAGCCTCGGTCAGCCGTTCGTCGTCGGCTGGAGCAGAGGCCAGGACGCTCTTGAGCTTCTCGGCCGCCTCGCGGGCGCCGGGAAAATTCTCGAAGCGGACCTCGGTGTTGAGCTTGGCGGTGGCCTTCTCGAGCTGGTCGAGGTGACGACGGGGATCCATCCAGGAAGAATTCTCTTTCCGGTCGGGCTCGGCCTTCCGGCGGAGGCGGGCCCCAGGCGCTCACCGGGCGAGAGTGCCTGGCCCGCTCACCACATCGGACTCCGGCTGAAGGGCCTGCCGGCCGGGGCCCGAAGCGCTGGCCATGGCAGAGCCTTCCATTCGCGTGATCATGTTGCCCCGCGACACCAACGGCAACGGCAGCATCTTCGGGGGCGTGCTGCTTTCCTACATCGACCAGGCCGGCGCCGTCGAGGCAGCTCGCCAGACACCGCATAAAATCGTGACCGTGGCCATGGACAAAGTGGTTTTCCATCAGCCGGTCTTCGTGGGTGACGTGGTGAGTTTTTATACCGAGCTCCTGCGCGTCGGTCGCACCTCCATCACGGTCAAGGTGGTCGTGGAGGCCTATCGGCGCTCGCCCGGGGGGGCGCCCATCATGGTGACCGAGGCGCAGGTGGTCTATGTCGCCATCGACGACGACCTCAAGCCGATCCCAGTGCGCTGAGCAGCTCCTCGGGGGGGTCGTAAGCCTGCGAGAACCAGCGCAACGTAGGCCGGGCCGGCGAGCGGAACCCCTCGGGGCTCTCCAGCGTGACCCAGGGCCCGCCCGGACCATCCACCGTGTCGCCCGAGTGGAAGTCGGGCCGGCTGCTCACCTGGTAGTGGCACAGGTTGTGGGCCAGATTGGCGGCGGCAACCCGGTCGATGGAGGAAGGAAAGCAGATTTCGTGATCGCGCTGGCCGAACTGGCCCATTCCCACTGAGTCGATCACGGCCCAATCTTGCCCGGCTCCGAAGAGACGCAGGTTGCACCAGAGGTCGTAGGGCGGTCGCCCCTTGGTGCGGGCGAACTGGGTCAGCTCGATCAGATGCGAGCGGGAAAGCAAGATTTCTCCATTGGGATTGAAGTAGGCCAGGGCCTGGGGCAGCTCGAGCAGCAGAGTGGCCACCTTTGTGACCTCCTCGATCTGCTCCAGGCTGGGCTCCTGTTCGCTTTCCAGGCCGATCCGAAGCACTCCCCGGTGGGCCTCCACCGCGGCCCCTCCATCCGACCAGAGAGCGTTGTGGTCGACTGCTCGCTGCAGTCCTCCCGGGTAGGCCGTCGGTCCCAGCCAGCCGGCCGCCCAGGCCGAGCGAACAGCTGGCTCGGTCATCTCGTCGGGCCAGCGCGAGGCCTGGTAGTCCACCAGCAGGCGTTGCCCGTGCCAGGGCACCCACCAGCCCGGTCCGGGCTCCTCCCAGCCGCTGCCTGGTTGAGTGGGCACGGCCCCCGGTAAACGCTGCTGGATTTCGGTCGGGGAGGGGGGGGAGCTGCACAAAATCGCAGCGCTCTGCACAAAAACACCTCTGGGCATAGCCAGCGCGTTCCAGACCATTCGCGTCAAGCCCTTTTTGAGCTCGGGGAGGACCGGGCCACTTGCTTCACAAACTGGGCCCTGAAGGGCCGCCTGCTGGAGTGTGCCCGCCAAAGACGAAGGAGGATTGACGAGGATGCGACTCAGGAGTATGGCGGCCACTCTGGCCTGTCTGGTGTGTCTGCTGGACGCCCCGGCCTTCGCGCAGCCCGCCAAGGTCACCACCGACGGCACCAACCGCCAGTCGCCGGTCAAGATAGCCAGCGTGACGTTGACCGATACCACCCCCGACAGCTTCTATCTCAGCGGCAACTCCGGGGGCAGCCTGAGCGAGGTTCGGGTCACCACGTCTATCAAGAACACCTCGGGTCAGAACCTCAACAACATCACCATCACGGTGACCATCTACGACCTGACCGACAAGAAGCTGGCTGAGTACACCAAGAATCTCGCCGTGCTGACGGCGGACGAGGTCTATGAATACCACACCCCCACCTTCGAGAACACCAGCCTGGCCCTGGTGCAGGCCCGGGTGACCGTGAGCCACGACAAGCAGCAGTTGGCCACCCAGGAGAACCGTGGCGAAGGCACCAACCCTCCGCCGGTTTACGACACGGGTGGCGAGAAGGCGCCCAAGTATGACACCACCCCGCAGTATCCCAAGGACAAGGACGCTCCGCCCGGTTACTGATGAACATTCTGGTCCTCAACTGCGGCTCTTCCACGCTCAAGTTTCAGGTGCTCGACACCGATCCCGAGAAGATCCAAACTGACGGCGATGTGCTCAAGGCTATCGGTCTGGTGGAGCGCATCGGCTCGCAGGCCCTGTGCAAGTTTACCGCCACCGGACAGCCCCCGGTGAAGCAGGCTCTGGCCCTGCGCGATCACCGGGCGGCCATCGACGAGGTGCTCCGCTGGCTCCTGTCGGACAGCTCCCAGGTGGACATCCACAGCCTGGCGGACCTGCACGCCGTGGGCCACCGGGTAGTGCACGGCGGCGAGCGTTTCCAGAGCTCGGTGCTGATCGACGAGGCCGTGCTCGAGGGCATCGATGATTGCATCGATCTCGCTCCGCTGCACAATCCGGCCAACCTCAAGGGCATCCGAGCCGCCACCGACCTGCTTGGCAAGGGCGTCCCCCAGGTGGCCGTGTTCGACACCGCCTTCCACGCCACCATGCCGGAGGTCGCTTACCTCTACGGCATCCCCTACCAGCTCTACCGGCGTTACAAGATCCGCCGCTACGGTTTCCACGGCACCTCGCACCGCTACATCGCCTACCGTTATCGCACCCTGCACGGCCTGGAGAAGGAGCAGGTGAACATCGTCTCGCTCCACCTGGGCAACGGATGCTCGGCCTGCGCCATCAAGGCTGGCCAGTCCCTGGACACCTCCATGGGTTTCACGCCCGTGGAGGGCCTCTTGATGGGGACCCGCTCAGGTGATCTGGACCCCTCGATCATTCCCTTCCTGTGCGAGACCGAGGGACTGCAACTCGCTGAGGTGGAGACCATGCTCAGCAAACGCTCCGGGCTTTTGGGCCTGTCGGGACTGACTGGCGACATGCGCGAGCTGCTCGATGAAGAGCGGGAGAATCAAGACCGGCGGGCCCGACTGGCCATCGATGTCTTCTGCCTGCGGGTTCGTAAATACATCGGGGCCTATCTGGCCGAAATGGGGGGCGCCGAAGCGGTGGTCTTCACCGGGGGCATCGGCGAGAACTCCTCGGCCGTGCGCCAGCGCATCTGCCAGGGGCTGGAATGGTTGGGACTGGAGATCGATCCGGTTGCCAACGAAGCAGTGGCGGGGGGCGGGACGGGCACCATCTCCAGGGCCAGCTCGCGCCTCAAAGCTATGGTCATCCCGACCAACGAAGAGCTCTTGATCGCTCGCGACACTGCCCGCTGCGTCGAGGCCAGTTTGGCCAGGCGTTAACAGTCAGTTCATTTTTCAGCCTTTCTTAAGACGTATCATGGGCCGGCAAGCATTGTATCCTCGTGGAGGTTGAAGATGGACGTCGCCGCCGCTCAAACCCAGGCCACTCCCGCTCAGGACAAGTTCCGGCTCGGAGCCTATGTGCGCCAGGAGCTCAAGGACACCGTGAAAGGCTACGGAGATGCCTTCGTGGGCACCTTCAGCGGGCTCAAGGAAGGTTACACCGGCCTTCGTGACGCCGAAGGCCTGGGAGCGTCCATCAAGGCTGGCTTCAACTCCGGCCTGAAGGTCGGCTCCAACCTCGGGCATCTGGCCGGGGTCCCCCTCGGGGTCGCCGTGACGGTCACCCACGGCCTTTGGGCCGTGCCCATTTTCGGCCTGGTGGGCGGGTTCCAACTCGGCTCTAAGACGGGTGAGGTGATGGGCCGCCTGGCCACCGCCGACGAGCCCGAGAGTAAGAAACACCAGATGGCCGCCCTGACCGGCTCGCTGGCCGGCGGGATTGGCGGAGCCGTGGTCGGCTTTGGAAGCCCCGTGGCCGCTGCGGTTGGCGCGGTGGCCGGCGTCTCGGCTCTGGTCGGCCTGGCCGGCACGGTCGGTGGTGGCGCCGTCGGTGCGGTCGCCGGCCTGGTCACCTGGGGTGCCAAGAAGGCGCTGGCTCTGCTGAAGAAGGAGCCGGCTCCCCCTCAGGAGCCTCCCGCCCAGCCACCCGCTCCTGCCCCGCCGTCCGATGGTCAGCAGCCTCCCGCTCCTGCCCCGCCAGCCGAGGGTCAGCAGCCTCCGGCCGCTCCTGCTCCGCCAGCCGAGGGTCAGAAGCCTCCGGCCGATGGTCCTGCACGCGAGCAAGCGGCCTGAGCTACTCGGGAAAATCCAGCCCGTTCGAAACTCGAATGATGGTGGCCTGCGTTTCCAGGGCCTCGGCTTCGTCGTTGCGCTCGGATCGTCTGAGCATGGCGGCATAGCGCTCCAGGAAGGGTAACAGATCGGGAGCGTCCTCGCGCGAGGCGATCACCAGGTTGAACACGCTTTCGGCCTGCTGGTACTCAGCCCGCACAGCATAGAACTCGGCCAGGCTGAGGGCCGATTCGAGGTGGTCAGGGCCCAGTTTGGCCTTGCGAATCTCCAGCGCCCGGCGGTGCAGGGGCTCGGCCTCTTCCAGCATGTCCAGCGAGGCGTAGACCGTCCCCAGGGCAGCCAGTGCTCGGGCAGTCTCAGGATGCTCGGGTCCATAGGTCTGCTCGGCGACCTCCAGCCAACGAAGCGCCAGCGGCTCGGCTTCGGCCAGTAAATTCTGGCGGCGACAGAGGTCGACCTGTCTTTGAAGGCTGATGATGACGTCGGGATGATCGGGCCCAAGCGACTCCTCGCGGATGGAGCGGGCCCGCACCAACAGCTCTTCGGCGCCGGCGAACTTGCGGTGGCTGCAGTAGAGATCGGCCAGGCGCTCGAGCCCGACGCAGAGGGCCGGGTGGCTCGGACCGACGGTCTGCTCCAGCAGCAAGGTGGCCCGTCGGATCAGGTGCTCGGCCTCCTGGAAGCGTTTGTAGGTTCGTGCCGGCTCCTCGGCTTTTCGTTGCAGCTCGGCAGCCTCGCCGATGGCGGCGTAGTAGTGGCTCTTGCCCAGCTTGGGATCGCTCAGTTTGGCTTCGCCCTCCAACTGGCGCTTACGGATGTCGCTGGCCTTCATGTAGAGGGGACGGGCTCGTTCGTAACGCTCGCGACCGCGATAGATCTCGCCCAGAGTGCAGAGTGTCGTGGCCACCTCCGGGTGATCGGGCCCGAGCGCCCCCTCGCGAATGGCGAGGGCTCGTCGGGCCATCGGCTCGGCCTCTTCCAGTCGGTCCTGGAGCCGATAATGCAGCACCAGGCAATCCAGGCTGACGGCCAGATCGGGATGATCCGCCCCCAGCGTCTTCTCGCAGATCTCCAGGGCTCGCTTGTAGAAGGCCTCGGCTTCGTCGAAGCGACCCTCCTCGTCGTATGACTTGCCCAGATGGTTGAGCACCCAGGCGTTCTCCACGTGGTCCGGACCCAGGGCCGACTCCAGAATCTCGGCCGCCCGGCTCAGCAGGGGCTCGGCTTCGGAATGCTTGCCCTGAGCCTGGTAAAAGAGCGCCAGGTTGCACAGATCGGGCACCAGGTCGCGGTGCGCCGGGCCGAAAGCCTTGGTCCGGATGTCCACAATCTTTCGATAGAGCTCTTCGGCCTCGCCGTAACGCGCGTAGATCCGATAGAGCTCCACCAACGAGAGAAGGCGCCTGGCCACGTCGGGATGCTCCGGCCCCAACCTCGCCTCCCACAGAGCCAGGGACTGGCGATACTGAGCGCCCGCCTCATCGGGAAGACCCTGGTCGGCATAGAACGCGCCCACACCCTCCAGGACTCGAGCCCGCAGAAGCGGGTCACTTCCCTGCTCGGTGAGCGACAGGGCTTGCTCGTAGAGGGGCTCGGATTCGTGGTAGCGCCGCTGCTCGCGGCACATATCGGCCAGTTCCAGCAAAGTGGCGGCCAGATCCGGTCCCGGCTCGGACTCCTGGATGGCCATGGCCTGCTCGAGCAAAGGCTCCGATTGACGGAATTTCGGGTGACGCCCTGGATAACGGCGTCGATAAGACGAGGCAAGAGCGCTCAGGACGAAGGCTGTCTCAGCATGTTTGGCCCCCAGGATCTGCTCGGCCAGGGGCCGGGCCTTCTCGGCCAGTTTCTCGACCTTCTCCCATTCCTCGTGGGCGACGGCGTCTCGCAATTGAGCGCCGAGAGCCATCACCAGGTCGGGGGTCTTCTGCCCGGACGCCTCCAGGACGCCCAGCATGCGACCGTAGAGAGGACGGCACTGCTCTTCCCGACCCTGCGACTTATAGAAGTCGAACATGGTTTTGACGGTTTCGGCCACGTCCGGATGGGAGGCCCCCAATTTCTTCTCTTGCTGGCTCAACAGCTGGGTGTACAGAGTGTCGGCTTCCTTGAGCTGACCCTGGTCCTGGAGCCAGCGAGCCAGCTTCTTGAGATTCCACTCGGCCAGGACCCGCTCGAGCTCATTGATCTTGTCCAGCTGGGAAATCACGCTCAAGAGCATGCTCGAGGCCTGAGCCGTGAGCTCGGTGACCAGCTCCTGGTATTGCTCGTCGGGCTCGATGGCGCTCTGGTCGTCGCTCAAGCGCAGCCGGTCGGCCGCGATCAGGCCCTGAATTCCAGCCTGTTGCAGGGCAGGCACCGCTACTTCCAGGGCGTGGCCCCGCACCATGATCAAGAGCGGAGGGCCTTCCTGACCTTCCTCCTCTTTCAGCACCAGGGCTCCCGCGCAATGGCGAGCCGGCCGGCTCTCCTGGAGTTTGGCTCCGATCTCACCCACGAGCGCCTTGCCCGGGCCTTCCAGCGCGGTATGCAGGAGGCAGTTGGTCGGATTATAGGGAGACGAGATCAGCTTGTCATTCACGGTCAGCTTCAAAGGAGCGTGGGCTGACGTTTCGGTGAGGGTGGCCTCTTCCGGGTTGACCGTATCCGAACGCTTGATCAGCTTGGAGAAGAAGCCCTTGCCACCGACCTTGATCCGGGTCAGCGAGCCGGTGTCCTTGAAGGGAGAGCGACTCAACTTTTCGACTTTGGCCCCGGCCTCTTTGGCCAGTTTCAGGCGCGCTCCCGTGTTCTGGCCCCAGGTTTCGAGGGTGACTCCCTTGGGATCGATCTCAAGGGCGCCAAACAACCCGATGGCCAGCTCGCGCAGACGAGGGGAGGAGTCCTCTTGAAAGCAGGCCGGAAAGAGCGCCTCCAGCTCGGCATCGGAGAAGGGCTGACCGTCAAACTCGACGGTGCACTCGGAAGAATCGGACTGGACCTTGCAGAAGGTCGCGCCACTGGCCACTGCGGCGGCCACAAGGTTGACGACATATCGGCCTGGCTCGGCCAGAGCGAATCGGCCCATCTGGCGAAACGCCTGGGCCGGTTCGATGGAAACGCTGTTGCTCATCTGGGGACTGCTTTCGGCTCAGCTTCAGCCCTGTCCTGTAGTAATTCCAGGCTAATCCCCCTGGTCTGAGAGGGAGAGGGAGGCGACCACCAGAGTAGAAGTTTCCTCTCATGATCAGGATTTTGCTCTGCTTGCTCCTGGGAGTCTTGACCCTCGGCTGCTCGGCCGAACGGCGCGACGTGATTCGCTACTTCGAGGCCATCATTCCTCACGAGCACAAGCTGCGGGAAGCCCAGTCGCGCATGACACAGATCTCGGCCCTCCCTTTCGAACAACGGGCCCAGGCCTATCGCTCTCTTGCCGACGAGTCGCGCAAGATGTCCGAAGAGATCGGCAAGATTCGGCCGCCGGAGGCGGTGGCCGGGTTTCATCAGCAGTTTCTGGCCGCCTGGCAGGACTTTGTGACCTTCAACCAGGTGATCGGGGACGTGGTCGACCTCAAGCTCACCCCGGCCCAGCGAGACGAGGCCAGCAAGAAGATGCAGACCCTGCAGGCCGCCTGGCCTGCCAAGATGGACGCTCTGCGGGTGGAGGAGCAGCGCCTGGGGAAAGCGTTCGGTATCGACTTCCAGTAGGATCCTACCCGGGCGGCTTCGAACCCCACGCCCATGGATGACGCCGAGAAGGAGAGCATCTTCGCCGAGCTCTTGCAGCACAGCTGGAGTCGCTACGAGGAGCTGTTCCACAACGAGCGGATGGACGATGTCTTGCTCGGTGCAGTGGTGGCCTCGTGTGTGCGCGAGGGCTACCAGATGCTCGAGCTCAACTCCGACGGAGTCAATCACTACGTTCGATTTGAATTACCCGGTGACCACAGCCGCTTGATCTTCCGGCTGCGGCACCTGGCCGAAGAGCTGGCCGTCTCGAAGGTGCTGGGTCACCTGGCCGAGGTGGTGGTCGGCTACGGCGAGCGGGTGGAGAAGCTGGGCGCCCGCTGGAGCACGCTTCGCTCTGAGGTGCGCCACCCGTTTTTGGCCACCGACGAGCCCGGGGTGGTGACCTTCGATGCCGAGCTGTCGGGAGGATATTTGTATGCCCAGATCCCCTTGCTGCTCGATCTCGGAACCTATCTCAAGCACGACCTGGAGGTCGACGTTCCGCTGATCCGATCCCACCTCGATTCGGCCGTGCACGCCCTGAAGAGAGTCTTGCGGGGTCGGCTCGAGCTGACCCCCTCCTGAAGGAGCAAAGAATGCCTTCCTTTTCGATGTTGGAGAATTTCGCGCTGCGTCGGGAGGTCTCCGACAGCCTGGACGAGATCCTGATCGGCCAGTTGATCGCCGTACTGGTGGGTAAGGGCTTCCCCATGGTGGGCATCGTTTCCGACCCCGACCACCACAGCGTGCGCTTTCGGATGCAGAAAGACCCGGTGCTTTACTACCTGTCCGCCACCCTCCACCGGCCCCCCAACAAGCTGGCTCGCCTGGTGACCCTGAGCCTGACGGGACAGGTCAAGAACTTCCTCTCCAGCTCTCAGGCCTTGCTCGACTTCTACGCCAACGACTTCAAGAAGCTGACCGAGGCGCCCCTTCAGATGGGGGTCAGTTTGAGCCATCAGCTCAACTCCGTTCTGGGCACGGCCCAGCGCCAGATTCGCCTGGACCGGGCGACCGAGCCCGGCAGCCTGGCCGAAATGGAGACCCTGGTGGAGGGTGTGCTCACCGAGTTGCGCCAGGTGCTGCAACCCTTCCGGCACTAGTCAGGTGGAAGAGAATCGCAAAGAGCCCCGGGTCAACAAGGTACTGGGGGCCGAGATCGGCTCCGGGGACGACAGCCTCAAGGTGCGTCTGTTCGTCATCAACCTGAGTGTCTCGGGCTTCAGAGCCACCTGTGAGCGCCCGTTGCCGGATGGAGACGACCTGCAGGTGGCTCTCAAGCTCGATGCCCGCGAGCCTCCTCTGGATACCAGGGCACGTCTTTGCTGGCGCAACGAGCTGACGGTCAGCGGCATGTTCGACCACGGCTTCGAGTTTCTCGAGCTGAGCCAGGAGCAGGCCGAGCGCATTCAGGCCTTTGTCCAGGCCGAGCTCAAGAAGCAGATGCAGCACAAACCGGTCGATCTGAGCAGCCCCTGGACCTTCGGACGCACCGATCCGACTTACTGATCGCTCACCGGCATCGTGGTCGGGCGGCGCTTGCTCTTGGTGCGCAGGTTGAGGGCTTCCACCATGGCCGAGAAGGCCATCGAGAAGTAGATGTAGCCCTTGGGAATGTGGTGGTCGAACCCTTCGGCCACCAGCGACATGCCGATCAAGAGCAGGAAGCTGAGAGCCAGCATCTTGATGGTGGGATGGCGGTTGACGAAGTCTGAGATGGCGTCGGCCGCGACCATCATGATGGCGATGGCGATGATGACTGCGGCGATCATGACCTGCACCTTGCTGGCCATGCCCACGGCCGTAATCACCGAGTCGAGCGAGAACACTATGTCCAGCAACAGGATCTGGACCAGTACCAGCAGGAACTGGTTGCGCCCGGCCGGCTTGACCTCGCCCTGCTCCTCCTCCTCGCCTTCCAGGCGCAGATGGATCTCATGAGTGCTCTTGAAGAGCAGGAACAGCCCGCCCACGATCAGGATGAAGTCACGTCCGCTGATGGAGAGCTTGGCGACGGTGAACCAGGGGGTGGTGAGACTGGCAACCCAGTTCAAGGACAGCAAGAGCAGGCAACGGGTGAACACGGCCAGCCCCAGGCCGATGCGCCGGGCCGGTCGCTGTTGCTCGGCGGGCAAGCGTCCCGACAGGATGGACAGGAAGATGATGTTGTCGATCCCGAGCACGATCTCGAGCAGGGTGAGGGTGATCAGGCTGATCCAGATCTCGCTGTCGGTGATCCATTCCATCGTCAGGGGACTATACCGCTTCAAGGAGAGGGTGCGCAAGGCCACGAAGCGCGGGTAACGTGCGTTATCGTTCTACCCGCGGCCGGACGGCCGGCCTGACCTTCCAGGATGCGGTGATGATGGGGCTGGCCGAGGACGGCGGCCTGCTGATCCCCGAATCGATCCCGGCGCTCACTCCCCCCGAGGCCGACTACCCCGAGCTGGCCCGCTCGGTGCTCGAGCCCTTCGCCCCCGGCCTGCCCTGGCCCGAGCTGCTGGCCCGGGCTTACGCCCCCGAGCGCTGGCCCCGGGGGGTGGCCCCCCTGACCCGACTGGGAGACGACTTTTTGCTCGAGCTCTACCACGGCCCCACTTACTCTTTCAAAGACGTGGCCCTGCAGCTTCTGGGAGAGCTGTTCGAGCATCTACTCGGGCAAAGCGGCCAGGAGCTGAACATCCTGGCCGCCACCAGCGGGGATACCGGGGGGGCGGCCATCTACGGTGTGCGCGCCCGTGAGCGAATCCGCATCTTCGTGATGTTCCCGAAGGGTCGCATCTCGCGCGTGCAAGAGCTGCAGATGACCAGCGTGCTGGACGACAACGTCTTCAACCTGGCCGTGGAGACCGATTTCGACGGCTGCCAGCATTTGCTCAAAGAGCTCTCCGCCGATCTCGAGTTCAAGCGCGCCTACCGCCTGGGAGCGGTGAACTCGGTCAACTGGGCCCGGGTGCTGGCCCAGACAGTCTACTACTTCGCGGCCTGGCACCAGGTGCGCCGAGAGACGGGGGCCGAGAGGGTCAGTTTCTGCGTGCCCACAGGCAACTTCGGCGATGTGCTGGCGGGCTGGTATGCCTCCCGGATGGGCCTGCCCGTCGCCCGCCTGGTGGTGGCCACCAACGACAACGACATCCTGGCGCGCTTCTTCCAGACCGGCGTCTACCAGCGCGGCGAGGCGGTGAATACGCTGGCTCCGGCCATGGATATCCAGGTGGCCAGCAACTTCGAGCGCTATCTTTTCTATCGCCTGGGGGAGGGCGTGACGGCCGCCATGGAGCAGTTCGCCCGCACCGGGCGTCTGGAGGTGCCGGGCGACGATCCCCTCTTCGAATCCGGCTCGGCCAGCCGCCAGGACATCCTGGCCACCATTCGAGACGTCCACGAGCGATACGGGAAGCTGATCGATCCCCACACCGCCGCGGGCGTGGCGGTGGCGGCCCGCCTGGAACGCGATGAGCCCATGGTGTGCCTGGCCACGGCCGACCCGATCAAGTTTCCCGAAGCCGTGCGCGAGGCGCTCGGGCGCGAGGTGCGCTTCGAACGCGACAACTACGAGGGCCGACCGACCCGCTGCCAGACGCTGCCCGCCAGCGCCGACGAGCTGCGCCGCTTCATCGCTTCAAAAGTGGATAGAACACCGCCCCGATGATCATCAGCCCGAGTGCCTGAGCTGAGTCTCGGGGAGACTGGATGACGGTGTTGATCACCAGCCCCATGGCTCCCAGCACGAACAGCAAGGGCACAACCGGGTAACCCGGGGTGCGGTAGGGGATCTCCTCGTCGGTGTTCTTTTTTCGCAGGGTGAAGACGGCCAGGCCGCCCAGCGCATAGAAGAGCCAGTAGATGAACATCACGTTGTCGGTGATGCGCTCGAAGGTGCCCCACAGGGCCAGCAGGGCCACCGACCAGACGGCCTGGACCAGAATGGCGAAATGGGGAGTCAACAAGGAGCTGTGGACGGCGCCCAGGGGAGCGAAAATCAGCCGGTCGCGGGCCATCGCAAAGTAGACCCGCGGCCCGGCGAGGATGGAGCTGTTCAAGGCCCCGAAGGTGGAGATGGCCACCAGGGCGGTCATCAGCAGGGCCGCCTGGGCCCCACCGGTGTGCAGGGCCAGCACCGTGGCCGCGTTCTCGGCCTGCTGCACCTCGGACAGCGGCAGCACGTAGTGGTAGGCGGCGTTGGTGGCCACGTAGACGAGCATGACGATCAGCGTGCCGAGCCCCAGGGCCAGGGGGAGATTGCGTTTGGGCTCCTTGATCTCGCCGGCCACGAAGGTGGCGTTGATCCAGCCGTCATAGGCCCAGAGCGCCTTGAGCATGCAGACCCCGTAGGCCCCCAGGAAGGCCAGCCCCACGGGCACCTCGCCGGGCGCGAAGTTGGCCAGGCTGCCGGCGGTCGACAAGAATCCGCCCCCGATCAAGACCAGGATGCCGCCGCACTTGATCACCGTAAAGAACACCTGGATCGCCCCCACGGCCCGCACGCTCCAGATGTTGACCCCGGACAGGAAGACGATGCAACCCACGGCGATGGCGTTGGACTGAAACGGGGTCAGGTGGTGCAACTCGTCGATCCCCTGGCTGACGCCGGCTGCGATGGCCGCGATGGACCCGGTCTGCATCACCGAGAGGAGCGACCAGCCGAACAGGTAGGCCATCTTGTCGCCATAGGCCTCGCGCAGGAAGACGTAGAGGCCGCCCGAGTGGGGATAGCGCGAGCTCAGCTCGGCCATGCTCAAGGCCCCGGCCATGGAGAGCAGCCCGGCCACCACCCACACCGAGACCGCCAGCCAGGGAGAGGGAAGCTTCTGGGCGATCTCGCCCGCTTTGAGGAAGATTCCCGCTCCGATCATGCTGCCGATCACGACCGTGGTGGCGTCGAGCAATCCGAGGCGGCGGGGGAGATCCATCGCGCAGGGTTAGCAGGGGGATGGAAAAGTCCTTCAGGCGGGTCTCAGAGGAGCTTGCTACCGCGCGTCGTGCGCAGAGCCTCGCCGGCCGGCACCCATTCCCGTTCGGGCTCCCTGGCCGGCCCCAGCGAGCGGATCTTGCGGGCCAAGAGATAGAGCAGCAGGCCGACCGGGGCCGCGTAGAGCAGCACCACCAGGGGGCGCAGGCGGCAGAACACGATCAGGGTGCCCAGGGTGTAACCCAGGAGCACCAGCAAGAGCGCCTTCAGAACCAGCTTTGTCAAGGTCATGGTGTCTTCGCTCCGCGAAAACCGACTTCGTTTCAGGTAACGCCGGTGTCCTCGATGGTCACGGCGTAGGTGGTGCAGTAGCGCTCGGGGTAGCCGATGGCCCCCCCGCGCAGGATGTGGCGCACGGGAGGGCCGGGGTGGTCGTCAGAGACCCACTCGAAGGCGTTGCCGATCATGTCCAGGCAGCCGTAAGGGCTGGCTCCCTGAGGATAGCTCCCCACCGGTTGCAGGGAGAGGCTGGCGCACTTGTGCTCGCCGATGCGCCCCACGTTGGCTCTCCCCTCGGGAGGATGCTCGCCCCAGGGGTAGGTGCGAGCATCCTCGCCCCGGGCCGCCTTCTCCCACTCGGCCCCGGTGGGCAGGCGCTTGCCCAGGGCCGACAGCACCTGCTCGGCTTGCTCTCGGGTCAGGCCAGTGGCCGGATGGTCCTCGCGCCCCTCGGGGAAGGCGAAGTCCGGCTTGACCGAGCGCACCTGGCGGTTGGTCACCTCGGTGCGGTCGATGTAGAAAGCCGGCAGTCGGACCCTGTGCAGGGGCCGCGACTCCTCGTCGGCCCGGGGGTCATCGCTGCCCATCCAGAACTCGCCCGCCGGAACGAGCACCATCCCCGCTGGAGGCGGGGAAATCGGCTCTAAACGGCGCCAATCCTGGGCCAGGCCCACGAGAAGCAGAAGAGCGATGGGGAGAAAGAACCGCACGGTAAGGATCTTCGCCGCCTCTTTCAGCATTCTTTCAGGCTTGTTGCCTATGTTCTGCTTAGAGAGAGATAGAACAAGATTTTGGGATCTGGCGGGTGCATTTTGGTGAACGGAAATTCGTTATTCGGACAGCCCGGCGGGCGCGACCGCTTCACCTACCAACTGGCTCTGGCCCTGGCCGGACGAGACGGCCAACCGGGCGACCTCGAGCCGATGGCAGACAGCGTGACACTGTCTGAGACTTCGGGCAAGACCTTCCAGCGCCACCTGGCCGAAGCGATGGCCGGGCGCGACGGCCTGCCCGGCGACCTGGCTTCATGGTGACCGGGTCAGGAGTGCTCCATGGCCTTAAGCCTCCGGCCAGGGTCCGTTGAGCGTAGGAGCCTGGTGGTCGCGTCCGTGCGTACCGCCCACGTAGCCGTTGCTGAACCCTCCCGAGAAGGCGAGCTGGAGCCGAGCTGGGCCCCCCACGCGTCGAACTCGTAGCGGGCCACGACAGCCCCGCTCGCGTCCGTGATGGCCTCCGTTGGTTTCAAATACCCAAGCGAGCTGTGGGGTCGCTCGTCGTTGTATCTGCGCCGGTAGTCGCTGAGGATGAATCGCGCCTCGAGGATATTAAAGTGCAAGGCCGAATTTCTGACTTCAGGTATATGCTGAGGGAGTGACCGACCGTGTAACTCTCCCAAAGCGCGGCGGGGGACGCCCTCGCAAGTACGCGTCAACAAAGCCTAACCGTTACGGCGCGCCGCAACTCATGGTTCGCGCAGAACCAGAGGTTTTTGCCTGGGTTGCATGAGCAGGGCGGAGTTGCCTGGGTGCGGTCGGTCCTGGAGCAAATGTTCAAGGAGCGCCAGCAGTGTGGACAAGTTCAATCAGTTGCAACAAGAGATTCAAGAGCTGAAGCAGCAGCAGACCAGCGACCATCAGGACCTGCTGGCCGGCCTCGTCGTGCAGCGGGACAAGACTCGGGAAGTGGGCGGAATGATGCGCCTGCTCGGCGATCAGATGCTGCAGATGGGCAAGCAGATGCAGACAATCTCGGAAAAGGTCGACGGCGTAGCTGACGAGCAGTCGAAGTCCGAGGCGCGCCTGAAGAACACCGAGGACCGCTGGGCAAAGCTGTTCGGCGCGCTCGAGCAGATGGTCCTCGAGCTCCGCCGGCAGGTGGCCACGAAGGACGAGCTGGCCGCCGTGATCCGCCGGCTCGAGGCGCTCGAGCAGCAGCCGCCAGCCGCGTAGCCCGCGAAGAGGCGTTAGGAAATCGATCCCCCTGTCTTCGGGTCAGAAGATTCTTGGGCCGATCGGTTTGAGTGGGGTTGCTGGCGGGAGCGCGGCCCGCTGGCCTCCCTGGAGAGCCCTTGTTGAAGGAATCTGACGCTGAGATTGGGTCCGGCGGCGCAAGTGGCGCAACTTCGAGCGCTACCGCAGCTCCGTGAGAAAGTGGCCCGTTGCCTGCGTGCGCCGGAGGCGAGCATGCTGACCGGCAGCCTGGCGCACGCCCCCAGCGCGCCCAGCCGACGGCGGAACATGCGCTTGAGCTTCATGCCAGGCTCCTTCGCCATTCGTGAGCAGCTGCAGTCGGTCAACTCGACTGGAGCTCCAGGGCCCTGACGGGGAGCCGAACTCCCCCTACCGCCAGGAACCGCAAACTCTACCCGGAGATGCCGATCGTGATGTTCGGAGACCGCGGGCAGGCCGACCCGGAGTTCATCGGCCAGGCCCTGGAGCGCTTTCCCGAGCACGTGCGGGCGGGGTTGATCCACCGGGTCAGGCCGCTCGACCCCGAGCGGCTCGAGCGATGCCAGCGGCAAGGACTGCTTTTCTTCGATACCTGCGTGGGAGCGGCCATCCAACTGAATCGGATGGGCCTCTTGACCGCCGAGGGCCTGGAGTGCGTGGTGGCTGCAGCCTGGAGCGACTTCGAGGCGATCAAGTTCCCGACGAGGCGATGCGTCAGGCACGCCAGCGCGAGCTGGCGGCCGATCTAGCCTGCGCCGGTCAGGGTCCTCGCCCACCCAGTCATAGGTCGGCCGAACTCGGCCGTCGGCAAAGCGAACCCCCTCGTCAGAGCGGCCTTGGCGGCCGCGACAGCTCAACTCCACCACTCCCAGCTCGGCCAGCGTTCTGACCTCCTCGGGACGGGAGCGACCGTCCTGGTCGAGATCGTAGAATTGGTCGCGTCAGCACAAACGAGGCTCGAGCCGCAGGCTTACCGTGGGGGCTCCACCCGAGTTGCGAGCACGTCTGCGGCCACCCTGGTGGGCGTACCGGCCAGGGCGGCCTTCGCCTTGAGCGGCTGGATCACGCCCTTGCCCTGCACCTCTTCGATGTAGCTGCGGATCCTCTGGGCGGTGCCCTTGAGGGTCGATTTCATCTGCTTGGGCTGCACCTGGGGGTGGGCCTGATAGAGCAGGGCGGCGATGCCCGAGACCAGCGGGGTGGCCATCGAGGTGCCCGACTGCTCCACGTAGTCGCCCTTGAGCCCGGTGGAGACGATGTTCTCGCCGGGAGCCACCAGATCGGGCTTCATGATCTTGTCGATCGGGGTGGGCCCCGAGCCGCTGAAGCGGGAGACCTTGTCGTCCTTCAGGTCGGGAGTGTTCATGTCGTTGGTGGCTCCCACCGTCAGGGCCGAGGGGGCGATGCCCGGGGTGTCGATGGTGTCCGGCCAGGGTCCCCGATTGCCGGACGCGCAAACCACGAGGAGGCCGGAACGGGTGGCGGCTTCCACCGCCTGCACCACCGGATCGTCCAGGGCGCTCATCTGGGGCGGGGCGCCAATCGAGATGTTGAGCACCCGGATGCCCAGGCGCTCTTTGTTCTCGACGGCAAACTGGATAGCCTTGATGATCAGCGAGGAGTTCGTGTTGCCCTCGTGGTCGAACACCTTGAGGGCCACCAGGTTCGCTTCCGGAGCCGCGCCCGAGTATTTGCCCTGGGAGGCCTTGCCGCTGCCCACCGCGATGCCAGCCACGTGGGTGCCGTGACCGCGGTCGTCGTAAGGGTCCTTGCGGTTGTTCACCAGGTCCACAAAAGCGCTGATGCGGCCTGAGAAGTCGGGATGGGGAGCCACCCCCGTGTCGATGACAGCGATGGCCACGCCTTTGCCGGTGAGCCCTTGATCCCAGAGCTGCTGCAGACCGAGGGTGCGTGCGGCCGAGTCCATCTCCAGGCCGGGCTGCTCGGGCCGGGGGAGCTCTTCGAGGTGGAAGGCCTGATCGGGCACGACCTTGAGGCCACTCCTGCGCAGCTCGTCGAGCTGCGCATCGTCCACCCGGGCGGCATAGCCGTCCACCAGGGGCAGCTCCACCAGAGCGGTGGCCCCCGCTCGCTTCAGCTCGTTAGCCAGTCCGGCCTCACGGCGCGGATCGGCGGCGCGCACGATCACGTTCACAGGCCGGAGTTTAAGCTTGAACGGGCTGGGGGTCCTCGACCTTTTTGTTAACCTCCAGCAACGGACGCTGGGAGCGCAGAATGACCACTCCCAGGGGCGGAACCACCAGCCGGGTCGACCAGTGGCGCCCGTTCCAGGGGGTCTGCTCCACGGTCACCGGCTGGCGATGACCCAGGCCGCTGCCTCCGAACTCTTCCCAGTCCGAGCTGAGCACGGGGATCCACTCGCCGCCCCAGGGCAGGCCCACGGGGTGGGCCGTGTAGGCCACCGGCGTAAAGTTGGCCACGAACAGCAGTGCCTCTTGCTGGTCTTTGGGATAGCGCAGGAAGGAGACGATGCTCTGCTCCCACTCGTCGCAGGAGACCCACTCGAATCCTTCGCAATGGTAGTCGGCCTGGTGGAGCGCGGGCTCGTCGCGCACCAGCCGGTTGAGGGCCGCCGACCAGTCGCGCAGCTGGCGATGCTCGTCGAAGCGCAGGAGGTGCCAGTCGAGCTCGCGCTCGTGGTTCCACTCGTTCCACTGCCCGAACTCGCCGCCCATGAAGTCGAGTTTCTTGCCCGGGAAGCCGGCCTTGTAGCCGTAGAGCAAGCGCAGGTTGGCGAACTGCTGCCAGAGGTCGCCGGGCATCTTGGCCAGCATGGCCTTCTTCAAGTGCACGACCTCGTCGTGCGAGAACGGCAGAATGAACTTCTCCGAGTAGTGATACATCATGCCGAAGGTCAGGTTGCGGTGGTGGTACTTGCGGTGGATGGGGTCTTTCTGGATGTACTCCAGGTTGTCGTGCATCCAGCCCATGTTCCACTTGAAGGTGAAGCCGAGTCCGCCCTGATCGACCGGGTGGGTCACCGCCGGCCAGGACGTGGACTCCTCGGCCAGGGTGAAGGTGCCGGGCTGGTGCTCGGCCACGGCCTGGTTGAAGCGCTTGAGGAACTCCACCGCCTCCAGGTTCTCGCGGCCGCCCCACTGGTTGGGGACCCACTCGCCGTGGGCGCGTCCGTAGTCGAGGTAGAGCATGGAGGCCACCGCGTCCACGCGCAGCCCGTCGATATGGTACTGGTCGAGCCAGAACAGGGCGCTTGAGATCAGGAAGTTGCGCACCTCGTGGCGTCCGTAGTTGAAGATCAGCGTGCCCCAGTCGGGATGGGCGCCCTGGCGGGGGTCGGAGTGCTCGTAGAGGTGGGTGCCGTCGAAGTAAGCCAGGGCGTGGCCGTCGCGGGGGAAGTGAGCCGGCACCCAGTCGAGCACTACGCCGATGCCGGCCTGGTGGAGCGTGTCCACCAGGAAGCGGAAGTCGTCCGGATTGCCAAAGCGCGCGGTGGGGGCGAAGTATCCGGTGCACTGGTAGCCCCAGGAGCCGTCATAAGGGTGCTCGGTGATGGGCAGGAGCTCGACGTGGGTGTAGCCCATCGAGCGGCAATACTCGGCCAGTTTCGGGGCGATCTCGCGGTAGGTCAGCCAGCGGTTGGCGAAGATGTCCTTCATCCATGAGCCCAGGTGGACCTCATACAGGTTCAGGGGCTGCTCCAGGATGGGCGTGGCCGCCCGATTTGTCATCCACTCCTGGTCGCTCCACGAGTAGCCCTTGAGGTCCCACAGGCGTGAGGCGGTGCTGGGCCGGTTCTCGGCCCAGAATCCGAAGGGGTCGCAACGCTCGGAGTGGCGGCGGTTGGTGGCCTGCACCCAGTATTTGTAGGCCTGCCCCTGGCTCAGTCCCTCGGCCAGTCCGCTCCAGATCCCGGTGTCCCGGTCCAAAGAGAGGGGGTGGGCTCCCGGGTTCCAGCCATTGAAGTCGCCTACCACGGAAACGTAGTGGGCGTTGGGGGCCCAGACGGCGAAGCGCACGGTGGAGGGGGCAATGAAGTGGGCGCCCAGGTTGTTGTAGGCGCGGAAGTGATTTCCCTGGCACCACAGGTGCTTGTCCAACTCACCCATCACGATGGGCTTCTCCAAGAGCAAGGTCATTACCTTGTCCCCCTTACACTATCAGAGTTGCCTGCATTATGCATGGGGGCCTCCCGGGCGTCAAGCGAACTCTCTGGCATTTTGGTAACAACCTGTTACCCAACCAGACCACCCTCCCGTGCTAGATTCTCTGCGCAGAGGTCCACCCACCCTCAGGAGGTTTATCCGGCTATGACTTGCACATCGATCAACGACATCTCTCGAGTCGCATTCACGGCTCCCAAGCGCGCCGACTCGGCTCGCGCCGAAGAGCAGCCGCAGGAGTCGTTCACGCGCTCGGCCCCGGAGATCGTCACCCAGAGCACCGTCAGCTACGTCACCCCGATGGAGTTGACGCCGCTCGCGAGCAAGCTGCCGCGCCCGGTTGACCGCATCGACGCGGTCAAGGAAGTGCTCACGGTGCAGGACGCCTGGGACCTGGGCTTCACCGGCAAGGGGATCGGGGTGGCCGTGGTGGACACGGGCGTGTATCCCCACCCCGACCTGGGCGACCGCCTGGTGGCCTTCAAAGACTACTGCAATGGACGGGACGGCGTCGAGAATGCCTATGACGACAATGGGCACGGCAGCCACTGCGCCGGCCTGGTAGCTGGCGACGGCACCAAGGCCAACGGCAAGTTCAAGGGCCCGGCTTTCGAGGCCAACATCATCGGCGTCAAGGTGCTCGATGGACAGGGTGGGGGCTCGCTGGCCAACGTCATTAAGGGCGTGCAGTGGGCCATCGAGAACAAGGACCGCTACAACATCAAGGTCATCAGCTTGAGCCTGGGCGCTGGCTCCAACCTCAAGGAGAAAGACGACGTGGTGGTGCTGGCCGTGAAGGCCGCCCTGGACGCCGGCATCGTGCCCGTGGTGGCCGCTGGCAACTCCGGGCCGGCCCGCGAGACCATCGGCACCCCGGCCGTCGGCGCCGAGGTGCTCACGGTGGGCGCCTACGACGACAAGAACACGGCCACGCATGACGACGACACCATGGCCTTCTTCTCGAGCCGCGGCCCGACCACTCGCGACAAGAACATCAAGCCCGACATCGCCGCCCCGGGCGTGAACATGGTTTCCCACCGCTCGCCGGGCTCGGAGATCGACCACGCCAACGTGGCCAAGCTGGGCGACTACTACGTGCTGCTTTCGGGCACCTCGATGGCTACCCCGGTGACTGCCGGCGTGGCCGCCCTGGTGGTGCAAGCCAACCCCAACCTGAGCGCCCGCGAGGTCATCCAGGTGCTCAAGGACACGGCCGAGCCGCGCCCCGACATGATGCCGATCCTGCAGGGCAAGGGCCTGGTCGATCCGGGCGCGGCCGTGCGCAAAGCCCTGGAGATGAAGAAGCAGGCCGAAGAGGCGGCTGCCAAGCAGTCAGCTGCTCCTCAGCCCGAGGCTGCCAAGCAGGCGGCTCCTCAGTCGGAGGCTGCTTCGGCTGCGGCTTGACGGCTCCTTGACCCCTGCTGCAGGGGCCTTGCCGCTGGCTTGACTGCCCGTCAGCTATCCTGCTCACAAGATGAGCACGATCTGGCGGGCGTTATGCTATGCTTCCGTTTTAGGGGGCTCGCTCGAGCTCTGCAAACCGGGGCTTCTTCCCTCAGGGCTCCGTTTTCTGGCAATGGGTGTGGTGGTCGTCTACGTCTGCTTTGGGCACCCCTTCGAGGCCGCCAGGCAGGTCGGTCCCTTGACCCAAGAGCGTCCCGAGTGGGTTAGCGCCGCGAGGCGATCACCAGGCCGAGCAGGATCAAAAGCATCCCCACCCCGTCGCGAGGGGTGAAACGCTCACCGAGCAGGGTGATGGCCAGCAAAGACGTGATGGCCACCGTGGCGATGTTCATGGTGCTGGCCCGGGCGGCCTTGTTGAGCTGATAGCCGATGGTCATGGTCCACTGAGCTACACCCGCGAAGATCCCGGCCAGCAGCAACAGCACCCATTCGCCGGGGGAGGGAAGAGGGTGGGCAGGTAGCCAGGGCAGCAACATCACGCAGCTCACGAGCGAGAACCAGAAGACGACCATGAGGGCCGAGACGTGGGAGCTGAGCTGGCGGACCGAGGTATAGGCGATACCGGCCAGCACAGCCGAGCCCAGGCCCGCCAGGTAACCCACCATGCGGCCTGGCTCGGGCGCGTCCCCGGCCCCTCCGGTCAGGAAGTAAACCCCGCTAAAGGCCACCGGAAAGGCCAGGTAGATGTTGCGCGGCACGCTCTCCTTGAGGAAGTAGCCGGCCAGCAGGGCGGCCCAGACCGGGGAGGTGTAGTTGAGCAGCACCGCGGTCGAGAGCTCGGTGCGGTCGATCGCCACAAAGTAGGCCACCATGGCTCCCCCGCCCGCCAGCCCTCGCAGGATGAGCACGGGGAGATGGCGTCGGGTCTCGCTCTTGAAGAGATCGTGCCAGAGCCAGGGCAGCAGCGCCAGGGCCGGAAACAGGGAGCGGTAGAAGGCGATGGGAACCGCATCCATGTCGTGGCTTCCAGCCAGGCGCCAGCCCAACCCGTGTGTGGAGGCGTCAGAACCTGTCAGCAGCTTGATGCAGACCCCCATCAAAGCGAAGAAGAGCGAGGCGAGGTAGAGCGAGCCATTGGGGCTGCGCCAGACGGGCTTTCCGGGCAACAAATCGCCTCAGTATAGGGACCGCACCCGCCCGATGACAAGTCCAAGTTGGAAAAGGACTCACGCGCCCCGACAGCAAACCCGCGATAATGTGTTGAGCGTTACGGGTTTTGCCTCTCCTTCGGGGGGCGCCTCCATGGCAGATTCCTGCAAAACCTTCAACACTTCACTTTGACCGATCTCTCGGGCCATCCGGCGGAGTATCTCGAGCATGCGAATCTTAGTATCGACCCTGATGGTGGCGGTTGCCGCTACTCTGTTTCTTCGTCAGGCGCTGAAGCTGTATCGCTTCATCAAGGCGGGCAAGCCTGACAACCGCTTTGACAAACCCGGTGAGCGGATCGCCGATGTGCTCGTGTTCGCTTTCGGCCAGAAGCGCCTGCTCAAGAGGGCCTACGGAGGTATCCTCCACGCCCTGATCTTCTGGGGTTTCTGCGTTCTGGTCATCGCCAATTCGACCTTGATCCTGCGAGGTTTCTTCGGTCCTGAGTTCAATCTGCCGCTGCTGGCCGTGAACGAGCCCCTGGGCGCCTTCTACTCCATCATCAAAGAGTGCTTCATCGTGCTGGTCATGGTCGGCGTCTTCATGGCGGTCTGGCGCCGGGTGGTGATTCGGCCCAAGTTCCCCGAGCCTTCCGGCGACGCTCTGCTCATCCTCGCGCTGATCTGGAGTTTGATGGTAGTGGAGCTGGTCTGGGGAGCGGCCGACGTGGGCGTGCACTTGATGTCCTCCCTCACGCCCGAGGAATACACCCTGATGATGCGCACCCACCCCATTACCTCCAATCTCTACGCCAGCTTTGCCGGCGTGGCGGGAGGAGACCCGGCCACCCTGAGCACGATTCGCGAGGTGTCCTGGTGGATCAATCTGGCTCTGGTGCTCGGCTTCGGAGCCTACCTCCCTTACTCCAAACACCTCCACATCATCACCGGCATCCCCAACGTCTACTTCAACAAGAAACGCCCTTACGGCGAGCTGACCAAGCTCGACCTGGAGAACGAGGAATACGGAACCTCCACTCTCGACCAGATGACCTGGAAGAATTACCACGACTGGCTCTCGTGCACCGAGTGCGGGCGCTGCACCTCGGTCTGCCCGGCCTTTGCCAGCGAAAAACCTCTCCACCCCAAGAAGATCTCCGAGCAGCTGCGCGAGGAGCTGGTCGAGCACGGGCAGGGAGTCATCGACAAGCGGGCTGGCAAGGAGCCCACCCAGGAGCTGAGGGTGCTGCAGAATTCGATACCGGCCGTGTCGGAAGAGGCTCTCTTCGCCTGCACCACCTGCCGCGCTTGTGAGCAGGCCTGTCCGGTCTTCATCGAGTACGTGCAAGAGATCGTCGACATGCGTCGCTACCTGGTCCAGGTGGAAGGCCGCTTCCCGCAAGAGGTGCAGCGAGCTTTCAAGAACATGGAGAACAACTCCAATCCCTGGGGGATCGGCTTTTCGCAGCGGGCCGACTGGGCCAAGGACCTCGAGGTCAAGGAGATGGCCGACGAGCCCGGAGAGATTGACGTGCTCTACTGGGTGGGATGCGCTGGATCGTTCGATGAGCGTAACAAGAAGGTCAGCATGGCCCTGGTCAAGATCATGCGGGCGGCTGGCTTGAAATTCGCCATTCTGGGCAAGGAGGAGGGCTGCAGCGGCGATCCCGCCCGCCGCATCGGCAACGAGTTTCTGTACCAGGTGCTGGCCCAGCAGAACGTCGAGACCATGAACCGCTACAACGTCAAGCGTGTGGTGGCGGCCTGCCCCCACTGCTTCAACACCATCAAGAACGAGTATCCCCAGTTTGGCGGGGACTACGTCGTGCAGCATCACTCCCAGCTGATCCAGGACCTGATGAAGGAAGGCAGAATCAAAGTGCGCTTTGGCGAGCCTACCGAGGCCACCTATCACGACTCTTGCTATCTCGGGCGCTACAACGACATCTATGAGCAGCCCCGGGAGGTTCTGGCGGCCACGGGCGTGCGCCTGGAGGAGATGGAGTTGTCCCGCGAGAGAGGTCGTTGCTGTGGCGCCGGCGGCGGGCGGATGTGGATGGAGGAGCACGGGGTGAAGGTCAACGACCTGCGCCTGCAAGACGCCCTCGATCTGCCCAAGAAGCCCAAGATGATCGCCTCGGCTTGCCCGTTCTGTCTGACGATGATGAGCGATGCCCTGGGACGCAAGGATCTGGCGGGCGAGATCGATACCCGCGACATCGCCGAGATCGTGGCCGACGCCCTGGTCCTGGAGAACCAAGAAACCATGGTCGCCCCGGCTTCCTGAGGGGCGCTACGAACACCTTTTTGGGCGGTTGAGGCCTGAACGCCAAGCCCCCGCTGGTGCAGGCGAGTTTCTCCCGGGGGGAAGGGATTACCCCCTCGGTCGCAGAACATAGGCGCCCCTGACGGGGGCCCCTTGTCCGGGTCCAGGTCAGAATCTACAATCGCAAATATCGCCCGGCACGCAATTTATTGAGATTGCGCCCTGGCCCGTGTGTGGGGGGTCTCACCGCGGGCCTTTGCCGTCCCGCCGGAGTCTGACGCTCTGTAATCGAGAAGCGTCAGAACACGCGGGTGAGCTATGGGAGAATCAAATGCATATGGAGTCCGACAGCAGGAAACTGCTTCTCATTGATGGCAACGGTCTGGCCTATCGCGCTTTCTACGCGGTTCCTCCGACCAAGACCACTTCTGGCACCCCCACGAACGCCGTGGTCGGTTTCGCCGACATGTTCATCAAGCTGGTGCAGATGCAAAAGCCCACGCACGTCGCGGTGGCTTTCGACAAAGGCGTGCCCACCGAGCGGGTGCGCAGCTATCAAGACTACAATGCGCAGCGGATGGAGATGCCTGAAGAGCTGGCACATCAGCTCCCTCTCATCGAAGATCTGATCCGCGCCTTCGGGGTGCAGGTCTACCGGGTCCGCGGCCACGAGGCCGACGACTGCATCGGGACCCTCTCGCGCATGGCCGCGGAAGAGGGGATGCAGGTGATGATCATCTCGGGTGATCTCGACCTGTTGCAACTGGTTCGCCCCAACGTGCGCGTGCTCACGACCCGGCGCGGTATCTCGGACATGCTGGTCTACGATGATGATCTCGTGCGCAAGCGCTTCAACCTGAGCCCGGCCCAGTTGGCCGACCTGCGTGCTCTGGCCGGCGACTCCTCGGACAACATCACCGGCGTTCCTGGTATCGGCGAGGTGACCGCCAAGAAGCTTCTCTCTCAGCACGGCAGCCTGGAGGATCTGCTCAACTCGCTCCAGCTGCTGCCTGCCAAGTGGCGCAACCCGCTCTCGGAGAACCGTGATCTGGCGCTCGATTTCAAGACTCGGGCAACCATCCGCACCGATCTCGAGCTGGATGTCTGCTGGGAGAAGTTCAGCTACAAGCTGCACTTCCCGGCTCGCGTCAAGGACGTCTTCCGTCGCCTGGAGGTGGAGGAGCTGCTCGAATCGCTCGAGTCGGGTGCGGCCAATGGCAACGGCAATAGCAACGGCAATGGCAACGGGAATGGCTCCCACGCTGAAGTTCTACCGGTCGAGATCCGCTTTGCCAAGGGCGCAGAGGCCAAGGAGTCGCTCGGTCGCATCGCTCAAGGCGACGGACCGCTGTCCATCCTGTGGCTGGGAAGCGGCAGCGACCTGGTCGGGTTGGCTGTGTCCGCCAACGAGCAGCAAGCTCTGGTGGTCCCGCTGGGCACCCGCAAGACGGATATGAAGCCCGCTGCGGCTATCGAGCTCCTGCGTCCCGCCTTGGAGCGCGAGGATCGTCGCAAGTACGTCCACAACCTGCGTGGGGCCCTGCTGCTCGACGGAGTGGAGGGCGACTGGCCTCAGTCCAGCTTCTTCGACGTAGCCGTGGCCGCCCACCAGCTCGATTCGGTGGAAGGCAACTTCTGGCTCGACGAGATTGGACGCCGCTACGGGGTGGACATCCCCAGCGAGTCCGAGTTGCTCGGCCGGGGCCCTGGCGCCCGCCGCCTGTCCGAGGTGCCAGCCGACGAGCTGACCCCCTGGGCCGGTCTCCGTGTGCTTGGTCTGGGCCGCTTGGCCCGAATTCTCGAGGACCGGCTGGCCGAGAGCGATCTGCTCGAGTCGTTCGAAGAGATCGAGATGCCGATGGTCTGGGTGGCCGCTTCGATGGAGAAGAACGGAGTCGGGCTGGACGCGGGCCGTCTGGACGACTTCTCCGATCACATCGATCGCTTGACCCGCGATCTGGAGAGCCAGATCTTCGCCTACGCAGGCGAGAAGTTCGACCTCGAGTCACCCAAGGACCTCACCGAGGTGCTCTTCGATCGGATGGGCCTGCAGGTCCTGAACCGGCCCAAGAACGGCGCCACCGTCGGCCCTGAGCTGCTGGTTCAGGTGTCCGAGCAGCACGAGATTGGCAACCTGGTTCGCGATTGGCGGGCGCTCAAGGAGCTGCGCGCCTATTATCTCGAAGCCCTGCCCCGGCTGGTGCACCCGCGCCACGGCTGGCTGTTGCGCTCGGCTGACCACCTGGTCACCTCCTCCGAGCGTATCCAGTGGATGGGCCCGAGCCTGGTAGGGGGAGCGGTCGCCACCTTCAACCGGCTTCTGGCTGAAGTGGAAGAGTTGCCCAACCTGAGCATTCGAGACGAGCTGCGCACCCACTTCAAGGGCGCGCTGATCCCGCGTGACCGCAAGCGCATTCTGCTGGGCGTGCGCTACGCCCAACTTGACCTGCGCCTGGCTGCCCACCTTTCCAAGGAGAGCGGTCTGCTCAAGAGCTTCACCCGTTCCGAGGATGCCGCGCGCAAGCTGGCTTCCGAGCTCCTGGAAGTGGCTCCCGCAGAGGTGGACGAGGACGTGCTGAAGGACGCCCGCGAAGTGGCCCTGAGCCTGGCCGGCGTGCACCGCCTGGCCCGGCGCCAGGGCATTACCGCCGCGGACGCCTCCAGTCGTCTGGAGCAGTTTCAGGGACGCTTCGCCGAGAAGTATCCTCAGCTCAAGCGGTTCCTGGACCAGCAGTTGGAGGAGGCTCGCACTCGGGGCTGGGTAACCAGCTTGCAGAGTCGACGCCGTCCGATGCCCGAACTGACCAGCCGCAACTCCGACATTCGAGACACAGCTGAGCGCACTGCTCGAGGCGCAGCCGTGCAGGCCTCGGCCGCCGACCTGCTCAAGACGGCCATGGTGCAGATCGTCCATCGTCAGCGTGAGGGTAGCCTGCCCGGAATGTTGGCGATGCAACTGCGCGACGAGCTGATCTTCGAGATCGAGCCGAAGCAGAAGGAGTCGCTGGCTCGCGAAGTGGCCCGCATCATGGAGAGCGTGCGGCAACTGGATGTGCCGGTGGCCGTCGAGGTGCTGCACGGTCCCAATTGGGCTCAGCCGCGCCGTATCGAGGCCGAGCCCGTGGCACGTCGGTAGCCTCTTTCTGGAGACGGCTGGGAAGTCGGGCGCTCCTGAACGGGAGGCCCGACTTCTTCGCTTTCGGGCGTCGCCGCGGCCGGTAAACTTTGTCAAAGGGTTTGCGCCGCTAGAAGTCCGGCCGCAAACCCCCTGTGGTGTCGGAGGGAACCTCCGCCACCACAAGATGTTGTAGGCGCCGAACTTCTAGCACAACATGTTGGGCGTCGCGCAGCCGGAAAACCGTGTCAAGGGGGTTTCCGGCTGCGCTCCTAGCAGGAGATCGGTTGGTCGTTCGCGCACAATGGAGCGGCAAAATTGGCTTGAATATTTGTCCCAACGCGATTTTTTCGTCGCGTTAGACAGGAAAACGAGAAGCGGGGCGAATTTTCTCTTCGAGGGGAACTTCCCGGGCGAGCGCTGCACGCTTCGCAGCAATCCCACCGCCGACCACAGTAACAACTGACCGGCTCTGTCGTAGCAGAGCCACATCGAAAGGAGCAACCAGCGCCATGACCAACACCCAGACCGAATCCACCGAGCAGCAGCCCGAGGCCGAAGCCGTCGCGCAGGCCGCCGAAACTCCGGCCGCCACCGAGGAAGCCGCCGAGGCAGCGACTCCGGCCCCCCAGGAGGGCACCACTCCGGGCGCCGATATGGCCTCGGCCATGGCCTATGAGGATTCGTTCAAGAAGATCGCGCCTGGAGAGTTCCTGTCGGGCGTGGTGGTGAGGGTCGACGCAGACGGCGTCCTGGTCGACGTGGGCTACAAGACCGAGGGCAAGATCCCGGTTGGCCAGCTGAGCCATCGCAACCTGCCGCCCGAGGAAGTCGTCAAAGTGGGCGAGACCATCGACGTGGTGGTCCAGCGTGTGGAAGACTCCGAGGGCGTCCTGATCCTGAGTAAGAAGCGGGCCGACCTCGAGTCAGCCTGGCTGCGCGTGCTCAAGGCCCAGGAAACGGGCCAGACGCTCACGGCCACTTGCACCGAGCAGGTCAAAGGCGGACTGATCGTCGATCTGGGGCTGCGCGGCTTCGTGCCCGCCTCCCACGTCGACCTGCGCCCGGTGCACGACCTGTCCGACTACGTCGGTGAGGTGCTCGAGCTGAAGGTGGTCGAGGTGGACAAGGCTCGCCGCAAGGTGGTGCTCTCTCGCAAGAACGCCTTGATGGAGGAGCGCTCCAAGATGAAGGAGCGCACCATGGGCGACCTGGACGAGGGCCAGATCGTCAGTGGAACCGTGGCTCGACTGACCAACTTCGGCGCTTTCATCAACCTGGGCGGCGTGGACGGCCTGGTGCACATTTCCGAGCTGGCCTGGAAGCGCATCAAGCACCCCAGCGAGGTGGTGCGGGTGGGCGAGAAGGTGGATGTGCGCATCCTCAGCATCAATAAGTCCAAGGAGCGCATCTCGCTGTCGCTCAAGCAGGCTCGTCCGGACCCGTGGATGACCATCACAGAGAATTTCAAAGAGGGCAGTATCGTACCCGGCAAGGTCAGCAAGCTGGTCAAGAACTATGTGTTTGTCGAGATTGCCGATGGTGTGGAGGGTTTGATCCCGATCAATGAGCTGGCCGACTTCCGGGTGGGAAAGCCCCAGGACATTCTCAAACCCGAGCAAGAGGTCAAGGTGAAGGTGCTGGACGTGAACCCCGACACGCGTCGGATCACGCTCTCCCTGCGTCAGGCGAACCCGGGCATGGCCATGCCAGCCGAGTACCGGGATCGGGGTGGAGACTCCTCGACCGGGTTCACTCTGGGCGATCGTTTGCCGGATGCCTTGAAGGCCCAGCTGCTGGGCCAGAGCGCGGCCCAGGAGGAGAAGCCCAAACCTGCCCCCAGGTCGGAGTCGGCCCCCGAGCCTGCTCCGGCTCCGGTGGCTGAGGTGGTCGAGGTTCCGCTCGTCGAGACAACCGTCCAACCCCAAGCTGAAGCGATGGAGCCCGAAGTTGCGTCCGCGGCCCCGGCCGAGGAACCCTCGTCGGAAGCACCCGCCGAAGAGAACGCCTGACGCAGGTGATCATCGGGCTGACCGGGGGGATTGCCAGCGGCAAGAGCCTGGTGGCCGATGAGTTGTCTCGTCGTGGCGCGGCCCTGGTCGATGCCGATCAGGTCAGCCGCGAGGTGACCGGGCCTGGCAGTCCGGTGCTGGGTCAACTGGTTGAAGCTTTCGGGCCCGACATCCTGCAAAGCGACGGCCAGCTCGATCGCAAGGGCCTGGCTGGCAGGGTTTTCGGTGATCCGCAGGCCTTGGAGCGCCTGAACCAGATTACCCATCCTGCGATTTGGAAGGAAATTCATCACCAGCTTGGAGAACATTCACGTACCCATCCCGTTGTGGTCCTGGTAGCGCCCCTCCTCCTCGAGCATGGGGGCGAACGGTATGTCGATCAGGTCTGGGTAGTTCACGTTCGTCCTGAGGTGCAACTCGAGCGTCTCATGCGACGTGACGGTCTCTCAGCTCAACAGGCCGAGGCCCGGCGAAGCGCCCAGATGTCCGCCGGCGAGCGGCTCCAGCGAGCCGACGTGGTGATCGATAATTCCGGCTCGCCGGAGGAGACGGTGCGCCAGATCGAGTCCACGTGGCTGCAGCGGGTGGAGGCTTGAAAAGGCGGCTTTTGCGGTTGCTCAACAGACGACACGGATTCTGGCTCGGCCTGTGTGTGCTCCCCCTGCTCACCCTGTTCCCCTCGTTTCAGCGTTGTCTCTATCCCCTGGCCTACCGCAGCGAGCTGATACGCCAGGCCCGTTCCAACCAGCTCGACCCCTACCTGGTGGCGGCCGTCGTGTATCAGGAAAGTCGCTTCTCGCCCCGGGCCGTAAGCCCCGTGGGAGCTGTAGGGTTGATGCAGCTGATGCCCGGCACGGCCGACGAGATGGCCCGCCGCCAGGGCCTGAACGGACCCCTCAACCTGGCTACCCCCGACCTGAACCTGCGCCTGGGTACGAGCTACCTGCGCACCCTGCTCGACCGCTACGAGGGCGACCTGGTTAGCTCCCTGGCGGCTTACAACGGAGGCCCGTCCAACGTCGAGCGCTGGCGCGGCCCAGACGGACGTTTGAGCCTGGATGAGATCGGCTACCCCGAGACCCGTGCCTTCGTGAGTTCGGTTCTGGTGCACCGGGAGCAGTATCGCAACCTGTATCCGGAGCTGGCTCTGGCTCGGCCTTAGAGGGTGGGGCCTGGGTGCTGGCCGGCCGCGCTGCGGATCAGCCAAACAGGCCGAGAGCCCGAGGCCCGTGAACGGGCTGCCTGATGCGAGGTTTGAAGTGCGAAGCCTGTTGATTGCTCTCATCGTACTGGTGGTTGCCTGCGGGGGCGACCTCCCCGCCGATCCCGCCAATTTGACAGCTGCACCGCCGGCGCTGGTCTCGCTCACCATTGTCAAGGTGGATCTTGGCCGCCAGGTGGCCCAGTTCGATGTGGCGCTGCGCAGGGAAGACGGCGCGCTGGTCCAGCGCAAGCTCACTCTGAGCAATGCCAGCTCCGTTCAACAGGTCGATCTCCTGGTCGACGAGTCGGCCGACTACCACGTGGTGTTGGTGTTCAAAGACCGCTCCGGCAAGGCCGTGGGAGCGGGCCATCAGCGGGTGACCGTCACCCGTGGGAGCACGTCCAGGGTGACTTTTTCCCACCTTCAGAAACCTGAGTCCCTTAGTGTCACACCCCCGATTTCCCAGGCCGAGGTGGGAGGCAGGACCACCTTCAAAGCACGGGCCACTCTGCCAGGGGGCGACGAGGTGGACGTCAGCCATGGGGTGGATTGGGAGTCCAGCGAGCCGAACGTGGCCAGGGTCAATGAACTGGGCGAGGCCCAGGCACTGGCTGCCGGGAGCGCCCTGATCCTGGCTCGCTTTGGCGCACTGGAAGCTCAGGCGGTTCTCACCATCGGTCAGGGCTTCGTGTCCGTCCCCACTCTGGACTATGGCCACAAAACCGGGATCCACATTCGCGTCGGGGGCGGTAAACGCGTCTTCACCGAGTTGGACACGGGCTCTGGAGCCCTGGTGGTGGGTCAGAGCCACATCGGCCCGGATGTGACCATGACCGATACGAATGTAACCATCACCTATGCCCACGGTACCAATCCGCGTCCCGGAAAGCTGGGCTACGCCCGGGTCGAGCTGCTCAACAGCGAAGACACCGTGCTCTCCACTGTGGCGATGATCCCCATCCTGGTCGTGGAGGACGATGTCGTGAGCGGGGGAGGCCGCAACAACGCGATTTTTGGTTTGCGCTTGAATAGCTCGGTAACCCCCCGCATCTTCTTCCCCGAGCCCTACAACCAGGGCTTCGTCCTGAATCGCCCCGGGCACGAGATCCGCTTTGGCTCCTTTAATCCGACAGACTTTGCTACTGTGCAACTGCCCCCGACCCAGAGCGATGATTCGGGCCTGACCGGCGGCACGCCGCCTGCCTCCACCCTGTTCTGGGATGACGCCGCCGTGCCCATTACCTATCAGTTCTCAGGCGGACCGGCCCCGGCTTTGTGGAATTCGCTGCTGGACACAGGAGCGAGTAGCAGTGTGCAGTCGCTGCCTTTCCCTTCTTATCTGATCCGCAACGATGCCTCCGTTCTTCAGAACACCATCACGGCGAGCATGGCGACCACTCAGGGCGAGAAGACCATCTTTCTGACCGAGAAGGTCCATGGATACGCCGTCGATGTCAATGGGCAGATCGTCAATGTGGGAAACGAGATGCCCAAACACTACCTGCTCTACTTTGATCAGGTGTTCGGGCTCCTCGGGCTGGGCGAGTTGCCCTGACCGGTCAGCTTCGCGATTTCGGACCAAGTTTGAGAGGGATCAATGACTCGCCCGCCGGCTGGGGTTACCATGACGATCACCATGGCGGAAGGGGTGAGCGAGATGTCGCTTGTCTATTTTGTTCCCCTCGGGGTGGCTATCACGGCGGTGGCGGCAGGGGTCGGCCTTGTCTGGTATCTGTCCGCACATGAGCTGCCGTGGGTGCGTGAGGAGCAGCGCGTTCGCTGCCCGGAGAATGGTGAGGACGTCCAGATCGAGGTGGTCAGGCGGCCCGACTACTGGGAGCTACTGGTCACCTCCGACGCCCCCGAGCATGTCTGCGTGAGCCGCTGCTCGCGCTTCGGCACCAAGAAGGTGACCTGCGCCCAGGGGTGTCTGCCGAAGTCGTCCTGACCTGCGTCGCTCAGGGAGCCGGCGGAGCCGGGGCAGGGAAGACAGAGAACTCCAGGCTGATGTCATACCCGTCGAGGGGGGCGCTGCCCACCTGGACGGCTCGCCGCGCTTCTTGGATGCGGGCAGCCCGCAGGTCGACCAGAACCTCGCCCGGGAAGTTTGCATCGGGTGCCAGTGCCGTTTTGAAACAGAGCAGGCTGTGGGCTCGCACCTCCACCTGCTCGGTGCCCGGTCCGACGATCCCGGAGACGTCAAACCCTACCGGGGCAATCAGGTAGGGGGCAACCTGGGCGGCCGTCAGCAGGGGCTCTTCCGTCGTCTCGTCGGCCGGATTGGTGGCCGGGGGCAGATCGATGACCTGCCGGATCAACATTTTGTGGGGGCAGCGGTCGTCGTAGCCATCGGCGTCGGCGCCGCCCCCGCAGGTGAAGCCATAGAGAGCATTGTGGCCGGTGGGAACGATGGTGTAGTAGAGGATGTTGCGCTGCCAGAAGGCGCTTCCGTCCGCCTTCTTCATCATCAGCCCGGTGTTTGGATCTTCGCAGGTCAAAAACCAGATGGCATCCCCGTCGAAGCCCCCGCCGCCCAGGCTGGCGGGAACCGTGCGGCGGGCCACCCTGTCGAAGCGGCTGCGGCGAAGGTCCGAGCTCAGGCTCGAATAGGCCTTGCGCAACTCGGTCTGGCCCGAGGAACTGGCCATGCTGCGCGTCCAGACCTGATTGCCCGTCTTGAGAGCGGCTACCATCAGCAGGCTCAACAGCATGAAGATGGCCACTCCGACCGCCAGCTCCACCAGCGAGGCCCCGCGATTACGGGGGCGCAACGGTCTCGGCCTCCGATACCAGCTGGGTGATGCGGGTGTTGAGCTTTCCGTAGCCCGCCCGGTCGGTCGGGTTGGCGTTGAACCACCAGACCAGCACATCCACCTTCTTGAGGCGGTTGTTGGGAGCCACCGACCCGACCGGAGCGCCTCCCACCCCGACGACGGTGGTGGCATAGATGACGTAGTTGAAGTCGTTGCCGCTGGTGCTCCTGGCCACGCCCTGCTCCCAGGGGGGGGTCAGGTGCTCGTTGTCCCAGAAATTGGCGCGCGCTGCCGCGTCCCCCTTGACCCGGGCGATGGTTCGCTGCAGCAGACGGTCGGCCATCAAAGCTCCCGCCGCGCTCTCGCTGGACTTGCTATCGGTGCGCAGCACCGACACGGTCAGGCCGAGGATGGCCAGGATGGCGACCGCAAAGAAGCCAACCGCGACCATCAGCTCGGCCAGGGAGAGTCCGCTGGGCTTGCTGCTAACGGTAGACCGCATAGAAGGACTGGGAGAGTGCCCCCGGGGGAGGATTCTGGTTGATCTGCACCAGGTAGGCCGGATCAAACTTCAGTTTGGCCTCATCAGCCTTGATGTAGATGTTGCCCCCGCCCAGGTTGCCCGGCGAGCCGGCGGGGTCGCCGCCGTAAGCCACCAGGGCTCCTTCCAGGGAGAACTTGCCCCACTTGGTGACCTGGGCATTGTTCTCCAGGCCGACCTTGGCCGTGAAGTTGCCCCAGGTATAGATAACCCCTTTCATTTTGAAGTCCTTGAACTCGTACTCGGTGTCCGACTTCTGCTTGAGAGAGGAGAGCACGATGTCGCCCTTGGCGTAGAGGTTCAGTCCGTCCGTCAGGCTGGCCGAGAGGTCGGTGCCGGCGCCGATGAGACGGATGGTTCCACCGGAGGTGATGGAGCCGCCCTCGCCGGTGACGTTGCTGCCGAGCCGCACATCGCCGTTGGCCGAGAGGATGGCCGAGGTGCCGCTGGGGGGCTTGAACTCGATCTTGATGTTGTCGGGCTTGAGGGTATCGGTGATGGCTCCTCCCAGGTCAATGCCCTGGCTGACGGCGGCGCCACCGGTGGTCCCGGCGATAGCGGCTGCGACCTGGAGCACGGCCTGGTCGCCATTTCCGTTGGCGATGGTCATGGCTCGCTGCAACGCGCCCACCGGGTTGGTGTTCAGGCGTGGGTTGAGGTCGAGGGTGGCGCGATCATCCAGCACGAGGGTTCCGGTTCCATCCCCGTTGTCGGTCAAGCGCAGGTAGCCTGCCCAGCCCTGCCCGGTGCCAGAGGGATGGATGTACTCTTGAATGCCTCCCGGGACCGGGCCGGCCAGGGGCACGGTCCAGCTGACGTTGTGGCTGGGTGTGCTCACATAGTTGAAGGACAGCCCGGGTAAAACGTTCTGGATGACGGCATCTTGCTGCTGGGCGTAGGTCAGGGCTCCGCCGCCGCCGGCCGAGTCCGGATCCTCCTTGGCGCCCTCGCGCGGGATCAGGTTGAACTGGTCGGAGGCTCCGGTGGGCTGCACGAAAGTATTGCCGGTGATGGTCAGCTTGGGCTTGAGGGGGTCGTTGGTATCGACCTGGAAGCTCGATGGCAGGTCGGTGGCCGTCAATACCTGCCCCACGTCACCGGGGTTCCCCTCGATGTAGGCCTTGTAAGCGTCGTAATTCATGTCATAGTAATGGAACGTGCCATCCTGCCACAGCACGTAGGTCCCGGCCGCGATGGTGGGGTCGGAGGCGGTGGCCTTCTTCACGTCGTTCCAGGTGAGCTGATAGAAACCCGCGTTCGGATCCTCCGTTTTGGGGGTGACCTTGTTCGCGTCGTAGTTGGCAGTCAGGTTGCCGCTGCCCGACTGGGTTTCGCCATTGTCGGCCTTGAGGTTGGTGGCGGCTCCGCCGTTGACCGAGATCTCCGACTTGCTGCGCAGCCGCGGAACGCCCGCCGAGTCGTCCTCGACCGTCATCTCCTTGGTGTTCAGGTCGACCTGGATGTTGCCGGCAGCCATGGCCGCGGCGTCGGTATTGGGGACGCTGTTGACGCGCAGATACGCCTCCACCACCCGGCGGGTCACCCCGTGACCGGCGGCCAGGGGTGGATCGAGATTGGTCGAGTCCAACTGGCGCAGAGCCGGTCCGGCCCTTCCCTCCACCAGCACGCAGACGGTTCCCAGCGGCACCTCATAGGGGGTCTGGCTGGCCGGGGTCACCGCGAAGTTGGCACCATCGGCCCGGGGCACGGGAGCCGCGGCCCCGCCCAGCACGTTGTTGATTGAAACGAAGGGATTGTCGACCCACATCACGGGGTCGGGCAGGCCGTCCTGGTTGCCCACCGCATCATCCTGGTAGTTGAAGCGAATGCGGAACTGGGCCCATTCCCCGCCCGTTGCTCGGATGGCCCCGATCACGTTGCCGTAGTTCTCGCGCACGGCCAGGTCGGGCGTGTTGACCACCAGGGTGTTGCCATCTCCTCGCCAGCTCGGGTCCTCCCCCAGGCGGGCCTGGGCGTAGCGCAGGCCCGCGTCGGCCGCTTTCAGGGCCGCGTCATTACCGGTCAGCTTGCTGGACGCCCGTTGATCCGACGTCACCAGCGAGATGGCTGCCGTGGTCAACATCGCCAACAGCACCGACAGCATCAGCAGCGACGGGAAGTAGAAGGCTCTTCGAGACGAACTTATCAGGCGCATGCCAACCTCCACTCCCCCAGTATGTCACAGAATTTTAACAAATCAAGCCAATCTGCACCCACAGGATTCGTTGCAGTCGGATCCTGTTGGCACCGTTTTTGGATGGGAGACGCCCGAGAAGACTGTAGAGGTCGGACTCATGTGCTCGCACTCTGGTCTTGCACATGGGCACAATCTGACGAACGCGCCGGAACGCAGTTCCGGCGCGTTGTAAAGTGCACGACCAGAGGCCTTGCGCTTTAGAGTGCTCTTCCTAAGAACAAAGTGAGCGTCATGGACGTCAATCCCACCAGAGCCGCGGCGAAGAATCCCACCAGAAACGGCTTGAGCCCCACCCCTCGGAACACGGCAAAACGGGTCGAGAGCCCCACGCCCGCCAGGGCGGTGCCCAGGCAGTACTTCGACCCCCACACATCCCCGATCTGGTGGGTGACGACCTTCCAGGTGGCGGCATCCCCCCACATCGCGTCGCCGACGGTTCGCAGCAGCGCCATGGCCACAAAGCCCAGCACGAAGGTGGGCAGGAGCTTTTTGAAGTCGATTCTCTGACCCGGACGTTGCTGGCGACGAGCGTGCATCCAGGCCAGGAAAGGTACCACCAGGGCCAGGAACAGGTTGCGAGTCAACTTGGTGACGGTGGCCACCTTGAGGGCCTGATCGGCCCCGTAGACTTCCTTGTAGGTCAGCGCGCTGCCGATGACCTGGGAGGTATCGTGCACGGCCGTGCCCAGAAAGAGCCCGACCTGCTCGGGGGTGGAGAAGACGGCGTGGGCCAGATAGGGATAAGTGAGCATTCCCAACAGCCCGAACAGGGCCACATTGGCCACGGCGTAGGCCACCTCTTGCTCGTTGGCCTCGATGGCCGGGGCCGTGGAAACGATAGCGGTAATCCCGCAGATGCTGGTGCCGGCCGCGATCAGGGTGCCCAGACGCTGGCTCAGTCCGAGGCGAGCCGCCAGCCAGTGAACCGAAATCAAGGCGGTGACGATGGCGGTCACCACCACCGGAATGCCCACCGCTCCCAGTACCAGAAGGTCGAAGAAGCTCAGCTTGATGCCCACGAGCACGATCCCGAGGCGCAGCACCGTGGTGGTGGCCAGCTTGATGCCCGCATCCAGGCGCTCCGGCAAGGGCAGCAGGTTGCGGGCCAGCAGGCCCAGCAAGATGGCCACCAGCACTCCCGAGATGGGGCTGCTGCCTCCCTCTACCCCCGTCAGTCTCAGCACCAGGCGGCCCAGCCCATCGGCCACAGGTAAGGCGATGAGCATCAGCAAGATCGAGGTAGCCAGTCCGGGCAGCGCTTTCATCAGGGCCGGCCCTTCCCAGCCGGTTCGGCGGGTTCCTTCCCCGGGTTGGTCGAAGGGCGAGGGGTGAACCGTCGCGAGTTCCTCAAGCTATCGGCCCTGGCCCTTACCGGATGCTCGCGTTCGCCCGGCACCGCTCCCGTGCCACGCGAGCTCCTCTTGCGCAGCAGCCGTCCTTTCGACCTGGAGACCCCTGTGGAGGCATTTCAGACACGCCTGACGCCCAACGAGTTGTTCTTTCTGCGCTCGCACCACCCAGAGCCGGCCGTGACAGCTGCCGACTGGACCCTCAGTCTGGATGGGCTGGTGGAGAGACCATTCGAGCTGAAACTGGCCCAGCTGGAGGCCGCTCCTCGAGCCGCCGTCACCGCCGTGCTGCAGTGCTCGGGCAACGGGCGGGCCTTCTTTCGCCCCCGAGTGGCCGGAGTTCCCTGGGAGAAGGGTGCGGTTGGCAACGCCGAATGGACCGGCGCCCGTCTGGTCGAACTGCTCGAGCGCGCCGGCCCCAGACCGGAGGCTCGCTGGGTGGTCTTGCGCGGGCTGGATCAGCCGCTGGTCAAGGCTCCCCCCTTCGTGCGCGCCATCCCGCTGGAGAGGGCCCTTCACCCGGATACCCTGGTGGCCTACCAGATGAACGGCGAGACTCTTCCCCAACTGCACGGCTACCCGGCCCGACTGGTGGTGCCGGGCTGGGTGGGCGACGACTGGGTCAAGTGGCTCTCAAAGATCACCCTGACTGCCGAGGAACCTGACGAGTTTTACTACCGAACCGCCTATCGCTATCCCACCGAGCCGGTCGAACCCGGATCCAAAGTCCCCCCTGAGAAAATGGCCGTTATGACCGAGATGGTCGTGAAGTCACTGTTCGCCACCCCGTCCCAGGGGACGCGGGTCCCGGCAGGGAGTACGGTCGAGATCCAGGGGGTGGCCTGGAGCGGGGGAGAAGCGGTGGTGACCCGGGTCGATGTGGGTATGGCAGAGAGCGACTGGCATATGGCCGAGTTGGAGGGCGAGCCGGCTCCCTATGGCTGGCGGATCTTTCGCTACCGCTGGCGGCCCCCCGGGCCGGGGCGCTACACTCTGCGCTCGCGGGCCACCGACGACCGGGGAGCGGTTCAACCGCTCGATCCCTCCCCCTGGAACCCCTCAGGCTACCAGTGGAACACCGCTGACAGCCTCACTTTGGAGGTGGGATGAAGCGCTCTCTCATTGTGCTTACCTTCCTGTTCTTGCCGGTGCTGGCCCAGACGCGCTTTCGGGTCAATGCTCCCACAGTCGCCTGGCCCCCGGGCCCGGGACAGGAAGTGGTGACGCGGTGCGTGGCCTGCCACGGCCCTGAGCTGATCCAGGCCCAGCGACTCTCGCAAGCTCAATGGGATAAGGTTTTGACCAAGATGCAGAGCTGGGGAGCGGTGTTGAGCCAGCACGAGAAGACGCGCCTGGTGGAATACCTGGGCCGCCATTACGGCTCCGAGGTGCCTGACGCAGCTTCCGTGCGGGTGCGACTGGAACGGCTGCCTTGAACTTCGCCGCATGAGGTGACACGGCGATGCGGCGAAGTTCAACCTGGGCTCAGCGTGCTCGTGCCAGCACGTGGACGGTGGAGGCCTGGGGGCCGTCCTCGCCCTCCTCTTCGGTGAAGTGCACCGCGGTGCCGACGGTCAGTTCCTCGAAGGGGATCCCCAGCAGGCTGTTTCGGTGGAAGTAGACGTCATAACCACCCTCGCCTTGCAGAAAGCCGTGGTCGACGAAGACCCGCTTGATCACTCCGTTGGGCTCGGCTGCGGGATGGCGTTTGGTCTCGCCGCGAATCTTGTCGGTCATCTTGCGTAGCTTGCGCTCGGCCGTGTGGAAGGCCTCCGTGACCACCTGGTAGAGGTCCTCCTGGGGAGGGGCTCCCAGGCCGGGCTCTTCTTTGATCACCAGTTCCTGCCGGGGGGGCAGGGTGAGATCGATCCGGACCCGCCAGCCGCTGCCGTGGCGCTTGTGGCGGTGGGGTTTCTCGATGGCGACCCGACAGCGCATCAGTCGCTTGTTGATGTGCTCGAGGCGCTCGGCTTTCTCGCGAATGAGCTCTTCCAGAGCGGGCACTTTTTCCACACCGTGGAAGGTGATTTCCAGGGGAATCGGCATGCGAGCCTCCCTATTCAGGTAAGATGTACTCTCAGGTTAGGGCATGTTCCCTCGGACCGAGATGATCTGTGTCATTCGCTCGGGTCATGAAAAGAGGGAGCCCGGCTGGTGGCCGGGCTCCCAGGCCTGTTTTCCGCATCCGGCCGTGCGGCCGGAATTCCTAGCGTCTTCTGCGTTGCTGATTTGGCTGACGTGCAGGTCTGGGCTGGCGCTGGGGCCTTGGCTGGCGAACCTGCGGGGAGCGCTGGGGACGGGACTGGACCTGCCGCACGGGGCGGTTGAAATTGCGCTGAGGCCGCTCGACCTGGCGCTGCGGCCGGTCGGGACGGTTGATGTTGCGCTGGGGACGGTCGATCCGATTGGGACGGAAGTTCTGCCGCTCGGGTCGGTTGAAGTCGCGCTGGGGACGGTCGATCCGATTGGGACGGAGGTCCTGCCGCTCGGGTCGGTTGAAGTCGCGCTGGGGACGGTCGATCCGATTGGGACGCAGATTCTGTCGCTCGGGTCGGTTGAAGTCGCGCTGGGGACGGTCGATCCGATTGGGACGCAGGTTCTGTCGCTCGGGTCGGTTGAAGTCGCGCTGGGGACGGTCGATCCGATTGGGACGGAAGTTCTGCAGCTCGGGTCGGTTGAAGTCGCGCTGAGGGCGCTCGCCCGGCATGCCGCGTTGGGGACGATTCACGCGGTTGAAATCGTTCTTGTTTCGGTCAGAGCGGAAGATCTGGTTGTTCCGCTCGGGACGGTTCATGCTGACGAGGGCACCCGGGTTCTCGCCCCGATCAGGTCGGTTGCTCCAGTCGGGACGCTGGCCCTGTCGGCGCCAGTCCTCTGGACGTCGATTGGCAAGTCCATCGCCGTTGCGACCCGGGCGGTCATGTCCAGGCTTTTCACGGTCGGGACGTCCGGGACGGTCCTGGCCAATGCTGCCGGGCTTGTCGTCGCGGTCGGGGCGACCGGGGCGGTCATAGCCGGGCTTGTCGTCGCGGTCGGGGCGACCGGGGCGGTCGTAGCCGGGCTTGTCGCGGTCGGGGCGACCGGGGCGGTCGTAGCCGGGCTTGTCATCGCGGTCGGGACGGCCCGGGCGGTCGTGGCCAATGCTTCCTGGCTTGTCGCGGTCGGGGCGACCGGGGCGGTCGTAACCGGGCCTGTCGTCGCGGTCGGGGCGACCGGGGCGGTCGTAGCCGGGCTTGTCGCGGTCGGGGCGACCGGGGCGGTCGTAGCCGGGCTTGTCATCGCGGTCGGGGCGACCGGGCCGGTCGTAGCCGGGCTTGTCATCGCGGTCAGGGCGACCGGGGCGGTCATAGCCGATCCGGTCACAATCGCCGGAGTGCTGCCGGCCGCATTTGCCGCAGTTGGCGTGGGGACGATTTCCGGGCTTGCGGGGCCTGTTGATGTCGGGACGTCCGCCCTTGTGGGGGCGGCGGTCATAGTTCACCACGTTGTTACGAACCACGTTGTTGTTGCGTACCACGTTGTTGTTACGAACCACGTTGTTGTTGCGCACGATGTTGTTGTTGCGAACCACGTTGTTGTTGCGCACGATGTTCGTGTTGCGAACGACCGTATTGTTGCGCACCACCCGAACCGGTCGACAGGCCGCCGGGCGATAGGTGTAGTTGACGGCCGGCCGCCAGGGGCGGAAGTTGCCCTGGCAGCCGGGATTCCAGTAGCCGTATGTCGGCCGGTAGGCGGGCCAGTAGCCGGTGCAGATGGAGCCGCTCCACCAGTCGCAGTTGCGGTTGAAGAACCAGTCCGAAACCACCACTGCCAGCCCGAAGGTCACGGCGCCGGTGGCAAATCCGCTCGTGAAACCAGAGGTGTAAGCCGAGTCATTGTAGTCCGGGTCGACCAGATTGTAGCCCAGGTCCATCCCGCCGATGGCGTCGGGGTCATAGGAGGGAACGTAGACGCGGGTCGGATCGGTAGGCTGGATGGTGACCAGGCCGTCCTCTTGGAGGACCCGCATCTGGTCACCACTTTGGAGCGCTCCTGCCTGAAGGGCTCGCTGACGCACCCCCTGGACCGCCCCCATGAGTTCGCTCATCTGGTGACTGGCTGCGAAGGCCAGGGCTGAGGTCCACTGGCTGTCCTCGTTGAGCGTTTCCAGGATCTCGGGAAAGTCCATCAGGGCCTTGACGGCCGGGTCCCATCCTTCGGGGGCCGCGTCCGGTCCCTGGCCGCTCGCGACCAGCTTCTGGGCCTGGGCAAGCTGATCCGGATAGGCCGCGGCGCTGAGGATGTTGGACAAAAGCGGGTCGGGATAGAGTGCGATGGAGTCGACGATCTGGTCGAGCTCATCGGCGGTATAGAGCTCCTGGGCGCCCGCCCGTCCGGTCAGGCCGGCCCAGCAGACCGCCCCGATCAGACAGGCCAGGGCGAGCCTGTAAAAACTCTTGGCAAGCATAGGAAGACCTCCCATTCCGGGTGTGTATCTCCCCATAGCATGAAAGTAACAGTTCCTTGTTAGAGGATTATTGCCGAATTGTGACCATCTGGCTGAGTTTTGATGGCCGAAATGGCGTCCGTACGCCACTTTCGGCCCTTGCTGCCATGAGGAGCAAAAGGGCCAGGGTTCTGGTCACCGGGCGCCGGCCCGGAGGCCGCCAGTTGGGGAGTTCCTGGCGACCACCGGGGCAGCTGGGCTCGGTTCGCGGGTACGAACCTGAGCAAGGTCATCCTAACCGGAAGGGCTGAAGGCTGCCCGGAGCTTTCCTGAAGAAAATCTAAAGATCCTCAGAGCGCATTCCGGCGGGGAGCAGGATGATGGCGCGAGTTCCGCGTGCCGGCTCGCTTTCCAGGGAAAGTGAGCCGTGCATGGCATCCACGAGCGCGCGCGCAATGGGCAGGCCAAGACCGGTGCCCCCTGTCCCTCGGGAGCGAGCCGGGTCGGCCCGGTAGAAGCGGTCAAAGACCCGTTCCAGATCCTCGGGCGCGATCCCGATTCCCTCGTCTTCGACCATCAGGCGAATGAAAGCCCCTTCCCGGCGGGCTGAAAGGCGGATACGCTTGCCAGCGGCAGTGTACTTGGCCGAATTGTTGACCAGGTTTCGGACCACTCGGTCGAGCGACTCGGCCTGAGCCAGCACTGCCAGACCTGCAGGACAGTCCACCTCAACGATGTGATCCATGCGTTTGAGGCGCACGTAGCTCGCGATCTCCTCCAGGAAGGGGGGGAGCATCACCACTCCCGGCGGGGTGGCGGTGCGCTGCTCGGCCCGCGAGAGCGCCAGCAGATCGCCAACCAGGCGGCCCATTCGCTCCACCTCTCGCTCCATGGTTGAAAGGGCCAGCTCTCGATCCTGCGGGTTCTTGTCGGCTCCCCGACGGAGCATCTCCAGCATGCCTCCGATGGCTGTCAGCGGCGTCTTCAGCTCGTGAGAAGCGTCGGCCACGAACTGCTTCTGGTTTTCGCGAGACTTTTGCAGGCTCTCGACCATTCTCGAGAAAGCAAGGGACAGTCGGGCCACCTCACGGGTGCTTTCGACCAGCGGGCCGGGCGGATTCAGGTCGCCTGAAGCAACCCGCTCGGCCGCCCCGGTGAGGATTTCCAGGGGGCGCGAAAGGCGAGAGGCGAGCCAGTGACTCACCGCTACCGAGAGCAGCAGCGTGCTCAGACCCACCACCACGAAGTACCAGGCCAGAGCGTCGAGCAGCTCGCGGGACAGGTCCCAGGGCAGGCCGACCGCCACTACGGCCCTGGGTTGTCCGTTACGAGCAAGGGTGAAAACAGATACCTGCCAGGTGCGTGGGCCCGAGCGAACGAGCAGGCTGCGCCGGTTCTCGGCCAGGGGGATCAGGGCGGCCAGCTGGCTACTTTGAGGTGAGTACGGCTCAGAATCCCGAAAGCGTCGGGGCTCGGCTTCGGCCACCAGGGCCCCGTCCGGTCGCAAGACCTGGATAAAGGCCCAGGGTTCGACGAGCGAGACTGCCTCGGTCAATCGGTCTGCTCGGGTCAGTATCTCGGCCGGGGCCTCGAACTGTCCTTCGGGGCGCCAGTCGCGCGGACCGAACTCGTCCACCAGACCCTCGGCTACCATTCGAGACAGCCGATACTCACCGGTTCGAACGAGGTGGCGGGCCACCAGGCTGTGGACAGAGAATCCCAGAACGCTCAGCGATAGAAGCAGCAGCCCCGCCAGACCCAGGGCCAGAACCCAGCGCAGCGAGAGGCGTCCGGGATCAGCCCCCGAGAGCATACCCTACGCTGCGCACGGTTCTTATCAAGGTGCGGTCCGTGTCTCCCAGCTTCTGTCGCAAGGAACTGATGTGGACCTCCACCACGTTGGTGTTGCCCTCGAAGTCGAAACCCCAGAGCTGGCTGAGCAACTGCTCGCGGGTGAGGACCTGAGTGGGGCGGCGCATGAGAGCTTCGAGCAGGTCGAACTCGCGGGCTGTCAGCTCGATGCCCTCGCCGGATTTTCGGAGTCGGCGAGTGGATGGATCGAGCTCCAGGTCGGCATAACGCAGGAGCCTGTCATTATGACGCCCGGTGCGGCGAAGCAGAGCCTGGATGCGGGCCAGCAGCTCCTCGAACTTGAACGGTTTGGGTAGGTAGTCATCGGCCCCGCACTGCAGGCCCTCTACCCGATCCTCAACTTCGCCCCGGGCTGACAGCATCAGGACCGGAACTTCGCTCAGGGCGCGCAGCTCGCGACAGACGCTGAGCCCATCCCCGTCGGGAAGCATCCGGTCGAGCACCACCAGGTCCGGGCGGAAGTCTCTCCAGGTTTGCAGTGCCTGTCGTCCATCCCCGGCTGAGCCCACCTCGAAGCCCTCGTAGCGTAGCCCGAGACTGATGTAGTCGACGATGGAAGGCTCATCGTCGACGACCAGGATGCGGACTCGGGTCTCGGTTTTGTCGGTCACTCAGGGTGTGGTTCGACGCTGGATGGGGGACTTCCCATCAGTCGTCGCAGTGCCCCCGGTGACCGCGCTGCTTGCGATGGTGCTTCTTGTTGTATTTGACCGGTCGACAGTCGGAACCGTAGTAACGAGGGGTTTGGTAGTAGACGGGCTGCTGTTGCACCAGCACCGGCCGTGGCTGCACGATGACCGGTCGCGGTTGGACCACGACAGGCTGAGCCACGGGATAGTAGACCGGCGGGGGGGGGTAGGGATTGCCGAGTTGTATGGTGACGCCGACCTGGGCCGAGGCGGGCAGGTAAGTGACCGCGACGGCGGCGGCGGCGAGAACGAAGTTGCGAAGCATCCTTGTAAAACCTCCAGAGAGAGTGGGTAGGTCGAATGAACTACCCGGCGTCATCATACCCTCCCCCCAGGTGCACTTACCTGAGGAATTCCTAAAGAAACCTGGAGCCCTGGATAAAAGTCCTCGGAGTGGACTTCGAGCACCATCAGTTGGGCGTCGTCAGGGCCGGCAGGACCAGTTCAAAGATGGCTCCAGAACCAGTCCCGGGCACGAGCTGGAGACTGCCCCCGCAGGCCTGCGCGATCTGCAGACTCAGGGTCAGCCCCAGCCCTGTTCCCTGACCGGGTGGGCGGGTGGTGAAGAATGGCTCGAAAATGCGCTCCCGAATCTCTGGCGGAATTCCCGGCCCGTCATCCTCCACCCGCAGCACCACCATCCCCCCCTCTGCCCGGGTCGAAAGCCGAACCTGGCGCGAGCTCGCGGCCGGGTCCAGGGCCGCCTGACCGGCATTTTGCAGAAGGCTGGTGATGACTTGCTGAAGCTCGTTGGATGCGCCCGCCACTCGGGGCAGGTCGGGCGGGTTGGTGCTGACCAGTTCGATACCCTGGTTCACCAGTTGCGGGCCGAGCAGGGTCAGGGTGTCTTGCAGCAGCACGTTCAGTCGGGTCACCGAAGCGGTGACGGCTTCGCCGCCTCGCGAGCTGTAAAGAAGCTTGGAGACGATCTCCTGGCAGCGCCCCACCCCTCGCTCACAGATGTCCAGCTTGGGCCCGATCCGCTCCAGCTTGCCTGTGTCCAGGGCCACCCGGGCTCCTTCCAGGGCCAGCACCACCGCTCCCAGCGGATTGTTCAGCTCGTGGGCCACTCCCGCGGCCAGCTGGCCGACAGCTGCCATCTTCGAAGACTGGACCATCTGGGCTTGAGAGAGCTTGAGCTGGCGATGGGTCGCGGCATTGTCCAGGGCAACCGCCGCCTGGTAGGCCAACGTCTGCAGCACATCAGCCTGCTCGGAGCTGAAACCCTGGCTGGAATGCAGCACGACCACCCCTACCACCTTGAATTCGTGGATCAGGGGGACGGCCAGCAGCGAGTCCTGCGTGACGGGAACCCCCTGTCGGGCTGCGCTCGATGCCGCCTGGCGAGCGGCCGGCTCGAGCTGGAAGCTCTCCGGCCAGGACAAGACGATCTGCCCCCGGTCCGGCTCCAAGAACGCTCCGCGCTCATGAGGGATGGTGTCCTGCACCAGTCCGCGCAGGCGTTCCAGGATCTCCTCGCGAGCCAGCCCCGCGGCCAGCACGCGAGCTCCCTCCAGGAGATAGGCCTGGCGCTGCACCCACACCCGCAGCTTGAGCTGGGCTCGGCGCTCCTCCTCGAAGCGGCGCACTGACTGAATTCCAAGGCCGCCGGCCCCGGCCAGGATGACCAGGTAGTGACGCTCCTCCCAGCTGAACTCCGTTTGCTGGCGGCCAACATAGAGCACGCCCTCGCCCTCCATCGGCAGGGCCGCAGCCACCGCTTCGGCCTTCATCCCCTGGCCCGGGGTGACCTTGCCCGATTGCCAGCAACGCTCCACGATCGAGCCCGGTGGGACCGCGTCGTCCTTGAGAAAGATCAGAACGCTCTGGCAGCGCACCATCTTGCGCACGGATCCACCGATCAGTGCCAGCAAGCTCTCGAGGTCCGGGCTCCCGGCCATGGAGGCGATCAGCTCCTGCAACAGCTTGCGCTCTTGCGACTCGATGCCAAGCTCGCTCTGGGTCTGGGAGAGCCTGGTCTGGGTGACCTGCAGCGCCTCGCGCGACTGCTGAGCGCGTAGCTCGAGACGCTCGCGGTCGAGCAGGTCGAGCCGCAGCAGATCCACCTGAGCGGCCCGGTGGAGACCGAGCAGCAAAGGGCAGAGCCATAGCCCGTTCCACGACCCGGCTTGAAACAAGAGCGCCAGGGCCGGCCCCAGGCCTGCCACCCCGGCCACATAGAGCGAGGTCAGCTCGCGATGCCGCTCCCAGGCTCCCCGCCCGGCTTTTTCCCAGGGCGCCAGCATCCGGTCGGGGAGCACGAGCGCCAGGGGCAGGTAGGCCAACAGACCGATTCCCACCCCGGCCAGGGGACCCCCGCCGGCCGGGGTCAGCCAGGCCACCGCGGCCAGGGCGGCCAGAGCCGGAAGGAGGTCGGCCAGGGCCTCGTGCAACGTGCGCGGTCCGGCGTGGCTGCGGGCGTAAAGCAGGCTGCGCACACCCACGCCCGCGAGCAGCACCACGGCGGCGGCCGCCGGGCCGGCCCCGGTCATGAGAGCCAGTGCGAAGATCGGTCCGAAAGCGGAGGAGAAGAATCCCACCCCGGTCAGGGGAACGGCCATGATTTCCAGGACGACTGCCAGGACCGCCAGAAAGACCAGCTGTCCGCTCGGAGTCGGGGCCTGGCCGCGGGCCAGCACGAGCAGGAAAAGGGCGGCTGCCAGAGCCATCCAGCGCATCTCAGGTGGCTTGCGCGGGGTCGGCAGGCAACTCCTTCACCGGCAGCTCGGCCATGAGGCGAGTGCCCCGGCCCGCCTCGCTGGTCAGGACCAGCCTGCCCCCCAGCCCGGAGAGTCGCTCGCGAATGCCCCGCAGACCTAGATGTCCCGGGAACTCGCGCTCGGGCTCGAAGCCCCTGCCATCGTCGGCGATGACCAGACTGACGTGACGCTCATCGGTCCGCAGCTCGATGGTCACGCTCCGGGAACGGGCGTGCTTGACGACGTTGTGGAGAGCCTCCGAGGCCACCCGCACCAGGGCGTGCCTGCGCTCGGCGCTCAGCTCGGGCTCGGGAGCCAGTCTCTCCTCCACCCTCAGCCCGTGGCGCGAGCGCAGCGAGGCCGCGTGGCGGGTCAGCGCTTCCACCAGCCCGCTCTCGTCCACCGATTCGGGCCTCAGCGAATAGAGCAAGGCCTGCATCTCCTCGGAGGCGCCCTCCACCAGGCTCTGAGCATACTCCAACGGCTCAGCCGCCCGGGCCGGGTCTCGCTCGAGCTGAGCCCGGGCCGTCTTGATGCCCAGCGTGATGCCATACAGGGCCTGCGAGACCGAGTCGTGCAGCTCGCGGGCCAGGCGGGCCCGCTCTTGCAGGGCCGCCTTCTCGCGCAGCTCCTCCATCAGGCGGGCGTTCTCAACGGCCACCGCGGCCAGGTCGGCCAGGGTGTGGAGAAAGGTCGTCTCGGCCTCGCCCAGGGCGCAATTGGCCAGGTAGTAGCCGGTCAGGGCCCCCAGCACGCAGCCGCGGAACTTCAAAGGTACAGCCATGGCCGTGTCCCATTCCACGGCCCCGACCCAGGGCGCGCGCCGGCGCAGGTCGCGGTCCACGACCACTCCGCCCGACTCGATGGCTTGCTTGGCGGTCAGAGGCTCGCCTTCCAGCCAGCGGCGCTCGAACTCTCGCCAGAACTCGGGGTTAAGGCCGGTGAGGCAGCCGGGGCGAAGCCCGCGCTCGTCCAGGAGCACCACCGAGCAGGCTCGGGCGTAAGTGGTCTGCACCACCTTGCTGCCAAGGGAGGCGAGCGTCTCCTCCAGGCTGCCCTGATAGGCCAGGCTGGAGGCAAAGTGGGTGAGGGTGGCCATCCGGTGCACCAGGCGACGTCCTTCGGTGACGTCGAGCAGCACCACTGCCACCAGCTTGCGGGTGGGCAGTTGCAGGTGGAAATGGAGCATCTCGGCCTCGCGCTCCTCGCCGTCGGGGCGGACGACCCGGGTGGGGTAGCGCCTGCGCTGAGGGATGAGCGGATCGGCAACCCTGCGCTTGAGCTCCTCGCCTTCTTCGAGAGGAAAATACCGGGCATAGTCCTGGGCCTGGAGCTCGCCCAGCGTGCGGCCCAGAATCTCGCAGGCGGCGGGATTGGCGAAGACGACTCGTCGCCAGGGGTCGAGCACGGCGACCCCGGCGGGGGTGGCTCCGACGAGATGGGGCAGCAAGGCGGGGTCGAAGAGGTTCTCGATCGGCTCGAACGGAGGGGGGATCACAGCTTGTGCTGCACCGCATAGAGGGCGGCCTGGGTGCGGCTGGAGAGGCCCAGCTTGGCCAGCAGGTTGCTGACGTGGGTCTTGACCGTCTTTTCGGCGATGGACAGGGTCTGGGCGATAGCCCGGTTGGATTCGCCCCGGGCCACCAGGCGCAGCACTTCGGTCTCGCGCTCGGTCAGCCGATCGGGGCTCTGGGGTGAGCGCATCTCTTGCAGCAGGCGGGCCGCCGCCTGGGGCGACAGCTGCACCTGGCCGGCGGCGGCCGCCCGGATGGCCTGGCACAGCTCCTCCGCTCGGGCGTCCTTGAGCAGGTATCCCATGGCCCCCGCTCGCACCGCGCCCACCACCGAGGCATCATCCAGCACGCTGGTCAGGGCGACCGCCTCCACCTCCGGAAGCTCCTGGCGCAGCCGGGCGATGGCCTGGATGCCGTCCAGCCGGGGCATCAAAAGATCCATCACCACCACGTGGGGCTTCAGCTCGTGGGCCTTCTCGAGAGCTTCCAGGCCGTCCGAGGCCTCGCCCACGACCACCAGCTCGGGGTCGAGCTCGAGAAACATGCGCAGGCCCTGACGCACCACCGCGTGATCGTCGGCAATGAGAATGCGGATCTGGCTCACGCGCTCCCTTTCGCTTCAGGTCGGAATCTGGCCTACCGAAAGTTCTCCGGAAAATGCCGCTGCAACTCGTCGAGCACTTCGCTGCTCCACTCGTAGCCCAGCAGGTGAGCATCGGCCAGCTCTTGCACTGCCGCCAGTGGCAGGCTGTGTCCTTCCGCCCGGACCTGTCCGGGCTCGAAGCGCACGTCCCAGGTGCGGCAGACTTCGCGCAGCTCGGGCTCGGTCAGGCGCAGCGCGCCGGCCATCAAGGTGGCGCTCATGGCGTTGAGAAAGCCCACGCGCACCTCTTTGCCGCGCAACTCGCTGATGGGGCGAATGGTGTGGAAGCCCAGGGGAACCCCCGTGCGAGCGGCCAGAGGCAGAGTGTGCACCAGTGCCTCCAGGTCGTACATCTCCTGGAGCACCAGTCCCACGCGGGGAAAGTCGCGACGCGCGGCCAGCCGCTGCATCACCGGGGTTAGCTCGCGAAGTCCCATCACCACCACCAGTCGGGAGGGCTCCTGGTGGCGTATGAGATAGCGGTGCACCGCATCCACCGTCTCCTCGACCAGCCCGAGCGAGGCTGTGACCAGCCCCAGGCTGATCCGGTCCAGGTGGCGATAGACGGCCAGGGCCTGCGAGATCGAGGCGATCGCTTCCTCGGGCGACTCCACGGTTGGCAGGTAGTAGTCGATGGGGGAGAGCCGGGCCCCCGATTCTCCCTGACGGACCCGGTAGTGTCCCAGCATCCAGTCGGGCGGGAGCAGGTTCTTGCGCACGTGGTACTGGCAGACCGTGGCCCGCCCCGCCAAAAGGGCGCTGAGTGTTTTCCCCAGAGCTTCCTGGAGAGTGCGCGGGGGCTCAGCGGGGGGAGGCTTGCGGAACAGAGATCCCATGCTCTGGCCCGGTTCGAGCGCCAGCGGTTCTTTCCCCGTATGTTCACCTGTCAGCAACAATCCCAGCCGGTCCCGCGAGCATGATGCAGGCACAAAATACGAGAGATTCCAGGGGAGGTTTCACATATCATGCTGACCGCCATTCGTCCCAACCAGATCGCGTTCCAGAGCCAGCCCGCCCGGGCCAGCGCACCTCCCGCCGAGGCGCCCGCGGCCAGTCAGCCGCTCGATCTGACCACCATCGACAACGCCCAGGAAGCTGCGGCGCTGCCCTGCCTGAACCCCGGCCTGTTGAGCGTGGTCGTTACGGGGATGTTCATCTCCTCGATGAGCAACGGTCCGGCCACGGCCGCGCTGCAGGTGGCCTTCAACGAGGTCCCGGGCAGCCTGAACTACACCTTCAATCCTCAGAACCCCCAGCAGGCCGTGACCGCTTCGGGCGAGGTGGGTGGACTGCCTTACCGCGAGAGCTGGGCCATCGACCAGGAGAAGCGTCAGCTGACCCTGACCGCTCAACTCGGAGACACCCCGGTCGAAGTCAAGATGACCGCCGGTGAGAAGGGCGTGCTGGCTCGCGGCTCGGTCGGGAACCTGACGCTGACCCAGGTGATCAGCGGCGAGGAAGACCTCAGCTCGGTCACCAGCAACGGTCAGCTGGGCAACGAGCGTTTCAATCACCAGATTGGCTTTGCAGAGGCCGAGAACGGGGAGTACAAGGTTTCCATCGCCGGCCAGCTCGGTGAGGCCACCCTCGAGCAGACGGTGACCCTGGCCCGGGCCGAGGATGCGCAGTTGTCGCTGGAGGGGCAGGGGAATCTTGCCGGGACGTCCTTTGCGATGTCCGGCAAGCTCTATGCCGGTCGCTAGGGCTCAGCTCAAGCGGGCTGTCGAGGAGCAGCACTGGGATCTGCTGGACAAGCTGCTCGAGTCGGACAACTCGAGCGTCAATGACAACAGTCTCTTCACCGACACCTGGGGCACCTGGTTCGGTGCGCTTTACTGGTGCGTGGGGCGCGACGAGCTCGAGGGAGTGCGGGTGCTGCTCAAGCATGGCGCCGATCCTCACCTGCAGTGCTGGGGGGATTGTATTCCGATGAGCCCGCTGGAGATGGCCCGGGAGGGGGGCAAGGTCGACTTGCTGCCCCTCCTGACCGGCCAGGAGCCGGCGGTTTATCAGCGGTCGTCCGATCCGGAGATTCCCGAGGAGAGCGCGCGCGACCGGGCGGTCAATCGCCAGAAGAATGTGGCCGATGCGACTGGACTGACGTTTGGGTTCGAGGCATTCGCGGACGAGTGATCAGTCTCAACCGCGTCGTTTGACCTGCACGCCGCCGATCCGTACCCAGGCCACGCCTTCTTGCACCGCGCCTCCCTGGTCTTCCTCGCGTAAAGCCGCCTGGAGCGGGTTCTGCAGAGCGATCAGCTCCTCGCGCGCGCTCGAGCCTACCTTGATGGCCAGCGAGCCATCGGCGAGCAGGGCCGGGGCCGACCGCACCTCCCCCGGGCAGGTCAGCCGGAAGTTCTCCTCGCCTGTCTCGGCGTTCAGCGAGTAGAGCGCCCCTGCCTTGACCACGAAAAGGTTCCCCTGGTCATCCTCGACCGGGGAGTAGCGAGTTTCGAACTTGCCCCGTGCGGTCCAGCTCTTGCCGTCCTGGCGCAGGACATGCAGCTCGTCGAGCCCGGTGAAGAAGAAGACGTTCCCGGACCGGTCGGAGGTGGGCTGCGAAAACAGCACGCCATCCACGGGCTGCTCGCGCAGCGTTTCGCCGGTGCGGGCGTCGAGGAAGAAGAGCCGCTCGCTGCCGGCCACCATGACCTGGTCTTCGCCCACCGGCACCGGGTCGTAGAAGCCTCTGCCCGGCAGCTCGCGCTTCCAGGCCGCTTGTCCGCTGGTCGGATTCAGCGCCACCACCTCGCTGTCGCCCGTGGTGGCGCTGATCAGGCCGTTGGGAAGGTTGACGAGCCGGTGCAGGTCGCCCTTGGGGGTCATGGGGATGGGCAACATCCCCGGCTGGGCGTTGACCTTGACCTCCCACTGGTGCACCGTGCCGTGGTGGGGGATCAGCGCAATGGGAGCGATCAGCCTGGAAAACAGGCTCTTCTTGGGCTTCACGCGCGGATCCACCGCGTAGATGGACCAGTCCTTGTCGAACATCCCATCCCCTCCGAACAGCACCAGCGTGCCATTGGGCCCGGGGGCGGGGGGAGAGAGCGTGCTGTGGTCGAGAGCCACCTCGTGCTCGGGCAGTCCGGTCTCGCGGTCGAGCACGAACACCCGGCGCATGTCGGCCACCACCAGAACTTTGCCGTCCTCGGTGAAAGCGGGATCGGTCATGTGCCCTGCCCCGCCTTCGTTTGCGAAGGTCCACAGGGCTTTGCCCGTTTCCGGGTCGAAGCGCCGCAGGGTGCCGTCGCCGGCCGAAGCGTAGAGATTACCCTGCGGGTCGGCGGTGGGACGGTTCGAAAGCGAGAAGGGCAGTTTGACCCGCCAGCGCTCGCTGCCCTCGGGCCGCAGCAGGGCTCGGGCCGTCCCGACCAGCGAGGGGCGGCCGGACTCGAACGATTCCTGAGGCTGCCCCGAACTGACCGTGGGGGCGCGCTGCGCCGAAGGCTGGGGCCCCAGGGGGCCCAGGGGGGAAACCTGCATCCTGCTTGATTCGCCATCCGGGCTTCAGAATTCCTTGAGCCCCTGCAATTAGGCTCGGGTCATGCAGTTGGTGCCGTGGGGTGAGGCCATCCGATCCGGCCAGACGCGCGCGCAGAGCGCCTGGACCCGGCGTGGCGCCCTGTCGGCGCTGGATCAGACGCTGGACACGGTTGCCCACTCCTCGCCGGATCCTCAGCTTTCCCTCACGGTCGGTCGACTTCGGGCCGCCTGCCAGGCCACACGTTCCATGCCGGCCCAGCGCCTGGTCTTGCTCAGAGCCGCTCTGGAGCGGCTCGAGCTGCAGGCCACTCGCGGCCTGGGCCTGCAGGTCTCTCTTGCGACTCTGGCCGTGGAAGACTTTGATGGCCGGGGCCCCGAGGTGGCTCGCTGCCTGGTGGACGCGCTGGCCGAAACGGCTCGCGGCACCCACCGCGAGGATTACCAGCGGTTTTGCTGCGAGCTGGCCCGGCGTACCCCGGAGCCGCTTCGAACGCTGCACTGGGCCGAGTCGCCCGCCGATGTCACGGACACCTCAACCTGGGCCAGGGCTGCTCGCAGCCACATCGAGAACCAGTTGCATGAGAAGAATCCACACGCTGCTCGGGCCCTGGCCGACTTTGCCCTGGCCGAGATCAAGCAGAAGGCCGGGCAGGAGTCGGACGGGCGAGTGAACCGTCTGCTGGTCCAGCACCAGGCCTTGACGGATCGTCACGGGGATCGCCTCGAGCTGGCTTGCGGCCTGTTGCACGCCATCGGGTCGGGTCTCGGGGCCGGCTCGGCCGCTCGCGCTCTGATGCTGGGCGAGGGGCCGGCCTACGCCGACATGGCTGATCGTCCCGATCCTCCCGGCTCGCTCGCTCGCGCCTGCCAGGACATCTCCTGGGGCCTGCAGTCCTCCAGCTGGTTTTTCGATACCCTCAGGAGCCGCAATTTTTCCCTCCTTCTGAAAGAGGCTGCCGGGGCGCTTCCGGGCTCCCCTCCGGAAAATGCCAGGCTGTTGACGGATGGGATGCTGGCCCTGGAGGGCAACCTGGCCGGGCGCAAGCTGCCCGAGAGCGCCGCTTTCTGGCGCTCTCTCCTGCGCCGAGTTCCCGACCCGGATTTGCACCGCGCCGCCGTCAACGGGTTGCTCCAGCGTCACGCGGGCGACCCGGCCGTGGAACGATTTCGAGCCGTTCTGGAAGAGCCGGGGCCCTGCCAGGATCAACTGGTGGACATGGTGCTGGGCAAGTGGAGTGGCGACGCCACCATGTCCGGTCTGGAGACGCTGGGAGCGGTCAGCACCGCGAGCCAGATCGCCGAGTCGACCGACCGGCTCCAGATCGGGGGGGTCTCGGTGCGCAAGCGCTCCTTCAGCTCTTTTTGAGGGCGCCGTTTTAGCCTGGGGGGCGATGCAGCTCAACGCTCCTCGGGGAGGCCTCAAGCGCGCCATGGCCGAGCAGGTGATGAAGGTCATGGGCCGCCGCATTCCCACCACGGTCCCCGAAATTTCCCCCGAGCGGGCCGAGCACCTCAAAGAGAGCCTGCAGCCGGGCGACATTATCCTCACCTGTGACTGCACCTTCCCGGGCTGGGCCCGGCTGGAGTACTGGACGGTGCAGGCGAGCTACACCCATGCCGCCCTCTACGCCCAGGATGGCAAGGTCTACGAGGCCACCGGCCGGGGCGTGAAGGGGGTTGAGCTGGAGGACTATTTCAGCGGTCGCCTCAAGGTGGCCCTGGTGCGCCCTCCCTACGAAGGGCCCGAAGACATCAAAGCCGCCTCGGACTACTGCCAGAGCCAGGAGGGCAAGGCTTACGACGGGCTGGGCGACCTGCACGACGATACCGAAGTGGCCTGCACCGAGCTGGTTTACAAGGCTCTTCTGGCCGGCCCGCACCCGATCGACACCCGGGTCCACAAGGTGCTGGGCCAGGAAACGGTCGGCCCGGATTCGTTCATGAAGATCCCCGGAGCCCGGGTGGTGCACGACGACGGCAGCCACTACTGGAAGAACAAGCTGGGCCACTGGCCGCTGGCCGCCTCGGCGGTGGGGGGAGCGGTGGCCGGGGGAGCTCTGGCCGGGGGCGGAGGGGCGGTGGCCGGGTTTGCCCTGGGCCTGGTGAGCTCGGTGCTGGTGGGCAACAAGCTTCAGACCGGGAGCTACTGGCCTGCCTGAGAGAGCATCGTCTTGAGGCTGTCGGCAAGGGGGCGATACTGTCGCTTGCTCAGCGTCCCCAGCCACCGCAGGACCCGCCGGATGTCGATGGATTGCAACTGGTCGAGCAGGACGAGCGAGGCACGGGGCAGACTGGCAGAGCCAGCCTGCATGACGGGATAGAGTTCTGGCGAGCGTAAGGCCCAGGACTGCTCGGCAAACGAGGTGATGGGGGCCACCAGAAGCATCGGAAACCTTGGAACGCCCAGCTTGCCAGGAACTCCCACCACCAGAGCTGGCCGCTCCCCGCTCTGCTCGTGACCGGGCGGCAATCGGCTTCCAAGGGCGACCCAGAGGACCATCCCGGGCTCGGGGATCACTTCTTGATGGTTACCAGTTCACTCCGCGCCGGGTCCCACCTCACCGGGGTACCCATCTGGGCCAGGGCGAGCAGATAGGACTCCAGGTCCGGTCTGGGGATCTCGTTCTCGATCGCCTCGAGCGCACTCCCCAGATCCTGGCCGCGCGTTTCTCCCCAGAGGCTCTCGTCGCTGGGAGGATGCACTGGCGTTGCCCGGTCCTGCAACTTGATCAGGTCTTCCTCGCGAACTCGCGTGGCTCGGGGCCCGAGTTGGACCAGCCGGAGGCGTCCCTGCCTCGACCAGCGATAGAGAGTCGCTCGACTGACCTGCAAGCGGCGAGAGGCTTCTTCCAGGGTCAGCAGGCTCATTCTCATAACGTATCATTGCGGCTAGCAATGAGTCAATGAGAACTAGGCGGAAAGCTCCAGCACCGGACCGACCAGTACGTGGTAGTAGTGCAACCGCACCTGGCGCACTTCTTCGGGAACGTTGGCAATCAGCTCGATCTCTCCCGGCCCAACGATCTTGTCGGGAGTCTCGTCGGCTTGCTCGCCCTCCTCCGGCGGGGGAACCTGGGAACGATCCCACTCCAGCAGCCGCACCTCGAAGGGGCTGATGGACTGCTCGACCTGCTCCACGGAGAGCTGTTCGCCCGCTACCTGGGAAGCAGGGAACAGGGCCAGCTCGGTCGGCTCCCACATCGTGAAGCCGGGCTGCTCGCCCGCTCGGGGCGTGAGGCGAAGTCGCATCCGGACCCAGCGTCCCGGGCCCGTGGCGCGGGCCTCGGTGGGGCCTATCTCCAGCACCTCCAGGTTCGCCTGGCGCAGAGCCGAGGCCTTGGCCTCGAACAAGGAGAGCGCGAACTTCGTGGCCGCTCCGGCCAGCACACGGGGCAACACGAACTTGACCACCACGAAGAGGCCGACCACCAGAACGAAGCCTCCTGCCACCATTCCCATGAGAAAACCGTTCATCGTTCCCCCCTTTGCCCGGAGCAATTCTTGCTCCTCAACGGCGCTCCTACCAACTCAGACCAAAGTCTGAGTCCCGCCTGCAACCCCGGTCCGAGGCGAAGACCCGCCCACCCCGGTAGACTGGGGACAGATGAAGCGAATCCTCCTCATCGCGCTGTTGGCTCTCAGCGCGTCGGCCCAGGAGTTGACCCTGGATCAGGCCCGCCAGCTGGCGGTCCAGAACAGCAACGTGCTGCGCGAGTACCGCGCCCGCGAGGCGGAGGCCGGTTATCAGGTGGACGAGGCCTACACCCTGGGCAACCCCACGCTGGGACTGACGGCCAACACCAACTACCTGACCCCCACCGTGGCCGTCCCTTTCGGGCCGGTTCCCCTCCAGATCACCGAGAATTTCAACTACAGCGTGGGAGTAGCCCTGCGCCAGGCGGTCTACACCTTCGGGAGGCTGCACTGGCGCACTCAGGCCGCCGAGCTGGCTCAGAGGGCCCGCACCGAGGACCTCAGTCGGGAGCAGAACCGGGTGCTGGAGGAGGTAACCCTGGCCTACCTGGAGGTGCTCAAGAGCCAGGATCGGGTCAGCGTGGCCGAAGCCAACCTGAAAGCCCGCCAGGAGGGCCTGCAGAATGCTCGCAGCCTGCTGGCCAACGGAGCCGCTCCTCGCTTCGACCTGGTGCGGGACGAAGCCGTGCTGGCCCAGGCCCAGGAGGGGCTGTTGGAGGCCCGCAACCTGGCCACCATCACCCGGGCCACGCTCTACTCGCTGATGGGCCGACCCGACGATGGCGCCCAGCTCGTCGGGGTGGAGGAGGACCAGCCTCCCCCCCAGGACCTGCAGGCGGCCAGGCTGCGGGCCCTGGCCACGCGACCCGAGCTGGCTGCTCTGAGCTGGTCGGTCGAGGCGGCTCGAGCCCGCATTCAGGCGGCTGAGGCTGAAGACAATCCAAGTCTGGGTTTCGAGACCAGCTACCAGCGCCGCAACCCGGTGGGCTTCAACAAGGCCGACCAGTGGGTGACCGGCCTCACTCTGACCATTCCGCTCTTTGACGGCGGGGTGAGCGAGGCGCGCGCCGGCCAGGCCGAAGAGGTGGTCAAGCAGCTCGAGGCCGTCCGCGACGAGGCGGTGCGCCTGGTCAGCCTCGAGCTCGAGCGCCTTTTCAGCGATCTCACCACCCGCTATCAGCGGGTCGAGGTGGCCCGCAAGGGCCTCGAGCAGGCCGAGGAGGCCGCCCGGGTGGCTCGCCTTCGCTATCAGGAGGGCATCTCGGTCAACGTCGAGCTGCTCGACACCGAGTCGGCCCTGACCCGGGCCCGGCTCGATCTCCTCAACGCCCGTTACGACTATCTGGGGGCCTGGACCCGGTGGCGCCGGGCCACGTCTTTGCCCCCCTTCCTGGAGGCCGCTCGTGAGAACTAGAACGTTTCGACCGCTCCTGTTGTTGGTCCTCATGGTTTTGGGCCTCGGCTGTGGGGAGCGAGCCACCTCGGGCTACTCGGGCGTGGTGGAGGCCACCACCGTGGAGCAGGCTTTCGAGGTGGGTGGCCTGCTGCAGGAGATCACCGTCCAGGAAGGCCAGCCGGTCGAGAAGGGAGCCCTGCTCGCCCGCCTCAAGGATGACCGGCTCCGGGCCGAGGTCCAGGCCGCTCGGGGGCGCCTGGACGCTGCCCGGGCCCGGCTGGCCAACCTCAAAGCCGGAGCCCGACCGGCCGAGATCGACCAGGCTCGCCAGCGGGTGGAGCAGGCCCGAGCCGACCTGGAGCTGTTCAGCAACGGAGCCACAGCCGAAGAGCTGGAGGCTTCCCGGCAGAGCGCCGAGGCGGCTCATCAGCGTTCTCTGCAGCTCGAGCATGGCTATCGCTCCGAGGACGTGGATGCCGCGCGAGCCGCCGTGCAGGCGGCCCGGGCCAACCTCAAGACCCAGGAGCGCGACTACCAGCGCTACCTTCGCCTGGAGAAGGAGGGCGCGGTCTCGGCCCAGCAGTTCGAGCAGCGCCGCAACGCCTACGACCAGGCCGTGGCCGCCGAGCGCCAGGCGCGCGACAACCTGCTCAAGCTCTCGCGCGGGCCGCGTAGCGAAGAGCGCCAGGCTGCTCGCGCCGAGTACGAGGCGGCCGAAGCCCGTTATCGCAACCTGGCTCAGGGCACCCGTCCCGAGCAGATCGCCCGGGCCCGAGCCATGCTCGCCGAGCGCGAGCAGGCACTGGCCCTCATGCTGGAAGGAGCGCGTCCTCAGGAGATCAAGGCCGCCGAGGGCCAGGTGGCCGAGGCCGAGGCCCAGCTCCAAGCGGCCGAGACCCAGCTCTCGCGCACCCGGGTCAGCGCCGACGCCAGCGGGATCGTGCTCTCCACCAACAACTACGAGCCGGGCGAGAACGTGCCCCCCGGTGCCACCGTGGTCAGCATCGCCGAGCTGAGCCGGCCCTGGGTGACCATCTACCTGCCCGAGAGCGACCTGACCCGGGTCAAGCTGGGCCAGCAGGCCAGGGTCACGGCTGACGGTCTGCCAAAGCCCCTGGAAGGCAAGCTGGTGCGCATCTACGAGAAGGCCGAGTTTACCCCCAAGTTTATCCAGACGAAGACCGAGCGGGTCCACCTGGTCTTCAAAGCCAAAGTCGAGGTGGACAACCCTGAGCTGCTGCTGCGGCCGGGCCTGCCGGCCGACGTGGAGCTGTTGCCTTGATTCGCGCTCGCAACGTATCCTTCGCCTACGGTCCGAACCAGGCCCTGAACCAGCTCGACTTCGAGGTGCCCGAGGGCGAGGTCTTTGGCCTGGTGGGACCGGACGGAGCCGGCAAGACCACCCTGCTCAAGCTGATCGCTGGCATTCTGCCGGTGCAGCAGGGCGAGTTGCTGGTGATGGGGGAGGACGTGGGCCGCACCCAGGTGCTGGTGCGCCAGGCCATCGGCTACATCCCTCAGCGCTTCAGCCTGTATCGCGACCTGACCGTGGAGGAGAACGTGGACTTCTTCGCCCGGCTCTACCCCGCACAACCTGACTCGGTGAAGCTCAAGCAGGAGCTTCTGGAAATGGTGGATCTGGCGCGCTTCAAGACGCGACTGGCCGACCAGCTCTCGGGCGGCATGAAGCAGAAGCTGGCCCTTCTCTGCAGCCTGATCCATCGCCCTCGCCTGCTCTTGATGGACGAGCCCACCACCGGGGTGGATCCGGTCTCGCGGCGAGAGTTCTGGGGGCTGGTCTTCGAGTTGCAGAAGTCGGGGCTCACGGTGATGGCCTCCACGCCCTATATGGACGAGGCCGAGCAGTTCGACCGGGTGGCTCTCATCCACCAGGGGCGCTTCGTGCGGTTGGGCAGCACCGACCAGATTCGGGCCAGTCTGCCGGGTTTCGTGCTCGAGGTGGAGTGCGACGCCCCTTTCCGTGCCCGGGCCGCCCTGCCAGGATACGAGGTGGAGCTGTTCGGCGACCGGGTGCACGTCTTCGTCAACGAGCTCGAGGGGGCGGTGGAATCGGTGAGGGGCCTTCTCTTCAAAGCCGGCATTCAGGCCAGCCGCATCGAGCACGTGCCCTATTCCATCGAGGACGTCTTTTTGCGGGTGACGGCGTGACCTACGCCGTGGACGTGCACGAGCTGACCCGGCGCTTCGGCGACTTCGTGGCGGTGGACCGGGTCAGCTTCCAGATCAAACCCGGTAGCATCTTCGGCTTCCTGGGTCCCAACGGTGCGGGCAAGTCCACCACCATCCGCATGCTGCTCGGCATCCTGCCCGTCAGTGAGGGGCAGGGGACGGTGCTCGGCAAGGACATCCGCACCCAGGCCCTCGAGATTCGCTCGCGGGTGGGCTACATGTCGCAGAAGTTCTCGCTCTATGAGGATCTGACCGTGTGGGAGAATCTCACTTTCTTCTCGGGATTGTTCGGACTTCGCGACCCGCGGCGCCTGGAGGAGTTGCTCGAGCTTCTGCGGCTGAAGGAATACCGGCGCACGCTGGCCATCCACCTGCCGGGGGGCATCCGCCAGCGCCTGGCCTTCGCGGTGGCCCTGGTGCACGATCCCGAGATCGTCTTCCTGGACGAGCCCACCGGGGCGGTGGATCCGGCCCTGCGCCGCTACCTCTGGGAGATCATCGTGAACCTTTCCCAGCGCGGTAAGACCGTCATGGTCACCACCCACTACATGGACGAGGTGGAGCGCTGCGATCGGATCTGCTTCATCTTCGGGGGCAAAGTGATCGCTCAGGGAAGCCCTTCGCAGCTCAAGCGAGAGCACGTGGCCGGGCAGATGTATCAGTTTCAGCCCACCGACCGCCTCCAGGCCCTGGAGGCCCTGGCCCGGCTCGAGGGGGCCGAGAGCCCCTTCCCGGCTGGCACCTCGGTGCGCCTGGTCTGGCAGGGGTCGCCTGATTCGCTGGAACGTCAGTTGCGCGGCCTGGGCTTGCTGCAAGGCGAGCTGAGGGCCGTGACGCCCAACCTCGAGGACGTCTTCATCTCGCTGGTGGGGGCGACCAGCTGATGCTGCGCCGCATTCTGGCCGTCATCGGCAAGGAGTTCATCCAGATGCGCCGCGATCGGCTCACCTTTGCGGTCATGCTGGCCATCCCCTTGATTCAGCTGACCCTGTTCGGCTATGCCATCAACACCGACGTCAAGCACATCCCGCTGGGTCTGGTGGACTACTCCAACACCCGATCCAGCCGCGAGCTGGTCGCCAGTTTCACTCAGTCGCGCTATTTCGACTTGAAGCTGACCGCCGGTCATCCCCGCGAGCTGACCCGGGCCATCGATCGAGGCGACATCCGGGTGGGGTTGATCATCGATCCTGAGTTCGAGTCGGATCTTCGTCGCCGTCAGCCCGCCCGGGTTCAGGTGCTGGTGGATGCCTCCGATCCTCAGGTGGCCACCAGTACTCTGGCTAACGCCAACGGTATCGGGCAGTCCCGCTCTCTCGAGCTGCTCTTGCAGAACCAGCGTCCCGGCTCTGGCTACGGGGTCAACGGACTGCCCGTGGACGTGCAGGTGCGGGCCTGGTTCAACCCGGACCTGGTGACCGCCAACTACATCGTGCCGGGGCTGATCGGGGTGATCTTGACCATGACCATGATGATGACGACGGCCATGGCCATTGTACGCGAGCGCGAGATGGGCACCCTGGAGCAACTGGTCACCACCCCCATTCGGCCGGTTGAGCTGATGATCGGAAAGGTGCTCCCCTATGTTCTGGTGGGCTACGTGCAGATCAGCGTCGCCCTTCTGGTAGGGGTCTTGCTCTTCCAGGTCCCGATTCGCGGCAGCCTGGTCTTGCTGTACAGCCTGTGCATCCTGCACATCGTCAGCTATCTGGGCCTGGGCCTGCTCGTCTCCACCCTGGCCCGCAACCAGCAACAGGCCCTCCAGATGAGCTTCCTGCTCTATCTGCCCACCATGCTCTTGTCGGGCTTCATGTTTCCCCGCGAGGGCATGCCCTACTTCGCCCAGCAACTGGGACTGCTCTTGCCGTTGACCTACTTCTTGCAGATTCTGAGGGGAATTATCCTCAAAGGCGTGGGGCTGGAGGATCTGGTGCGCTTCGTGTGGCCGATGTTGATCTTGCTGGTCGCCATCTATGTGCTGGCTCTGCTCCGACTCGGTCGACGAGGCTGAGTTGAGCAGTTCACTTTCGACACTGTTTTGTGTATATATTCGAGGGAAAAACCTATTTTTGCTAGCGGTTTTTTCTGGTGTCGATAAAGTTTAATCGTCAGTTCATAATAGTGTAACATGGTGACGTTTACTTGTCGTCTGGTCGGGGCGATAAACACCTCAGACAACGTTTGAAGGAGACCCCACCGTGAGCGACTCGATTTCCGGTTTCGGCCCCCAGCTGGTCGTGATCTCTCCCCAGATGCGCGAGGCTCAGAGCCAGCGCATGGCTGCGGTGCAGCAGGCCCTGGCGACCGGAATGGTGCCGGTGGAGTCGATGTCGGCTCACCAGGTGGCGGCTCACACAGCCTATTACAGCCAGTGCGGCGCCGACATCCAGGGAGTGCGCCAATGCTGTCCCTTCCCAGCCCTGCCTGCGCTGCCCCACCTGAACATGGGTGGTGGCGCGCCTGGCACCAATCTGATGGCGCAGATGTTCGGCTTTCCCGGCATGGGCTCGGGAATGGGGATGCCCGGCATGATGGGCTATCCCGGCGGGGGATGCATGGACCCCACCATGATGATGATGTTCATGATGATGCAGCAACAGCAGCAACAGTTCATGATGATGCTCTTGATGCTCCTGGGCCAGCAGCAGCAGGGTCCAGCCAATCTGATGGCTTTGCTTCAGATGCTCCAACAGCAGCAGGGCCACCAGCCTCAACCGCCCTGCCCGCATCCTCATCCGCATCCCACGCCGACTCCAACTCCAACTCCAACTCCAACTCCCACCCCGACTCCAACTCCCACCCCTACTCCGACTCCGACTCCAACCCCAACCCCAACCCCAACCCCAACCCCGACTCCCGAGCCTGAGCCCTGCCCTGAGCCAGAGCCCTGCCCTGAGCCTGAGCCTGAGCCGTGTCCTGAGCCTGAGCCCGCCCCCGAGCCGGACCCGGTTCCCGATCCTGGTCCCGAGCCTCAGCCCGAGCGCCCCATGACCCTGGCTCGCGCAGCTTCCATCCTGCAGGCCAATTTCGACCTGGTGGACACGGCCGCCGGGCTGGGAGGGGCCGACGGAATCATCGGCAAGCCCGACCTGGAAGCCATCGTGGGCGGGCGCGCCCCCAACGCCTCGGCCGAGTTGCAGCAGGCATGCCGCTTCTTGCTCGACAATGGAGCTCTTTTCAATGCTCTGGATGTGGCCGCCGGCAGCGGCGACGTGGACGGGCGCATCGGTCGCAACGACCTGACGGCCGCCATCCAGAACTACGCCCAGCTCGACAGCAACAATCAGGTTCCCGATCAGATGACCGCAGGCCGGGCGGCCGTCATCTTGAAGCGTTACTTCGGGGTGCTCGATGCGGCTGGAGGCCAGGGCGGCCTGGATGGTCGCATCGGGAAAACCGATCTCGAGGCCGTGGCCGCTGCTCCGGGCGCTCCCCCTGATCTGAAAGCGGCCGTGCAGTTCCTGCTCGACAACCCGGCCATCTTCGACGCGGTGGATACAGCCGCCGGAGTAGGCGATCGCGATGGCATCATCGGGATGCGTGATCTGGACGCCACCATTCAAAACAACTCGGGCGACGCCACTCGACCCGAGCCCGTGCCGGAGCCGACCCCTGACCCTCAACCCGAGCCCCAGCGTCCTCCTATGACGGTGGCTCGCGCCGCCGCCGTCCTGCAGGCCAACTTCGACATCATGGATACGGCCGCTGGACAGGGTGGGGCCGATGGTCGCATCGGCAAGAGCGATCTCGAGGCCATCGTGGGCGGGCGCGCTCCCAATGCGCCCCCTGAGCTGCGCGAGGCCTGCGAATTCTTACTGGCCAACCCCGCTCTCTTCAACGCTATCGACGTGGCCGACGGGCGAGGCGACGTGGACGGCATCATCGGTCGCAACGACCTGCACGAAGCGGTGCAGAACTTCTCGCAGTTCGACAACCAGACGACGGCCCCTCAGACCATGACGCTGGGCCAGGCCGCGGTCATCCTCAAGCGCTACTTCGACCTGGTCGATACCGCCTCCGGTGTGGGCGGGCGCGACGGCATCATCGGAATGGGCGACCTGCAGGCCATTGCCAACAGCCCGGGTGCTCCTCCCGATTTGAAGGCCGCGGCTCAGTTCCTGGTGGGCAACCCGGCCATGTTCCAGGCCGTGGACGAGATCACGTATCAGGGAGGAATCTGGCCCTTCAATAACCCGGGGAACCGCTTCAGCAAAGAGGACCTGGACGAGGTCATCCGTCGACACCCCCAGGACGCCGCCGGGGGGTAGCCCTCTCTCCGACCGACAAAAAAGGGGCCCGGCCTCCCTGCGGAGATCGGGCCCCTTTGTTGCCTCGATTCAGCGTACGGAAAACCGCCAACCGCGGTCGATGGAGCGACCACTGGTGGTCATTCCCAACACCCGCGCATTGTAGGTGCCGGGGGCCAGGTATCCGGGCCGATAGCGAACCTGGCCGGAGGTTACCTGAGCGGATCGGGTCATATCCTGACCATTGACGAAGAGCCGCACCGTTTGAGTCTGGACGGGCTCGAGGAAGGTTGCTCCGATCTCGGGGGAGATGGAGGAAATGGTGGCGCCGTCGGCCGGAGCCGGGTTGGCGGCTGCGCCGGTGGCCGAGCCCGAGCTGCTCGAGCCGCTGATGCTGAAGCTCCAGGACTGATCGATCAGCTGTCCGGAGGTGGTCATCGCGACCACCCGCCCCTGGTGCTCGCCGGGCCGCAGGTCGTAGCTCGGGTCGAAGCGCACCTGCCCATCGGTGACGGTGGACTGGGAGGTGACCGTGGCCCCGTCGAGGTAGAGTTGAACCGAGTTGGGGCGCACCGGTTGGGAGAAGGTCGCCCCCACCTCGGGTCGGCGATTGTTGATCACGCCGCGGGGGACCACGTTGGCCAGGTAGGTCGAGCCGCCCTGGTTGCCGGTGGGGTTGACGATGTTGAAAGACCAATTGCCGTCGATGGCCTGCCCGCTCTGGGTGGTGGCCATGACCCGGGCCGTGTGGCGGCCGGGCGAGAAGTCCGAGCCGGGCTGCATGCGCACCTGGCTGTCGCTGACGCGGCACATTCCGGTCACATCCTGGCCGTCCACGAAGAGCCGGACGGTGGTCGTCTTGACCGGCTCATAGAAGGTGGCTCCGATCTCGGGCCGGGCTCCCTTGGGGCTGCTGCCGTCGGCGGGAGTCGGGTTGAACAGGCCGCCCTGGCTGCCGGTCGACTTGCCGATGGTGAAGGACCAGCTGCCGTCGATGGCTCGTCCGCTCTGGGCGTTGGCGGTCACCCGGGCCGTGTGGCGGCCCGGCGAGAAGTCGGAGCCGGGCTGCATGCGCACCTGGCTGTCGCTGACCCGAGACATGCCGGTCACATCCTGGCCGTCGACATAGAGTCGGACGGTGGTCGTCTTGACCGGCTCAAAGAAGGTCGCTCCGATCTCGGGGCGGGCCCCCTTCGGAGTGCTGCCGTCGGCGGGAGTGGGGTTGAACTTGCGATCGGTGACGTTGAAGGTCCACTTGAGATCAAAGTAGCGGCCCGAGACCGCGGTGGCCAGCACCCGAGCTTCGTGTTTGCCGATGCTGAGCGCCTGGGAGGGCAGGTAGCGCACCTGGGAATCGGTGCAAATCGCCCGGGCGGTCACGTCCACCCCGTCGAGCAAGATGCGCGAGGCGGCCGGGTTGACGGGTTCGAGAAAAGTGACGCCGACCTCCCCCATGGGATTATCCAGCGTCGTGCCGTCGGTGGGGACGACGTTAGCACCCGACTGGGCGAAGGCCGGCAGGGCCAGCCAGAGAAGCAATAGCACAGTGAAGGCTCGCATTTGAGCTCCCTTCCTAACTGGGTTGAGCCGGGGTTCGGCTACCCGAATGGTCCTCCTTCCATGACAGGCATGGGTCAGAGGTCTCTCGAATCATTGAACAACGGATGGACCCGGTTTGTTTCGCAACCGCCTATGTCGACCTCACCCGGCGTCGCCTGGAGACCCCTCCCGTGGCGCCCTCCGCGAGCGCTGACCCGGTCGATCATGTGGCGCCTCCATCCCAGGCCAAGCCGCCCCGCTTCGACCCCCAGATCCTGGCTCGCCAGGCTTTTCACGTGCTGGGAAGCGTTGTGCCGGCCGTGGCCGGAGGGGCCCCGGTGGCGCTGGCGGTGGCGGCCGAAGTGGGACGAAGCCTGGGGGAGAGCGGGGTTGCCGAGGCTGAGGTCAAGGTTCGTGGCAGCTCAGGCCGCCCGGACCCTTCGCTGCGCGCTGCCTTGCCAGCGCTCAAGCGCGTGTTCGGGCGCGTCTTGACCCAGAGCACGGCCCGGGCCGAGCTGGTCGCCTGGGGACGGCCCTCGGAGGCCTCGGCCCTGGGTCAAACCGTGTTCGTGGGCCAGAAGCTTTTGCGCCACGCCCACGACGAGAGCAAGCTCGCCTACATCCTGGCCCACGAGCTTGCTCACGTGGAGCGCCGCGATTCGGCAGGACTGCTCGGAGTCATGGCCCTGGGCGAGATGGTGCAGGACGACGTGACCGGCCGTCAGTGGGAGACGATGGAGCGCAGCTACAGCCACACGGTCGAGTTCGAGGCCGACCGGCGGGCCTCTGAGATGGTCGCTCGTCTCGGCTACGATCCGCTGCCCATCCTGGAGATGGTCCTGAACGCTGACCACGATGGCGACCACCCAGCCGGACTCGCTCGCGCCCGGGTGATCCACGACGTTTTTGGCGCCTGCGGGCGGCCGATCAGCTCGGCCGACTGGAAGCGACTCACCAGGAAGGGGGAAGGATAAGACCATGGGTTTTGTTCGCTGCTCGGGTTGCGGCTCTCAGAACCGCGATACGGACACCAAATGCTACAGCTGCGAGGGGGAGCTCACTCCAGGTCAGGAGGGTCCGCCCAGCGGAGCGCTGGATGAGACCCAGGTGGGCCAACCGGTCGTGAGCGCCTCCGAGAAGCGCATGCTGCTAGACGACAAGCGCAAGTCGACCGTGGTCCACGGATTGCGCGCCGGAGCCGCCGGGGGAGCTTTCCTGGGCATCTTCTGGGGTCTTTACTACGCCTTCTGGGGCGGGCTCTTCGGAAGCATCGTGGGCGAATGGTCCGGTATGGCCATCGGGGGCGGTTTGATGTTCATCATCGGATTCACCCAGCAGGTCATCCTGGGCCTGGTGGTGGGCGCGGTCGCCGGAGCTTTGAACGAGCTCTGCTACCAGTATGACTCGATGCGGTTGGGCAGCTACGTCGGCCTGGCCTGGGGGGTTCTGGCCCTGATCAGCGGGAACGGCAGCTTCCTGGGCGTCCTCTTCTCCGGCTTCTGGGGTGGCGTGATGGGCTGGACCGTCAGCTTCGTCGAGAAGGCCTGGTTCCGCAAGATGTATGCCGAGATGTAGCCCCAATGGGCTGGCCCTGGCGATCCTGCTCGGATCTTGCGGGCTGCTGGGCATGCAGAGCGGCGCTCCGCCCGCCCTGGTTGTCCCCCAGGTTCTGCGTCTGGATGGCGTGCCTCGGGAGGAGAGCAAGCAGGAGCTGGCCTCGTACTTTCTTCAAGGACGAAGATTCGAGGGTTGCGAAGAAGTGACGTTCGGAGAACGTCTCCTCGTGCGCCAGGGCATGAAGCTGCCAGAGGCCCATTCTCGCCTTCTGGCTTCCGGCTGGCGCAAGAACGGCTCTTACCTGGACCAGGACTCGGGAACCGAGCAGTGGATCTATGAAGGAGCCCCCGGCGGCCTCTGGCTCCGGGTCACTCGGGTCGCTGCCACCTGTCCGCCTGCAATCCGGCAGAGTCTGACCGTGGAGGAAATCACCTTCCTCTGGCCTTCATCCAAATCGAGCCAACCGTAAGAAGTCCAGGTCGACCGAGCTGGCTCGCCCTTCCAGCACCAGCTCGGCCATTCCCAATCCCAGGGCCGGCGCGCTCTTGAAGCCGGCCCCGCTGAAGCCGGCCGCGACGTAGTATCCCTCGATGCCGAGCGGCCCATCCACCACCGGATGGCCATCGGGGGTGAAGTCGTAGAGCCCCACCACCCCGCGCACCAGCTGAGAGCTCCTCAGCGAAGGGAAGCGGTGGGTCAGGGCTTCCAGGGCGGCGGCCAGGTAGTCCGCGTCCAGCTCGCGGTCGTAGCTGTCGGGATGGTAGACCGGGTCGAAGTCCCAGTCGATCCCCACCAGGTTGGTGTCCCCGTCGCAGTGGGTGTAGAGCCCGGTGATCTCGTCATAGCAGGCCAGCTCGCGCCGGGGCAACCCTCCCGGGCGGGTCATGTAAGTGACCTGGCCGCGCCGGGCCAGGACGGGCAGCCTCACCCGCGGGTCGGGATGCAGGCCAGGGGTCCAGGGTCCGGCTGCCAGGACGACTTTCTCAGCCTCCAAAAACCCCTGATCGGTCTCCACGCCCATGATCTTTCCGTGGCGGTGGACGATCTGCAGCACCGTGACCCCCTCGCGCAGTTCCGCTCCCTGCTCCCGGGCCAGGGTCGCCAGCAGGCGGGTGGTGGCCACCGGGTCGGCCCAACCGCTGTGGGGCTCGTAGGCCGCTCCCACCAGGTCGTCCACCCGCATCAGCGGCTGCAGCGTCTTGATGCCTCGCTGATCCAGCCAGTGCGACTCCTTGCCGTCAGAGAGCAACATGTCGTGCACCGCTCTGACCGAATCGAGCTTCTCGGGGCCGGTCACGTGCAGGTAGCCCGAGTTGACCCAGCCGCAACGCTCTCCCCACTGCTGGAAGATGGTGCGAGAAAAGTCGATCAGGCGGGTCTCGGCCAGGCTGGTCCAGTGGGTCTGGATGAAGCCGCCCGACTTGGCGGTCTCGCCGCAGCAGAGGGTCCCCCGCTCCAGCAACACCACCTGGCGGGCGCCCTTGAGGGCCAGGTGGTAGGCGATGCTGGCGCCCATCACCCCGCCCCCGATGACGGCGATCAAAAGTAGCGCCGGGCCGACAGTCCCGCTGCCGCCAGAATGCGCTGGCCAGGGTTGAGGAAGAGCACCTCCTCGGGCCAGGGCTCGGGCTTAAGGAAGCCCAGGTGCTTGTTGAGCAGGGCCGAGAACCTCGGCATCAGCGGTTGGGCGATGGTAGCCAGCAGCCGCAGGGCGGCCAGCATCAGGGCCAGCGCGGTGGCTCGCTGGGACTCCAGGCCCGGGACCCGGGCCAGATAACTCTGAGCCGCCTCGAAGGCCGCCACTCGCTCGATCAGCTCGTGCAGGGCTCGGGCCACCTCGCGCAGAGAACCCGTGGTGTAGCCGCTTTCGGCCCGCGTCAGCAGCTCGTTGAGACGTTCGAGAAACTCATACTGCTCGGGGCTCCAGACCCCCACGGCAGGGGCCTTGGAGCCGGCCTCGGCGGTGACCTGGCGCCCGATGCGCTCGAGCAGATCTTGCCAGGGCCGGACGACGCTCTGTTGGAGGAAGTGCTCCATGGCTTCCAGCGAGCAGCTCGAATCGGCCTGCTCGGGGCGTACGGTGGCGAGGAAGAGGCGCACCAGGTCGCTGGGCACCTTCTCCAGCACGGCGGCCGCGTTCAGGGCGTGGGCGGCGCTGGTAGACATCTTTCGCTCATCGAGCATCAGGTGCTCGTTGGACACGAGCTGGGCGGCAGGCTGCTGGCCCAGAGCCAGGGCCACGGCCGGGTCCTGGAAGAGGTAGAGGAAGGCGTTGTCAGCCCCGAACGAGGCCACCATCGGTCCCTCCAGGCCGGCCCTGGCCCGCAGGTAGGGGAGAGCCAGAGCGGCTTCCAGCCAGGGCGAGATGACCTGGCCTTCCAGCGGGGAGGGGATGCCCCACCTGCCCGGGTGGGAGGCGGTCAGCTCCAGCGGACTGAGCTGCGCGATGCGGGCTACCAGGCTCAAGAGGCGGGGGCTCAGGCGCAGGCTGCCGTGGTAGGCCAGCAGCCGCTCGCGCCAGGGCTCGAGCGAGAAGAAGAGCTGCTTGAGAGGCTTGAGCGCGGCCGCGGCCTTGCAGTCGATGCAAGTCGGCTCGAGCAGATCGATGGTTCGGTTGGGCAAGCAGCAACTCTCGCACAAGAATCCCCGGCAGCTCTCGCCACAGTGGGGGCAGTCTCCGGCCGCTCGGCCGTCCACCAGGTAGTGCTCGCAGCTCGGGCAGTAGAGGGCCGGTTCTTCTCGTTCCTCGAGCTTGAGCTGGTCGAGCGCCTGACGCACCGCCTCCTGGTAGCGCTCATCGCGACTGGAGAAGACCCACAGGTCGGGGGCGGCGTCGAAGGCCTCGAGCAGGGTAACGGCCTGGTCGGCATACCTGATGGCGGTCTCGGCGGGGGTGCTCTCTTCGAGCTCCGAGCGCAGCACCACGTAGCTCTGATGGTCGTCGGCCAGGCACAAATACCGGGAGGCAAGTCCCCGCATGCGGTCATAGCGGCGCAGCACCTCGGCGGCCAGGTAGGGCCCGCTGAGGTGGCCGAGGTGGAGCGGCCCGTTGGGCGTAGGGGGGCTGGGGAAGAACAGCCTGGGCTGCTCCTGCGCCTGCTCGGGCTCCGCTTCCTCATCCTGCTCGGCGTCCCAGAAAACCGACAAGAACATGAGCGATTCGCCCTCGGAGGTGTTCTTGAGAGTGTGCTGGCTGCCGGGCGGAAGGTAGATCACGTCTCCCGTGGAGACCGGGGTCGTTTCGCCGTTGACCGTCATGGTGCCCCGTCCCTGGCAGATAAAGAACGTTTCCGCCGGATGGTGGCTGTGGAGCATGGTCTCGCCGCCCACCTCGACCAGGGCCAGGCTGGCGCCGAACGGGGTTTCCCCGATTGCGTCCCAGGGGTAGAGGTCCTTGAAGAGCACGTTGTGGGGCTCGGAGTCGAGCTGGGTACGGTCGAACTTGCGGATCAGCATGAGCTGAGTTTCGTGCTGGGCCGCCTGCAGGCCCTTCCGGGGCCGAGCGAGAATGTTAACAGCAGGGCCGAGGTTCTGTTTGTCGCAACGGCGCCCTTTTCCTCAGTCAGCGCCCGAGTGGCGGGCTCGGAAATCTTTTACCTGGCTGCAACATAGTTTACACCGATTTAACTTGTCGACCCGGTTTTGCCGATTTTTCCCTGGTAAGCTCTCAAGTAATAAAAACTGCTTCTGGAGGAAACAACGACCATGTGCAATACCCTTGCTGGTGCCGGACTTCACAACCCCGCCCTTTGCGCTCCGGGTGGCGGCCAGGCCACTTCGGGTGCCTTCTCGATGGCTCTGGCTATCTCGATCTCCTCGTCCTCGGGCGCTCAGGCTGAGGCCGGAGCCGCGGCCGGTGGAAAGGCTGGCAAGGCTGGCAAGCACGGCAAGAATGGCAAAGCCGGCAAGCATGGCAAGAACGGCAAGAACGGTAAGAACGGCAAGAACAACCAGAACAACCAGTCCAACCCGCTTCAGAACAATGCCAGCCTGGCGATTGCCATGGCCATGGCCGGGGCTGGGAACGCTCAGGGCTGCAACCCGATGGGCCAGATGGCTGGCGCCGGAGCGGGTCAACTCGGCGGGATGGATCAGCAGCAGATGCTGCTCGGCTTGATGGTCGGACTGATGCTCGCCAATTCCCAGAACAACGCCGCCGCTGGCGCCAACCCGGGAATGGGCGGTTTCCTCAACCAGTTCGGACGCAGCGGCTTCTAAGTCACGGCCCGGTCTGACTTCGAAGGGCTCCGGGCAATCCGGGCCCTTTTTGCATGGCGCGCGATGCGCGACGGGCAAGAACCCGAGCCTCGGCAAGCGCTGGGCCAGGGACTTTTTGCCTGACGAGCGAAGGCCAAACCAATGGCATCTGGCTACCTGAACAACCTCATCAGCACTTTCGGCGGAGCCCCCGAGGGCCCCGACCCCAACCGCCTTGAAGGCCTGCTCGAGCTTCTCCGCGAGGGCCTCGAGAAGCCTGACCCCGAGTTGCTCGGCCACCTGCAACGCATGCGGGAGCGGGTTCAGGCCAGCGAGCAAGAGCGTCGCGGCCATCTCGACCACCGGCCCGGAGGGCTGGACGGACCGCTCTTTGCGCTCATCGAATCGAACCTGGCTGCCTGTGCCAACCTCGAGCAGAGCCTGGCGACCATGCACGACGCCCTGGAGGGGCACGGTGACGCCGCTGCCGCTCTGCAGGAGCTGGAAGGTTGCTCGAGCCGTTTTCTGCGGTCTTGCGATGAGCTGGCTCAGTTGGCCGCTTCATCCACCCCCATCTGTCCCGGATGCGGCTCCAGTGGCCCTGAGTCGACCTGCCCCAACTGCGAGGTCGATCGGCTCATCCCTGACCCGGAGCCCAACGAGATCGAGTTCGAGCAGGTGCAGGTCAACGACGAGTTCATGGCCGTCTACGAGGCCTACACCCGCGTCCTGGCGGGAGAAGCGGGGCTGGCGGAGCTGATGCAGGCCTTGCAGCCGCTCGAGTTCACCCTGCTCGAGGCCCAGGCGTTGCTCCAGCAGTCGGTGGACGAGCATCCGGAGGATCCCAGCTTCCCGCACATGCTGCGGGTGGTGGAGAGCGCCCTGGAGGGCGTCAATCGCATGCACGCCGTGGAGGAGAACCGCTCCACCCGCGAGCTTCATCACGGCTGGGCCCAGGTGCTGGCAGGGGCCTCCGGCCTGCGCCAGGCGCTTCCGGCCGTATCGCCCGGGGACGGCGAGGATGAATCCGGGTCCGAGGCTGAGCCCGAGACGGCGGTCGATGAGTAAGACCCTGGCCCCGCCCGCAATCGACCGCGAGTCCATTCGGGCCCAGGCGCGCGAGATCGCCGAGAAGGTGGAGGTTGCTGCCCCCGACAAGAAGTCGCGCACCTTCTTCGATGCCGTGCGTGCCAGCTCCATCCCGTATCTGCCCTGCTATCTGCAAGAGGACGCCGGCGAGCTCTTTGTGCGCTCCTACGAGGCTTTCTACCTGATGGCCCGGGCCTCGGTGCCCCTGGCGGTGGGGCTGACCATGCACCAGTACAACCTGGCTGCCCTGGCAACCTTGCCTGTCCCCTCGGTGCCGGAGTTCGAGCGACGGCGCCAGATGCTGGTGGATACCATCCGCCGCTATCGCTCGCTGATGGCCATCTCCAGCTTTGGCGAGAACATCAAGCATAAGGACGAGGCTTTTCGCAACGTGGTGGCCATCCCCCAGAGCGACGGAGGCTTTCTGTGCTCGGGGCGCAAGGGTTTTCAGTCCATCGCCTCGGAGGCTGACATCCTTCTGTTCAGCGGTTTCGTGGGCGAGGAGATGGGGATGTTCTACGTCAACCTGAAGAACCAGCCGGCCATCGAGCTGGGGCCCTCGCTCTTTCCGGGGGCCATGGCCCTGACCGACACGCGTCCGGTCCAGTTCAACAATCTACGCCTCAAAAGTCGCAACGTGCTCTCCATTTCCGACGATCTGACCGATCACGTTTCCTTCTACGCCACCGCCTGGTTCGAGGCGCTGGTGACGGCCGCGTACCTGGGAGGGGCCTGCCGGGCCCTGGAGGAGGTGCGCAAGTTCGCGAACTCGGTGCATACCGACGACGACGAGCCGCTGGCCGAGGTGGACGGGTTCATGGTCGACTCGGGCCGGCTCTCGCTGGAGCTTCGCTCGCAGCTGGCCCTGGCCCGCAGCTTCGGGCTCTGCTGCGACCGCTACTGCCGGCTGGTACGCTCGCAGGGCCCTCCCGAGGAGATCGACAAGGTGGCCAACGACCTGATGGATTGCGGCTCGCTCATCAAGTACAGCGGCACTCGCGCCGCCTGTCACATCGTGACCGGGGCGCGCAACCTGATCGGCACCCGCTCGATGAGTCCCAACCATCCCATCGCGGCCCTGAGCGAGCAGATCAACTTCGGGCCGATGCACCCCACCATCACGGCCAAGATCGAGCGCTCGTTCGGTGCCGACATGCTCTCGAGCGAGCCCTACACGGGCATGTTCGCCTGGGCGTTGGGATGAGCCGCGCCGCCCGCGTCAGCTTCGGCAAGCTGCCGAAAGGCCCGTTGCCTTCCATCGAGTTGCCGGCCGAGGAGGTGCTGGAGGGCTCCCCCCGGGCCCGCTGCCTCTTCACTGCCCAGAGCGCCGACGAGGGCGCCAGCGCCGGATTCTGGTCTTGCGAGGTCGGGCGCTACCAGTTCCACTTCGATTACGACGAGTTCGTCTACATCGTGGAGGGCGAGCTGACCGTCACCGACTGCCGCCCTGGCGGCCCCACCCGAACCCTGGTGGCGGGCGACTCGGCCCACTTTCCGCAGGGCTGCACCACGATCTGGGAGGTCACCAGGAAACTGACCAAGTACTTCGTGGCCCGGGCCCCGTTCTAAAGGGACGATGAATCAGCCCAGCTCGACCCGGTTGCGCCCAGCCGCCTTGGCCCGGTAGAGAGCCTCGTCTGCCCGGCGCAGCAGGTCGGAGAGCTCCCCCTCGTCGCGCCGGCAGGCCACTCCCAGGCTGGCGGTGACGCGCAACGTACCCACCGCAGCCGCCTCCAGGGCGGCCCGCACGCGTTCGGCGCTGGCCCGGGCCTCCTCTTCGCGCACGTCGCTGAGCAGGATGGCGAATTCTTCCCCTCCGTAGCGTCCGAGCAGGTCGCCCTGGCGCAGGCAGCCGGCGCAGGTCGCGGCCACCGCCTTGAGCACCTGGTCGCCCTCGGCGTGCCCGTAAGTGTCGTTGATCCGCTTGAAGTGATCCACGTCCAGCAAGATGGCCGCCACGGGCCGGGCCGGATCGGCCCAGACCTCCTCGGCCTGCTCGAAGAAGAAGCGTCGGTTGGGGATGCCGGTCAGAGAGTCGGTGGTGGCCATCTGGTGCACCTCGCGGAACTGGCGCATGGCCTGTTGCAGGCGCTCTGCCCGGCTGCGCTCGGTGGCCAGCGAGGCCGTGGTGCTGGCCTGAGTCTCCCGGGCGACCAGGGCGCCCAGCGAGAACTCACGGCGGATTCGGCGGGCCCTGTTGGTCCAGCCTTGCAGGCCGGCCAACCAGTGAGCCAGCTCGGCATAGCGCAAGCTGGCAGCATGATTGCTCTGCAGGCGGTTGATCAGAGCCCGCTCGCGGGCGGCCCAGAAGTTGATCTCGGGAGCATCGAGTCGGTCGGCCAGACGCTCAGCCTTCTCCACCTGGCGCAAGGCTCTCTCCAGGTGGCCGTTGAGCCGGCTCCAGCTGGCCTGCAGCACCAGCAGGTGGGCTCGCAGGATGGGCGGGCGGGCTGCCCGGCGCAGCTCCTCCAGAGCAGTCTTCAGGCGCGCCAACGACTCGGGAGTCGGGCCGGACTCGATGGCCTCGCACTGGGCCAGCCGCGCCTGGGCCTGGCTGATGTAGAAGTAGCGCCGGTGGACCGGCACCCAGGCGGGGGGCAGCTGCAAAGCCGCAAAACGGCCCAGAAGCTCCTCCAGCGGGGCGCCCAGCTCGTCTTGCTCGAGGTAGTAGCGCACCGCGTGCCCGTAGAGGCTGGCCTGCAGCAGGGGAGGGGCGTGCTTGAAACGCTCCTGGATGCTGGTCAGGGTCTCCAAAGCCTCCCGCACCCGTCCCAGCGTGCTCGAGAGCGAGACCACGTAGGTGCTCAACGTGTCCAGGTCGGCCTGGCTGCCGGGGGAGGGGCGCACTCGCTCGCGGGCCCGCTCGACGAACTGCAGCGCCTGCCGGGTCTGGCCCCGCAGCATCAGGTTCCAGCAGAGGTCGTTGCAGGCGAACAGGAAGTCGCGCGTGCTCAGCCAGTGGCCCTGCTCGGTGAGGTGCTTGCTCAGCTCCAGCTCGGCCTCCAGAGGATGGCCCAAAAAGTGCGAGGTGATGGCGCTCATGACCCGCGTGCGAGCCAGGGTTGGCGGGTCGGCCAGCTGGCTTGCCTCGCGGCTGGCCACCCCGTGGAAATGGCGGGCCAGGCGCTCGAATCCGAGCAGACCCGACAGGAGCATCAGGTCGCAGCTGAGGCGGACTTTCTCGCGCGAGAGACCCAACCGGCGGCTGAGGCGCCAGGCCTCCAGTCCCGCTTCGAGCAGCGGTCCAGGGGTGACCTCGCTGGCGGCCCAGAGCGCCGCCAGGCCCATGACCTCGACCCGAAGGCTGGAGCTTTCTGGCCTGCGGGGGCCGAGCCAGCGCAGGGCCGAGCGCAAGATGCCGGGCCAGGAGCCTGTGGGGGGCTCCAGTCCGTTCTCACGCAGGGCACGGGTCAAGAGCTCAGCCCGGGCGCTTTCGGGCAGCCCCAACTGGGCCAGTCGCAGAGCCAGCCGGGTGCGGGTGGGCAGGTCGCTCTCTGCCTCCAGAGCCGCTCGCAGCGCCTGACGCGCTTCCTCCAGACGTCCGGTGGCGGCACAGGATTGGCCCAGGGCTCTGAGCAAAGTCGCGTCGGTTGTCTCGGGAGCGGCCTTGCGGGCGGCCAGCAAGAACTCGCGGGCGGTCTCCGGCGCCCCCTGCTCGAGCGCCTGGAGACCGGCCGCAAGACACGTCTGGTGCACGTTCGTTCCGGTCTGCTCGGCGGCCCGCACGTGGCGAGCGCGGGTGAAGAGCGTGCCGCGGCCGGGCGCTCCCAACCGCTGGTGCCGCTGGCGCAGGTCCTGGGGATCGAGGTTGGCCAGCAGCGTATCCCGGACGCGCGGGTGCATAAGACGAAACAGGCCGGGTCGCACCTCCTCGAGCAGTCGGGCCTGCAAAGCCGGCTCGAGGGCCTTCTCGAGGGGAAAGTAAGTGCCCAGCAGGGCCGCGTCGCGCAGGGCCTCCAGCGTCTGCTCCTGCATCCTGGCCAGTCGGCTGGTGACGAGGGACTCGAGATCCATGCTCTCGTTCTCGTGCTGAAGCTCGCGGGCCAGCAGTGGGCTCTCCTCGGGCTTGAGAGGCAGGCGTTGGAACTGGGTCAGAGCTGGCTCGTCGCTTTCGGAGGCCAGCAGCAGGACCAGGGGAGCGCTGGCCAGGCGCGGCACCAGGCATTGCACCAGCATTCGGGATGGCTCGTCCAGCCACTGGGCGTCGTCTAAGGCCAGTATCAGCCCGGGATGCTCTCGGGAGACCTGGCACAACCAGTGGGAGGCGGCTTCCAACCAGGCCTCGGGCGGCTCCAGCCTGGGTGGCGGGAAGAGCTGCGGTGCCAGGGGGTGGAAGAACGGCCCACCGGCGCCAGCGGTGCGCACAAGCGTGCGCCGCAGCTCGTCATCGGCGCTGGCCAGGGCGGCCCGGAACGCCTCGAAGGCCTCCGACCCGTCGGGGGAGGCCGCCCCCACCAGCAGAGGCGGCTCGAGCACGCTGATCAGGTGGGTTTTGCCCGCGCCGAAGGGCCCGTGCACCAGCACCGCCGCTCCTGTGGAGCGCCCCCTCAGCTCGGCCAGCAGATCCATGTCCTGGCTGTTCTCGGGTCGGGGAAGGTGGGCCTTCTGGGAGCGAATCTGGGCCAATACTCCGCTTGCATGCCACGTCTTGAAGGGGGCGCTGCGGCGTGAGCTTTCGGCAAGCCAACCTTGAAAAAAATTCTGAGTTCGGCAAGGTACTG
>BTUM01000003.1:0-216860 GCA_045863235.1 Candidatus Xenobia bacterium | reverse complement strand
ACGGCCATCGTGAGGACGGCAAGAAGTGCTCCAAGAGCGAGAACGGTCGCCAGTGTGACCCCGCGGCGGCAGGTGAGAATGGGCCCCTCCCCGAGTGGTGGCCTTGGATTGAGGTATTCGCTATGCGGGGGGGGGCATTTCCTGTGTTGAATTTGATTCTCTTCGCCCAATGCTTCGTTGCTCGTTTCAGACAGAGGACATGTCTGGTGCAAAAAAATGAAGAATATCAGACTTCTTCTCAGGCGGGCAGGGCAGAATCCACATCCCGCTTCGTGTCGCCGGCCTGTTGAAAAACCGCTTTCGCGGCGTGGGCATCCGAAGAATCCTGCTGTACGTAAATAACAGGTTTGATATCCGCCCCGGCGCGCTCGTTCCATCATCCTGCGCCCAACAGATTGTGTAGACAATCTGTTGAACGGCGCCGCGCCAATTCCTGAAGTGTTCAACGCGCGGCGCCTTAGTGGGCGACTCGCACTGCACCCAACATATCTCAGTGGTGGCGTAGTCCACCCGTTTGGAGGAACCTGCTCACAAACGAGGCCAAGATTCGAGGCGACTCTCAACAGGGACGTATTGTAGGTTGCCTCTGAAGCAGGACGCATATGTGCTCAGGGGTCCTAAGAGGTCATTGAAGAATCATCCGAGAACGTAGGCCCCGTATGCGATACTCCGCCTACCTCCTCATCCTGACAGTCGCTCTCCTGGCTACAGCTTGCGGTGGTGGCTCGTTTACCCCGCCGGCGACACCGCTCAATCCCATACAGCCGCCGCCCGCTCAACTCCTCGAGTTGGGCCCGGTCTCCTACCGGAACCTGCTGGGCGAGGACGTGACTGTCTCCGCCTTTGCCGGCTACGTCTATCTGCAGGCCCACGCGGGGGTGAGCGATGCTGCCATTGCGACCCTGGCCGAGGCCAACGGGGGCACTCTGGCAGACTTCGTCCCGGATACGGGGATCTTTCTCATTCAGGTCCCGCCTCGACAGGAGGGAGCCTTCATCGCAGCCACTGCAAACGCTCCCGAAGTGCTGAGCGTTACTCCCCTCGTCGCCGTCTCCGCCCCTCCGGTCGGGGCTATCCAGGCAAGAATCGAAGAATACTGCGGACCCGTCAACCCGGAGGACGTCCAGGCGGCCGGGACAGGACCGGTTCGGATGGCCACGGTGGACATTTTCTCCAAGGCCGGCCAGCCGTGCACCCACGGAGACATGACCTCCCGGATCGCCTTTGACAAGTTTTCCGGCCAGACCGAGAGAATCGGCGTGACCTCGAACGGCTTGCCATCGGCCTGGGATGTTCTCGGAAATCTCTTTCTTACTTTCAGCGACGTCAGTGTCGCCGCGGGCAACGCGCTGTTGGCCAACTCCGTCGCCAACGCGGCTCGCTTTGAGAGCCAGGGTCCTATCGTGATCTCGAGCTCGATCGGAGGCCTCGCGACGGACACGCCTCAGGGACAACTCGCCAACCAGGTCGCAACTCTCACCACCTATGCCAGCCTCCTGCAGTCCTTCAGCGAGAAGGGCGCGCTGGACAACGTGCTGCTGGTGGTGTCCGCCGGCAACGGGGTCGCCGACAGGGGCGAGGTCGGGGTCGACCTGACCCGCGCCCTGGACGAGCTGCGCAAGAAGTATCCCGAGGCCATGGAGCACATCGTCGTGGTCGGGAGCAGCGGTAGGCCCGGCGAGTGTCGGGAGGACAACGGACAGAACTTTTCGCGCCCCAACGATCCGAACTTCATACGCGCTCCGGGTCGCGACGTGCCTATTCCCAGGCCGGCGGGAACCCCGGCAGATTGCCCCAACATCGCCAGCGGCACCTCCTTCGGAACCCCGATGGTCGCCAACGCCCTGGCCAAGGAAGCCCAGGCCAATCCAAATCTTGCCTTGAAGGACCTGCTCAAGGACTTCATCCGGAAGAACCCGACCTTCGACCCCGCCTGCGGAAAGAAGTTCCGGCTCAAGATCGTGCGGGATGAAGACATCTTGTTTGGCAAGCACCAGTTTGGAGAGGACCGCATTCAGGGTCACCTTGAGTTGACCTACGAGTGCGAGCTAACCCTCGCACGCAAGCCTGCGGGGGGATTCGAGGTTAAGAAGTTCAAGGCGGTCAATACGGACTTCTCCGGCACTCGCACCGAGATCCTCAGCAGCAAGATCTCGGGCACGGAAACCCTGAGGAAGCAGGGCACGCCCAGCGGTCGGGCCACGCTAGCCCAAAACCAGCTCCAGGTGACCGCGCTCGCCGATTTCTCAGCCTTGCTTGGAAATCAGGAGGTGTTCACGGGCCTTAAGTTTGAGGGCACGGCCAACTTCCCCATGACCACCCAGGGCAAACGCGTTACCATCGAGCCGACCGGGAAGTCCACCAGCACCATCCCTGCCACGACCGCAGGTCAGAAGGGACTCGGGGCGACCATCACCGAGACCTGGATGATCGAGGGAGGAAAAGTCGTTTTCGATGGGATCTAATGTGCTCGCGCTTTGCCGGGTTTTACACTCCTTTCGGGGCTGGCTGAGGAATCGCTGAATCCTCCATCGCGGGGAATCAGCTGGCCAGAACCATGGATTTTTCCCTTTGACACAAACGAGGGTTATGCTATAATCATCCTCGTTATCGGGGCGTAGCGCAGCCTGGCAGCGCGCATCGTTCGGGACGATGAGGCCGGAGGTTCAAATCCTCTCGCCCCGACCATCTCCACCCGGCTCTCAGATGGGCCGGGTTTTCTTTTGGCGGCTGGCGGTATAGGCGGTGTCGGATTGGCGCTGCAGGGGGATCCTTCCCTCCGGTCCACAACCGATGCCCAGCCGAACGCGCTCGACCACGAAGCCGAGACGGCGGGCCTGTACCAGGGTGCGCTCGTTGTCGAAGGTGACCTCGCCCACCATGAATCGATGGCCGCGCCGGGCCGTCTCGCGCGCGGCCTGCTCCACCAGGCGATGCACCACGTGGGCTCCCCACCGGTCGCGCTCCACGGCCAGGTCGTAGATGAAGCTCTGAGCGGTCCCCGTGAAGCGATCCCGTTCCTCGAGCTGCAAGATCAGGTAGCCCACCCGGCGCTCGCCCTCCCAGGCGATCAGGGCCACCACCGAGCCGTCCGAGCAGGTCGCTTCCAGATTGGCCAGGCTGTGCCGGGCCCTCTCCTGCACCTGGGAGGCCGGCCGGCTGGAGGGTACCCCGAAGAGCACCGAGTCCACCGCCAGCGCGATCAGCCAGGAGTAGTCCTCCGAGCAGGAGGCCGGGCGCACCTTGATCATCGCCCGCTTTGAGCCATGGCCTTGAGGTGATAAAGGCCGGTCACATCCTTCTGGCTGAGCGCCCGCAACTCGGCCTGGGCAAAAGCGGTCTGGCCCAGTTGACGATAGAGCCGAAAGAGCTCGTAGTGCAACTCCAGGGCGGCCAGGCGGTCGGGCCCCAGCCGAATGGCTCGACGCAGGGTGCGCGTGCCTTGCTCGACCCAGCCCCCGTCGATCAGACAGAGGCCCTGGTGGTGCAGGTAGACGGGGTTGTCGGGCTCGGCCGCGGCGGCTTTCTCGAAGGCAGCGGCCGCCTCCGGATGGCGACCCTCCCGGTGCAGGTCGCGGGCCATCAAGAACTGCACGTAGCCTCGCTCGCGGGGGCTCAAACGGCGGTCCTGGGCCAGCTCCTCAAAGGCATCCACGGCCTCCTCACGGCGTCCCGAGCGGCTGTCGGTCAGGGCCAAAAGGTAGGCGGCCAGCGGCCCGTCCTCGGGGAGGGCCTGCTCGAACCAGCGCCGGGCCTCAGCATACTCCTGCCGGCGAAAGTGCAGGCAGCCGCGGTTGATGGCCCGCTCCTCCACCGTCTCAGAGTACCACGCCGGCGGCTCTCCCGCGGGGATCGGTCCCCGTCCCATCCGGGCCGCCACCCACTCCGGCCTGCCCCTCCCGGTCAGAGCCTCCAGCGTGGCCGGGCCCAGCCAGCGATGCTCGAGGGGCGTATAGCCGCCATTCACCGAGTAGGCGACCGTGGTCAGGTCGCGCTGAACCCCCGCCAGCGACTCTGCCAGCTCCCAAGGCGACTGCCAGAGTCGGTCGTCCGGATCCAGCAAGTAGTCCACGTCCACGTCCAGCAGCACCGGCTCGGACAACTCGGGCAGGTTGTCGGCCGTACACAGGGTGAGGGGGCGCTCCACCAGCACCCCTTCCACCCGGCCTTGCTCGAGTCGCAGGGCGCGAAACTCGCCCTGCTTGAGGTCCACCCAGTTCTGCAACTCGCCCCGAGCCCACTCCACCGGGTCTTTCCCCGGCATGAAGGGCGGTACCACCCAGATCAAGCGGTCGACCAGCCCCTCGCGCAGGGCCGGGTAGAGGTAGTTGCCGCAGTGAAAGCCGCCCCAGGGCAGGTAGTTGGAGACCCGGTGAGGCTCGAGCTCGGCGGCGCTGCAGGCGTGAGCCAGTGCGCTCAGAGTGCCGCAATCCAGGCCGGCCTCGCTCACGTCGAGGTGGGCATCCACATGCAGGCAGGTACGCCCCCGCACCCCGCGTTCTTTCCAGAACACGTAGGCCTCGCAGTGATCCTCCATCAACAGCTCAGAGTCAGACATGCGAGCGTGACGATGGACCCGAAACTGCGGCGCAGCAGCACCCCTGGCCGCTCACAGGGTCCCTTCGCCGTGACGCAGCGTAATGTGGCCCACGCGCACCGTGATCGCGTTGTGCAGACCGGGGGGGCAACGTGTCCACCACGATGCCCAGGTCGTGGGCCCGGGGACGAGCCGGGTCAGCCTGCACGGCCACAGGAGAAGTCATAGAGCCAGGTCTTTCGCGCTCACCGCCCGCGCACCTTGCGGGGTCCGAGTCAAGCTGATCGCCAGCTCACGTACTTTGTCTGTTCGCGTCTGTTGCGGCTCTGCCTCGCCACGACAGAACCCGACTATACTGAGAGGTTTGGCTCGCATCCTCGAACGAGCATGGAATGGAGATCCACCCGAGGAATTCCCGGCTCCTCCGCCCAGCCCGTCGAGCGGCCCGAGGCTGCTGTCGAGGCCTTGCTGGGACGGGGACCACTCCGGCTCAACGCGAGGTCTTCTGTCGCGCCCTGGCCAGGTAGCCGGATGGGGCGCTGCAGCGGTCGCGCTCCCACGGTTTACTGGGAGAAACCCGATCCACGGTGCTACCAATGGATGGAAACGCTGTACTGCTGCAGCAGGCCGTCAGGGGAGAGAATCGTCAAACCTTCATGCAGAGCCTGGCCAATCAGAAGGCGATCAAATGGGTCACGGTGGTGAAGGGGCAAGCCGCTGGCGGTGAGCGCAGCGCCCTCGAGCAGTGGTAAGGACTCGAGTTGATGGCGCAGTCGCTCGCGCGCGACCAGAGCCTCTGGAGGCGACGGCAAAGTAAGCTTCCCCAGACCGAACTTGACTCCAATCTCCCAGGCGCTTACCACGCTGAGATAGACCTCATTCGTGGTATCAAGGATCGCATCTCTGGCCGGGACGCTCAAGGCGGGGTCCCCCCGGATGAGCCAGAGAAACGTGCAGGTATCCAGAAGGTACTTCAATGAAATGCTTCCAACCACTCGTCAGGCAGGGGCTCGAAGAAAGCCTCGGTCAATGGGGGAAGTTCGGGGCAAAGCCCGATGGGGCGTGATTTGCCCCGGTCGCGATAGAGACGCAACTCTGCGATTGGCTTGTTTCGTCGGCAGATCACGACGGTCTCACCCATCTCCAAGAGGTTGAGGAGTTCGGAAAGGCGGGCCTTGGCTTCGTGCACGTTCACGGTGGTCATGGTTTCATTATGACTAAGTAGTTGTCTATGTCAACCGTATGCTTCCGATCCTGCGAACACTGGGTCCTGATGAGCCTGTAGTCGCTCTATCCAGAACGGTCCACCATAAACAGCTCAGAGTCTGCCATGCGAGCGCAGCAGCTCTTGCAGGCGCACCGGGTCGATGGCCTCGGCCCGGGCTCCGTCGCGTCCCACCGTGGTGGTGGCTCCCAGCAGGGCGTTGTAGATGGACTCTTCGCTGGCCTCCACGGTGGCCTGGTAGAGCGGGTCCAGGCGTTGATCGGCCAGCTGGGTCAGGCTCTGGGTGGTCTCTTCCTGCCCGCGCTGGATGCCATTGGCGGTGCTGAAGGCCAGCATCAGGTCGCCCGAGCCGTGATGGGCCATGGCCCCGGTTCGGGCCAGCCCGATGGCGGCGTGGCGGGCCAGCCGACTGAGCTGGCTCTGGCTCAGGGGGGCGTCGGTGGCCACCACCATCACGATGGAGCCGAAGCTGCGCCGGGGCAGCACCGCTTCGGGCATCGCTGCCCCCACCGGCACGCCCAGCACGGTCAGCTCCTCGCGCAGGCCATGGTTGGCCTGCACCAGCACGCCCACCGTGTAGCCGTCCGGGACGCGCCGCGAAGCGGTGCCGATGCCTCCCTTGAACTGGTAGCACACCATTCCGGTGCCCCCGCCCACCGCACCCTCGGCCACCGGACCTTCCAGGGCACCGTCCAGAGCGGCCAGCACCTCCTTCTCGCCCACGTGGCGCCCCTGGATGTCGTTGAGGGTGCTGTCGTCGCACTCGGCCACCACCGGCACCGGCACGTCGCCGGTGACGCCGATGTCGGGGTGCTTGCCGATCAACCAGGTGACGGCCGCGTCGGCCACCCGGCCCACGTTCAGGGTGTTGGTCAAGAGGATCGGGCTCTCCAGCCGGCCGATGTCATTGAGGTAGGCAAGACCCGTCATCTCGCCGTTGCCGTTGAGCAAGAAGCCGGCCGCCGGGAGGCGGGTGTCCCAGGGGTCGGGGCAGGGGAGGATGGCCGTCACGCCCGTTCGCACCGGGCCCTTTCCGGGCACCAGCGGCCCTTCGCCATACCGCAGCGTGGTGTGGCCCACGCGCACGCCCTTGACGTCGGTGATGGCGTTCTGAGGGCCGGGGGGCAGCGTGCCCACCACGACGCCCAGCTCGCGGGCTCGGGGGCGGGTCGGCTCAGCCTGCACGGGAACCAGCAAGAGGAGAAGGCATAGGGCCCAGTGCTTCGCTCTCATCGCCCGCGCACCTTGCCGGGGGGACCGATCTGCTCGCGCAGCAGGGCCCGAAATTCCTCCAGTTGCTCGGGCTGAAACGCCCGCTTGGGCACCACGTAGAACAGGTTGCGCTGGGGATGGATCAGCAGCGTGGTGGGGCTCTCCTGCCAGCGCACGAAGCCGGCCCAGCGCGTCTCGCCGGTGAAGGTCGGCCCGCTCAGGCGCAGCCCCCGTTCGGTGACGCTCAGCGAGGTGGGACCGCACAGCTCCTTGCGGTTGGAGCGAATGGTGCTGCGGGTCATTTTCTTCTGGAGCCAGGGACCGGCCGTCAGAGCCGTGAAAATGCCCGCCAGGACGGGGATGCCGGTCAGATCACCGAGCAGGGCGACCTGTAACAGCACCGCTCCCGAACCCAAACCGAGCACCCAGCGGGGAATGCGCGAGCCTGAGCCGTGCAAGCTCGCTTCCAGCAGCTCGTCCTCGGACAGCTCATACTCGATGGTCACCGCTCCTGAACTTCCACCTTCCGAAGCCCTCCCTCTGGCGCTCCAGGCGCCGACGGTGCTGCTCGGCGATCTCGAGCACGTGGCCGGCCTTCTCCTCGACCGCCGCCTCCAGCCAGAGACGACCTTTCTCGGCCGTGGCGTGGGAGCCTGCTCCGTAGGCCCCACTGACGGTGTCGTCATACCAGGACGGATTGGCCACCAGGGCTCCGCCTTCGATCCACTCCATGAAGTAGCTCTCGGTGGAGACGAAGTCGAGCTCGTCCACCACCCGGTCCATGAAGACCTGCTCAGGGGCCAGGTGGAGCATCAGCGAGGTCTCCAGCTCGCCTCCGTGGCCCATCCCCCCGCGCGGAGAGGTGCGGTGGCGCTCCAGGGCCTCCACTCCGCTCGGGCCGGACAGATACAGGAAGGAAGTGGCGCAGAACGCGTCCGGGTGGCGCTCGCCGAAGTACTTGACCACCGTTACCATGAACGAGCAGTTTCCCCCGTGCCCGCTCAGCAGGTAGAAGCGGCGGGCGCCCCGCCGGTAGAGCTCTTCGAGCACCTGCAGGTAGAAGTCTTCGAAGGCCCTGCCCCCGGCATTGAGCGTGCCTCGAAAGCAAGGGCGGTGGGTGCTGACCCCGTAGGGCATGACCGGCAGACGGGCGGCCTGTCCGGGCATCCGCCGAACCACTCCTTCGGCCACCGCGTCGATCAGGATGGTGTCCACGGCCATCGACAGGTGGTAGCCGTGTTGCTCGGTGTGGCCCACCGGGAGGAGCAGGACCGGCTCGGGCTCCATCTCAACCTCACAGGGCGCGGACAACACGTGCACGTTCCGAAAGCCATCCTCGCGCAGCCCACCGACCAGGTTGTCGACATAGGCGCGCCAGCCGGGCACCTCCAGGCCACTGCCTGGGAAGCCGTAGGGAACCGAAGGCAGCACCACGCCGTCCTCCGGACAGTCGGCCGGACCCAGCGGGAGATAGAGCGGCAGGTTGCGGTCCAGGGCGTCGACCTCGGGCCAGGTCAGGCGGGCGTACTCGATCATCGGATGCGTCGGGCCAACAGGGCCAACGGTCGGTCCCCCTGGCGGGTCAGAATGAGGGTGCCCTCGCCCCCCGAGTCGGCCAGGCGCAGCTTGCGCCGAAGCTCCTCCGGGGTAAGTGCGTGACCTCGCTTTTTGATCTCCAGGCGGCTCCAACCTGCCGCCCGCACAGCCGCCTGGACCCGCTTGAGCGAGAAGGGCAGCACTTCGAGCAGCTCAAAGCAGGCCGCCAGCCGGTGCTGCCGGGCGTGCGGGCCCACCAGGTAGGCCACTTGCGGGTCAAAAGGCCGGGCCTCGAGCTCCTCGGCCAGGCTGCCCAGGGCCCGGGCCCGCACGGCGGTGGGCTCGGGATCGTAAAGGTAGGCGCCCGGATCGAGCCTTCCGGTGGCCTCAGGGTCGGGGCCCGAGGTCAGCTCGAGCCAGCCCCGGTCGTCCAGAAAGCTGCCCCAGCGACGTCCCGGGCAGTCCGACCAGAGCACCGCCTCGCGGCACTCGCCGGGAAGGCCGACCAGCTCCATCCCCAGCCCTTCGGGCACGCTCTCGAGGCCGGGTGCAACCTTGACAGCCAGCAGCCCCACCCGCAGGGCTCGCAGGCTGCTCAGGGGCGGATCGCCCTGCTCGGGATCGAGCAAACGGCGGCCGTTGCGCCGCCGGGCCGGGTCGCAGAAGGCGGCGGCGGCCTTCAGGTCAGTCGGAAACTCGCCCGTGTGCACCGTGGCATTCAGGCCCAGGGCCCGCAGGTTGGCCCGAGCCAGCTCGGCCCGATGGGGGTCGCGCTCGTAGGCCACCACCTCGCGCCGGGCAGCCAGGGCCAACAGGTCGCCCCCGATGCCGCAACCCAGGTCCAGCACCGGCCCGGGCGGGGCCAGTCGGTCCAGCCGCTCGGCTCGGTGCTCGGCCAGCGCCTCCGAGCTGGCCTGCTCGAGCGCCTCGCGCTCGAAGAACAAGCTCTCGGCTCTCGAGAACTTTGTCCGGGCCAGACGGCGCAGCTCGGCCTGGGTCATCAACCAGCGGGCCCGCTCGCCGAACTGGCGCCGCAAGAGCTCCAGCCGGGGCAGATCGAGGGGACCCTGACGCAATTCGGCCAGGGCCTGCTCGGCCTGTTGGGTGTGCAGAAACTCGAGGATCAGGGCAGCCCGAGCAGGCTCTGGTGGTGGCGCACGGCGTGCTCGAGGTAGCTCGGGCTCAGGCTGTGGCGGTCGGCGGCGAAGTGGCGCTTGAGATAGTGCTCGGCTACCTGCTTGGAGTGCTCGTCCTGCGCCGTCAGGCCCAGCACGGTGGCCTGGAAGACGCGGGTAGCCTGCTGGCACCAGGGCAGAATTCCGGGCTGGCCGGGACGGCTCAGCAGCGTCTCCAGCGAGCTCTTCAGCTCGCCGGCGGCCAGGCGCACGCCTTCATCGGCATTGTGCTTGCCCACGAACTCGAAGAAGGCCTCGTGGGTCTTCTCCTTGTGCATGGCTCGAAAGGCGTCCAGGGCCAGGATGTTGGTGGTGCCCTCCCAGATGGGCAGCACCTGGGCGTCGCGGAGTAGGCGGGCCAGCGGCCAGTCCTCGATGTAGCCGCAGCCACCGTGCATCTCCACGGCCTGGCTGGCGTGGTCGACCGCCGAGCGACCGGTGGTCAGCTTGGCCAGCGGGGTCAGCATGCGGGCCAGTTTCTCTTGCGTCGAGTCGGCCTTGCCCCGCCAGGCATAGAGCCAGAATAACAGGTGCAGGGCGGCCTCCTGCTCCACCAGCATGTCCACCAGTCGGGACTGGACCAGCGGATAAGAGAGCAGCGAGTGTCCGAAGGTGTGGCGAACGACCGCGTAGCGGACCGACTCGGTGAGCACGCGCCGCATCAGGGCGACCGAGGCGGTGGCGTTGTAGAGTCGGGACAGGTTCAGCATGTCGGTCATCTGCAGGAAGCCCCTCGACAGGCTGCCTACCGGCTCGGCCAGCGAGCCGTTCAAGATGACCTCGCCGGTGGGCATCGAGCGGGTGCCCAGCTTGTCTTTGAGGCGCTCGAGGTGGAGGTGGTTGAGCCGCCCATCCTCCAGATGGCGCCGCAGAGCAAACAGGCCTAGCCCGGTCGTGCCCTCGGGAGCCCCGACAGGCCGGGCCAGCACCATGACCAGCTCGGCGCCGGCGTTGGAGCAGAACCACTTCTCGCCGCTCAAAGCGTGGACGTGCTCGCTGGAGGTGGGCCGGGCCACCGTCTCGGTGGCCCCCACGTCCGAGCCGCCCGCTTTCTCGGTGAGCCACATGGCGCCTTCCCACAGGCTGTCCAGGCTCTCGGAGGTAAGGTGGGGGAGGAAGCGCAGCTTCTGGTCCTCAGAGCCATACTTCTCGATCAGGTAGGCCGTGCCATCGGTCATGCAGATGGGGCAGTAGAGCCCCTGCTCGGCCTGGGCGAAGAGGTAGCCCTGGGCGAACTTGACCGCCTCGGTGGACTCTTGCAGCACCTGGCGCACGCGCCGGTCGTAGTAGGCTCCCACGATGCCCTGGCCGTAGGCGAACTCTTGCAATCGGAGGTAGGCGGGGTGGAACTCGAGCTGGTCCACCCGGTTGCCGAATCGGTCGCGGGGGTGCAGGCGCGGGGGATTGCGGTCGGCCAGCGCGGCCAGCTCGTCCAGCTCGCCCGCCGAGGCGGCGCCCATGCGGTCGAGCACGGGCTCGGCCCAGCGCTGGGCCTCGGGGCTGAGGTGGCGGGCCAGCAGGCGTTGCAGCCCGCGGTCATCGCGAAATCGGTTGGGAGCTTCGGGAAGGCGGTCGACTACCTGGGAGGTGATCAGCATGGCAGCTCTTTCTACGCAGTCGCAGATGCGCCTGTTCCAGGGAAGCGCACAGTTCAGGTTCAGTCCTGGAGAGAGGTTGGAGCCAGCGGCCAGCGAACTTAGGAGCGGTCCGAGACCGTTTTCGAGCAGGAGGATGAGCCTTTGAAGATTCGTGCCACGCTCTTGACGCTCTTGATGGTTGCCCTGGCGCTGGCTCAGAGCAAGCTCTACCAGGTGGGCAAGGTGCTCACTCCGGTGCCCGGCCAGAAAGGATGCTACGTCATCAAGCTGGTCCAGGGAGTGCAGGTCAGGGTGGGGGCGGTTTTGTGGGTGGAGGGGCTGACCCCCGATCCGATCCAGCTCGAGGTGACCGCTCTGGAGGCCGATAGCGCCACCGTGCGAACCCGCGACCACCGGGTCTTTCTGAGCCAGGGCACGGAAGTCGGCAGCAAGGATGCTCTGACCGTCTCGGGCGGAACGGGCAGCGGCACCATGGGGGGCACTCGTAGCGGCAAATCCGCCTCTCAGGAGCGAGGACCCGATGCTGCCAGTGAATCGACGCTGGCTCAGGAGCGCTCGCGCCTGAAGAATACCAGCCTGCGTGACCGCTACGACGAGCCCGTGGTCACCAACGGACCCATCTCCACCAGTGAAGTCTACGCTCGCCAGAAGTATGCCCAGAACGACGTGGCCGGAGCTCTGAATGACTTCAACAACGAGCAGGCTCCCATGGCCCGAGAGACCACCGATGGCCTGCCCGGAGCCACCAGGGCCAGCAACTACAATCAGACCGCCCCCTCCGGTGCCGCGGCCTTCGAGAAGGGCGGCAAAGGAAGCTTTGACGCCAATCTGCCGGCCACGTTCGTGGTCGAGAAATCCTACTTCTTTCTGGATACCCAGCAAAACGTGTGCGTGCGGCTCAAGGTGCGCAACAAGGGTGGTAAAGCGGCTCGTTTCCTGGCCGCCTGTGACTGCGTCAACGCCGGGGGACGGGTGGTTTACTCGATCTCCAAAGAGATGCCCCTGCTCGAGCCAGGCGAGTACAACTATTTCAACGTTCTGACCGGTCTACGCCCTCGTCGCGAGATGCTCGGCACCGGCTACATGAATGCCAGCTCGGTGACGACGCGGATCGAGACCGAGCAGTTCGGGGAGGTGCGCGCCAGGCCTCAGGCCAGACCGATCCTGGAGCCGTGAGCCGCACCCTCTGAAAACCCAACAGCCGACCGGTAGCGTGGCACGGAAGGGAGACTTCCCACTGACACATACCGTCGGCTGCTTTGCTTGAGGTCGATTGCTCTTGGAGAACAGGTGCGCCTTATGTGAAGTTCGAGCAACGACCCTGGTGACAGTCTACTCGAACCCGGCTCCAGCGGTCTTTGATCGCGGTCAATGTTCCTTGAGAGCTTGCCGACGCTCGAATTCAGCGTCGAACTGACCTTTGACGATCTCGCGGAAGATCTTGCGATTGATCCCCTGGTTCTTCAAGAACTCATCCTCGCTGATCTGGCCCAGGGCGAAGGCCTTGACGCCGGGATCCTTCCAGCAGTGAGGCTCGGCTCCCGTCACGGTGTGGATCATCTTCTCCCACTTGCGGAAGAAGTGCGTCTTGGTCAGCAGCGGGTTCCACATTCCGTTGACGATGCAGTAGTTGTCCGACCAGGGCATCTTGTGGTGCACTCCGTGTTGCTCGCGGGTCTGCATCAGACCCAGCTTCTGCAAGACGCCGGCGATCTTGGGGGGATTCTTCTCGTGGGTCCAGCGGTGCGAGCCCTGGGCCAGGAAGGCTCCCCCGGTAAAGCCGAGCGTGGCGGCCTGCACGGCCCAGTGCTGGTTGGTGGCGGCGGCGGCCACCATCGGGATCCACAGTAGCTTGCCGGCCGCGGCCATGTTGGTCCAGATCGACTGGGTCTCCAGGTCGTGAATCTTGTGGTGATGGACCTGGAACTCATAGGCCATGTCGCCCACCACCGGGGTCTCATAGGTGGGATAGTTATCGATCCAGTGATGGAAGACACCGCTGGCCAGGTCGGCGGCCACGTATCCGCCGGCCGCCGCCAGCAGAGCTCCCCCGCCAACCGCGACGGCGCCGGCCAGGCTGCCCGTTCCCAGGGCCTGTAAGGCCACGTTGGTGGCTAACCAACCTGCTGAGGCGATGACGGCCCCACAGGCCAGTTTGTTCTTCAGCGGGGTGGGTGCCGAAGCGACGTCTTCCGAGATCGAAGTCTCAGGAGTCGGGGTAAAGACCTCACCCGGGTTCTCCGGTCCGGATGAAGATGAAGAGGCGACGCTTGGACGCGTGGCCATAAGCCGGTTCTGAGCTTGGATAACCATTGGGGGCTCCGTTCCGGCGCTACCTGTTGGGGACTAATCTAGCCGGTCGCTCTGAAAGGAATTTGAACGGAGAAAGGCCACCTGCTCCGCGACCAGCTGTTCCCACTCGGGGGCCAGGCGGAGCAGGTGGGTGCCTCCCTGCACCGAGGTCAATCGGGCCCGCGTCATCCGAGTCGCTGCCGATTGCGCATGCTCGAAGGGCACATCCGCGTCGTGGGTGCCGTGCTGGATCAAGGTCGGGAGCTCCAGTCGGGAGAGATCAGGTGCCCAGCTGGCCAACTGCTCCAGGTCGTTCTCCACTCCAGGACGGCGTAATCGCACCGGCGCCAGGCTCTCCAGCAGGCTCATCAGAAAGTCCAGCCTTTCCGGATCCTGCAGGGTGGCGGCCAGCAGGCTCGCCGCCTCGGCCGGATCGAGAAAGCCCTTGGCATCGATCAGCTGCCGGGCCAGCCGCTCGGGTCCGAGCCAGCTGGTCAACCAGGCTCCTGGCTGGTTGAACAGGAGTGCCTTGAGCAGACGGTTGGATGGGGCCAACTGGTAGCGTCCGGTGACCGCCTGCATCAAGATGAGGCGCTGCTGCGGGTGGCGCAGGCAAAGCTCGAGGGCCACCGCGCCGCCGGTGCCAATACCGAGCACGCCGGCCAGATCGAGCTTGAGCCTTTGAGCCAGCCAGGCCGCCAGCTCGGCCTGATCGCCTAGAGTGGGGCCGCTCTGCAGCGGGGTGCGCAGCGACCCCGGGCGCGATAAGGCCAGCAGGGAGAAACCGTGCTTGAGAAGGTGTCCCCCTCCAAGAACTCCCTGATCGTAGCCCCCCGGGGAGCCATGCAGCACCAGCACGGGCGGTCCCTGGCCAAGGTGCACGAATTCCACCGGGCCCATGGGAGTCCGCATGCGCTGACTGTCGCGGGCCAGGTCACGGGCCAGGTCGCGGCCCCAGCCTCGCCACCGGGCCCGCCGGTTGGTCGGGCTCGGCACAACGTCGATCGGGTCGGTGGGATCGTGCACACGCATCGGAAGTCCACCCTGTGGGCGCAGGCTGATGCCCGCCTTGAGGCTGAAGTGGTGTCCCGCGACCGGCACGAATCGGCGGCACTGAGCCACCCGGCCCACGATCAGATGGGCTTCCAGCAAGGCCATGTTCTGGCCCACGCATTGGCGCGGGCCACCTCCGAAGGGGAAGTAGGCGTAGCGCGGACGCTCGTGCGGGCCCAGGAAGCGCTCCGGGTCGAAGCGCTCAGGCTGGCTCCAGTAGTCGGGCTTGCGATGGGTCACGTAGGGGCAGGTGACCACGGTCGCTCCGGGGGAAATGGTGAACCCGCCCAGCACGTCTCCCTGAGGGCAGTGACGCTCCACCGCCCAGATAGGCGGGTAGAGGCGGAGCGTCTCCTGGATCACGGCCGTCAGGTAGGGCAGCGAGGACAGGCTCGCGAGGTCCACGGTACGGCCCTGCACCTCCTCGTGCAGGCGCTGCCACACCGGCGGGTGCTGACCCAACAGGTGCCAGACGAAGGAGAGCGTGTTGGCGGTCGTATCGTGGCCAGCCAGCAGCAGGGTGACCACCTCGTTTCGCACTGCCCGGTCGTCCAGCGAAAGACCCGTTTCCTCATCCTGGGCATCCAGCAGGCGCGACAGAAGGTCGAGCTCCGGGCTCGAGCTTCGGCGCCTTGCCATCATTGCGTAAACGAGCTGATCGAGCTCGGTCAGGGAGGCCCGGAGCCTGCCGCGACGCGAGAGGCTGAAGTCGACGAGCCGCTCGATGCGCTCATAGACCACGTCCAGGGCGTTCAGCATGGCCGTCTCCAATCGCGCGGCCTGGCCTGAAAAGTCGGCCGAGAAGAGGGCCCGGGCGATCACCCGGCAGGTCAGGCGGGTCATCTCCGAGGCCAGGTCGACGGTCTTTCCGGCAGGGAGTGAATCCAGCCAGGCCTCGGTCAGTTCCTGGATCATTCCGGCATAGCCGCCCACCGCTTTGCGCGATAGGAAGGGGGCCAGCATTCTTCGGCGGACCAGCCAGGGCTGGCCGCTGAGGGTCAGCACGCTGTCGCCGGTCAGTTCCCGAAGCAGCGCTCCAGTGCGTGTGTTCTTATCGTAGCGGGGATGATGGTCCTGAAAGACCAGCTCGAGCAATTCGGAGTCGTTGATCAGGTAGAACTCCCAGGGGCCGAGCAGCAGGCGCACCACGTCCCCGTATTCCTGGGCTGAGCGCAGCAGAAGGCCCAGCACATCCCGGCGCATCTCGCCCAGGTGACCGACCAGGCCGGCGGGGGGTCCAGGTGCCTGCATTCGGGGTGGTTCGTTTGGGGGAGCCGAAGTTACTGCCGGAACAGGACCCTGCTGGATAGAATGGCGAATTCCAGCCGGTCCTGATCGGGATCATACCCCGTGCGGCCTGAATTTGGTCTACTGGCGTTATCAATGTCCTGTGGTGAAAGGAGTCTCCCTGTGTTTAGTTGGCTCACCGAAGGTTTTGGAAAGAAGAAGTCCGGGGAAGCGGCCGCCCCAGCGCCCCCGAGCGCTCGCGAGCTGCTCGAGGCGCTGACCGGTGAGGTCAAGAACCTCCAGCTCAGCGTTCGCAAGGTCGATCTCGACGATCCCGAGGCGGTCAAGCGTCTGCGGGAGATCCGCAAGGCGGAAGCCGCGGAGGCCGAGGCTCACAAGATGGAAGACCTGCACACCCAGATGCGCAAGGACATCCTGGCGGCCTGCGCCGAGCTCAAGACGGGGATCGATGAGGCCGAGCTCGACCGGTTGACCACCTCCATGGAGGCCTACAAAGCCGAGCTGATGCCGGCGCTGCAAGAAAGGGGCGCTCGCGGGGACATGTTCCGGGCGGTGATCGGCCGCATCCTGCAGGAGACGGGCGCAATGGCCTGGGCACGCCTGAGCGAGTTGCTCGAGAAAGCCGGGCAGAAGTGGCCTGATCCGGATGGCCTCACTCCGGGCATGTCCGAGGCCGAGTGTCAGTCTGCTCGCGAGAAGCTCCAGGCCGACATCAAGGAAGACTTCATTTTTGGCAAAGCTCGTCTCGAGCTGTTGCGGGGATCGGTCCCCGTCTGGCGGGCAGCCTATCCAGATCGCGATTCCGGCCTCTGGAGGCGCACCGTCTTGCGAGGAGTGGGGGCGGCCATTCGGTCGCGCCTGCTCGACCTGGTGCTGAGCGACATGAAGAGGCGTGAGAAAGAGATTCAGCAACTGGTCGCTGAGATGGTCGCCACTCCCCTGCAGGACATTCGGGCCGCTCTGGAGCGCGGGGTCAACCTCCAAGAAGCCAGCGTGCTGCTCGAGGAGACCCAGGAGGTCTGCCGCCACCAGGCCACCGAGAAGATCTGGGGCCTGGTCGGACCGGTCGCTCGCATCTAACGGGCTGGTCGTCGCGCAGCCGGAGACCGTGTCCAGGGGTTCCGGCTGCGCCCCTGCTAAAGTCTGGAGGTTTTGCAGTACGCGGGCCTGACACCAGCCCCGACCCGGGTCACTACGCCGCCCAGCGCGGCTTCACTGGGGAGCAGGCAATCTACCTGTCTGCACGCTGGAGGAGCACTGCTCGCCACCTGAGGCAGGGTTGGGCTGCCGGACGCAGCGAATGATGCCTCTCTTATCGGAGGAGGGGATCCCATGCACATATCCCGCTGGTTCTTGCTGGCCGTGGCGGCCGGCCTCCTGGCCGCTCCGACCATCTCGCAAAGCGAGTTGATCCGGGGCTCGGACCTCGGCAAGTGGGCTCAGGGCCCTGGCGGCGAGGTCGAGGTCAACATCTACAGCGTGAAGCTCCGCAAACAGGGAGGGAAGCTTCAGCGATACAAGGCTGGCTCGTGGCACAATACCGACGTGGGGGAGATGCAGCGCGTCATCATGGCCATCCAGGCGCAGGACGAGGGCAAGGCGGCCAGCCTGTCCGACCTGCGGAGCTGGCTCGACAGCGCCAAACTCGGCGACCGCCTCTCGGTCGGCTCGTCCGTCTCCGAGAAGGACGCCTCTGGCTGAGCGGTCACCTCGACCCGGGTCCGGGTCGTTGAGAAAACGGCGAATGGCTACCTGGTCACGGAAGACTGGGATACGGTCTCCGTCACCGATCCGCAGCTCCGCCAGGACGTGGCTGCGGCCCTGGCCACGAGCAACCTGACCGCCTGCAAATCCAACCTGAAGAACCTCGGCACCGCTCTGGAGATGTACAGCTGCGATTATGATGGCTACTATCCTCCAACCATGACCCTGCTCACCCCCAACTACCTCCGCATCATCCCGGAGTGCCCGTCAGCCGGCAAGGACACCTACTCTACCAGCTACCAGACCAGGATCTCGCCGGACTACGGGCACAGCTACGCGACTGACTGCCAGGGGCACAATCACAAAGACGCGGGTCTGCCAGCGGACTACCCGCAATTCAACTCAGTCCAGGGCTTGATTGAGCGCTGACCTTCGGGCGCCGTCTGGGAGCCAGGTGCGGGCCTGCTCGACCTGGCGCTGGGCGACATCAGTTCCTGATCGAAACTGTGCGCTTCACGTAAAGCGAAGTTCTGCAGAATTGTCTGGAGGCGCCCCCACCGGATAGGCAAAACCTTCAGCACGTAACGCTCATCAGACTAGTCGACCAGGTCCTCCCGGGCCGCGGCCAGCTCTTTGAGCTTGTCCTCGCCCACATCGGGATAGCGCAGATCGAGCCCGGCCAGGGCGTCGATGATGGTGGCGGCCACGACCACTCGGGTGAACCACTTGTTGTCGGCCGGGATGACGAACCAGGGAGCTTCCCTGGTGGCCGTGTGGCGGATGGTATCCTCGTAGGCCTTCATATAGGCGTTCCAGTGCACGCGCTCTTTGACGTCGTTGGCTGAGAACTTCCAGTTCTTCTCGGGATTGTCGATGCGCTCGAGGAAGCGCTTCTTTTGCTCTTTCTCGGACACGTTCAAGTAGATCTTCCTGATCACGATACCCTGCCGGGTAAGGTAGCGCTCGAAGCTGCGGATGTCCTGGAACCGTTCCTTCCAGATGTCCTTGCCCACCAGGCGCTTGGGGATCTTCTGCTTGGCCAGGAACTCCGGATGGACCCGGACCACCAGGGTCTCCTCATAGTAGGAGCGGTTGAAGATCCCGATGTTGCCCCGGTTGGGAAGCGCCTTCATACAGCGCCACAGGAAGTCATGGTCGAGGTCTTCCTCGGAGGGTCCCTTGAAGGAGCTGACCTGGCAACCTTGAGGATTGACCCCCGACATGACGTGCTTGATGGCTCCGTCCTTGCCGGCAGCATCCATCGCCTGGCAGATGATGAGGACTCCCCATCGGTCCTGGGCGTAGAGCTTGTCCTGCAGCTCGGCCAGGGCCAGGATGCCGGTCTCGAGGGCTTCCTTGGCGCGGGGCTTGTCTTCCGACTTGAAGCCGAGAGTCTCCTCAGGATCGTAGTCCTTCAGCTTGAAGTGGTCATTGGTGACGCGGAAGGGCTCGCAGAGCTTCCGGGCAGAGCGGATGATTTCTTTGATCTTCATTCCCACGGCTTCGGCGGTCTCTCAGGGTCTTCCTTGGTGCGTGAATGGCCGAAAAAACCGAACAGCCGACGGCGGGTGGCTGAGTCGGCGGAGACTTCCGCAACCACTTTCTGTCGGCTGTTTCCGTGAGATCCTTGCCCGCTTGAGAACAGGTGCGCCTTACGAAGTTCGGGCAACGATCCTGGGAAAAGGATACCCGATCGGACCCTGGTGGTTCATTGATCGTCGTCAATGTTCAGGGAACAGGCACCCACTGTCCGTTCTGAACCTGGTAGATGGTGAGCAACTCGTTCACCGGATCGCCAAATGCGTCAAAGGCGATCGGGCCGGTGACGCCGCTGGAGCGGGTGGCCTGAAGCTGGGCCAGGATTTGAGCCCGGCTGGTGGTGTCGAAGCTGTTGGTGTTCCCCAGGGTGGCCTGCAGGGCTGCAATGAGCGTGTTGGTCGCGTCGTAGGCGAACGGTCCGTAATCGGTCGGTGGGTCGAGGAATCCGGCTGCCTGGTAGTCCTGCAGGAACTGGGCCCCGCCGGGCAGGCTGGCCAGCGGCGCCCCGACGGTGCTGGCAAAGTCGCCTTCCGATGCGGCGCCCGTGCTGGCGATGTAGTTACTGTCCTTGATGCCGTCGCCGCCCATCAGGGGGGCGACAATGCCTGCCTGACGCGCCTGGAGCCGCACGGTCGCGGCCGTCTGGTACTCACCGCCATAGAACAGCAGCTGGGGATTGGTGGCGGCCACCCTGGCCAGGATGGCCGAATAGTCGGTGGTCCCAACCGGCACCACTTCGGTGATCAGGATGGTGCCACCGAGGTTAGTGAACTCCTGGCTGAAGTTGTTGGCCAGGCCCTGGCTGACCGACTTGCTCTCGGTCACCACCGCCACCCGGCGGAGTCCCAGATTGTTGAAGGCAAAGCGCGCCAGCACGGGACCCTGGACGGTGTCGGGCACGACCATGCGAAAGTAGTTGGCGAAAGGACGAACCGGAACGGCCGGGTCGGGACCCAGCGTCAGAGCCGGGTCGGTGTTGGCCGGGGAGATCTGAGCAATACTGGCCGCTCCCAGGATGGGCGCAGTCTGAAAGGCCACCCCCGAGTTGTAGGTTCCGATCACGCCGACCACCGTGTTGTTGGCGGCCAGCGCACGGGCCGCCTGGGCTCCGACCTGAGGGTCGGAGGAGTCGTCGTAAGACTCCAGCACCAGTCTGACTCCGGGCAGGGTCTGGTTGCGGTTGGCCTGGTCCACAGCGAGCTGGGCGCTGTTGCGGATGCCCAGGCCGAAGGCGGTCAGGCCTGCCTGCAGGGGTGCGATCACGCCGATGGTGAGGGTGGTCGTGGTCGGAATTGTGCTCTGGAAGAGACGGTCCCCCCCGTCATTTCCGCACCGGGTGGTGAGCAGGATCACCAGAAGAAGCAGCAGCAAGCGTCGCATGGGCGGCTGGTTCGGGGTCGCCCGGCCCGATCCTCGAAAAAAATGAGCCAGCATGGTAGGCTGCTGGCTCGGGGATTGGTACCGCGTACGGGATTCGAACCCGTGGTTTCCGCCGTGAGAGGGCGGCGTCCTAAGCCTCTAGACCAACGCGGCTTGTTATGGCTGCCGGGGAAGGATTTGAACCCTCACGTACGGATCCAGAGTCCGCTGTCCTACCGTTAGACGACCCGGCAATAAGTGTTAGCAGTATAGCGAAGCAGAGGGTGCCCGTCAACCATGAACGGATCTTCTCCCTCACAGGGCGAAGAAGGCTCACCGTGAGACGGCTCCTGCTGACGCTTCTGATTTTGTCGGCCACGGTGGGAGCCGAGGACACCGGGCCCACGGTCACCTTCGTCGTGGACCCCCCCCAGGCGGTCGTGCGAGACCAGTTTGGCGAGCTCGGGGTGGCCGGAAAGGCGGTAAGGCTGCGCAGCCGCCAGGCTTACGGCCAGGGTGACGTGGAGCTCTGCTTTCAGGCTTCCGGCTATCGCGAAGAGCGCCTGACCGTGAGCCAGGCCTATTTCTTCACCCATCAGCGTTACCCGCCCGAGGGCACGCTGTTTCTCCGTCCCGATTCTCCGACGGCAGTCTGGCAGCGCTATCGTGCCTGGCTGGCCGGGCTGACCGTGCTGGTTGGCGTCGTCATCGCCATGCTCTTGCGGATGCGCGCTCGCGAGCGTTGGGCCGAGAAGTTGCGCCAGAGATTGGCCCTGCCCGCCACGGTGGACTCGGATCATCTGCAGGGCAAGCTGGGCCGCTACGCGGTGGGGGAGCGGTTGGGCGGCGGCGGCATGGCCACCGTCTACCGTGGGATCGATCCCGACCGGCCCGAGGCCGACCCGGTGGCTCTCAAAGTGTTGCACGAGAACGCCAGCAACAGCCTTGACTTTCGCTCCCGCTTCCTGCGCGAGGTGGAGCTGTATCGACAGCTTTCCCACCCCCACATCGTGCGCATGTACGACTGGGGAGAGGAAGGGGGGCTGGTTTACCTGGTGCTCGAACTGGTGGAAGGCGGGTCCTTGCGCCAGCGCATGCGGCCCGAGGGACTGGGCCCCGAGGAAGCCCGGGGCTACCTCACCCCCCTGCTTCAGGCGGTCCACTACGCCCACCAACACGGGGTGGTGCACCGCGATCTCAAGCCCGAGAACATTCTGGTGACCCCGACGGGCAAGGTGAAGGTCACCGACTTTGGACTTGGGCGGGCACTGGATTCGGAGAGCCTGACCCACACCGGCACGGCCCTGGGAACGCCGGCCTACATGGCACCCGAGCAGGTGAAGGGGGTACACTACGAGCCGGCTACCGACCAGTATGCTCTGGGCGTGGTGGCCTTCGAGGTCTTGTGCGGCCGCAAGCCGTTCGAGGCCGACGAGCCGCTGCAGCTCGTCTTCCTGCACGTGAGCGAGGAGCCGCCCGCGCCCTCCTCGATTCGGCCGGGAATTCCTCCAGGACTGGACGCCGTGCTGCTCAGGATGCTGGCCAAGGAGCCCGAGCAACGCTATCCCGATCTCGCCGAGGCGAACCGCTGCCTGACCCGGGAGCTGGAGGCCTGGAAGGCTTGAACAGCGACCCGGGCCCGGTTTTCAAGGCCGGAATGCAAGAGCTGGTCAACCAGATTCGCCCCGAGCGCGCTCTCTTGCTGTACCAGAGGGGAGAGCAGGAGCTGGCCGTCTGGGAGGCCCACGGGCTGGACCCGGCCCAGGTTTTCACCAGCGCCCCCGTCAGCCTGTCTTTGTTTCGCAGGGTCTACGAGTCCGGAGAGCCGCTCTTGAGCGCCAACGCCCAGCAAGAGCCAGGTCTGGAGGACATTTCCAGCCTCATGCTCTCGGAAATCCGCTCGGTGCTCTGCGTGCCCGTGTATGGACAGGGGCGGGTACGTGGTGTGCTGTATGCCGATCGGCGCATCGATCTGCGCCCGTTCTCGGGCACCGACCTGGTGCGCATGACCAACCTGGCCCGCGATCTTGAGCGCCGGCTGGGCGGAACGGTTTCGGTTCCGAGGACCGGGCGGGTCGACCCCCGTGCGGCCCGCTCCCGACCGGCGCTGCGATTGGACCTGCGCTCGCGCACCTTGATCTTGCGTTCGCTGGCCACTTTGCTGGCGGCCGGGGTGAACCTGAGCCGGGGTCTCCACCTGCTGGCCGGGCAGGGCGAGACCCGGCAGCTGCAGGAGGTCTGTCGCGCCCTCGAGGCCGACGTGGCTCGCGGGTTTCCGCTCTACGAGGCCATGCGGCGAGCCGGACCGTTCAGCCAGCTGCAGGTGCAGCTGGTGCGGGTGGCCGAGGAGACCGGCGGGCTGGTGGAGGTGCTGCGCCAGCTGGCCGGCTACGAAGAGCGCACCCGCGAGGTGGTGATGCGCGTTCGCTCCAGCCTGACCTATCCCGTCTGCCTGTTCCTGGTGTGCGTCGCCATGCTCATCCTGGTGCCACCCTTTCTCCTCAAGGGTCAGCTCGAGCTCTTGCGCGGCGCGGGAGAGGAGCCCCCCGCCATCACTCTCCTGCTGGTGACGGTGGCAGGTTTTCTGGGCAGCCTGCCAGGCCTGCTGGCCCTGGCGGCCGGCCTGACCCTGGCCTGGTGGTCCTTTCGACAGATTTATCGCAGCCCGGCGGGACGTCTCTGGCTCTTCAGGAGGATCCTGTCCATGCCTCGAATCGGCCCCGCCATGAGGCTCTTTGCCACCGCTCGCTTCGCCCGGGCACTGGCCCTGCAACTGCAGGTGGGCCTGTCGGTGCTGGATGCGGTTCCGGCGGCCGGGGTGATCGCCTCCAACCCGGTTCTCGAGCGGTCTTTGCCCGAAGTGAGACAATCTCTCGAGGAAGGGGTGAGCCTGACGGAAAGCCTGCGCCAGAGCGGTTTTTTTCCGCAGCCCTTCCTGTCGCTCCTGACGGCCGGGGAAGAATCGGGCAAGTTGCCCGCCACGCTCGGGTGGGTGGCTCGCCTCTATGAGCTGGAGCTCGAATCCGAGTTGGAGATGGCCTGCGCGGCCCTCGAGCCGCTGATGATGATGGGGATGGGACTGGCTGCCGGGCTGATCTGCCTGGCAACCATGCTTCCTCTGGTAAGATTGATCCAGACCCTATGAGAATGCGCGGCCTGAGCCTGTCGGAGATCGTCTTGAGCACCTTTGTGCTGCTGTTGGTGGTGCTGGTGGTCTTCCAGCTCTACCCCTCCGCGGTGGCCTCGGTGCGGGTGTCGGGCCAGCGCATGCAGGCCGAGGCCCTGGCCGAGAGCATTCTCTCGCAGGCGATGGAGAAGCCCTTTCACCAGCTGGCGGTGGGCCCGGCGGCGCCCCTGCCGACGGTCCAGGGGCGCGGCACGGTCTTCGAGCCCAGCTTGCAGGTGCTGGCCGTTACCGAGCCGGGCATCGATCCCGACCGCATGCGGGCCCTGCGCGTTCGGGTGAGCTGGCGGGACAGGGGAATGGCCCGCGAGGTCGTTCGCGAGCAGTGGAGGACGGATGTCCAGCGCTAGGAGCGCAGCCGGAAACCACCTTTGCACGGTTTTCCGGCTGCGCGACGCCCAACACATTGTGCTAGAAGTCCGGGCGCCTACAACATCTTGTGATGGCGGAGGTTCCCTCCGACACCACATGGGGGTTTGCGGCCGGACTTCTAAGACGCCGCGCGGGAGACGAGGCTTTAGCCTGCTGGAGATCATGATGGCCGCCAGCTTGTTGCTCTTGCTCCTGGCGCTGGTGGTGCAGATCCTCGTGCCCATGGGCAAAGGCAGTGTGCGAGGAGCCCAGCAGGTCGAGCTGCAGCAACTGGCAAGCCTGACTGTGCAGCGCCTGGCCCGCGACCTGGAGATGGCCGCCCCGGGAGGCATCGCCTACCTGCCTGGCGACCCGGTGATTCTGGCTCTGCACCGGCTGGTGGATGTGGGCGGGGATGGAAGCCAGATTTACTCCGACCAGGTGGACCTCTACTGGTGGAGCCCGCGCGATCAGGTCTTGCGCCACCGGGCCCATGGGCCGGTCTCCCGGAGTCGGGTGAGCCTGCCGGCCGATCCGGCTGCCCTGCTGGGAGGGGGAGGCGCGAGGGTGGTGGCGCCTCAGGTCAGCGAGCTCGAGTTGACATTGCGACCCACGGCCATCGCCATCCACCTTGCCCTGCAGGCCCCTTCACCCGATGGCAAGCGGCCCGAGCGCTTTGGTCTTGATCGGACTGTCTACCTGCGCAACCAGGACTACTGAGGCTTCCACAGGATCACCCGGGCCCGCTCGGAGACGGGCAGGATGGCGCTGGGGTCGACGGTGATCACCTCGGGCTCGGAAGTGGTTCCCGGCGCCGGCTGGAGCTTGTCCAGCCCGTCCTGGATGGCTTTGGCAATCAGCCGAGAGTCAGGGCTGATCTTGAACCCGCACAGGGCCATGTAATGGCTCACCAGGTCACCCGCTTTGGCGTCAAAGGGAAAACTCTGGGGAAATGTCGGCAGCCCGGTCGCGGGGTCAGCGTAGCTGCCGGCACCGGGACCTAATAGTACGATGCCTGCCCCGCTGAAGCTGGTCGCAACGTGCGGGCCCTTGCTCGTCATGCTGATGTTGAGCTGGACAAACGAGCCGGGAGGTGGGGAATTGTGGATCCCCGACTCGTCGAGGAAGAGGTTGAAGCTATCCGGCTGGGTCAGGGTGATCTCCACGTGGGAAGCGTTCGGATCCTGAATCAAGCGCGTTTCATCCAGCTGCACCTGGCCCTGGGTCTGGGCCAGCAGGGTCCCCTCCAGGCGGATCTCGCGGGCCTTCAGGCCCCCCTCGGTGTAGACCACGCCGCGCAGGTTCGAGCTGGCTTTGCCTTTGCCCTCGAGCTCGATTCCGCCTCGGGAGAGGATCGCCATGCGGTCGGAGCTGACCATTCGGGTCTGGCCTCCCACCTTCAGCTTGCCGGTGGTCACCAGCAGGCCCGAGCCGGTCAGCGCGCCGGTCACCTCCACGTCGCCCTCGACATAGATCAGGGCTCCGCGAAGCTTGAGGTCGCCGTCTACCCGAAAGTCGCCTTCCCGCTTCATCGAGCCGGTCAGCTCGGTGTCCTGATCAAAGCCGGAAGCGAGCTCCACGTAGGGCTTGTCGAGGGCTTCGGGATCGTAATCCTCCAGGCGAAGCCGGGGAATGGTTCGCGGCTCCTGATCGGGGAGGACCTGCCCCTCGACTTTTGTTCCGCCCGAGGGATCGAGCCGGATGCCTCCGCTCGAGAGCAAGTCCCCCTTGATGGTGGTGCGGGGGCCGAGGGTGAGGGCCGAGGAGCCGGTGGCGTTGGTCAACAGGTGAGCCGGCTTGAGCTCGGAGATCCCGCTGGCGGAGCTGAGCCCGGCTCCCACCGCTCCCACCTCGAGCCCTCCACCGCTGTGGACCGGCCCGGCCGAGGCGACCGCGTAAGGAAAGGGAGGCAGATGCAGCACTGCCTCCACGGTTCTGGTCACCCCCCGGCAATTGCCCACGGCCACCAGGTGGGCTGACTGCAGCGGCACGACCTGCCCCCCCGAGCCCACCGTCGACTCGCTTCCGAGCAGGTTGTTCAGCGAGACCGGCACACCCTTGCCGGGCTCGAAGCTGACCATCCCCTGGCTGCCTTCGGGAGCGAAAGGCAGACTCACGGTCACGGTCTCGTCCTCCCCCGACCGGGTTCCAAAACGCTGGTCGTTGAACAGCTTTTCTACCGCCAGGGCCAGGGCCGAGCGGGCCAGATCGTCGGCCCGGGCAGCGTTGGCCGTTCGGGTCATGAGGCTGAGGTGGCTGACGCTGGCGCTGGCCACCACCATCCCCAGCGTGAACACCAGGGCCACCACGACCAGGGTGATTCCCAGTCCGATTCCTCGCCGTCTCATTCCTCGATCATAGCATAAGTTCCGCGTTCGGCAGGCTCCGAGCCCTGAGAAGAGAAATTCCTCTTAGCCCGGGAACCTTTTCGGCCCGGTCGATGTCTCTCTCCACGAGGAAGGTTTTTCAAATCCTATGAGCTTGCGTCACAAACGTGCCCTGGCGGCGATCTTGCTGTTGCTGCTGGCCATTCCGGTTTTCGGCATCGAGGGTACCAGCCGCGAGGTGCTGCCCAACGGGATGTCGGTCATCATCAAGGAGTCGCACGGCTCCCCCACGGTCTCGCTGAACATTTTCGTACGAGCCGGGGGGCTGTATGAGACCCCCGAGACCAATGGGCTCTCACACTTTTACGAGCACATGTTCTTTCGGGGCACCCCCACCCGCACCGGCTGGCAGTTCAAGCGCGCCATCGAGGCTCTGGGCGGCACCACAAACGCTAACACCGGGCGCGATTTCACCCACTACTACATCAACCTGCCTGCTCAGTATGCCCCGCAGGGTTTGGAGTTGCTGGCTGATGCCCTCAAGAACGCCGAGCTCAAGCCCGAAGGCGCCGATCTCGAGCGCGAAGCTGTGCTTGAGGAATACCGCATCGGCATGGCCAGTCCCACCCGGCAGTTCTACGAGAAAATCTTCAACATGGCGTTCTCGGGTCACCCTTACCAGCGCTCGGTCATGGGTCCGATCGAGAACCTGCAGCGTTTCAATCGGCCCGACTTCGTGGCTTTCAAGCAGAAGTTCTATGTGCCCTCACGCACCAGCCTGATCGTGGTGGGGGACGTGCGGGCCGATGAGCTCCGTCCCCACATCAAGCGCCTGTTCAGCGACTTTGGTGGCGCCGATGCAGGCGACCCCCAGTTCGTGCTGCCCCCCTGGCCCGCCGAAGAAGTGGCCGTCGTCGAGGGCAACACCCTGAACAAAGCCTACGTGCTGCTGGCCTTTCGGGGACCCTCGGTTCGCGACCGTCCCGACATCTATCAGGCCGACGTGATGACCTTCTTGCTGGGGATGGGCCGGGGCTCGATGCTGAACCGAGCCCTGGTTGACAAGAAACTGGCCGACTCGACCAGCGTCGACTTCCTGACCCAGCGCGAGCCCGGGCTGATCATCGCTGTGGCGGTGGGCGATGGCGGCGACGAGTCCAAAGTCAAGGAAGGCATGCTGGCCACCATCGAGCGTATCAAGAAGGGAGACTTCACCGACGCCGAGCTGCGTCGGGCCAAGGTCTTGCTGACCAACACCTACACCTTCGGCAACGAGACCAACTCGGGCAAGGCCGACAGCCTGGGCTTCTACGAGAGCATCGACAAGATGGACTTCGCGGTGAAATACCTCGAGGAGGTCAAGAAAGTCGACCGTCAGGGCGTGATGCGTTGCGCCAACAAGTACTTTACGCCCGGATTTTATAGCCTGGTTGCCAAGCCGGGTGGGGCCGGGCCGGTCGAAGAGGGGGACAACCAGTGAAATCCATCCTGCTGGCCTGCCTGCTGGCCCTGGTGGTGACCTTCCCGACGGAGGCCCAGCCACCGCCCACCCACAATGTCATGGCGGCCCGCCACAGCCCGGTCGGCAGGGTCATCCTGCCGAACGGTCTGGTGGTGCTGGTCAGCGAGTCACCTGGCGAGGACATCGTGGCCCTCGAGGTGCTTGTGAGGGTCGGCCTGACCGATGAGACCAATCAGAACAGCGGCATCACCCACCTGATCCTGCGTATCCTGCGCGACCGCATCAGCAACGAGAAGGGCGAGGATGTCATCGAGGTCACCGGCAGCGTCCTCAACACGTCCAGCGAGCCCGACTACGCCCGCATCAGCCTGGTGACGACCAGTGCCCAGTTCCCGCGCATGCTGGGTCGCATCGCAGCCGCCTTGCGCAACACCACGTTCACCGAGGCTGAGGTGAGCGAGGCCAAGGATGAGATTCTGGGCCAGCTGCGCGGGGATCAGGGTGCCTTCACGCAGCTCTACGATATCTTTTGCCAGAACTTCTATCGCTACCACCCTTACAAGAACAACCAGCACGGTACCGAGAGCTCGGTCTCGCGAACCGACGCAGCGACCGTCAGCAAGTTCTTCAAGGAGCACTTTGCCTCCAATCGCACCGTGGTCAGCGTGGCTGGCCGGGTCAACCGGTCCTTGATCACCGACATGGCCCGCAGGGAGTTTGCAGCCCTCAAGCCGGTCGAGCTCAAGACCCTGGACATCGCCTGGGAGCCGAAAGCCTCCGAGAAGGAGATCTTCTTGTCGGCCAACTCCTCCATCGCCTGGGTCTTCCTGGGCTACCCGGCTCCCAACGTCAGCTCGCGCGACTACGTGGCCATGAAGCTGATCCACGCCCTGATGGGTGACGGGCTCTCCTCGCGCCTGTTCACCGAGATCCGCGAGAAGCGCGGTCTGGCTTACGAATTGGGTGCGGTCTATCCCACTTTGCTGGGCCCTTCACACATGCTGACCTACACCATCACTCGCCCCAACCAGGTGGGAGCGGCCCGCAGCCAGATATTCCGCGAGATCGATCGCCTGAAAGAGCACGGGGTCGGCTCCAGCGAGCTGGATGCGAGCCGTCGCAAGCTGATCGGTAACTACCTGCTCGAGCGCGAGACCAATACCGGTCGGGCTTACCACCTGGCCATCGCGGAAGTGATCGGGGTGGGCTACGAGTTCGACGTCAACTTTATCAAGAACGTGGAATCGGTGACCCCGACCGAGATTCAGCAGGTTGCCAAGCGCTATCTGGATAACTACACTCTCGTCGTGGCCCGCCCGGGAGGGCGATTCTACTTCGATTTTTGAGGGCTCGTGAAGATCAACATCGCAATCGACGGGGTAGCTGCCAGCGGTAAGACCACCGTGGCTCGTCTGGTGGCCGCCGAACTGGGGCTGGTGTATCTGGAGACTGGCGCCATGTACCGGGCCGTCACTTACCAGGCGCTGCAGGAAGGCCTGGACCTTCTCGATGAGCGCGCCGTGGCCGGTCTGGCCAGCCGGCTCAGCATGCGGCTCGTGCCCGACCCTGCCGCGCCCGTGGGCTATCGTCTCTTTCTGGGCGGGGGCGACGATTTGAGCGCCTATCTCCACACTCCCGAGGTCAGCCGCAAGGTGGCCCTGGTGGCCCAGATTCCGGCTGTGCGTCGAGAGCTGGTGCGCATGCAAAAGGAGATGGCCGCCGAGGGCGGGGTGGTGATGGCCGGTCGCGACATCGGCACGGTGGTGCTGCCCGGGGCCCAGGTTAAAATCTACCTGACCGCCTCCGTGCCAGAGAGGGCGCGTCGTCGGCATCTGGAGCTGGGCTCGACGGCCCCCGAGCTCGGTGAGCTGGAGGCCGACCTGGTCGAGCGCGACCGCATCGACACGTCGCGCGAGGATTCGCCTCTGTGCCAGGCCCCCGACGCGGTGGCCATCGACTCGACCTCCATGACCCCCCAGGAAGTCACCGACCGCATCGTCGCCCTGGCCAGCAGTCGCGTCTGATGGGCCCCAAAGGCGCCATCGTCACCGCCGTCGATCCCGATGGCCCGGCCGCGGCGGCTGGCCTTTTGCCCGGCGATGAGCTCCTGACCGTCAACGGACGCAGGCCGGCCGACCTGATGGACGTGCTCGACCAGGCCGCCTGGGGCAAGATCTCTCTCAAGATCAAGCGGGGCGAGCAGATCTTCGAGTCGGTGCTGGACAAGTCCGAGGAAGAGCCGCTGGGGCTGGACTTCAGCGACACCCTGTTCGACCGGGTCAAGACCTGTCGCAACAAGTGCGTCTTCTGCTTCATGGACCAGATGCCCAAGTTCATGCGGCCGTCGCTCTATTACCGCGACGACGACTTCCGCCTCTCGGCCCTGCACGGCAACTTCATCACTCTGACCAATCTCAGCGATCAGGAGTGGGAGCGCATCGAGCGCCAGCGCGTGAGCCCTCTTTACGTCAGCGTCCACGCCACCGACCCGGAAGTGCGCGACATGATGCTCGGTCGTACCACGCGCTCCCACATGGACATCCTGGGGGCGCTGCGCCGCCTGATCGATCGGGGCATCACCGTGCACACCCAGATCGTGCTCTGTCCGGGCCTGAACGACGGGGCCGTGCTCGACCAGAGCCTGGCGGATCTGGCCGACCTGTATCCGGGCGTCGAAACCGTCTCGGTCGTGCCGGTGGGGCTGACCCGCTTCCGCGACCACCTGCCTCATCTGCGGTTGGTGACCCCCGAGATGGTCCCTCACCTGATCGAGCAGGTCGGCCGGCACCAGCAGCGCAACCGCGAGCGCTTCGGTCATCCGGTGGCCTTCCTGGCCGATGAAATGTACCTGATCGCCGATCTTCCCCAGCCGCCTCACTCGCACTACCTCGACTATCCCCAGATCGAGAACGGGGTTGGCCTGGTGCGTCGCTTTCTGCTCGACTTCAACCGTCGCAAGCGTTTCTTTCGTCGCCTCGAGCAACCCCTCAGCTGGCTAATGATCACCGGTGAGTACGGCCTGAAGATCTTTCCTCCCCTGATCGAGGAGCTGCACCGCCGGGTGGACAACCTGACTGTCAAGCTGGTGGGCGTTCCCAACGAGTTCTTCGGTCGCAGCGTCAAGTGCGCCGGCCTGCTGGCCGGCAGGGATATCCTGGCCACGCTTGAAGCTGAGCGCGCCTTCTTGTCCCGGCCCGGCACCCGCGTCATGGTGCCGGGGGCCGCCCTCAAGGATGCGGCCGTCTTCAACCCGGGTCGCAAGGAGGCCAGCGAGCTCTTTCTGGACGACGTTCCCATGCAGGCCCTGGCGGATCACTTTCGGGTGCCCTTCGTGGTGGGTGGATCCTACTGTCCCGAATGGCTCGACAACTTGTTCGGGCGCGTCTCGTGGCACGAGTTGCGCCCGCAGGAGCCTCCCATGCCCATCGAGATCATCGATTTTCCGGTCCACGCGGCCCGTTCTTCATGTCGAACCCCGTAGTCGGTCCGGTGGTGGCCATCGTGGGCCGCCCCAACGTCGGCAAGTCCTCGCTGTTCAACCGCCTGGCCGCTCGACGCGCCGCCATCGTGGCCGACGAGCCCGGGGTCACCCGCGATCGTCTCTACGTACCCTGTGTCTGGAACGGCAAGACCTTCACCCTTGTGGACACAGGCGGCATCGACCCCTTCGACACCGACGAGCTGCGCAATCGCGTCTTCGATCAGGCCCGCCAGGCGTTGGAAGAGGCGGCTCTGATCCTGCTGGTGGTGGACGGCCAGACCGGGGTGCACCCGCTGGACACCGAGGTGGCCGAGCTGCTGCGCCGGTCCAAGAGGCCGGTGGTGCTGGTGGTCAACAAGGCCGAGAACCAGAGGGTGGTGGACGAGAGCTACCAGTTCTATGAGCTGGGCCTGGGCGATCCGTGGCCGGTCTCGGCCTCGCACGGCACCCACTCGGGCGACCTGCTCGACCACATCCTCGAGCAACTCGGCGAGTTCGAGCCCCAGGAGGAGCCCGAGGAGACCCGCCTGGTGCTGGTGGGGCGTCCCAATGTCGGCAAGTCCTCTCTCTTGAACCGCCTGATCGGCGAAGATCGCAGCCTGGTCCACGATGTGGCCGGCACGACCCGAGACGCCATCGATACCATGCTCGAGTATGAGGGACGCCAGCTGCGCCTGGTGGACACGGCCGGTATCCGTCGCAAAGCTCTGGTCGAGGAAGAGGTGGAGTATTTCAGCACCGTGCGCGCCCTCAAAGCCCTCAAGCGCTCGGACGTGGCCCTGCTGGTGGTGGATGCCGAGCAGGGGGTGGTGGCCCAGGACAAGCGGGTAGCCGGCTACATCCGCAAGGAGGGCGTGGGCTCGGTGATCGTGGTCAACAAGTGGGATCGGCTCACGGCCGGAATGAAACCCGGGGCCATCGCCGAGAAGCAGCGTCGCTTCTCCGAGAAGCTGGTGGGCGAGCTGGAGTTCATCAGCTACTCCCCTGTGCTCTACGTCTCCGCTCTGACCGGCTTCAATTGCGACGACATCCTGCCGGCCGCCATGGAGGTGGCCGACGAGCGGGCCCGCCGGCTGGATACGCCTACTCTGAACCGGGTGGTGCGCGAGGCCATGGCGCTCAGGCCGCCTCCCAGCTACAAGGGACGCTCCCTCAAAGTTCTCTACGTCTCCCAGAGAGGAGTTCGGCCTCCCGTTTTCGCATTCAAGTGCAACTCGGGAAAGCTGGTCCACTTCTCCTACCGTCGCTATCTGGAAAACCAGTTGCGCGACGCCTTCGGGCTGGTGGGCACGCCCATCGAGATGCGCTTTCTGTCGAGGTGAGGCTTGTTCTGGGCACTGTTTCTGATTCTGGTCTGCTACCTGATCGGCTCCATCCCCTCGGGGGTCATCGTCGCGCGCCGCGCGAAGAAGATTGACCTGCGCAAGGTTGGCTCGGGCAATACCGGGGCGATGAATGCTTACCGGGCCCTTGGTCTGAAGGGAGGGCTGACGGTACTGGGGCTGGATGCGCTCAAAGGGCTTGCGGCTGTCTTCCTGGCTTATTTTGCGCTGCTTCCCGACTTTACCCTGCCGGTTGTCAAGGTGATCTACGGGTTTGCCGCCATCGTGGGCCACAATTACTCGCCTTTCCTCAAGTTCAAGGGAGGCAAGGGCATCGCCACCGGGTTCGGGGTGTTGCTGGCCCTCTCACCCAAGGTGGCCGTCCTGGTGCTGCTCCTCTGGATCGGCCTGGTGGCCCTGACTCACTACAGCTCGGTCGGCTCGCTGGCAGCCTCGGCCACCGCCCCCGTGCTCATGTTCATCTACAAGGACCATCCGGTCTATATCGCCTTCGGGGTGGCCTCGGCCGTTTTTGCCTTCTACCGGCACAAGGAGAATATCCAGCGCTTGCTAAATGGTAGGGAAATTCCGTTCCATGCCGGGGCTGGCCCGGCGGAAGGATCCAGGGGACGCTGAGCGGCCTGGGGCGTCTGACGCAGAGACTCAGCTGGAATGCTCAAGCGTAGAAAGTGAAGTGATGGAGGTTGTGCCGCCACCCCGAAGGGGAGGCAGAGCCTTCAGCTCAACTGATTAGAAGGGGAACACATGAACCTCGAGATTGAGAGTCTGCACGGACTTCTAGACCAGGTATTGACGGTTTCCGAGCGCGAGCAAGCCTCCGACGTCTACATCAAAGCGGGCAAGACACCGATGCTGCGCATCGAGGGCGTGGTGGTGCCGATTGAAACCGAGCCGCTGACGCCGATGATGACCGAGCATATGGCTCTGACGATCATGCCCCAGCACCAGAAAGAGAAGTTCGAGATCGAGGGTAACGACGCCAACTTCGTCTACTTCCTCGAGAAGGTGGGACGTTTCCGCGTCAACGCCTATCGCCAGCAGGGCACGGTAGCCATGGTGCTGCGGCGCGTGCAGGAGAACATTCTGAGCTTCGAGGACCTGGGGCTGCCCGAGGTGCTCAAGAACCTGGCCATGCAAAAGCGCGGTCTGGTGCTGGTGACCGGCCCCACGGGCTCGGGAAAGTCCACCACCCTGGCCTCGATGATCAAATACCGCAAGGAGCATGCTCCCGGCCACATCGTCACCATTGAGGACCCGGTCGAGTACGTTCACCACGATGAAGAGGCCTGCATCGTCAGCCAGCGCGAGGTCGGTACCGACACGGTTTCCTTCACCCACGCACTGGAGAGCGCCCTGCGACAGGCTCCCGACGTGTTGCTCGTGGGTGAGATGCGCGACCCCGAATCGGTGAAGTCGGCCGTTTACTTCGCCGAGACCGGTCACCTCGTGCTCTCCACCCTGCACGCCAACAACGCCAGCCAGACGGTGGAGCGCGTGTTGCAGTTCTTCCCCGAAGAGATGCAGGCTCCCATTTTGCAGCAGCTTTCTTTGAACATCCGAGGCATCATCGCCCAGCGACTGGTGCCGGCCCTGGACGGCCACCGCGTGCCGGCGGTGGAGATCATGGTCGGTAACGCCCGTATGGCCGAGCTCTTGCGCGACGGTCAGTTGCGTCAGATGAAGCGCGAGCTGGACGCATTCCATCCCGAGGGGATGCAGAGCTTCGACCTGTCCTTGCTCGAGCTTTTTAAAGCGGGACGGATCAGCGCCGAAGATGCCATGCGCTACTCCGATAATGCCAACGACATGCGTTTGAAGCTCAAGCAGCTTCCCACCACCATTACCGGCTCGGGAGACTCTCGCTACGAAGGGTCTTAAGGGAGGCTCGCTTTGGATCCACAAGCTGACGAAGTGCGCGGGCTCGAGCCCGACATCATCGAGCACGAGGTGCACGAGCAACGCCATCCCGTGCACGGGCGCTCCACGCCGCTGCCCAAGCGGGTCAAGGTGGGCAAAGTGACCGACCAGACCCTGCAGTTTTTTCTGGCCGACCAGGAGTTGATCGAGTTTCCCTGGGAGCAGATCGAGCTGATGGCGTTGGGCTTGATCGAGGAGGCGGCCACCGATGTCAGCGGGCCCAAAGGGGCCATGCGTCAGATGTTTGGCAAGCTAACCGGCAAAGCAACCGAGAATGAGGAGCGCAAGACTCGCCAGGTTCGAGAGATCTACCTGCTGGACGTTTACATCAAGAACCACGACCAGCCTTTCCGGATGGACTCGGCCACGGTGAACTACAAGTCCTTCCTGGGTGCCGACATGTCCTACGTGTCGTTCCAGAACTTCTTCCGTCTGGCTACCCGACTGGCCCGCCACGCTGTGAATGCTCGCTTTGACGACGCCCTGGTGGCCTTCTTCACCCGTCGGCGAGACGGGGTGAAGAAGTTCCCGGCCGTCTACGATTATGAGCTCGAGCTGCAGCAGAGCCGTCAGAAGCTCGAGCATCTGGCCACCCACGACCAGCTCAAGCTCGATCGTGAGACCTGGGCCGAGGAGTGGGGCGAGTATTCGTGAGAGAGCTGACCGGCCCGGAGGTCGACCACGTCGCTCACCTGGCTCGCCTGGAGATCACGGTTGCTGAGCGCGAGTCTTTCGGACGCCAGCTGGGGGAGATTCTAACCTACGTCGAGCAGCTCTCGACGGTGGATACCGAAGGCGTGGAGCCACTGCTGGCAGTCTTCGCCCGCCACGACGTGCTGCGTGAGGATGTCTCTCGCCCGGCCCTGGGACCCGACCTGGTGCTGAGGAACGCGCCCGACCAGGAAGCGGGACAGTTTCGCATTCCTCGCATTCTGGAGGAGAGTTGACCGCCTCCGAGCTGTTGGCCCGCATCGCCGCGCGCGAGCTGAGCGCGCTGGAGGCGACCGAAGCAGCCCTGGCACGAATCGCTGCGCTGGATGGTGAGCTGGGCGCCTTCTTGCACGTTTTTGCCGACTCGGCCCGCGAGCAGGCGCGGGCTGTCGACGCAGGCCATCGGAGCGGGCCTCTGGCCGGTCTACCGGTGGCCGTCAAGGACAACATGTGCACCCGGGGTCAGCCCACCACCTGTGGCTCGCGCATTCTGGAGAACTTCGTGCCTCCCTATGAGGCCACCGCAGTGGCTCGCCTGCAGTCGGCCGGGGCGGTGGTGCTGGGCAAGACCAACCTGGACGAGTTCGCCATGGGCTCCTCGACTGAGAATTCGGCTTATCAGGTCACCCGCAACCCCTGGGATGTCTCGCGCGTTCCGGGGGGCTCGAGCGGGGGATCAGCGGCTGCGGTTGCGGCTGGAATGGCTCCTCTGGCACTGGGCTCGGACACCGGGGGCTCCATCCGCCAGCCGGCCGCCTTCTGCGGTGTGACCGGGCTGAAGCCGACCTACGGGCGGATCTCCCGCTACGGTCTGGTGGCCTTCGCCTCTTCGCTCGATCAGATCGGCCCCATGGCTCGAAGCGCTCGCGATTGTGCGCTGGCGCTGGAGGTGCTGGCCGGCCCCGACCCGCTGGATACCACCTCCTCGGTGGAGCCGGTGGCAGCTTACACCTCGCTGCTCGAGTCGGGGGTGAGGGGGCTCAAGCTCGGCGTCCCGCGCGGCTTCCTGGCCGACCTGGCTGCTCCCATGGCCAGGGTCTTCGAGGAGGCCTGCCAGGTGCTGGTGGGATTGGGGGCCAGCCTGGTGACCGTGGACCTGCCCAACCTGGGCGCGGCCCTGCCGGCCTACTACATTGTGGCGCCCGCCGAGGCCTCCAGCAATCTGGCGCGCTATGACGGCACTCGCTACGGCTTCCGGGCACCCGAGGCCGGCGACGTGCTGACCATGTTCAAGCGCAGCCGCTCGCGTGGCTTCGGGGCCGAAGTGAAGCGGCGCATCATGGTGGGTACCTACGTGCTCTCGGCCGGCTATTACGACGCCTACTATCTCAAGGCTCAGAAGGTTCGTACCGTGCTGAGTCGCGATTTCGAGAAGGCCTTCCAGGAGGTTGACCTGATCGTGATGCCCACCACCCCGAGCACCGCCTTCAAGATCGGCGAAAAGTCCTCCGACCCGTTGGAGATGTACCTCTCGGACATCTATACCGTGGCCCTCAACCTGGTGGGCCTGCCCGGACTGGTGGTGCCCAGCTCTCCCGTGGAGGGGCTTCCCACCGGGCTGCAGCTGATCGGTCGGGCCTTCGATGAGGGCCGGCTGCTCGCGGCCGGACATGCCTTCCAGCAAGCCACCGACTTCCATCTGAGGCGACCGGAACTGACCTCGGTCTCCTAGCGTGGATCGAATCGAGATCCACCAGGATCAGGCCCGGTTGACCGCCCCACCGATGGCGCCAGTCAGCGTTCCACTGGGTCAACTGGTGCGGATCCAGATCAGAATGGTGGAGGCCAGGACGATGCCCTGGATTGTGCTCGAGCTGAGCGGTCCCCATGGCACGCTGCTGGAGGTGGAGTCCAAAGTCAACGGCTGGGGTGCGTTCGTGAGCGAGCTGGCTCGACGATTCGGGTTTGAGGAAGGGGCGGTTTGCGAGTATGTGACCGCGGCCCGGCTGGGAGCCGAAACAGTGATCCTCTGGCAGCTCAGGCCTTGATGTAGTCGCTCCACTTGTTGAAAGCTTTGTCCTGGGCCTTGGCCTGATTGACGGTAACGTCTTGCTGGATCTCGAAGATCTTGGTCTGGGTCTCGCGCAAGATCTTCCAGCGCTCGGCCTGCTGCTTTTGAGCGTCGGCCTGCATCTGGGCTTGAATGGTGTGGGCCTGGTCCTTGTCAGCGTGGACCATCTGTTGCTGGGCTGCCGCGTTGGCGGCTCCGGTGCCTGCGCCTCCGATCATCGGTGGGCTCCTTCTCTCAATGGGTTTACTCTGGTTCTCAGCGAGGGAGGGCGGATTGTCCAGGGCCCATAGCCTTGATTCGATGAGAGAATCATGAAGATTTGATGATGATTGCTGTGGCAATGAGAACCAGGTGTGGGAGGATCGACCGACCGAGGCTGGAGTCCTCCGATCAGGCCTGCACGGGTCTCCACTGCTTGGCCTGGAAGAAGCGTTCCACGCAGTCGTGCATGCGGGGGTCACGGCGTCGCAGCAGCTCACGGTTGGGCGGGAAGGGATGGTCGATCGTCTGGCCGTCAGGAAGAGTATAGCGGTAGGTCTTGAGCGCGTCCTGGTGGAGATAGCAGTACAGGGTATCGGCGAAGTACTCGGTGGGATGCTTGTCCGGGCTCAGCGTGTCCAGGTGGCCCCGGGCCGGTCGCTCGGCCAGTTGCCTCCCGGCCACGCGTTCGACTCCGGTGATGTAGTCCTCGTAGTAGACCCGGGCCACCGGGAAAGGTGGTGTCCGGGGGCGCCACTTTCCTTCGCGCTCGAGTTGCTGCTTGCGCCGATTGTAGTCTTGCATCAGGCCGTCGTAAGCCTGGCCCATCCGGCGCCGGTGGGCATCGATGCCCAGGTCGGGGCGTTGACTGAGGGGCGGGCCTTCGGCTTCCCAGAGAAAGTCCAGGGCGTGGGCAAACTCGTGCAAGATGGCGTAGCTGCGCAGGGGCGGGTCGGTCTCGCGGGAGAGGGTGTCGCGGTCGAGCACGAGGGTTCTGGCGCTGGTATCGTAATGGGGATAACCATCCTGGCCAAGCTCCAGGCGCAACCCGTGGTTGGCCAGCCGTTCGATGACATCGGCCCCGAAAGGTTGCAGGCTGCGGGCCACCAGATCCAGTTGGGCGGGGTCGGCGGGTCGGGTCAGGATGCGCTCCAGGGTCTCGCGCATGCTCGGAGGCCTGGTCGGGCTCAGCTCCAGCCGGCTGGGGGGTCGCCAGTCGAGTAAAGGAGCGCCGCCAGCCAGGACGGGTGAGGCCGTCACAAGACGCGAGGAGGGCCGACAGGGCGGCGTCGGGCTGGCTATCTGCATGGCGCGATGGTAGCGCCTCGACGCCTCGCCCGGGTTACCCCGATGTTATCTTACTTGCGGGGCCGTCCGACCAGGTTGATCGGGTTCTTGTCTTTGTCGCCGTAGATGTAGAAGAAACCGGCATCGTCTGCTTGTGGCTCGCGCAGGCAGATGAAGCCGGCTTGCTCGACATAGGCGCGCGCCTCCTCGACCGACCCGGTGATGGTGAAGCCCAGCGCGGTGTCCAGGCTGGCTGCCTGGTGGTCTGTCCAGGAGTGCAGCACCAGCTGGAGGCCCTCTTCATTCTTCAGGATGGCCATGTCCCGCCCCGACTTCGAAGCCCAGAGCCTGGTAGAGTGGGAGATTGGCCTCCACGTCCTGAACGTAGCGGGCGACATTGCGAAAGGTGATGGGAGGCATGCGGGGGGCTTCCTGGCGGAGGTGGTGGCCCCTGCCGGGCGGCGCGAAGCCCCTCTGTTCGGCAGGAATCTGGGCCTGGCGTGGCTAAAACCCTGTTGTTACGACATCCCGGGCTGGTGCCGGCGGCAAAAATTTACCGTGTTAACAATTGTTTAACTTTCCGTTTCTAAACTCTGCGCCAGACCGTGTGATAAGATGGATATGCCGGGTGTCGGCAAGGGTTTTGTCTTTCGGGCAGAAACGCCCCGCTCGCGTGTGAAAACCGGATCAGAGGAGGAGCACTGATGGCCTACGGTGGTTTCATTCCCGGGGGAGGTTTTCCCCAGTACGGTTCACCGGGCGGCATTTCGCCCTACGGCAATCAATTTTTCCCGTCTGCAGGTCCAACCGGCCTGTTCAACAACCCTCTCTCTCAAAATCCGCTGGCTTCGATGCAGCAGAATCCAGCCATGTTGATGCAGTTCCAGCAGATGATTCAAATGCTGCTGGCTGCTTTGCAGCAGTTAAACTCGGGCTACCGTGGCTTTGCCGGTCAAGGCGGCCAGGGTGGCATCGGTGGCGCGGGTAACGCCGGCAATGCCGGGAACGCGGGCAACGCCGGGAACGCGGGCAACGCCGGGAACGCGGGCAACGCCGGGAACGCGGGCAACGCCGGGAACGCCGGCAACGCCGGGAATGCGGGCAACGCCGGGAATGCGGGCAACGCTGGCAACGCTGGCGGCGCCGGTCGGGCCGGTGGAGCTTACGGTGGCGGCGGCGGCTTGACGGCCGGCAGTATGCGGCCTGGACCCGTCGGCGGCAACGGTGGCGGTGGTTACGGCGGTGGCGGCGTCGGTGGCGGCGGTGGCGCCTACGGCGGCGGCGGTGTCGGTGGTGCCGGCGGTGCTGGTGGCGCTGGCGGCGCTGGTGGCGCTGGTGGCGCTGGTGGCGGCTACGGCGGCGGTGGCGTTGGTGGCGGTGGCGGAGTGGGCCAGGCCCCCGGACCGAACTTCCGCTATCAGGACCTCAACTCTCAGCAGCGCCAGCAGGTCAGCGGCCTGAGCGATGCCCAGCGTGCGGCCGTGCACCTTTACGGTATTCAGGTTACCTCGGCCGGCAAGAACGACGGTGGCGTGATCCTCAACGTGCTGCAGAACCCCAGCGGCTTCAAGCCGGCTGAGGTCGAGCTGGCCAAGCGGATCTACCAGTACGAGATGCAGACTTACGGCGGCCTGACTGGCAAGGGTCTCGACGCAGCCTTCTTCGAAGTCTACAAGGCCGAGACGGGCGTCGACCTCAACCAGCGCTACGGCAATCGTCCGATCACCTATGCTCAGGGCCCGGTCAACATGGAGAACCGGATTACCGGGAACAACGGCCTGGGTAGCATGAGTAACTCGGTCCTGCGTCTCTGGGGCCACGACACGCTCGACAATGGCCTGAACGACGGCTCGGTGGTCCAGTGGACCCTGAACAGCCAGAACTCGCTGGACGCCGGTCTCAACCGCGGCGACCTGCAGGCTCTGCTGGCCGCCGATGGGGCCGACAACGGCACCCGCGACGGTTCGGCTCTGGGCCGGGCGTTCATCCAGACGCTCGACCAGGTCAACTTTGGCACCCAGGCTCCCACCCAGCAAAGTATCCTGGGCCAGTCGGGCATCACGAACCAGCAGCAGATGCAGACCGTGCTCCAGCGTCTGGCCCAGAATCCCCCTCCGGGCGTTCCGCCCGGAGTCGACATCACCAACGTGCAGAACATCGGGCGCTGCCCGGTGCTGGCACCGTCCGTGCAGCAGAGCGGTCTGGCGGGCCTGGCCTTCCAGTAAGACACTCGCTTGCCATTCGAAATGGGCCGCGGGAAGCCGCGGCCCTTTTCTATTGGTGCGCCAGGAATGGCGGCCTGAGAAGCCAGGCTTGACTCCGATGGCACACTGTGCGTAACATAAGATATGTATCAGCGTACGACTGTCATGCTCGATGAAGAGTCTCTCCGAGCGGCTCGCGAGCTTTCCACTCGCCTGAATGTATCCACCTCGGAGGCGATCCGACGGGCCATTGTCGGCTATCGCGACCAGCTCACAGAGACTCCGACGCATCTTCGCCGCGAGCGCCGCCGCAGGTTTGAGGAATTGATCGAGGCCTTCAAAGGCCACGACCCGGCCGAGGAAGTTCGCCGCCTCAAGGAGGAGGATGAAGGCTTTTGAGGTCTTATCACCTGGACACAGATTTCTTGATCTATGCGGTGGAGGTCGCGGGGCCTGAGCGCGACCAGGTTTTTGACCTGTTGGATGCGGGCAGTGACCTGCAACTCTCGGCCGTCGCCTGGTACGAGTTCTGTCGGGGCCCTCGCACTCCCCACCAACTGGCCCTGGCCCGCACCTTCTTTGGTTCGCAGGGAGTGTTGCCTTTCAGTGAGGAGCTCGCTCTCCGAGCCGCCAATACCTTCCGGAGTCTTGGCTCTCCACGTCGCCGGGCCGCGGACATCGCGATTGGAACCACGGCGGCCTGGTGTCATGCCCCGCTCTTGACCCGCAACGTCCGCGATTTCGAGGGGATACCTGACCTGAGCTTTGGCTGAGATGGGGCATCGCTACCATCGGTTGGTCAGGCCGATGGTGCCGCCCCAGTCCAGCCCCACGCCCGACAGTCCCTTGAAGACGGCAAAGTCGAGCGCGCAGTCGGGACTGAGGGTGAAGCTCACACCGCCGTCCACAGCGGTGACCGCCGGGTAGCCGGCCGGGCCCTCGCCAAAGAGGGCGAACTCGACGTAGCCGCTGGACGTGTCGCTCAACGTGCGCCCCACATAGAACGTGCCGAAGGGCTGCACGGCCCGGTTGCCGAGCGCGTCAACCGGGGTCAGAAACCCCCCGTTCACGTTGATGTAAGTCAGCTCGTCCAGAGGGAAATCGCCGATCAGGCTCAGCCCACCGTTGACCTGGGAGCTCCGGAAGGCGGGATTGGTGGCCGACGGGATCTCCAGGGTGCCCAGAATCGACAGCTTGTAGTCATCGGATCTGGCGAAGTTGTACTTGAATCCAGGAGCCCAGTCGTCCAGCCCGCTGTTGCCTCCCTGGAAGCTCAGGAAGTTGGTGTCCAGGCGCAGCTCGAAGTCCTCGCTCAGACCCACCCGCAAGCGCTGGGGGAAGTTGTACAGCGGAACCGAGCCGGCGTCCTTGAAGCTCTGGGTGAGAAAGCCCGACTCGAGCTGCACGATGCCGTCGCCCACCACGTTCGCACTGTTGCCGAAGCTGGGCCGGTCGACGGTCAGGGGAGGGCGTTCCGGGGTCGTCGATTCCTCGTTCTGTGCCCACGCCCCCGCAGTCAGCAATCCCCCGATGAGTATGGCCCTGAACAGCATGGTGTTCCCCTTTTCTCTCAGCCTGGCTGAGAAAATCATGCACCTCAGTTTAGTCAGGAGCCGTAAAGAACCGATCACGGACCTGGGAATCTGTCTCAAAGCCATGTCAATTTCAAGTTTGATGATTTCTTGAGCCCCCGGTCTGGCAGCTTGACCTGCCTGTGACTATCGGTCCCATACACTTCAAAGCGTGAACTGCGCCGGAAATTGCTGCAATGGATCTGGTGCAGGCGCGAAGGAATCCTTGTCTTTTCACGGACTGGGCCGGGTGCGGAGGTGAGCCTGTGGGTGACGTCTTCATGCTGATAGCGATGCTTTGCTTCGGGGCCCTCACCCTGGAGTTGCTGAATTTGTGCGCGAGGTTGAAGTGATCCTGATCGCTGGAGCAATTGCCATGGCTCTCTTCCTCTATCTGGGAGTGGCTTTACTCAAGCCGGAGTGGTTGGACTGAGATGATGGAAGTCCTCTTGTATTTTGTCGTGTTGCTCGCCCTGGTCAAGCCGCTGGGGGCCTTCATGGCCCGCGTGCTGGATGGCAAACCGGTGCTTCTCGAGCGCCTGCTCGGGCCATTGGAGCGAGGATTGTATCGTCTGGCTGGCATCGACCCCCGCCAAGAGATGAGCTGGCGGGTCTACGCCCTGGCCATGCTGGCTTTTCAGGCCGTCGGCATCCTGGCTCTCTATGCCCTGCAGCGACTGCAGCACTACTTGCCTGCCAACCCCGAGCAGATGGCGGGCGTGCCCTCGATGGTGGCCTTCAATACCGCTGCCTCCTTTGTCAGCAATACCAACTGGCAGGCCTACGGCGGTGAGACCACCATGAGCTACCTGACCCAGATGCTCGGCCTGACCGTCCAGAACTTCGTCTCGGCCGCTACCGGCATCGCCATCCTGGCCGCCCTGGCACGCGGGTTCTCCCGCTGCAACGAGAACGGGCTGGGGAATTTCTGGGTCGACCTGACCCGCTCGACCCTCTACATCTTGCTGCCCCTGTCAGTGATCTGGGCGCTCTTTTTGATCTCTCAGGGCGTACCCCAGAATTTTGGCGACTACGAGTCGGTGAAAACCCTCCAGGGTCAGACGGAGCAGGTCGTGGCCCGCGGGCCGGCCGCCTCCCAGGTGGCCATCAAGCAACTGGGCACCAACGGAGGGGGCTTCTTCAATGCCAACTCGGCCCACCCGTTCGAGAATCCAACCCCGCTGAGCAACTTCGCCCTGATGCTTTCCATTCTGCTGATCCCGGCTGCCCTCTGCTATACGTTCGGGCAGCTGGCCGGCGACCGCCTCCAGGGTTGGGCCCTGCTGGCTGCCATGACCTTGATCTTTGCGGCCGTGGTGGCCTTCTGCGTGGGGGCTGAGATGCAGGGCAACCCGCGTCTGGCGGCCATGGGCGTGGACATCTCGGCCGGCAACATGGAAGGCAAGGAAGTGCGCTTTGGCACGGTGCTCTCGGCCCTCTACGCGGTTTGCACCACGGCTGCTTCCAACGGGTCGGTCAACAGCATGCACGACTCGTTCACGCCGCTGGGGGGCTTGTGTCTTCTGGTGATGATGCAACTGGGCGAGGTGGTCTACGGGGGCGTGGGCAGCGGGCTGTACGGCATGCTGGTCTTTGCCCTGGTGGCCGTCTTTACGGCTGGCTTGATGGTGGGTCGTACCCCCGAGTACCTGGGCAAGAAGATCGAGGCTTACGACATCAAGATGTGCTCCCTGGTCATCTTGATCATGCCGGCGGTGGTGCTGGGATTGAGCGCCTGGGCCATGGTTAATCCGGCCGCCAAGGGGGCGGTGGCCAACACCGGTCCCCACGGTTTCAGCGAGATTCTTTACGCCTTCACCTCCATGGGCAACAACAATGGGAGCGCTTTCGGGGGACTGACCGCGACCGGGCCGATCTACTCGGTTGGGGGTGGCCTGGCGATGCTGGTCAGCCGCTACTGGCTCGCGCTCCCGGTGCTGGCTCTGGCTGGCTCGCTGGTTGCTAAGAAGAAGGTTCCCCCGGGCCCTGGCACCCTGCCCACCCATGGCCCCCTGTTCGTTTTCTGGCTGGTGACGGTGGTGCTGGTGGTGGGAGCCCTGGCCTTCTTGCCGGCCCTGGCTCTCGGGCCTGTCGTCGAACACTTCATGCTGCCCACGGGAGTGGTATTCTGAGATGTACCTGCGAGCCCTCAAAGATGCCTTCCGAAAGCTCGACCCCCGCACCATGGCCCGGAACCCGGTCATGTTCGTGGTCGAAGTGGGCAGCGTGCTGGTTACGGTGATGGCCTTGCGGGACCTGGACTGGTTTACCGTGCAGATCGCGCTCTGGCTCTGGTTCACGGTGCTCTTCGCCAACTTTGCCGAGTCGCTGGCCGAAGGCCGTGGGAAAGCCCAGGCCGACGCCCTGCGCCGCAGCCGCCAGCAGACCAGTGCAAAGCGCCTGCGGAGCCTCGAGAACCGCCAGGACCTTGAGGAGGTCGTTTCCACCGACCTTCGCCGGGGCGATCTGGTGCTGGTTTCCGCTGGCGAGCCGATCCCCGCCGATGGTGAGGTGGTGGACGGCATCGCTTCGGTGGACGAGAGCGCCATCACGGGTGAGTCCGCGCCCGTCATTCGCGAGTCGGGCGGCGATCGCAGCGCCGTCACCGGGGGAACACGGGTGCTCAGCGACTGGCTGGTCATCCGCATCGAGCAGGACCCGGGCCAGGGCTTCCTCGACCGGATGATCGCCATGGTGGAGGGGGCCAGGCGCCAGAAGACCCCCAACGAGATCGCCCTGAACATCCTGCTGGCCGGCTTCACCATCATTTTCTTGCTGGTGGTGGTGACGCTCTACCCCTTCTCACTCTATAGCGTCGAGGCAGCCGGCCAGGGACAGCCCGTCACCCTGACGGTGCTGGTGGCCCTGCTGGTCTGCCTGATTCCGACCACCATCGGGGGCTTGCTCTCGGCCATCGGCATCGCCGGGATGGACCGCCTGATCCGTCGCAACGTGCTGGCCATGTCGGGGAGAGCGGTGGAGGCGGCGGGTGACGTGGACGTTCTCTTACTGGACAAGACCGGCACCATTACCCTGGGCAATCGCCAGGCGGTGGCTTTCTACCCGGTCAACGGAATGCCCGAAAAGGAGCTGGCCCGGCTGGCGCAGATCTCCTCGCTGGCCGACGAGACGCCCGAAGGGCGCAGCATCGTGGTGCTGGCCAAGGAAAAGTTCGGCTTGCGGGCACCGGAGCTGCCCGAGCACGCCGAGTTTGTGACCTTCACGGCTCAGACTCGCATGAGCGGGGTGAACCTCAACGGCACGCAGATCCGCAAGGGGGCACCGGATACCGTCACCAACTGGGTGGGATCGTGTCCTCCCGAGCTGGTGGAGGCCACCGAGACCATCGCCAGACAGGGTGGCACGCCCTTGCTGGTGGCTGAGAACGGGCGGGTCGTGGGAGCCATCCACCTCAAGGACATCGTCAAGGGCGGTATCAAGGAGCGCTTCTCTCAGCTCCGGCGCATGGGCATCAAGACGGTGATGATCACCGGCGACAATCCCCTCACGGCCGCCGCCATCGCGGCCGAATCCGGGGTGGACGATTTCCTGGCCCAGGCGACACCCGAGAACAAGTTGTCCTTGATTCGTGAATACCAGGCCGGGGGGCGGCTGGTGGCCATGACCGGCGACGGCACCAATGACGCTCCCGCTTTAGCTCAGGCAGACGTAGCCGTGGCCATGAATACAGGCACCCAGCCGGCTCGCGAGGCGGCCAACATGGTCGACCTCGACTCCAACCCCACCAAGTTGATCGAGATCGTGGAGATCGGCAAGCAGCTGCTGATGACCCGTGGAGCCCTGACCACGTTCAGCATCGCCAATGACGTGGCCAAGTACTTCGCCATCATCCCGGCTGCGTTCTCGACTACCTATCCGGTGCTCGACAGGCTCAACTTCATGCACCTGGCCAACCCGGAGACCGCCATCCTGTCAGCGGTGATCTTCAACGCCCTGATCATCGTGGCTCTGATCCCGCTGGCTCTGCGCGGAGTCCCCTATCGCGCCGTGGGAGCGGCCCAGTTGCTGCGTGACCATCTGCTCATTTACGGCGTGGGCGGCCTCATCGCTCCCTTCGTGGGAATCAAGCTCGTTGACATGGCGCTCGTCGCCCTGGGAGTGGGACAATGAAACACCTCAAGCCTGCCCTGATCCTCTACGCGCTCTTCACCCTCCTGACTGGCGTGGTCTACCCGGTCGGCATGACGCTGGTGGGCAGCCTGCTCTTCCCTGTTCAGGCCAGGGGAGATGCTGCCCAATTGATTGGCCAGGAGTTCAGCGATGCCAGGTATTTTTGGGGACGGCTGTCGGCCACCGGTCCGACGCCGTACAACGGGGGAGCCTCCTCGGGCTCGAACCTGGGGCCGCTGAACGCCAGGCTCTTTGATGCCGCCGCCGCTCGTCTGGAGGCTCTGGGGCCAGCCAGGCCGGTGCCGGTGGATCTGGTCACCGCCTCGGGCAGCGGTCTGGATCCTCATATCTCCCCTGAAGCCGCCCACTATCAGGTGTCGCGGGTGGCCTCCGCGCGTCAGATGGACCCGGGGGCCGTTTTGAAGCTTGTGGAGGCCCATACCCAGGGCCCCCAGCTGGGCGTTTTCGGCCAGCCGAGGGTAAACGTTCTGCAACTCAACCAGGCCCTGGACCGGGGATGAGCCGGTCGAGACGGCGAAACGAGCAGCCTTGCCGGATACTGTCCACCGTCCCAATCCAGAGGACCTTCTGGCTGTCGTTCAGGCCGAGGAGCAGCGAGCGCACCGCGGTCGGCTGAAGATTTTCCTGGGTTACTGCGCCGGGGTGGGCAAGACCTTCGCCATGCTCGAGGCCGCCCGCCAGAAGCATGAGGAAGGCGTCGACGTGCTGGTGGGCTGGGTGGACACGCACGGCAGGGCGGAAACCGAGGCCATGCTGGTCGGTCTTGAGGTTCTCCCGCGTCGGTCGCGAGCCTATCGTGAGGTGGTGCTGGAAGAGCTGGATCTCGACGCGATCCTCCAGCGCAAACCTCAGCTGGTACTGGTGGACGAGCTGGCTCACACCAACGTGCCCGGCTCTCGCCACCGCAAACGCTGGCAGGACGTGGAGGAGCTGCTCAAAGCGGGCATCGACGTCTACACCACGCTGAACATCCAGCACCTGGAGAGCCTCAACGACGTGGTAGCCCAGATCACCCGGGTCAAGGTGCGCGAGACGCTGCCCGACCGGGTGCTCGACGAGGCCGACGAGATCAAGCTGATCGACCTGCCCCCCGAGGAGCTGCTGCAGCGCCTCAAGGAAGGCAAGGTCTACATTCCCACCCAGGCCCGCTATGCTGCCGAGAACTTCTTCGGTCCCGGCAAGCTGGCCGCCCTGCGCGAGCTGGTGATGCGCCGCGCGGCTGAGCGGGTCGACTCAGAGATGCGGGCTCACATGCAGCTCATGGCCATCGCCGGGCCCTGGCCTGCTTCCGAGCGGCTGCTGGTGTGCGTGGGTCCGAGCCCGTTCTCCGAGCGATTGATCCGGGCCACCCGCCGCCTGGCCAACCAGCTGAAAGCCAGCTGGGAGGCGCTCTACGTCGACAGCCCCGAGTCCTCTTTGACCGATGCCGACCGTGAGCAGCTCGAGAGCAACCTGAGCCTGGCCGAGTCGCTGGGGGCACGCACCGTGCGTCTGAGCGGCTCGAGCCTGGTGGCCACCACGCTGGAGTATGCGCGTGGCCAGAACGTGACCAAGGTGGTCATGGGCCGGTCGGAGCGCACCCCCTGGTGGAGTCGATCGATCAGCGATCGGCTGATCGAGGAGAGCGGCGACATCGACGTGGTGGTCATCTCGCGCGGGTCCGGGGCGGCTGCTCTGGTCCGACCGCGGTCGCCGGCCGTGACTGCCTGGCGCTCGTACGCTCTGGCGCTGGCCCTGGTAGCCCTGGTGACCGGACTGGGCGAGGTGGTGGACCCGTTCCTGGACGTCACCAACCTGGTGATGTTCTACCTGCTGGGGGTGGTGCTCACGGCGCTGGTGGCCGGTCGCGGTCCGGCCGCGCTGTCGGCCGGCTTGAGCGTGCTGGCATTCGATTTCTTCTTCGTGCCCCCGCGCTACACGTTTGCGGTCAGCGATACCGAGTATTTTGTCACCTTTGCTGCCCTGCTGGTGGTGGGCTTATTGGTGGGCGACCTGACCGCCCGCGAGCGCGACCAGGTGCAGGCTTCCCGGCGCAGCCAGCTGCAGGTGATGGCCGCCTACGCGCTCAGTCGCGACCTGGCTCAGGCCGCCAACGAGCATGAGATCGTGGCGGCCCTGATGGCCAGCCTGCAAGGTCCTCTGGGGGTGCCGGCCACCCTCTATCTGCCTCAGGGCGAGCGCCTGGTGGTGCATCCGGCTTCCCTGCACCAGCTCTCCACGCCCGAGGACGCCGCCGTGGCCACCTGGGCTTACCGCAACGGCCAGCCGGCCGGGTGCGGCACCGATACCCTGCCGGCAGTCAACGACTTCTACTTTCCCCTGCGGCAGGGAGACCAGACGGTGGCCGTGCTGCGATTGAAGCTGGACGGCCGGAAGTTGACCGCCTCTCAGCGCCAGCTGGTGGAGACGCTGACCAATCTCGAGGCGATGGCCCTGCACCGGGTGCGATTGACCGAAGAAGCCCGCCGGGCCCAGTTGCTCGAGGAGACCGAGCGGCTGCACACCATCTTGTTCAATTCCGTCTCCCACGACCTGCAGACACCCATCACCTCCATCATGGGCTGCCTGGACAGCCTGGTTGACCCGGCGGTGCATGGCGATGAAGCGGCTCGAGCCAGCCTGCTGGCCAGCGCGCGCGAGCAGACCGAGCGCCTGCGCGGTCTGGTGGCCAACTTGCTGGACATGTCCCGGGTGGAGTCTCGTCAGACTCGTCTCAACCGCGAGCCCTGCGAGCTCAGCGACCTGATCGGGAGTGCCCTGGGACGCCTCGATCATCTGTACGCCGGGCGTCCCCTTGAAGTTGAGATTCCGACCGACTTCCCGATGATCCCGGTGGATTTCGTGCCCTTCAGTCAGGTGCTCTACAACCTGCTCGAGAACGCCGCCAAGTATTCGCCCGAAGGGTCCGGGGTGCATATCGAGGCCCGGGTCGTGGACAAGATTGCCCGCCGGGCCCAGATCCGCATCTCAGATCGGGGCGCGGGCATTGGCGCCGAGGCCCGCGAGCGAGTTTTCGACAAGTTCTTTCGCCTGTCCGACGAGGTCAGTGGTACCGGGTTGGGCCTGGCCATCAGCCGGGGGCTGGTGGAGTTGCACGGCGGGTCGCTCTGGGTAGAGGAAAGGCCCGGCGGAGGGAGCACCTTTGTCATCCAGATTCCCCTCGAGGAGGCTGCGTGAAGGGACAACCCCGTATCCTGGTGGTGGATGACGAGTCCGGCATCCGCAAGTTCTTGCGCGTCTCCCTGACGGCCCACGATTACGAGGTCAGGGAGGCTTCCACGGGAGCCGAGGCCATGGCCATGGCTCCCGACTACCGGCCCGACCTGGTCATCCTGGATATGGGCCTTCCAGATATGACCGGCATGGACGTGATCGGCCAGCTCCGCGAGTGGAGCGCTGCCCCCATCCTGGTCCTCTCGGTTTTGGAGGGGGAGAAGCAGAAGGTGGCCGCCCTGGACGCTGGAGCCGACGATTACCTGACCAAGCCCTTCGGGCTGCCCGAGTTGCTGGCCCGCGTGCGGGCTTCGCTGCGGCGCTCCCAGCAGCTGCCGGTGGAGGACCCCGTCTTTCGCCACGAGGAGCTGTTGGTGGACCTGGCTGCCCGGCGGGTGCTGAGCCAGGGGCGTGAGATCCAGTTGACTCCGACCGAGTATGAGATCCTTCGCCAGCTGGTGTTGCACGCCGGCAAGGTGCTGACTCACCGCCAGCTGCTGGCCAAGGTCTGGGGACCGGAGTATGGGGATGAAACCCACCTCCTGCGGGTCAACGTGAGCAACCTCAGGCGCAAGATCGAGCCCGATCCGGTGCGCCCGCGGCATCTGGTGACCGAGGCCGGGGTGGGCTACAGGCTCAAGACCGGCTGACAACCTGGGCGGGTTCGATCCGCAGGAGTCGTCGACCAGCCTCGTCCGATCTCAAGCACCTTCGGTCGAGCAGGCTCGCCCTCACCCGACAGCGCCCGAGCGGCACGTTGTCGATGCTGAGCGAGACGCTCTGGGGGACTAGCCTTTCCAGTCGCTCCAGGTGCGGCTAAAATCGGGACCCTGCTGCCGGCAGTAGCGATAGAACTCCCGCAGGAAGGCCAACCGCTCGATGGCCGGCTGACGTTTCCACGAGCCCTCGGGCGGCGGCGTTTGCAGGTCGATTCCGCCCAGCAAGAATTGCCGGGTGAGGATGTCCTCGAAACTCACCTGGTGTGCATTGCGCATCATGTCGTACATGCTCATGAAAGTGGTCGTGCGGCCGTCTCCCCCGTGGCAGTGGAAGTGGAGCCAGGTGCCCGGGGGCAGCGAGCGCACCAGGGCCAGGAACTCGTCCACTTCTTCATCGCGCGGCTCGAAATGGTCGCGCACGTGGAGCCGGGCCGAGCTCATTCCCAGGGCCTCCACCACCTCGGGCTCGAGCCGGCGTGAAGTCACCGTCACCTGCTCGGAGGTGAACTCAGTGATGACGTCCTCGGTCCTTTTTACAATGGTGTAAATGGTGACGGGCGAAGGCAGGCCCAACACGCGGGCCTGTTCATCCGCTTCGATCTCCTCGTCGGTGAAGTCCACGTTGCTCATGTCGCGATCGGTGAACCAGCTGATGGCGGCCTGGTCGGAGAAACCGTGCGACTCGCGCCGCAGGTCGACCACCAGGATCGACTCGCCTGGCAACGCGTTCTGGATCGTCTGGAAGGCGTCCGCGTTGGGCTGAGCGCTGCCCGAGATGCGCAGGTCGTCGAGCCCCGTGCGCGGGGCGTCGCCGCCGTCAAAGGGGTCGCGGCAGGTGCGGAAGTTGCGAAACCGCCCCCCGGGCTCGTCGAAGATAAGGGTCAGGCCGCGCACGGTCAGGGGCTCGGAGATCACCTCTTCGCTCTCCGCCGTGACGGTCACGATGTGCCCAGGAATGTCCGGGATGTAGCGCACCCTGGCCACTCCGGCCGTGGACACCTTTTGGGCGGGCTCGAACCGGCCCGGGCCGTCCACCTGGAAATTCACGGGCCCGTCCCGGACCACGCGCGCCTCGAAGGTGGCCGGACCGTCGACCTGCTCGGGTCCGCTCAGCGTGACTCGCTGGGCGGGATGAAGGATCGGTAGGGGCGGTGCCGCCATCTCCAGAGCAGGCGATCAGGGTCAGCACCAGGAGCCATACAAATCTTCTCATGGCCAGCCTGACCGGACCGTTGACCAGGAGGTATTCGGCCAGACCTGCCAGGCGTCTCGAGAGCTCGCCCGGGGGCTCGGGACAAAGGGGAGACTCCAGCTCCGGAAGTCCGAACGAGACCATCCCGCGGGTGAACCCCTCCGAGCCGCCCTCTCGAGGGGCGATCTGGAAGGCGACCCACAGGCTCACAGGGGGTTCTTTCAAGACATTGGCGGCCTGCTCGAAGAAATACCGCGAAGAGGTCATCGGGCCTCCGTTCCAACAGACGCCCGGGGCGTTGGTGGCTTTCAGAAGGAGGCTTGTGACCAGGGTCAACTCGGTGGCCTGATTGAGCGGATCGGCTTGATCCAGCCCGGCCACCACCAGGTAAGCGGGAGCCGACACGAGCGCGTCAGCTGCGCCGGGCCAGGATTCGTGACAAAGGGGTTCGTCTAACTCGAGATGCCCTTGTACCAGCGAGGCGGCGAATCCCAGCCCGTGGAAAGAGAACGTCAGGACGGCATCCTCTACGGTGACCTGCTCGAATACGCTCAGTGCGCTCAGATCGGGTAGTTTGGCCTCCCACAGAGGTACGTAACAGAGCATTGGCTGCATGTTTTTCGTTCTGCCTCAAGCTGCCCCTTCAACTCCCCCCCGGCCCGACCTACAACGAGGAGCTGAGCGGGCGCACGCCGGGCACTTACGTGCTTCGCATGCAAACGTAGGGGAGGGGCCTGCTGGCAGGGAATTCATGCAGATGAGCCTCACAGGGGTTGACCGCTTTGAGATCGTGCAAGGGGAGATCGTTGCTTTGAGTCCGACCGGGGGGCGCCACGGCCAGGTGGAGGGAAACGCTTACTTCTTGCTGGCCAACCACATTCGCAAACAGCAGCTCGGTCGTCTCTATGTTGGCGAGGTGGGCGTGGTCGTTTCCCGTGAGCCTCTAACGGTTCGGGGGGCCGACGTGGCCTTTGTTCACGTTGACCAGGGCCCGCCGGCCACCAGCCCGGAGGGCTACCTTGTGACGGCCCCGGCGCTGGTGGTGGAGGTCCTCTCCCCGAACGACCGGGCCAGCGAGGTCGAAAGAAAGGTCCAGGAGTATCTCCTGGCCGGGGTGGCTGTCGTCCTGGTGCTCGACCCCGACAATCGCTGTGCCACCCTGGCCAGGGCCGACTCGCGGGTGCTGCTGAGCGAGCACCAGTGCCTGGAACTGCCTGACCTTCTGCCCGGCTGGTCGGTCGGGGTGGAGGAATTCTTTCTGGAGTAACCGTGGGATTCAGGGCGCCCTGCTCAGCTTGCCCTGATAACGAGGTGACCATCCTGGGGGCGGTGCTGGCCCAGGGCGATGCCAGCCTGCCCAGCACCACCGTCAGCGGGGTGACCGTGAAACCAGGGGATCTGTACCTGGGCAATGGCACCTGGGTGACCTTCGTGGAGGACTTCTTCGACGACGGGGCCAGCAACTTCGCCGGCACCACGTTGAGCGTGGCCACCTGGCTGGGGCGCTGAGGCGCCGCGCCTTGAACGCTTGAGGAATTGGCGCGGCGCCGTTCAACAGATTGTCTACCCTCCCGCGCGTTCCAATTCTGAACGGGAGTGTAGTGCGTGGTTTCAGCCTGACCGAGCTGGTCCTGGCGATCGCTCTGGTGGCCGTGGTCATCCTGGCACTGGTGGGCGTGTTCATCTCGGGGATCCAGCTGGCGGCCCGGTCGCACGACCTGACAACCGCCACCGAGTCGGCCGCCAGTTGCTCGAAAGAGTGCGACTGAACGCGAACGGGGGCTTTGCTTACATCCCGGCCGGGAGTTACAGCTTTGACGGCCGGGTGGGCCAGCCGGCCGTCGGCGCCGCCCCGCTTCAGTTCCCTCCCGCGCCCTATCCGGAGATTACCCAGAACAACGGAAAATTCGCGCTGGTGGTGACCGGCCAGGAAGTCATGGCGGGACGTCTCAAGTCCATTCAGGTGGAGGTATGGTGGTCGGACAAGAGCCACTTGCTGCTGGAAACCAGCCTGCATCCTTGAGAGAGCGGGGTCAGACCCTGCTCGAGACGCTGGTGAGCCTGGGGCTGCTGAGCCTCTTGATGGTGCTGATGTTCGCCGTCTACCGCACGGGAGCCAATGCCTGGATGAAGGGCGACGCTCAGGTGTCGTTGATCCAGGACCTCCGGGTGGTGACCGAGAGGCTGGCCCGCGAGGTGGAGCGGAGCGCCTACGAGAGCGCCACCCTCGATCCGGGACCCAACGCCGGCACGGCGCTGGCCTTTTTGTCTTCTTGGGACGAAGTAGCCCAGCGCTACGATTACGATCCCGCCGTTGGCTCCCCGGGCTGGCACAAGTACTTCGTCTGCTACTACGATGCCCCGGCCCGAGAGGTGCGCTGGCTGGAGGTCGCTCTGCCCACGCCTACCACCACGGCCGCCCCGCTGCCCGGCCTGGCCAGTTACCGCGCCGGGGGACGCGTGCTGGCCAGCCAGGTGGACCGACAGCCTGCTCCAGACGCGGCTGGAAACCAGTCGCAAGCGCTACGGCAGCCCGGCGCCCGAGAAGCTGGAGCTGGAGGGGGTGACCTTCTTCCGCAATTAGACTTCGTCGCTTTGACCGTGCCACGCGCGGCGCCTCCGGGCGCTGGCCGCACCACCACCACCAGGTTGTCCGGGTGAAGCCGAGCTTTGGCCGTCGCCAACAGGTCTTTGGACCCGATCCGTCCGTAAAGCCTGGAGAAGTCGCGCGGATAGCTCTCGGTCAGGCGATAGAGCTCAACGCTGGCCAGCATGGCCGCCCGGGCCGAGCCGCCCCCTGCGCCACCTGAATAGCGAGCGCAACATTTTAACTGGCAGCTCTCTCAAGAAAAACTACAAGCTTGAGAAAATCGTTCAAGTTTTCGGGCGGGAACTACCGGCGCGAAAGCAGCGACGCACAAGGTCGAGTCGACGCGCGGACTGGTGCTCGGTCATTCGGACAGGTCACCAGACTCGGGGGATGCCGTAGTCATCGAAGATGCGATCGCAGCTCAAGATACCCAATCGCTCAATCCGGGCCTGGGAAACGAGCAATCGATCGAACGGGTCCTTGTGAACAAAGGGCATTTGCGAGACCACCTGGCAGTGCTCCAACTTGACAGCCAGAAGCACGAGTCCGAGTCTGGCCACCCCCTGGTCGACGAGTTGCTGGACCGAGCCCCCCAACTGCAGCTTTCCAAGGCTTTGCTTGATGGCGATCTCCCAAATCGAGGCCAGACTCAACAGCAGCTCATTGGCTGGATCCAGGATGGCACTCCGGGCCAGGGTGCTGAGAGCCGGATCGTCGCTGGCTGCCCACAGGAACGTGTGGGTGTCCAGGAGCCAGCTCATCACTGGTAGTCCGCGAAGTCTTCCAGCGGCTCATCGAAATCAGGGCTGAGCCGGACGGCGCCTCGGAACCAGCCGAGCTGGCGCTGCGGTCGAGCCTGGGGAAGTACGACCAGTTTTACGATGGGCTTCCCGGCACGAGCGATGACGATCTCTTCCCCGCTCAGAGCTTCCTCCAGGAGCTTCGACAGGTGGGTCTTGGCTTCATAGACATTCACAACCTTCACGGACTCATCTTAATCTAGTCAGGTGGTCTGGTCAAGCGCGCAGCGGCGGACATGATCAGGCCGATCAAGCGGGCGTCGATGCTCAGCCGCCCCACCATCTGGTGACCGAGGCCGGGCTGGGCGACAGGCTCAAGACCGGCTGACGGTGGACCAGCCTCGCACGATTTCCAGGACCTCTGCCAGGGGCTTTCGCGGATGGGCCGCGGCCAGGCCCGGCTTGCCGCCACCGCCCAGCGTGTGAGCCAGCTGGCTGGCCAGCTCCGGGTTCTGGGAGCGTATGGCGATGTGAATGTGATCGGGCTGCTCCCATAGCATCACCGCGACCGGCAGCTCGCCAGCCAGCTGGTCGAGGCGGGCGAAGAACGCGTCCTGCAGATCGGCCCGGTTGGTCTCGGGATCGGAGAGCTTGCCCGAACTGGTGGCCAGCTTCTGGGCCTCGGCCGAGACGACCATCAGCCCGAGTCCCGGCGAGAGCTCCTCATGATAGCTCTGCTGCTGGGTCAGGGCGGCCTGGCGCAGGGCTTCGCCCTCGGGCGAGAGCAGGGCTCCCTTGAAACGCATCGGCTCCATCAACAGTCCCCTGGCTTCCTCGGCCAGGTGGCTCTCGACTCGGCGACAGGCCTGCTCGAGCTCGCCTCCGCCCCGCTTCTCCAGCAGGTACTTGAGGATGGGTCCGGTTTCGCCTCGGACCGGTTTCTGGAAAAGCTGGGTATCAGTGAGAATGCCAGTCACCAGAGGGGGGGCGATCCCTTCCCAGCTCGAGGGGCCCAGCTTCTCCGCCACCGCCGCTACCAGTAAGGCGGTGGCGTCTGTGGGGGCGATCCATTTGGCCAGCTGGCCCTGCATCCCCAACGATTCCGGGCTGGGGTCGCCGTCGTGGTGGTCGAGCACCACCACCTGTGGGGCGCGGCTGACCAGCTCGCTGGCCCGCCCGATCCGGTGGGCCTGAGCCACGTCCACGACCACCACCAGGTCGTAGTCCTGGTGCTGCACCGCCTCGAATGGCTTGAACTCGCCCGGCTCGGCTTGCTGGCGCATCCAACCGGGAAGATCGCCATCGAGCAGGAGGTCGGCCTCTTTGCCCAGGGCCTGGAGGGTGCGGCGCAAGCCCAACCCGCTGCCGGCCGTATCCCCATCGGGAGGGCTGTGGCACACCACCAGCACCTTGCGAGCCTGACGCAGCGCCGCCAGCACATCCTCGGGAGGATTGAGGTGAGCCGGGCTGATGGCCGCCAGGTGAGAGAGCTCGGGCCGGGGTGGGGGAGGAGCTTCTTCCTCCGGCAGCACGGCCAGCATGGTGGGCGCATAGGCCTGCCCGGTGCTGGTTGTCAACCAGACCTGGGCCTCCGGGGGTACCGGGCCGTCCAGGGAGAGGGTCAAGATGCCCCGATCACCCTCAGGAATGACCTCGGCGTCCCGTACGGCGGGTCGCAGCATCTGCTGACTGCTGACCAGGTTGACGACATAGCCCGAGAGACCGCCGATCATCGAGGCGGGAACCTCGACGGTGACCTGGTAGCCAGGATGGGGAGTGGTCGAGGCGCTGCGGGTCTGGTGGATGGACTCGAGCAGCGTCACGCCCGAGGAGAAGGTCTCGGTGGGTTGGGAGTACGGCTCGTGGGCTATGCTGCGGCTGACGGTCCAGGGGGGAGGGGTCAGCTTGCCCAGCGAGCGGATGGGGTCCGACATCCTTCCTATTCTACATCAGCAAGGGGCGGCTTGAAAGACCTGCCCACGGTCTTGTGCACCCGGAGGCATTGCGAGAAGGATCAAGCCCGGGGCCGGCCGGAAGTCCCCTTTGCGGGATCTGCTTAACGTCTCGTGGTTTTGAGCGCAAAGAATCAGTCGACCTGAGTTGGGGGTGAGCCCTGGACCTCGGAGGGATAGCCTTTTTGCTGGGCTTGGGAGGCCTGCTGGGAGCGGGGGGCTGGTTCCTGGCCCGCGTCAGCTCCCGACGCCGAGCCGCGTGCCAGGAAGCCGCTCAGAAGCTCGGTCTGCAATCAGTGGGTCCCGACACCTACCGGGGACCTGTGCGGGGAATCCCGGTCGAGCTGGGAATCGGAGTGACCGTGGTGGAGGGCGCACCCCTCAACCATCTGGCCGTGGTAGCGCGTTTCATCACGCCGCCCGAGTTCGAATTCCAGATCGCTCAAGCGGGAGCCTGGCCGATCCGCCATTGCCGCCTGCCGGACGACGAAGCTTTCAACCGGGTGTGCGAGTTGCAGAGCTCGACTCCCGAGCAACTTCTGGCCCTGCTGGCCTTTCCCGCGGTGCGAGAGAGGGTGCGCGAGTTCATCCGCGCCGGCCAGGGTTGCTCCCTGGTCAGCCAGCATGGGGCCGTGTTCAAAGTCGTGTCAGCCCACGTGGGAGGAAGCGCGGTGGTGCTGGACGCGATCAACCGGGCAGTGGAGGTCGTGCAGGCTCTGTCAGCGCCGCTACAGCAAGAGGCTTAGCTCCAAGTGTTCTGCAAATAGGGTTGCTCTGGCATGGTTTCGAAGTGGGTCGGCAATGGATCCGCTGAGCATCCTGCTGCTGGAAGACGACGAGACGTTGCGCGAACTGCTCGAGGGCACGCTGGCTGGTCGGGGCTATCGGGTGGTGGCGGTGGGCCGCGGTGACGAAGCCATCGAGCGCGGTCGCCAGGGGCAGTTCGACCTGATCATCGCCGACGTGCGGATGGAAGGCACCGACGGCCTGACCGCGTTAGGTCAGGTGAAGAGCCAGCAGCCCGACATCCGCAGCATCGTGATCACGGGCTACTCCACCGAGGCCGACTCGATCCGCGCCATCCGTCTCGGGGTAGGGGACTATCTCAAGAAGCCCTTCCGGGTGGGGGAGTTCATGGAGGCCGTCGAGCGTCAGGCCGAGCGCTGCCGCCTGGCCCGGGTCGTCAGCCAGCGCGAGCTTGATCTGCTCCAGACCGCGGTCTGGGGCCTGGAGCAGGCTCTCGAAGCTCACGGCTCGGCCCGGGAAGCCGGACGTCTTGCCGAGACCGTTGCCCTGGCTCTCGGGATGGCAGCCGGGCCCGCTCTGGAGACCCGATTGCTCACCCTGGCCCGGGCCCTGGGCAAGGCCGGCCCCGGCCAACCGACCGACCTGCAGCAGCGCATCGCGGCCACCTGCCAGGCCCGGGCCGACGGGCTGGAGGAGGAGGCCGACCCGGAGATCCTGGCCGCCCTCGATCAGGCCGCCCTGCCCGAGCCGAGCGGCAAGGGCGTGAGTGTGCTCTCGGTGGCTCGTGCCCTGGAGCGGTCGCAGTCCCCCGAGAGCGCACGCCTTGCCTATGAAAGCCTGGCTGACACCGGGTCGACTCGCGAGCAGGTCGAAGCCCTGCTGGGCCTGGCCCGTCTGGGCGATGCCGAGCAGGCTCGCCGAGCTGTGGAGCTGGCTCGCCAGGTGGGTCCTCTGGCGACCGCCCGGGCATCCCTGGAAGCGGCTCTGTTGCTGGGTGGGAACGAGGCCGGCGAGCTGGCTCGCGAGGCAGCGGGTCTCTCGAGTCGGCTCGGTCTGCGTCCTCAAGCAGCTCTGGCCGCCCTGGTGGAGGCCCGCTGGAGAGCCCACCCACCTCCCGAGGGAGCCCTGGCCACCCTGCTCGAGCCCGAGCAGCTGCAGGCTCGAGCCGACCTGGCTCGCTGGGGATTGGACTGGCTCTTGCTCGAGCCGGGCTGCGAGTCGTTACTGGCCAGCCTGGCCCGCGAGGCACCCCGCGAGTTCAACGCGCTCTTGTTGCGCGGTCAGCTCTCCGTTCCAGCTCGCCGGGCGGCAGCCCGGGCCCTGTCCGGGTCGTGGGGGATGTGGGCCGAGGAAGGCCTGCGTCTGCTGGTCGAGGATCCCGATCCCGAGGTGCGCCAGGCGGCCAAACCGCGCAGCGGTGCGGTTGGACCGCCCATGCTGCGGCTCTTTTCGCTGGGCCCGTTCGAGGTGTTCCACGGGGATACCCGGCTTGAGGACCGTCAGTGGAAGAGCCCCAAAGTGCGCCTGATGCTGGCCTTTCTGGCAGCCCAGCAGGGCCGCCCCGTCAGCGAGGACCTGCTCACCGAGGTCTTCTGGCCCGAGGAGCCGCGCGGCAAGCGAAACCTGTCGGCCACGCTCTCGCACCTGCGCAACAACCTGCGCCCGCCCGGCTGGCCGGGCGAGCTGAATTACGTGGTGCGCGCCTCCCAGGGCATCCAGCTCAATCCCGAGCTGCCTCGCTGGCACGACTATGATGAGCTCGAGCGGGCCGCGGCCGGCGCCCGGGAGCCGGAGGCCTGCCGCAGGGTGGTGGATCTGTACCGCGGCCCCTACCTGGAGGGCCAGTACGCCGACTGGGTGCTGCTGCGCCGGACCCGTGTCGAGCGGCTGGTGCTCACAGCCCTCGAGGCATTGCTGGCCCACGAGACCGATCCGGCCTCGGTGGTCGAGCTGGCCGAGCGCACGCTGGAGCTCGACCCCTACCACCAGGACGCCTGGTTGCGGCTGCTCAATGCCTATCTAGCCTTGAAGCGCCCGGCCGAGGCGGTGCGCCGCTTCGAAAGCTGCCGCAAGCTCTTGCAGCGTGACCTGGGCCTGGAGCCCCCCATCGAGCTGTTGCGAGCCTACGAGACGGCGCGGCTCAGTCTTTGATCGAGGGGTCCGCCGCGCGCAGGCTACTCGTCCTGCTTGCGCTTCTGGTCTGGTTCGCACTGCCCCTGCGGGGCCAGCCGGCACCGGTCTTTCTGATTCTGTCCGATCTGCACCTCAACCCGTTCGAGAAGGGAGGCCTTCCGAAGCGGGGCCAGGACTCGAGCGCCCAGCTGGTCGAGAGCGCGCTGGACGAGGCGCGGCGCCAGTGTCCCCAACCGCAGTTCATCCTGGTCACGGGCGACCTTCTGGCCCACCGCTGGGAGGAACTCTATGCCGAGCACAAGCCCCACCCCGGGTTCGACGAGTTCACGGTGCAGACGGTCGCGGACATCGCCTCGGAGATCCAGGAGCGCTGGCCGGACACGCCGGTTCTGACCGTCCCCGGCAATGACGACTCGTTCGACGGGAACTACCAGGTTCGTCCGGGCGGGCAGTTCCTGAAGCGCTTCAGCGAGATCTGGGCGCCGCTGTCGGGCTCTCCTCTCCTCGTGCGCGAGACGCTGGCCGAAGGGGGCTACAGCTCGTTCCCGATGCCGGGTCGCCCGGATCGCCAGCTCATCGGGCTGAACACGGTGTTCTTCTCGGCCAACCGGGTCGGGGTGGACGACGGCTCGCGCGAGCTTCAGTGGCTCGACGAGGAGCTAACGCGGGCCGCCTCTTCCGGCAAGCGGGTTTGGCTGGCGATGCACATTCCGCCCGGCCTGGACAACTATTACACCGCCCGCGCCTTCGAAGCGGGACGTCCCGACCCGCTCGAGCTCTGGCGGCCGGAGTACCTGGCCGGGTTCCTCCAAGTCCTGGAACGCCATTCCGGCCTTGTGGAGGTGGCCTTCGCCGGCCACACCCACCGCGACGACTTCCGCCTGATCTTGCCGGACGTCCCCTGCAAGATCGTCCCGGCCGTGAGCCCGGTGTACGGCAACAACCCCGCCTTTCTGGTCTACCGAGTTGATCTGACGAACTACCAGGCTTACTACCTGGACCTGGACAACCCGACCTGGAAGCTCGAGTACGACTTCCACGAGACCTACGGGCTACCGACCCTGGACATCGCCAGGTTGGAGGCGATGCTGGTCCCGGGCTCCCCGGCCGCCGACGCCTTCTCTCGCTATTACTCGGTCCGCGGGACCCCGGAGATCACCGAGGCGAACCTCGAGGTCTATCGCAACTCGATGCTCCACCTCACGCCCTGAGTCCCCGGTCCAGGCGAGAGGTTAGCCGACCTTCTCGCGCTGGCGCACGGAGTTCATGGCTGAGCCGGCTTTGAACCAGTCGATCTGCTCGGCGGTCATGGTGTGATTCAAGCTCAGCTCGTGCTTGTTGCCGTCCTTGTCGGTGACCACCGCCTTGACCGGTTTGCCGGGGGCGAGCTTGTCCAGCTCGAGCAGGCTGATCTTGTCGTCCTTGTGGATCTTGTCGTAGTCCTCGGGGGAGGAGAAGGTCAGCGGCAGGATGCCCTGCTTCTTGAGGTTGGTCTCGTGAATGCGGGCGAAACTGCGCGTGATGACCGCCTTCACGCCCAGCAGGCGCGGCGACATGGCCGCGTGCTCGCGCGAGGAGCCCTCGCCGTAGTTGCGGTCGCCCACGATGACGCTCTGCTTGAGCTCCAGGGCCTTGAGAGCCCAGGGGGAGGCGGGCCGCTCCACTCCGGCCACCTTCATGGTGACGGGGTCGGCCACCTTGCCGGTGGCGGCGTCCACCGCCCCGTGCAGCATGTTGTGGCTGATGCCGGTGAGGTGACCGCGCAGGGGCAGCCACACCTTACCGGCCGGGGAGATGTGGTCGGTGGTGGTCTGCCCCTGGGTCTTCACCAGCACGGGCAGGTCGACATAGTCCTTGCCGTGCCAGGGGTCGAAGGGCTCGAGAATCTCCAATCGGCTCGAGCCGGGGTCGACTTTGACAGTGACCGATTTGCGGTCCTCGGGCGGGGCCACGAAGCCGTCCCAGCTGATCACGAATCCGTTCGGAGGCAGCTCGGGGGCGGTGGGTGGCTCGAACTTGAGTCCGTCCAGCGAGTCCTGGACCGGGTTGAAGTCGAGTCGGCCGGCCAGAGCCGCAGCCATCACCAGCTCGGGGCTGGCGATGAAGGCCAGGGTGTCGGGGTTGCCGTCGTTTCGCTTGGGGAAGTTACGGTTGTAGCTGGTCAGGATGGCGTTGGTCTCGCCTGGAGCCACGTCCTGGCGGTTCCACATTCCGATGCAGGGGCCACAGGCGTTGGCCAGCACCACCGCGCCCACCTCGTGGAAAGCCTTCATCTGTCCGTCGCGCTGGATGGTCTCGAAGATCTGCTGCGAACCAGGCGTAACCATCAGGTTGGAGCGGGCCTTGAGTCCTTTGGCGGCGGCCTGACGGGCGATGTTGGCGGCCCGCTCCATGTCCTCGTAGCTCGAGTTGGTGCAGCTGCCGATGAGGCAGGCTTTGTAGGTTTGAGGCCAGCCTTCTTTCGCGACCTCGGCTTTGAGCTCGGAGAGGGGACGCGCCCGGTCGGGCGAGTGAGGGCCGACGATGTAGGGCTCGAGGGTGGACAGATCCAGCACCAGCAGCTCGTCGAAGTATTTCTCGGGGTGGGCCTCCACATCCGGATCGGCGGTCAGGAATTCGCGATACTTCTCGGCCAGCTCAGCCACCCCGGCCCGCTCAGTGGCGCGTAGATAGGCGGCGGTGCGCTCGTCGAAGGCGAAGACCGAGGTGGTAGCGCCCAGCTCGGCGCCCATGTTGGTGATGGTGCCTCGTCCGGTGGCGCTGATGCTGCGCGCGCCCTCCCCGAAATACTCCACGATCTTGTTGGTGCCGCCGGCGGTGGTGAGCTTGCCGCAAACCCACAAGATAACGTCCTTGGGCGAAGTCCAGCCGCTCAGCTTGCCCTTGAGGTGCACGCCCACCAGTTTGGGCGAGCGGACCTCCCAGGGCAGCCCGGCCATGACCTCGGCGGCGTCGGCTCCACCCACCCCGATGGCCAGCATACCCAGGCCGCCGGCGTTGGGAGTGTGACTGTCAGTGCCGATCATCAGCCCGCCTGGGAAGGCATACTTTTCCAGCACCACCTGGTGGATGATGCCGCTGCCCGGCTTCCAGAAGCCCAGCCCGTAGCGGGCCGCGGCCGATTTGAGGAAGGCGTAGACCTCGTTGTTCTCCTCCAGAGCCTTCTCGAGGTCCGGCCCGGCCCCGGCCTGGGCGCGGATGAGATGGTCGCAGTGGATGGTGCTGGGCACCGCTGCCTCCTCGCGCTGGGCCTGCATGAATTGCAGCATGGCCATCTGGGCGGTGGCATCCTGAAGAGCCACCCGGTCGGGGTTGAGCAGCAGCATGCTCTCTCCGCGCACCCTGGGTGGGGCCTGGCTGGGGATGAGGTGGCTGTAGAGAATCTTCTCGGTAGCGGTGAGCGAATCTCGGCCCAGCACTTTGCGGATGGCCTCCTGGCGGGCAGGGAAGGATTCGTAGAGGGCCTGGATCCGTTTCAGGTCGGCTGGGTTCATGGTTTCGTTCTCCTTACTGGTTGCTGCGGCGGCCGGCGCTGGCCGTCGTGGTCTCGGGATAGTCGTGATCGCTGGATTCGTAGATGACCCGGGCCTGGCTCCAGAGACCCTCCAGGTCGTAGAAGCGGCGCTCGGCCTCGAGGAAGATGTGCACCACCACGGTGCCAAAGTCCATCAGGATCCAGGAGCCTTCGCGCATCCCCTGCAGGGGCTTCCCAGCGACTTGCTGCTGGCTGAGCTTCTCTTCGATGGCCCGGGCGATGTCGCGGGTCTGGATGCGCGTGGGAGCGCTGACCACCACGAAGTAGTCGCACATGATCGAGATCTGGCTCAGGTCCAGGATGAGCACTCCGCGACCGAGCTTGTCTTCGGCCACCTGGGCCGCCAACCGGGCGATGTCGATGGGTTCCAATTCAGCCTGCTCCGTCTGTTCTCGGTGGGGAATCGCTCAAACGCACTACGCTCGCCTGCGGCTCGCTGCGCGCTTCGCTTGCAGATACGTGGCTCAGTGGGTTCACTCCTCCAGGCCGCTGTAAAGACCGGCCTCCAGGATGCGCAGGCGCACCGCTTCGGGCACCAGGTATCGGATCGATCGCCCCTCTCGACGGCGCAGGCGCAGGTCGGAGGCCGAGATCTCCAGGGCGGGCATGTCGAAGCGCACGATGCGCTCCCGATTCTTCAACTGCAGGCTATCGAGGTGGCGTTCGAGCTCACTCCAGTCAAAGCCCGGCCGGCGCGCGGCCACGAAGGAGCCCAGCATGCCCAACAGTCGGTCCAACTCCCGCCAGCGATTCCTCAGCAGCGAGTCGGCCCCGGTCAGAAAGTGGAACGTGTGCTCGGGATGGAGCGAGCGCAGGCGCTCGACGGTCTCCACAGTGTAAGCCAGGCCGGAGTGATCGAGCTCGATCCGCGAGACCTCGAAGTCGGGATTGGACTCCACCGCCAGCTCGACGAGCCGGAAGCGCTCCTCGGCGGGGGCCAGCACGCTGCCCCGGGCCCGGTGGGGTGGGGAGGGGTTGGGGATGAACCACACCCGCTCGAGCCTGTACTGCTCGCGGGCCTCCTCGGCCAGGCGCAGATGCCCGAGATGGATGGGGTTGAACGTGCCTCCCAGCAGTCCGATGCGTGCCACGAGGCCGCTTTAGGCAATTCATCCCCGGACTCCTGGAATGGAATGAAGTTCAAGTTTCGAGCGGTTTTCGATCCTCTGAGGAGGTCTTGGGCGGGCCTTCTTTGATTGGGCTCAAGCTTATCACGACGGGATTCTGCTTCCAGAGAGGAACCCTTGCCCGCTAGCAGAATGGGCTTCAAATGCTCCCCCGGGTGCGCCATTTTTTCTTTGTGGTCTGGCTCTGCGCCGTCTTGACGGGGATGGGAATGGCGCAAAGCAAGGAGCGGCTCTTTCTGCAGGCCGACGCGGTCAAGCGTGAGGGCGGCAAGGTCGTCGCGTCCGGTCACGTGCGGGCCGAGATCGCCGGGGTTCGACTCGACTGCGACTACCTCGAGTACGACGAGAACTCGGGCATCGTAGCCGCCCGGGGCGATTGCGTGTTCTTCTTCCAGGACAGCTTTCTGGCCGCCGAGACCATCGACTTCAACACCCGCGCCCGAATGGCCCACATGACCAAAGTTTCCGGGCGGGCCCGCGACTTCGTGGTGGATCAGCGCAACGTGCAGGAAGACCTCTTCCTCTGGGCCGACACGGTGCAGTGGCGTCCCGACAGCATCGAGCTGTTGAAGGCCAGCGTGACAAGCTGCGACCTTCCACCCGGTCGCACCGACTACATGCTCGAGTCGGCCCGCCTGGAGATCTTGCCCGGGTCGCGCATGATCGCGCAAGACGTGCGCCTGGTGCTGGGGGAGACCCCTATCTACACGCTGCCCACCGTCAACCTCTCCCTGACCAGCCGGGCTCCTCAGCGGATCCAGACCTTCTTCCCTCTGCCCGGCCACAATGGCATTGACGGGGTCTTTCTGCGGAACTCCTTCGACTATACTCTGGGAGACACCAACTACGGTCAGATCTTGTTCGATATCTACCAGAAGAGCGGTATCGGGGCGGGCCTCAAGCACCATTACGAGGTGGGCGACCTCCTGGCCGGAGACTTCTACCTCTACCAGCTGCGGGGGCGCCAGTCCACACGCTCGCGCTATCAGATCAACAGCAACACGGTACTGCGCCCAGACGATTCCTCCAACCTGACCCTCAACTATAGCGCCAACAAGTTCGAGTTGCCCGGGTTCGTCTCACCCGCCCAGGAGAACGCCCAGATCAACTACCAGCGAGATACCGAGCGCCAGCACCTGCAGGTGCTGGGCAATTACAGCCGGATCGGCGACAACCAGAACATCGTCACCCGCCTGTTCTACCACCTGCACATGACGCCCGAGCTGGCCACTCGCTGGTCGGCCGACTACTACCGCTCCACCACCCCCATCGGAGGACCCACCAGCCGCTACCACGTGCTGGGCAGCCTGCTGCACACCAGCGAGCTGTTCGACTCCGCCCTCGACCTGGAACGCAGCGGAGGGGACGCCACCTTCTACTACCTCAACCGCAGCCCCGAGGTCAGCGTACGCTCCAAGTCGCTCTATGTCGGGCCGGTCCCCATCCAGGTGGCGGGCAGTTTCGGCAACCTGTTCGAGTCACCCAGCATGTACGGCACCACCCGCGGCGACCTGCGTTTCACCATCCCTGACCAGACCGTCGAGTTCGGCTCCGGTCGTATTCTGGCTGGAGCGGGCGCACGCCAGATGCTGTATGGCAGCGGCGATGCCCAGTACCTGCTGGCCGCGCGCGGGTCTTACTTGCAGAACCTTGGCTCCAACGCAGTGGCCCGAATCGATTACAACTGGCAGGACCCGGAAGGCTACTCGCCCTTCCAGCACGACCTCCAGTTCCAGTATCAGACCCTGACCGGGGGCCTGGAGTTCTACGAAACCGACAGGTGGAAGCTGGGAGCCCTGGCGGGCTACGACCTCAATGGCGACCGGCTGCACGATCTGATCCCCCGGCTCGACATTCATCCCCTGGAAGGGGTTCGGGTGGTGGCTTCCTCCAACTTCGACCCCAACTTCAAGCTGTGGCGCAGCGTGGACTCGCAGATTCGATTCGACCTCACCGACTCGGTCTCGGTGGGCAGTTGGAATCTTTACGACCTGGTCAATGAGCGCATGACCTACCAGGACTACCAGCTCAACTACGAGGAGCACGACTGGATGGCCAGCGTGGTCTATCGGGGAGTGCAGAACGAGGTCTACTTCCAGTTCTCGCTCAAAGCCTTCCCTCTGCAGCAGCCCCAGATCGGCCCGGTGACCGACCGGGCCATCTTGCCCAACAGCTACGAGCCGTACCTGCGCTGACCTACTCCAGGAGCTTTGCGCGCAGGAGGGGGAGAAATCGGCCCACCGCCCAGTTCCCGGGCCCGCACAGCGCGACGGGGGCGAGCAGCCCGATCAGGGCCAGGTTATACTCAAAGCCGCTGTTATGCAGGAAGAACCCGTTCTTGCCGTGCACCATCGCGATGGCGCCCAGCATGATGAGGATGTTGGAGGCGGCCGAAAAGCGGGTCAGCACCCCCACGACGAGCCCCAGCCCTCCAAAGCACTCTCCGATGGCCACCAGGTAACCCACCACCGGGCCGAGCATCTGCACCATGCCGGCCATCCCCTGGCCCCCGAAGACCCCGAACAGTTTCTGGGCGCCGTGGGCGGCCAGGATCACCCCGGCCACGAAGCGCAGGATGAAGAGCGACAGATCGTTCATCTGCCCTGCTTCAACGTGCTGGCAGGAGGCCCTTTGGAGGTTCCCGGCGGGAACGAGTGGATGTTTGTCTCAGGCCGGCCCGCTGCTGGGCCTGGCTCAGGCTCTGCGAGCTTGCATCGATTCGCCGCGAGACTAATGCTCAGCCCGCTCGGCCCCAAGTCGGGACTAAAATCTGTGACCTTTTGTAACCATCCTTCAGGACATGGCCCGCAGTCGCGGTTCGACCAGGATGCGCTGCTCGGGGGTCAGTTCCTCGAGCAGTTGCTCCAGAGTCGGGCGGGTCACGATTCGGTGGCGCAACAGGGCGCTCACGTAGTCGAGGTCCTTGGTGCGGCCGGCGGCGAGCTTGCTGATGGCGATGTCTGCCGGGCTGAGGCAAAGACCCGTAACCCCTCCCGTATTCTCATTTTGTAGGGTGACCAGGCGCGCCGGCCACGAGGGTGGCAGCACGGCCGTGGACGGAGAAACCCCGTCAGCATGGTAACCGAAGGTCTCGGAGAAGAGCGAGAACTCACCGATGGAGCCGGTGATCAAGTCGGCCTTCTCGGGCGCGTCGCGAGGATAGAGGTCGGCTTCGAGCGAGACCGTCAACTCGGCCGGTGGCTCGTCGAGCGAGGCCAGGATCGCCTGGCTGCCGATGACGATAAAGACTCCCTCGTCAGCGATAGCCCCCGAGGCTCGCAGGATGTGCTCGAGCTGGCTACGGAGCACGATAGCTCCGAAACAGGTCCAGACGCTCGCGGGGGCTGAGGATGCCGGCGAAGGGGGCACTGGATCGCAACCGCTGGCCCTCCTCGCCCTCGTCGAGCAAGATGGGGCGCAGCTCTTCCCAGGAAAGCTCGAGCAGACCCAACCATTCGGCCACAGCCCGGTTGGGATGTTGCGAGTGCCAGCGTCGGGCCGTGGCGCGCGCTTTCTCGAGTCCGCTTCGAGCCGGGTCGGCATCGATGCGAGCTACGATTTCGCGCATCATGGCCAGGGTCCAGTCGTCGATTCGCTGGTGCGGATTCATCCACCACTGAGTTCGAGCCGATCGCTCCCGCCGCCTCTGACGATCGCGCAAAGCACGAAGGGCGACCTCGCGGCCGCCCTTCTCGAGCGTCGAGCAGGAGAGGTCTTACTTGTCCTGCAGGTGGTTGTTGGCCCAGTAGCCGTAAGCCGCCATCGCCCACTTGGTGCTGCTCGGCTGGTTCGAGAGCTCGATGTTGTCGCGGATCTGCTTGTAGTTCGAGTAGACCCCGTAGATGTCGCGAATCCAGGGCGAGAAGAACATCACCATACCGGCCGTGCCGGCCACGCCCTTGAGGGCGGGGTTGATGTAGCCCAGGTTGGCGACGGCTTTGAGGCCGGCCCGACCCACGTCGAAGGCGGCGCTCACCACGGCGTCGGTGTCTTGCAGCTCGGTGGCGCTGTAGTGGATGTTCTTGGCGGCGTTGATGGCGTCATAACCGGCGCCCACCATACCGACGTAAGGCGTGTAGGCGGCCGGAATACCCAAGAAGCCGCTGGCCTCGGCTCCGCGCCAGGCGTTGATGGCATTGAACCAGCCGGCCATCGAGGCGATGTTGCCCACGAAGCTGACCTTACCGGCGTGTTTGCCGGAGAAGTCGCTCCACTTGTCCAGCGCGTTCTCCGAGAAGCCGAGCTTCTTGAGGGCGTTGTTGAAGCCCGAGTCCTGGGCACCGGCCGTGAGCACGTCGTCCCACACCGTGTCCTGAGCGAACTTGGTGCTCGAGTAGTCGGCGTCCTTGATGGAGCGGTTGGCCACCGGCGTGCCGTCGGGGCGGAAATAGCCGTAGTGGGTGGGAGCGAACACCGAGAGGCCGTGGGCGTTCTTGACGTACTTGCCCACCGCGGCGTCGCCCACCAGGGCGCCCTCGATGGCGGCCATGGTGGCCTTGGCAGCGTCCTTCACGCCCTGATCGGTGATCTCGGGGTGCTCGGAGATGCGCTTGGCGAAGTCGAAAGCGTCGCGCTGGTTCTGGTAGGCCTCGTTTTTGGAGCGGCCCTGGAAGTCCTGAGTGTCGTCCAGAATCCGGTTGAGCGTCTCGCCCGGGATGTTGGCCGCCAGGATCTTCTGGGACATCTCGTCCCAGCTCTGCTTGACGGCGTCCATTTTGGTCAGGTCGATGGCCGAGATGGTGCTGGAGATGTTGGCCATCCCCGAGCCCATCGAGTTCATCAAGCACCACATGCGGGTCATCGTGACCGGATCCTGCACGTGATCCTGGTTGAGGTTCTTGATCTCGTTGGCGATCTGGCCGATGAACATGCCGCCGCCGGCCTGGATACCCTGCGAGCCGATCATGTAGTTGACGCTGTCCTTGAGCTCGTAGGCCAGCTCCATGGTGGTCGAGGTGGAGCCGTCGATGGCCACCACGTCGATCTTCTTGCCGGTGGAGGCCTTGACGTTCTCGAACACCTGGCCCACTTCGCTGATCTTCATCTTGGAGCCGTGCACTTCGTCGTTCATCATGCCCGACAGGCCGGTGGAGGGGCCCTGCATCACGACCATGTAGCGCTTGGCCGGGTAGGCGGCCATGCCCCACTCGAGGAACTCCTGCAGTGTCTGGGCCTTGCCCATGTTCTTGTCGCCCAGGTCCTGCACGACCGGGGACTCGATCTTGGTGGAGCTGCCGGGCAACCAGCCCAGCAGCGCGGTGGAGATGATCACCGAGGGGGTGAGCTTCTCGCCGTTGTGCACCATGTTGTAGCGGCGCACGCCCGTCCAGTCGCCCTTCCAGCCGTCCATCAGGCCCTTGGAGCGGGAGGCCTGGGCCACCCAGTTGATGTTCTTGTCCGAGCCCACATACTCGAGCTGGCGCAGGTTGCTGATGACCGAGCTGGAGAGGCCGTTGTTTCCGTTCATATACATCAGCACGGTCCACTCCTTCTCGGGCTCGAGCGGAGTGACCGGGGCCTTCTGGCCCGTCTGACCCGCCGGGGGTTGGGCGGGCTGCTGGGGCTGCGCCGGAGCGGGCGAGTTCCCGCCGGCTCCGATCGGCTTCGGCTTTCCTTCGCCGGCTCCGATGCGACGGGCCTCGGCTCCCGTATAGGCCAGACTGGCTGTGGTGACGTTCATGACAGGCCTCCCTGATGTGGCTGGGAGGATTATATGCGGCCGGCCCAGGGGAATCGTTGCGGTGATGTTAACGCATCGGGACAGGCGTGGGAGCGGCCGGGTCGGGCAAGTGCACACAGATGGGCACAAAATCCTCCTGGGCATACAGCCACCCCAGCGCCTGGCGGTCGCGGCTGGAAAGGCGGGCCGCGTCCAGGGCGAGGGGCCGGCGGCGCCGGTTGACCACCACCGTGTACATCACGTCGCCGGGGTCGGTCGAATCGCTCAGGCCCAGGCAGTGGCCCAGCTCCTGCAAGAGCACCCGGGCCCGCACTCCCTCCGACACGTTCCAGGCGCCGTCCACGGCCATGCCCTCAATGAGCAGGTGGCCCATCACCGGGTTCCACCACACTGCTCCTGCCCGCCCGGCGGGCAGGCGGGGCGAGCTCCAGTCGAGGCGCACGTCCGCCTCCTCGGCCGAGGAACGCGCATAGAGCTGGCCCTGTCCGGCCTGGTTCCACTGGGCGAGGCAGTGATCCACCAGGCGCAATTGAGCGCTCGAGAAGAGGCGGATGGGGAGCAACTCTCGGCGCCAGCGGGCCGGCTTGCCGAACTGGCGCATGACCTTGTAGCCGGGGGGAAGCTCGCTTTGGGCCGCGACCGGCAGCGTCAGCAGGAGAGCAAGTGCCAGCCAGCGTCTCAGGAGCGGACCTCCACCGCAATGCCCCGCTGGAGACAGAGCTCGCGCAGGGATTCGGGAAAGGTCGGCTCCACGATCAGCCGCTCGATATCTTCGAGGTTGAGGGCGCCATGGATCTTTCCTTCCAGATACCACAGTCGGTGCTTGACGAGCAGGGCCGGAAGCTCTACCGAGGAGGCCTTGAGCAGCTCTTCGCGGACTTCGGGCGGAAGCTTCCCGAGGCGGCCCACGATCCCGGCAGCAACCGTGGCGTTATAGTCGGGCGGGGTCACCACCCAGTGGGAGAACCGCTCGCGTGCGGCCGAGAGCAGCTCGGGGTCAGCCCGATCATATTCGAGCGGCTCCTCGCTGACCCGGCTCAGCGCCTTCCACCCCGAGGCAAACGAGGCCCAGGAGCGCGCCTTCCACACCTCTGGGCGCAGGCGAACCTCGACCGGGCCGTAGCGTTCGTCGCCCTGTCCGAAGCCGAGCGCACCGAAGGTGTGCTCGTAAGCACCGAACATCTCGTCCTCCACGCCGGGGGTGTAAGGCGAGACGGGACGCTCGAGCAGGCGCGACACCTGGCCCGTGGAGAGCAAAACGCCATCTTCCAGCACGCGCCGCAGGCGCGCTTCGGTCATGCGGAACGAATAGTGCGGCTTGAGCTCCAGCAGGCGCTCGAAGAGTCCCCGTTCTGCCTCGCCCAGCTCTCCCATGATCTGCAGCTCGCGCTGGAGGTTCTCGCGAGAAAGCGCTCCCAGAGGGCGACCCAGGTGCTGCTCCAGGGGGTGCTCCAGCGGGGGCTGGCCGGAGGTGAGCGCCTCGTAGACGGCCCGGGTGTAGCGATGGATGTGGGAGTACTTGCGCTCGGTGTCCTGGCGCGTGAGACTGGCGTCGGGGCTGAAACGACGCTCGACAGGGAAGTCGGTGGCCAGCACCCCCACCCCGAGCTCCACGCCCAGCCCCTGCAGGGCCCTGGCCGCGTGGCCGAACTCCATATCCAGGGTGGTCACTCCGCGACGGGCAGCATCGCTGAGGGCCTCGGGCGTTTCCGCCAGGGGCGAGAGCACGCTCTCGTGGACCAGGTTGGTGGTCCGGGTGGAGAGGAGGTTCTCTGTCTCTCCGATCCGGTCCGGGATGACGATGCTATAAGGATCGCGAACGTGAAGCGAGCCCCCCGATCCAGCCAGAAAGACCTGGCGGATGGAGGGATGATCCTGAATCAGCCGCTTGAGCGCCTCCCCTAGAATCTCCCCCTGGAAGTTGCCCTGGCTGGTCAGGGCGGCCAGTCGTTTCCCGTTGGGGAGGGTATAGACATCCGCCTTCCAGGGCGAAGTCGAATCGAACACTCGTTGACGGGGAACCTCGGTCCAGGTCTCCCGGAAGGTGCGCGCGTAGCCCACGGCCACGGCATCCACCTGGCCGAGCTCGGAGGCGTTGCGGGCGAAGAATTCGGCCAGCTGACCGTAGCTGGCCTGATAGGCGGAGGGGGCCTCCACCACCGACATGGCAGGAGCGTCTGGCTTGCCATGCATGTACTTCTTGACCAGCAGCTGGTAGTGGCGATGCGCGATGCGGCCGGGCAGCTCGCCCACGACCAGCGTTTTCGACCCATCCTGGTGCTCGACGAGGTCCAGGCTCCGCGCCCACGAGCTTACGGGCAGGTTCAAGCGCACGGCGGCTGTGGGGGCTGGCAAGCCCTGCAGCGACTGCTCCAGGGGCAGGTTGGAGAAGCGCACTCGGTCTTCTGGGCCGAGGTCGTCGAGCAGGACCGCCACGGGACCGAGCCGGGAGGGGGCGTAATCGCTGACTCCCCGCCAGCGCACCTGGTCCACCGCCACTTGCGTCACTTCGCAGTGGTACCCCGGCTCGAGCCTGGCATCGGCAGGGGGTGGCGCGGCCTCGACCGACCGGGGAGCGATCAGCGGCCGGTCGTCCAGGCCAAGGTACTTGCTGGTCATGACCAGAGAGCGGGCCAGCAGCGAGCTCTGGCTGGAGCTCAGGGTGCGACCGCCGATCAGCCTGTCACGCAGCCCCCGGGTCAGCTCGGACCCGACCGGAATGGCGTTGCTCGGCCGATCGGGCTGCTCGAGCGCGAGGTCCCTGGCCAGTTCTCGCCCCGGCGCGGTGCGCCGCAGGTTGTAGTCGAGCTCGTCGAGCACCGTGCGGGTGGCGGCCTGCACGGTCGGCCCCAGGCTGCCGCCCAGGAGCCGGAAGGCCAGCTCGCTGGCCGGACCCACCGACGCCGGCAGGGCCGGTGGCGACTTTGAGACCGGGCTGAAGCCGTCGACCGGCTCGACCGCGCTCTGCTCAGGAACAGATGCGGTCGCAGCCGCCGGCACGGGCGCTCTGGAGAAAGGCATGGAATGACCCACGATCACGCCTGGAGTATGCCGTAAGTGGCTGAAAAGAAACCTGAAAGGTCGGCGGGATGGGAAGTCCTGAGCCCGGAGAGCTGACCAACCACGAGGGAGGGGGGCTTGAAGGCTTGCCCGCGCTTCTTGGCCGAGGAGAGCCAGCAGGCCAGGAAGAACAGGGAATGCCCCAGATGCGCTTAAACTTCGTCGCATTGACCGTGCCACGTAACGTGCGGTGAGAAACTTGTTTCGAACCGCTTCCAAAGTGTTGTGGCACGGGCGATGCGACGAAGTTCAACCTGTTGAGAATTCATCGCACAACCAATGCGAGGGACTGTAAGAGGCGGAGGCCCAAATGAAATCGTGGTGGCTTTTCTTCATTACCCTGCTCGGGATGGTTGGCAGCCCCCTGCCGGCCCAGGACAGCCCGGTGAAAGTGACCGATACGTCCGTTGTGCGCGGTCGGGAAAACCGCTCTCTCGACGGCCATTTTACCCTGAACAACCTGGGCTCGGGCAAGTTGAGCGGCTTGCAGGTGACGGTCGAGTTCCTGGACGGAAATGGCCAGCCCATCAAGCTGCAAGACATCGATGGCTCCATGGTGCCGATGGCTCTTCAGGTGACCGATCTCCCTGCCTCTCTTGATAAGGGGAAATCGCGCGAGTGCTTCTGGACCTATACCTACATGGGCACCATCACGGTCATTCAGACTCGCTACGTGATCAAAGGCACTCTGGATCGAAAGCCATTCACGGCCAAGACCGAGCCGGAAAGGCACAGCATTCCACTGTGGCCGTAATGGTCTGGCCGCTTCGTTTGCGCCTCCATCTGAGAAGGAGAGCTGGCCGCGACGACCCGAAGGCCCCTCCATGAGCACCATCGGATGGCTGGATATCACCGTGGAGGACGCCACCACCCTGCGCGACTTCTACGCTGAGGTTGTGGGGTGGAAGGCCGAAGGGCTGAGCATGGGCGACTACGACGACTACGTCATGCAAGATCCTCAGGGGCAGGGTGTGGCGGGAATCTGCCACGCGCGGGGGAGCAACGCCGAGCTTCCGCCGATGTGGATTCCCTACTTTGTGGTCAGCGACCTGGACCAGAGCCTGGAGGCCGCCCGTCGACGGGGGGGCGAGCTGATCGGGGGAGTGCGGGGAGCGGCCGGTCAGGATCGCTTTGCCGTCGTGCGCGACCCGGCTGGAGCCGTGGCAGCCCTCTATCAGAAGGCATGAGACGGCTGGTCCTGGCGCTCTTGCTGCTTTCGCAGGCCAGCGCGGCGCCGCTGGAGGAGAGCGGCCTGGAGCTCTCGCGCCCCATCCACGTCGGCACCTTCATGGACGTGTGCGGTCCCCGGGCCGCCCTGTTCGGCTACGAGGGGCGCAAGCTGGAGGCCTGGGTCTATCCCATGAAAGTGCTGGAGGACTTCCAGCTCCACTTCTCGCTCGAGGGCTATCCCAGCCCGGTCCCCTCCACCGAGCTGGTCAAACAGATCACCGTGCGCCCCGAGGCCACCATCCTCACCTATTCCCACAGCGCCTTCACCGCCCGCCACATCCTGTTTGCCGCGCGCAACGAGCCGGGCGTGGCCATGCTTTTGGAAGTGGACACGCTCCTGCCCATGACCGTGACCGGCGAGTTTCGTCCCCGCCTCAAGCTGATGTGGCCGGCCGGCATCCAGACCGGCAACCTCTCTTTTGCCGACGGGCGCTACAGCTTGACCGAGGAGTCCGGGCGCTTTGCGGCCGTGATCGCCTGTCCCGGCTCGCGCGACGTCACCCTGATGCCCTACCAGGAAGAGCCGCGCGATCAGCCGGCCCGCTTTCTGGTGGATCTGCCCGTGGGCGCGGGTCCGCTCCCCATCGTCATCACCGGCAGCGTGAAGGGCCTCAAGGAGGCGAGGGCTGCCAACGACCGCCTGCTGCAGGGGCTCACCGCCGACTACAATGCCAACGTGGCTCACTACCGCCGGCTCTTGCAGGATACGGTGCAGGTGGATACTCCTGACCGCGAGCTCGACCAGGCCTACCAGTGGTCCAAGGTGGGTATCGACAAGGGGCTGGTGGCCAATCCCCTGCTGGGCACCGGTCTGGTAGCCGGCTTTCGCACCTCGGGCGACTCCGAGCGTCCCGGCTACGCCTGGTTCTTCGGGCGCGACGCCCTCTGGACGGTGCTGGCCAGCACCGCCTACGGCGACTTCGCCACCACCCGCACCGCTCTCGAGTTTCTGCGCAAGTTCCAGCGAGCCGACGGCAAGGTGCCCCACGAGATCTCCCAGAGCGCTTCGCTGGTGGACTGGTGGAACGCCTATCCCTTCGGCTGGGCCTCCTCCGACGCCACCCCGCTCTACGTCATCGCCCTGGCCGACTACTATCGGGCCTCGGGCGACCGGGCGTTCCTGGACAAGAGCTGGGAGGCAGCCCTCAAGGCCTGGCGCTTCACCGCCGCCACCGACAAAGACGGCGACGGTCTGGTCGAGAACACCGGCGTGGGACACGCCTGGGTCGAGGGGGGCGCGCTCTATCCCCCCGACGCCGAGCTCTACCTGCAGGGCTGCTGGATGGAGGCCTGCCGCAGCCTGGCCGAGCTGGCCGAGGCCCGGGGCGACAGGCAGCTGGCCGCCGAGGCTCGCTCCCGCGCCGAGACCACCCGCAAGGCGGTGGAGGCGCGCTACTGGTTGCCTTCTCAGGGCTACTACGCCTTCTCGATCGACCGTCCCCACGCGGCTCGCAAGGCCGAGCCAGGGCCTTACCTGGCTCGCCGTCAGGCCCGCCTGAATGAGCTGGCCAGTGGGGGGCCGGTAGGGGAGGATACCGTGCTGAGCGCCGTGCCCCTCTGGTGGGGACTGCTGGAAGACGGGCGGGCCCAGAGCACGCTCGACCATCTGGGCAGCCGCGCCATGGCCACCGACTGGGGCCATCGCATTCTGAGCAACCAGAGCAAGCTCTACGACCCGCTCAGCTACCACTACGGGTCGGTCTGGCCGCTCTTTACCGGCTGGGTCAGTATGGCCGCCTACCGCTACGGACGCCCCCACGTGGGCTGGCAGGCTCTGCAGGCCAACGTGCACCTGTCCACCAGCGGGGCGCTGGGCTACGTGACCGAGCTGATCTCGGGAGACTTTCTGGCTCCCTTTGGACGCTCTTCTCACCACCAGGTCTGGTCTCAGGCCATGGTCGCCAGCCCGGTGGTTCGCGGACTGCTGGGGCTGGAGGTGGATCGTGCGGGCAGCCACGCGCGCTTTGTGCCCCAGCCTCCGGCCGACTGGGAGGCTTTCAGCGTGGCTCGCGTTCCGGTGGCCGGAGGGACGCTGCAGTTGAGCTACCGGCGGGAAGGCGAGGCTCGCGTGATCGCCTGGCAGCACACCGCCCCCAGGCTGGACCTGACGCTGGGCGTGGTGGCGCCGCGCGATGCGGTCACCGAGCCTGCGGGGAGGCCGTTCGGGGACGGCCAGCGGGTGCTGGTGGAAGTGAGCGCCGCCCCGGCTCGGGGCGAGGTGCGCATCGGCGTGCGCGGCGGTGCCGAGGTGGTCGTGCAGCATCCTCCCCCCGCGCTCGGAGCCGCCAGCCAGGGGTTGCGCGTGCTGCGCAGCGTTTCTGGCCCCACCGGTCTGCGGTTGGTGGTGGAGGGCCGTCCGGGTCAGCGCTACCGCCTGCGGTTGGTGGGCGGGGCGGCCGGCTCGGCGACCGCCGGGGACGTCGCGGCCGGGCCCGCCAGCGACGGGCTCGAGCTTCGCTTCGGACCGGAGAGCGGTCGGGCGGAGCTGCTCGTTCCGGTGGCTCGCTGACGTCTGGGGCCCGAGTGAGGTGCCCTTGTGCCGGCAATCCCTGCATCCCGCGTGGGCAGAACTGGTGCTCGGTGTGCCCAGGTGCACCCGACGTGTCCCGGAGAGCCTTTCAACCCCCTTTCATCGCGTCCGAGTACGCTGCGGGAAGCTATGGACTCCGTGCAGCTCAGCAGTCCTCGGGCCAGGTTTCTGTGCCGCTCGCTCAAGCGCGAGCAGGCGGCTGAGACGTTTGACCGGCTGACCTGGACTGACCAGGGCCTGGCCGATCAGGTGGCCTTCGAGTTGACCAACCAGGCGGGTGACCGCCGGGCCTTTCAGGCGCTGAGTGCCATCCTGGCCAGCCAGAGGCCCCAGGTGAGCCGGCACTTCGCCCCTCACAAAGAGGCGCTGTTGAGCACCACCAGCCGTCACGGAGCGCGCGAGGGCCAGGCGGAGTTCTACCGCTCCCTGCTGGAGCGCTTTCCCGAAACGGTCAGCCCCGAGTTGCTGGTCCTGGAGGTGCTTCCCAACGAGGGCGGCGCCCGGGTGGTGCTCGAGCAGCTCGAGCAGCATCCCGAGTGGGGCGAGCGCGTGGCCGATTGCATCCTGTCGCGGAACCACAATCAGAGCCTGGAGGACTGGCGCGTGCTCAGCCAGACCGCCGCCCCCCGACATCGTCCCTGGCTGGCCGCCCGGCTGCTTCAGCCCGGCAAGCCGGGGCCCGAGTTCTGGCAGGGCCTGGAGGCGCTGGGGCGGATCCCCAACGGGCTGGACGGCCTGCGCCAGAACCTGTTCGACCGCCTTCTGCTCGAGCCCGAGTTGCGCCGACTGTACGCCGGGGACGTGATGGCCGTGGGGGTGACCAGCCAGGCTTATGCCGCCCTGCTCGATCAGGAGTTCTCGCAAAGTCTGGCTGAAAGGCTCCAGAGCAACTACCAGGGCGACATCCAGAAACTCTCGCCGGCCGACCAGCGGGCCCTGGTGGCGCTGGGCTCGGTGAGCCGCCACCGCGAGCTGATTCGCCCCATCGCCATGCAAGAGCTGGAGAGGCGCCACGACAACGCCGCCCTGGACAGCCTGGTGGACACGTTCCGCAGCGAGCACCAGAACGCCCAGATGCGCCGCATGGGCGACGCTCCAGACGTGACCGGGAAGATCCAGGCGGCCCGAGAGTATCTGCGCAGCGTGGTGCACCGGGTCATCCCCAGTAGCCTGGAGTTCCAGACCCGTCCCGTGCTCGAGCGTCTGGGCCCCCAGCTCACCCCCGAGGAGAAGGCTCAGCAGGCGAGCGAGCTGCTCGAGGAGTTCGTCCAGGCGGCCCGGACCAGCAAGGCCGACCTCTCCGACCTGCCTCGCTCGGCCCAGGAGGCTCTCTGGCTTGCTCACATGCTGGGCTCGACCGGCGTCACGCAGGCCCTCCAGCCTTACCTGGCGCACGCCTTGAGCGGGCCCGTCCAGGCTCTCACCTCCGAGGCTCGCCGCCAGGAGATAGCCCAGCTGAAAGAGCAGCTCGCTGGCACGCCTGTCGAGCAGGCCCGACCGCTGGTGGAGCGCCTGCTGGCCTGTCAGGTGCCTGATGCGCACGAGCTGTGGAGCCAGCGCTTGCCCGATGACAATTGGGCCGCGCACTACTCCGCCGACCCTGCCAGGCGATACGCCGCCTATTATGGCGGCGACCAGTTCCGCGAGTTCAGCGCCCGCCTGGGCGGGGAGGCCGAACATGAGGCCATCCTGCGCGCCTGCACCGAAGTGGAGCGTCTGATCGAGCAGGGCGTGCCGGCCGATCAGGCCCGCCAGCGGGCCACCTTCGACTACCTGGTGCCCGGCAGGAGTGACCCGGCCCAGCGCGTGGAGCTGACCCCCCGGGGAGTGCAGGTGGGCTCGGTGCGCCTCAAGCGCAAGGGCTGACCTGGAGGGTTCCCCGGAGACTCCAGCAAAGTTGCTCGCGATGAGCCTCGACCTGTTCTTCGAGGAGCCCCTGCCCGATTCGATTCGTTGGCGCCTCCTTCGCGACGGCCAGGAGAGCCATTTTGAAGCCCGGCGTCTGCCGGTCGAGATGCGCAGCCAGAAGGAGTCGCTGGTCGCCCTTCAGCAGGCTGCCGGCGGATTCTCCGAGGCTCTGGACCGACTGGGCGACTCGCTGGGGAACTGCTTTCCCGCCAATCTCACTCAGGTGCTATGTAAGGAGCCGGTGAACTGCTGGCTGGCTGGAGAGACGCCCTGGGAGCTGGCCCGCATCGCGGGGGTTCCCCTGGCTTACCGTCGCTCGACGGCGCGAAGGGTGCGGCGGGCCGGGGAAGAGGTCGTGCCGCGAGTCGAGGGGGCCGCCCTGGCGGCCCTGGTGGCCGATAGCGCCGACCCGGCTCCGGCCGGCCTGGACGCCCACTTTCAGGTTTCCAGGCACCCGGCCGCCGCGTTCCGCTCCGTGCTCTCCTCAGAGGAGTATGCCGTGGTCCTGGCCTCGGGCAGCTTTGAGCCCTTTCGCTCGGTGGGAAGACACTACGTGCCCCGGCTGGTGGTCTTGCACGGGCCCGGCTCGGAAGCATTGACCCGGGGGCTGTCCAATCTCGGCGTCGATGCCATCCTCGCTTCCCAGTGGGAGGTGCCCTGGGAGTGCTGCGCGGCTTTCGTGAGCGACATCCTGGCCCAGATGCGCGAGGGCGCCGAGCTGGGTGAGGCCGTGGGCGGTTCTCGGGAAAAGTTTCGCGATTCCTGGCGCACCGATCTGGCCTTCTGGCTCCTGGGCAATCCGCGGCTTGCTCTTCGGGATCTTCGCCCCAGCCGGCTGGACCAGTCTCGAACCCGCTCGGCCCAGGTTCGCCCCGCCTACCTTCTGCACTTCCTGGAGGGGCCCGAGGCGGGCAAGACCGTGCCCTTGTTCGCGGCCCTGCTCTCGGCCGGTCGCCCACTGGCAGTAGGGGGACCGGGACCTCACGACAACGACATCGATCTGGATGACAGCTCGATCCCCTGCCGTTGCTTCTGGCTCGAAGGACAGGAGGGCCGTTTGTTGCTGAGCGGTGGGGTGCTGGTCAACGGACTGCCCGTCGTGGGCAAGCTGGCTCTGGAGGGCGGGGAGCTGGTGGAGGTGGGACAGACCCTGATGCGGTTCGAAGTTTGCGAACGCCGCTCGCGTTCAGCCGCTACTCCTCCTGCGCCCACCCCGCTTCCGGCTGCCAGCCGCTACTGGCTCGAGCTCGCGGGCGGGGACCAGCGGTTTTCTCTCGACCGCTCTCAGACTCTGGTCGGGCGGGCTCCTGACTGCGACCTGGTGCTTGCCGACGAGACCGTGTCTCGGCGCCATTGCCTGGTGGTGCGCTCGGAGGGAAACTACTGCGTGCGCAAACTGGGCGGCGGCCTGACTCTGGTCAACGGGATCGTGGTCGAGTCCGAGACGCGCCTGCGCCATGGGGACCGGCTCCAGTTTGGTGAGTCTTCCGAATGGCACTTCCTGGACGCGCGCCGTCGCTCCTGATCGGCTGCTAAAATGCCCTCGGGCGGGCAGCTCAGAACAAGTTCTGCGCGGCAAGCTACGGCGCGCGGAGAGAGGAAACGCTCACCACCCGCATTTCCCCAGCAAGACCTCGCCGGCCCGCTCGAAGCGTGCTTTGCTGACTCTGCCAGATGAAAGCGCAGCCGGAACCCCCTTGACACGGGTTTTCCGGCTGCGCGACGCCCAACCTCTGGTGGGGCTGGGCCTCTAGCTCAGATCGAAACGATCCAGGTTCATCACTTTGGTCCAGGCCGCCACGAAGTCGTTCACGAACCTGGCCTGCGCGTCTGCACAGCCATAGACTTGCGCCAGGGCGCGAAGCTGCGAGTTGGAGCCGAAGACGAGATCGACGCGGGTGCCGGTCCACTTCAACTCGCCTGTCGCCCGATCGCGCCCTTCGAACTCGGCCTCCTGCTCGGAGGTCGGCGTCCACTTCGTGCCCATGTCGAGCAGGTTCACGAAGAAGTCGTTGGTCAGCGTCTCCGGTCGTTTGGTGAAAACGCCGTGCCTGGACTTGCCGGCGTTGGCGTTCAGGACCCGTAGCCCGCCGACGAGAACGGTCATCTCGGGTGCGGTCAGGGTGAGCAGTTGGGCCCGGTCCACCAGCAGCTCTTCAGCCGTGCGGGGCTGACCGGGCTGCAGGTAGTTGCGGAAACCGTCCGCCCTGGGCTCGAGCACGGCGAAGGACTCCACGTCGGTCTGCTCCTGGGTGGCGTCGGTTCGTCCGGGAGTGAAGGGAACCTCCACGGCGTGTCCGGCGTTTTTGGCCGCCTTTTCGATGCCTGCGCAGCCGGCCAGGACGATCAGGTCGGCCAGGGAGACCTTCTTGCCGCCGGTCTGCTTGGCGTTGAAATCGGTCTGGATCCCTTCCAGAGTCTTCAGCACCGTTGCCAGCTCGGCCGGGCCGTTGGCCTCCCAGCCTTTCTGAGGAGCCAGGCGGATACGGGCTCCATTGGCCCCGCCGCGCTTGTCAGAGCCGCGGAAGGTGGAGGCGGATGCCCAGGCCGTGGACACCAGTTGCGAAACCGACAATCCGGAGGCCAGGACCTTCTCTTTGAGGGCCGCGATGTCGGCTTTGTCGACGAGCGGGTGGTCGACGGGCGGAACCGGGTCCTGCCAGACGAGCACCTCTTGAGGAACCTCCTTGCCCAGGTAGCGAGAACGAGGGCCCATGTCGCGGTGGGTCAGCTTGAACCAGGCTCGGGCGAACGCGTCGGCGAACTCGGCCGGGTTCTGATGGAAGCGCCGCGAGATGGGCTCGTAGATCGGATCCATTCGCAGAGCCATGTCGGCGGTGGTCATCATGGGAGCGTGGCGCTTGGAGGGATCCTGGGCGTCGGGCACGTCCTGGGCCCCGGCACCGCCCTTGGGCTTCCACTGGTGAGCGCCGGCGGGACTCTTGGTCAACTCCCACTCATACTTGAACAACGTGTCGAAGTAGCTATTGTCCCACTTCGTCGGGGTTGGGGTCCAGGCACCTTCCAGGCCGCTGGTGATGGCATCAGCGCCCTTTCCGCTTCCGAAGCGGCTCGCCCAGCCCAGGCCTTGCTCGGCCATGGGCGCGCCTTCCGGCTCGCGACCGACCAGTGCCGGGTCGCCGGCGCCGTGGCACTTTCCGAAGGTGTGTCCGCCAGCGACCAGGGCCACGGTTTCCTCATCGTTCATGGCCATGCGGGCGAACGTCTCGCGGATGTCTCGGCCCGAGGCGACGGGGTCGGGATTGCCGTTGGGGCCTTCCGGGTTCACGTAGATCAGGCCCATTTGAACGGCCCCCAGGGGATTCTCGAGCTGCCGGTCGCCCGTGTAGCGCTTGTCGCCCAGCCACTCGGTCTCGGAGCCCCAGTAGATGTCCTCTTCCGGCTCCCAGAGGTCGACGCGTCCTCCGCCGAAGCCGAAGGTCTTGAAGCCCATCGACTCCAGGGCGCAGTTCCCGGTCAGAACCATCAGGTCGGCCCAGGAGAGCTTCCGACCGTACTTCTGCTTGATCGGCCAGAGCAGGCGAAGCGCCTTGTCGAGGTTGGCGTTGTCGGGCCAGCTGTTGAGAGGAGCAAAGCGTAATGTGCCCGAGCTCGCTCCCCCGCGGCCATCGGCGATGCGATAGGTGCCCGCGCTGTGCCAGGCCATGCGGATGAAGAGCCCACCATAGTGGCCGTAGTCGGCGGGCCACCAGTCCTGCGAGTCGGTCATCAAGGCATAAAGGTCCTTCTTGACGGCGTCGAGATCGAGCGTCTTGAACTCCTCGGCATAGTTGAAATCATTGCCCATCGGGTCGCACAAAGACGAGTGCAAGTGCAGAATTTTCAGATTGAGCTGGTTTGGCCACCAGTCTCGATTGGACGTGCCGGCGGCGCGCTTTTGGGCCCCGTTCATCACAGGACACTTGGTTGTTTCCATTGATCAACTTCCCTAAGTCAGATTTTGTGCCCCCCACGACTGGCAGGCACTCCAGACTCAGCTGGGGATGCCTACTTGAGAGCGTCGTGAGGGCCTATTATACTCCCTCGGGGGGTCAGGTTCCCTGTCTGGCGTCGAAAAGCGTTCAGCAGCGGTTGCGCAGCCGCGAGCCCCCGACCACCAGGTAGCCGTCCACCGTTCCCACCGCCTTGCAGCAGTCGCCTGCCACGCAGTCCAGCAGCAGGGGAGCGGCCACCTGCTGATAGGCGACCTCGGGCTCCATCCCGCTTTCGATCCGGCGGCACAGCTCCTGGTGGGCCGGCAAGCTGACGCGCAGAGGAGCGATCTGGTCGAGCCGCGTGAAGAAGGCGGGTGCGCGCAGGACCTGCGCGATGGCCTCCGGGCGCTCGGAGGCTGGCAGATTGGCCAGGCTGGCCAGGCATCCGAGGTCGCCTTCCAGCTCCTTGCGGTGGGCCAGAGAGTGGGCGAGAGCAACTTGCTCTTCTTGGGACAATCCCTTGAGCAGGGGCTTGAGATGGGCCAATTCGGCCGGGTAGCGCTCCTGGGCCGCATTCATCCAGGTGGCGTCCGGGCTGAAGGCGGTCAGCAGCTCGCGCAGGTCGGTCGCCTGGCGCAGTTGCTCTCGCACCTGGAGGTCCTTGAGGCCGCGGAAGGCCGCGGCTGCTTCCGTCCAGGCAGGAGACCGATTCTGGTTGAGCCACTCGGTCAGCTCGCCGAGCAGCGCTCCGGCCAGTGCCGGATCTTGCCCGGCGGCCCGGAAGGCGACCACCAGCCGGGCCTGCGACTCCACCGTGTCCATCGAGTCGGACATCCCGGCCAGCCACTCGGGCGCCACGCTCACCGGGGCGGGTTTGCAGCGGGGCGAGAGGGGCTCCTCGCGGGCAGCCAGCGCCTCATAGCGCCTGCCCAGCGCCAGGTGGGGCTCGAGAGCGTCGTCTGCGGTAGCACAGGGCTGCTCGAGCCAATGGTCCAACACGTGCAGCAAGACCTGGTCCATCCAGGCGGGCTCGTGGGCTCGTCCGAACTCGGCCTCGAGCTGGCGGCCCAGTCGTGCGGCTCCTCCGGTCAGAGTCATCGAGCCCGCCAGCACGAGCAGAGCATTCTGGCTTCCCTGACCCACCTGCGACAGCAACTCGCCCTCCAGCTTCTCGTCCGGGAAGGCCATCTGGTAGATGGGCTGAGACAGGAAGCCCACATTTGGGCCGCCTGCCACGGTGTAAAGAGGCGGTTCGGGCTCAGCCAGAAGCCTCTCGAGCAGCTCGCGACCCAGACCGGGCGGGACCTCTTCAGGGCAAGCCTTTTTCAGCTCCACCAGCACCTTGAGAAGATCCTGGCCTTCTCTGCCCAGAAGGTCGACGGTGTCCAGGCGCTCCAGTAGCCTGCCCTTCTGCTCGACGTCCGGTCGCCAGCCGCGATCGCTGACCAGGTCCTTCAGACAGACCAGCTGGGCGGGCGTGAAGCCTGTTTCCGGCGAGGGCTCGAGGAGCCGGGCAGCGGCTTCGTCCACGAAGTCGGGGCGATTGGTCAGGATTTGCTCCAGGGAGCGGCGGGCTGCTCCGATACTCGGGCCCTCCACCGCTAACCGTTGACCATATTTCTGGAAGAGCCAGTCCAGGCTCTCGGGAGGAGGACAGTGCGGGGCCAGACGTTCCACCAGGTCGATGCAAGCGTAGTCGCTGCTGAGGGGAAGGCTCCACAGCTCGGCTTGACGGCGTCCCAGGCATGCCGAGAGATCAGGGTTGGTGCGGGCTTCAGAGCACAGTTTGAGGAGCTTCTCGTTGCGCGCCGAGGCATCCACCTCAGCCAGGGCTTCACTCACAGGATCGCGCTCAGGCGGCGCCGTCGCCCGGGTGGGCCGGACGAAGAGGGCACAGGTCGAGGAGTGCACCACCATGGGGGAATGGTAGGGGCTGACCCTCAAAGAATTTGGAAGGGCATTACTTGTGCTGCCAGCGGTCCTCGGGATCGAGCACATCCCGCGGACCCGCCCCGTCCAGCCACTCGCGAGCGGCTGGATCTTCCTTGAGGTAGGCGTCCCAGAAGGCCGTGCTCAGGGCCAGAATGGAGCGGTGGTGGTTGGGATTGCGCCCTCCGCCGTCGCCTGGCAGAGGACGGTTGGTGAAGGCTGAGTGCTTCGCCCGGTTCAGCACCAGCTCGTACTTCCCGCCCGGCGGCAGGGCAGGGTAGACGGCCAGCCGCTCTTCGACGGTGAGGTTGACGATGCGCGAGGTGTCCTCGGTTCCGGTCATCAGCATCCAGGGGATCGCGACCTGTCCGAAGGCCTTCTGGACATCGCCGGCTCGGGGGGCGCTCGGGCTCATCGGCAGGGCGGCCCGGATGCGGCTGTCCGTCCCCCTCGCTCCCAGCAGGGGAAAGCTCTGTCCGCCCACGGCCTGGGTGGTGAGGGCTCCAAAGGAGTGGCCGGACATGCCGATCCGAGTCAGGTCCAGCCGACCGGATAGTGGGTGGCCGGGCTCCTGGCTCCAGGCGGTGAGCTGATCGAGCACGCGCGGCACGTCCGCGATCCGCAGGCGCAGGTTCTCGGCGCTGGCTGCGCTCTTCATGGCCGCCAGACGTCGACCCCTCTGCTGCTCCTTCCAGACCGAGTCATCGCTGCCGGGATGCTGGAGATAGACCACCACGTAGCCTCGTCCGGACCAGTGCTTGCCCAGGAAGCTGCTGCCATATCGCGAGCCTCCCAGACCGTGACTGAACAGCACCACCGGGGCCGGTGAGCGATCGAAAGGCAGGTAGATCAACAGGGGCAGCTCGCGCTCTCCGGCCACTTCGAGCTCGAGGGTGGTCGTCTCGCCGGCCGGGAGCCGGAGCGGGTCGTAGGGCGGTGCCGCCCGGGCCACCGCCAGGGCGAGCACGATCACGAGCAGAGCGCGGAGCTTCATGATGGAGGTGAAACCGGCCAGGGATGGGAGAGTTTCCGCACGCGTCCTCATCGCGCTTGTTTCAGGTTGACCGACAGGTTGCGGGTCTTGCCGGCGACCACGTCCACCGCTCCCAGGTAATCGAGATAACCAGGTTTGACCACCAGGACCTGGAAGCGCCTGGGTGGCAGGCCCTTGAGCTCCAACGGAGAGACCCCCTTGAGGCGCCCCTCGAGGTAGATCCTGGCCCCTTTGGGTTGGGTGGAGAAACGGACCGCGCCCGAGGCGCTCTCGAGCCGGGCCACCAGCTTGAAGCTCTGACCAGCGCTCAGTTCCACCCGCTCGACATGGGACTTGTATCCCTGCAGGGCCACCTTGACTTCGTGGCTGCCGGGCGAGAGCTTGAGCGTGCAGGGCGCCTGGTGGCGCTTTCCGTCTACCACCACCGCTGCGCCGGGCGGGTGGGACTCCACCTGCACGATGCCCGGGCGCGGCCAGAGCATGAAGAGAGCCAGGGCCACCGCAGCCCCCAGCCAGGGGAGAATCCTGCGAGGATTGACGGGAAGTTGCGCGCGCGTGCGGGTCGTGCGTCGGATCCGCCGGGCCTCCTCCGCGCTCAGCCCGGGCACCTGGTGCAGAGCCCCCTGCTCGTGCAGGCGTGCCAGAGCCTTCGACAACCCGGGGTCCTCGGGGAGCAGTCCTCGGGCTTCCTCGAGGGCTTCCCGGGCCCGGCTCCACTGCTGGGCGTCCACCGAGAGCTCTCCCACAGTCACCAGCGAGGCGGCCAGCAGCTCGCTGGAGGCCGCCTCGCGGGCCCGGGTAACGGCCTGCTCGGCCACCGCAATGGCCTCCTGGCTGTTTCCCTGGAGGCGTTTGGCGGTCGCCAGCACAGTCAGGATCTCGGCCTGCTCGCTTCCCCGGGCCAGCTCAGCCGCCTGGCTCAATGAGTCCACCGCCTCGGCAGCTCGTCCGTTTTCGATCTGAAGGCGCCCCAGCCGCAGGCGCGCCCGGGCCCGGGGCCCCGATTCGTCCAGGACGTCGCTGACGGCCACCAGCTCGCGCAGAACGGTCTCGGCCTCGGAAGGCTTGTTTTGCTCCAACCGCAAACGCAGGAGCTGCTCCAGGGCCTCGGTCAGGACCAGGCTCTCTCCCGCCGGCCGCAGCAGGGTCACGGCTTGCTCGCAGGCTTCGGCTGCCCAGACGAGGTCCCCCTCGTCGCGCAGGGAGCCGGCCTGCAAGAGATGCACCCTGGCCTCGCGCTCGGGCACCTTCTCCTGGTTCGCCAGCGCGGCCGCCTCCTGCAAGCGCTCACGCCCGGCCGAGCCCCGCCCGCCCATCTGCTCACCTTCGGCCAGCAGCAGCAGCGCCTCGAAGCGCAGCTCGGGATGTTCGAGCAGGGGTTGGACGCTGGCGCGCAGCCGACGCACGTCTCCTGTGGCCAGCGAGAGGCGCCCCAGCGACAGGCGAGCCTCCGGACCCACCTCGGGCAGGGCGCGCTCCAGCGCCGCGATGGCCCCCTCGCGGTCGCCTCGGTGGGTCAGCACCCGGGCCAGCCGGAGCTCGAGCTCGCCCTTCGTTGGGGTGGTCTCCAGGGCTTGCTCGCAGAGCCGCCCGGCCTCGTCCCATTCTTCCCTGGCGATGAGGGCGTCGATCTGGGCCCGGCGCACCTCGGGCGAATCGTTCAGGCGGGCCAGAGCTCGTTCGGCTTCCTCGGCGCGGCCGAGCGCAAGCAGGGTGTCGGCCCGGGCCACCCCCGGGATGGGGTCGCCAAGCAGCAGGCAGCTCGCCGCCGTCTCCCACAGCTGCAGGGCCTCCTCCAGGAGCCCCCGGTCGTGAGCCTGCCGCCCCGCCTCCATCAGCAACCAGGCGGCATCCGAGCTCTTGCCGGCTCGGGCCAGCTGCCTTCCGCGCTCGGCCGCGGTGCCTGCAAGCGCCTCCAGGGCATCGGCCAGGCGTCCGTGATGACGGCGTCGGGTCCGGTCCGGCAGGCCGGTGGACACCAGCTTGCGCAGCTCGGTGGGCCCGATGCGGAAGCCTTCCAGCAAGCCGCCGTCGCTGAGCAGCCTGGCCGCGCGCTCGGCGCGATCGCGGCTCAGGCCGCTGGCGTGGACCAGGACCTCGAAGGAAAAGGGCTCGTCCGCCAGACAGCCCAGCTCGAGCAGCAGACGAGCATCCTCGTCCAGCGACTCGAGGGCGGACAGCACGTCGGCCATGGGGTCGGTGGGCAAGCGGGAGGCCTCCAACTGTCCCCCTCGCTTCTTGAGGAGCCCGGTCACGGCCAGGATCAGGGCCAGCAGCCGCAGGCGGCGAGGAGAGCCGCCTGATCGGGCGACCAGCCACTCCTCCAGGCTTTCACCGGGCTCGCCCTTGAGCTCCATGCGAATGAGGGTGGACATGTCGCTGTTGGAGAGAGGCGGCAAAGTCTGACGCGCGCAACGGGGAAAGCGCACCGCCGCGGGCGGGGTGACGGAGATGATCCAGCTCGACCCGGCCGGCGGCGTGAGCCGGGCCAGTTGCTCGAGGGTGCGCCGGGTTAGCGAGTCGAGCCGCTCGAAGTCGTCCACCAGCAAGACGCATTGGCTGCCGGCCAGACCTCGCCGGAGAGCCCCGGCCAGCGAGGCCGGCCGGGTGGGGTGCTCGGCCTTGACGGCCAGAGCCTCGAGCAACTCGCCCACGCAGGTGTTGGGACCGAGCTCGAGCACTTTCCTGCTCGAGCGCAGTTGCTCGGCCAGCTCGCCCATGACCGAGCTGCGGCCGATCTCGCTCGCGCCCACCAACAACAAACCGACCCCCCGGTCGGAGCGGCAGAGGCCGGCCAGCACTTCCAGATCGGAACTGCGGCCGATGAGCAGCGCGCTCGTCATGGGGGGTCTGTTCTCTGGGCCGGGAATGAGACCCTACAGTCCAGATTGATAGGCGCGTAGGGCGCCTCAGGCCTTCCCTCTCTTAGTAGCGGTCGCGACCGCCACCGCCGCCACGGCGGCCACCCCCACCGCCACCGCCGCCCTGACGGGAGAAGCAGTCGCGGCAGTAAACCGGGCGGGCGCCGGTGGGAACGAAGGGAACCTCGGTCTGCTTGCCACACTCGGCGCAGGTGGCCGGGTGCATTTCGCGGGCTCCACCGCCACCGTAACCACCGCCACCGCGGCTGTCGGAATACCCACCGCGGTCGCCACCGCCGCTCCGCTTGCGGGCGGCGCGGCAATCCGGGCAACGGCCCGGCTGGTTGGTGAAGCCTTTGGATGCGTGAAACTCCTGCTCGCCGGCAGTGAACGTGAAGGACTGTTGGCAATCAGAACAGGTCAGGGTCTTGTCGCTATACGTCATATAGCCTCCTTGAGTTGAATGAGAATGAGGCTATCGACGGTCACAAAATGAAACGACGGACAACCAGGAGTGCATGTTTTCGCCTCGAGGACGAAAACCCTGCTGAGCGATCGAATTTCCAGGCAATCAAGGGAAACTCCCGGTCGGGAACCCCTTGACACGGTTTTCCGGCTGCGCGACGCCCAGCATGTTGTGCTCGCGCAACACGCAGAGGTCTTTCCAGAATTCTTGACCTGATGATCGCTGCGCGCAGAAGTCGGGCCCTTGATCTTGGGGCCGCTCGGAACAAGTTCTTCGCTACTTCTTCCCCAGCACGGCTTTGATCTGCCCACTCATTCGAATGGCTGATCGCATGGCCCCATCCGAGTGGCTGCTCTCCGTGAAATCTCCCCCGAAGTAGATGCGCCCGTGCGGCTTGCGCAGCCCCTCGGAAAGCTCATCAAACCTCGACCGCCCCACCGGCCACGAAGCGATGGCCCGCGGGTGATAGCGATAGAACGTCCACCGCTTGATCATCGCCTTGCTCCCCGGCCAGGTCTCCTCCATGGCCGTCTCCATCGCGGTTTGCACGTCGTCGAGCGACTTGGTGCGGCTGTTGAACTCCTCCGCGTGCGGCCCGGTGACCAGGAAGTTGAGCATCACCGAGTCCTTGGGACCGACGTCGTGGCCGGGGTAGATGCACCCCAGCGCCCCCCCGCTCAGGATGGGCAGCACGATGTTGCCGTCCACGGTCCAGTACTTCTCGGCGGCCCTATCCAGCAAGCAGTGGGCGGTGAAGTAGGCGCCCCACGACTGGGTGTGAATGGCCTGATACACCTTGTCGTCTAGCCGCGGCACAAACTGGATCTCGAACAACCGATAGAGCGGGACGGTCAGCACGACGTACTTTGCTTTGAAGACCTTACCGTCGAAGTTGGCGGTGTCCACGGCCCGCACTTCGACGCCGTCGGGGCCGTCGATGACGTTGGTGACCTGGGTGTTGAGGGAGATGTTCTCCTCGCCGATGGCTTTGGCCAGGGCCAGGGGGAGCTTCTCGTTGCCGCCCACGCAGTGCTGTGGCGTGGCGCCTTTGCCGACGAAGAGATGCCACTCGGCGATGCCGTCCAGGGCGCTGATCCTCTTGATGCTGGTTCCGATCTCGGGCTCGATGACGGCTTTCACCAGCTTGCGGGCGAAGGGGGAGAGCTTCTCCTTCTCCAGCCAGTCCTCGAAGGATTCGTCTTTGAGCTTCATGAGCTCGGGCGGGATCTTGCCGGATTCGACCTGGTGCACCAGACCCTCCATCCGCTTGTCCCAGGCCTGGTATTCCGGGTAGTCCTTGCCCAGAGTGGCTTTGATGAAGTCCTGGTTGGAGTCGTAGTCGGTGAAGGGGTAGAGCTTTCCGTCCACCATGAAACTGGACATGCCGGGCTCGACGAGCTCGAGCTCGACATTCAGCTCTTTGGCCAGATCGATGGCGGGATTGCCGGTCCAGAATTCGGCCAGGCCCACCTCGGCCTGGGTCTCGTCAGGGTAGCTGGCGGTGCGGGCGCGTCCACCTACCCGGGGAGTCAGCTCGAGCACCCGGAAGCTGATGCCCGCCTGCTTGAGCTGGTAGGCCGTGGTCAGTCCGGCGAGACCGGCTCCGACGATCAAGACGTCCACCGGCTCGGCACTGACCGTGGGAGAGGCTGCGGGGCTCGCAGTGGTGCTGGGCACGAGCTTGCTCGCGGTGGGGGCGGGCGTGGGTCCAGGCGTCTGCTGGCATCCCAGCAGCAAAGCCAGGAACAGCATGGGGAGGAGCCTTCTCAAAGCGATCAACGGTTTTCACCCCTGTTCAAAGTTGCCCCCTATTCTTAGCACGACGGGTCAACAATCTTTCAGCCCCCCGGGTTAACCTGGTCTCGTGGAGCTGAGCCGATTCTCCCAGGAAGCCAACCGCGGGCTGCAGGCGTGCAGCTCGTGGCGGCTGCAATTTTGGAAGAAGCAAGAGCTGCAGCTCCAGGCCGGCGAGGATTGCCTGACCCGGCTCGAGCAGATGGAGACCCCTTCAGAGAAGCAGGTGATGCTGGCCATGGCCCGGGTGGCATCGCCCCCCGAAGCCACGCCGACGAGCCGCCTGGCAGTGATGCGGCGCTCGCTGCAGGCGCTGGCTCTGGACACGAGTGCCAGCCTGACGGGGTTGGCGGGGCTGGCTCTGGCGCTGCGCGACCTGTCCGACCCGGCCCTGCGCGGTCAGGTGGAGAGAGGGCTGGAGCAGGTGCTGCCGGCTCATCCTGCCCTCAAGGCGTCGGCCCCCTCGGCGGACTGGCTGCTGCACCAGGCCGCTCGTCCCGAGCCCCGCACGGGCGCCGAGTGGAGCCGGGCGCTGCACGATCTGCCCGTGCGCCCGGCCCTGAACGAGCTGGCCGACCCCGAGCTGAAGAGCTTCCTCCGCTCCCTCGATGGCCTGGAGCTCACCCGGGAAGGCCGCTTTACGGCCGAGCGGTGGTGCCTGACCAACCTCGAGTCGAAGCCCCCGTTGGCGCACCTTCTGGACGAACTGCCCCCCAAGGACGTGCAGGTGCTGGGGTCGTGGATGCTCGAGCAGCTCCCGGACGCTCATCCCGTCAGCAGGCTGTTCAAGGCCTTGCCGGAGCCGCCCTATGAGGCCGCGGGCCACCTCTTGCTGCAGCCCGAGTTCACCCTGAGCGGGGCCAGCCGAGAGCTCAAGCACCGGGTGTCCGAGCGTCAGCTGGTGGAGGCCCTGGCGGCGGTGGAGCCGGAGAATCCCACCCTGACGCTGCTGGGTCAGGTCTCCCAGCTTCCGGCCCTGCAGGCCGGGCTCGACCATGTCGAGCTCGAGCCCAGAGCGCTGCTGGAGAAGATCCACCCCCTGCTTGCCCCCTCCGAGAGCGAGGCGCTGGCGCGCCAACTGGCCACGCCCGCCACGCGCGAGTTCCTCGACCAGGTCCCCGAGCTCGAAGGACGCGCCAACCTGGCTCTGCAGGCTCTCTCAACCACCGATCAGCCGCATGCAAGCCGGGCCGCCGAGCTGCTGGGCAAGACCCCGCTCTCGGATGAGGATGCCGTCCGGCTGGGCCAGTGGATGCTGGAGCAGAGCCCCCCTCAGGCGGTGACGCGGCTGGTCCAGGCCGAGCCGCAGGCAGCGGTCTACCGGGCGGCGGCGGCCCAGCTCGACCAGCCCTTCTCGCCCGCCCAGGCGGCCCGAGATCTGAGCGAGCACCTCCCGCCCGAGCGGCTGGTGGCCGCCCTGTCCGCGGCCGAGGCCTCCCCGGCCCTGACGGTGCTGGGCAGGGTGAGCGATCCCGAGGTCCTCCGGGTCGGCCTGCAGCACCTGGAAGACCCTATCACCCTGCTTGAGAACCTGAGCCCGCTCCTGCCTCCTGCCGAGGTGGTGGCCCTGGTCAGCTCGGACGACCCGCTGCTGGAGGCGGTCCGCAGCCAGCCCTGGCCTCAGGCCGCCAACCAGGCGGCCGTGGTGCTGGCCGGCTGCCGGGCGCTCGAGCAGGCTCCCGCTGACCCCATCCGGCGCACGGCCCAGGTGGCCCTGATGATGGCTCGCGCTACCCCCGACATCAACGAGAAGCTGTGGCTGGCGCGGGCCGGGCTGAAGGCCATGGACCACCCGGCCGCCCCCGTGCTGCTGCGGCTGACCACGGTGGATGGGCCCAATGCCACCTGGAGCCAGGCGGCCCTGGCCCTGGGTGCGCTGCGCTGTCTGACGGCCGAGGGCTCCAGCGGGCTTCGTCCCGTGCTCGAGACCGTGTCCCTGGCCGCTCGCAGCTGGGCCGGTCCCCAGTGGCGCGCCAATCTGCACCACGCGCTCGAGCAGACGCCCGGCAAGCTGGGAGCCGTGGTGCGTGGCTCGGGCGACCTGGACGGACTGGCCGTGCTGCTCGATGACCCGATTCTCTCGGCCGTCAGCGAGGAGCGGCCCGTGGCCGCCATCGCCGAGACTCCCACCCATCTGGTGGTGGCCGGAGTGCGGGTGGGCAAGCGCAACGCCGGGACTGCCCACTCCCCCCCCGCAGAACCTTCGGCAACCAGGCCGGTGGCGCCCCGGATCACTCCCGCGCTCCAGCTCGGGCCGCCCCCTGAGCCCGGCGAGCAGGTCCGCCTGGAGCGGAAGACAGCCTATATGAACGGCATCGCGGTGGTCTACAACCCGATCAGCGGAGAGTTCGAGGAGAAGACCTCTTACAAGAACGGGGTCGGGGGCGTGTTCGTGCCCGAGACCGGGACGGTGGAGTGGCAAACGTCCTACAAGAATGGCGTAGGGGCGGCTTTCAACCCGTCCACCGGCCAGGTTGAGTGGCAGACGTCCTACCAGAACGGCGTGGCGGGAGTTTACGATCCCACTCAGGCCGGGATGCAGTGGCGAACTTCCTATAAGAGTGGCATCGCTGGCCTGTACCAGCCCGCCACGCGCAGCATCAAGTGGGAAACGTCCTACAAGAACGGGATCGCGCTGGCCACCAACGATCCGGAGTACCCGGTGCGTCCGCTCGGGCCGGGGTTCTGACAGCTCAGAGGGCGTGCTCGGGTCAGGGCCCGTACGGACATGGACGGAGCTCACGGCCTCCCGGTGACCAACCCGAGGCCCTCGAGCGCGACCCCGGGGCGGTCCGACAGTGCCGCCTGGGCCAGGCGAGAGAGCGCCTGTTCGCCGGGGGGAGTCTTCCAGTGCTCGCTCAGGCCGGCGTACAGTCGCGAGGTCTTGCCCCCCGGCCATTGCTCGGCCAGGTCGTCGGCATGGTGCACCTCGCGCGCGATGGGAAGCCGACCCAAAAAGAACAGCCGGGCGCCGGGATCGAGCGTGGCGCTGCCGCCCTCGTCGTAGCTCTGCAGGGATCCCCCGCGGGTGCCGTTGCCCCGCGGGGAGAGGTAGATCGGAGGCTGGAGGCCGGCCCGATAGTAGTGGGCGCGGCCGTAGCGGTCGGAGAGGAGCACCAGGGTGAGCCGCAGGTTCAGCCCTTCCAGAGCTCGTCGCCCGGCCACGCGCGGGTCCTCGTTGTCCCCGTGGTCGCGTCGGTCCAGGACCTCGAGCACCCGTTCCCGGACCGTACTCAACGTCTCGTTCGCAATCTCCAGGCCGTCCCCCGAGAGCCACACCAGAACCCAGCGCTCTCCATGCAGGGGCAGGATCTCGAGCTCGTCCAGGGGGTTGGCCCAGAGGTCGAGCTGGAAGCGCGCCGTGCCGAACTGCACGAGCCGCGACGGGGGCAGGGCGGCCAGGGCCGGAGCCACGGGCTGCAGCGCGGCGACGCGCACGGGGCCGACGGGGGCGAGCGCCGGGTCCCGGCGGCGGCCGTGCTCCCAGTAGGCCTTCTTGACGAGCGTCACCACGCGCAGCGGGTCTTCCCCGCTCACCTCGCGCAGCACCTCGAAGACGGCGTGGGCAGCCTCGCTGGAGCCGCCCTGCCGTCCCAGGACTCCAGCCGAGAGCAGCACGACCGCGTCCCCCGGGCCGAGTAGCACGGCCCGACAGTTCTCGAACGCCTCCCCACGGCCCCGCAGAACCTTGCGATCCAGGCCCTGCGGCCGAGCGCTCAGGGTCACCGTGCTGGCGCTTTCGCAGTCGAGCCAGATGAGCGCGTCGTGACAACCAGCGCCATAGCTGAGGAGCGACGCGCGGGTGGGGTCGAAGAGGGCCACGACGATCTCGAGTCGGTGCGGGAAACCCCGGGGCTGGTCACACAACCACTGCAGCCCGGCGTTGGCAGCGAGACCGGGGTCGCGATGCAGTCGCAGGCTCTCCAGCACGGGCTCGAGGGGCAGCGGCCAGTCCCGCACCGGGCGGTTGTCGTCATCCACCAGGCGCAGGTAGACGAGGGCCAGCAGCTCGTCGGGCAGCGGCTCGGCGAGGAAGGCCTCCGGCGGGCTGTCGGGGACCTCCTGCTCGATCAGCGAGACCTCCACCCGCGGCGTGGACTGCTGCCAGAGCCGCGCGGGCGGCTCGGGATAGGCCTCGGGCTCCGGGTCGAGCGGGCGGGGAGCCTCCTGAATCGCTTCTGGTTCCACCCAGAGCACGGTCTCGCAATACTCGCAGGTCAGCTCTCGGCTGGTGGGACGGCGCAGCCTGGCCCCGCAACTGGGGCAGAAATGGGCCCTCAGGGCTCGCTCTCGCCTCTCCGGGTCCTGGTGCCGATGCGACTGTCGGCGGATGTTTTGCCGCGCTGGCCCTGGCGCTTGAGCATGAAGTGCCTCCTGCGAGTCCTACACTCCCGCGCGTTGACCTGTTCAGAATTGGAACGCGCGGGAGTGTAGACAATCTGCTGAACGGCGCCGCGCCCATTCCTGAAGTGTTCAACGCGCGGCGCCTTAGCAGGCTGATGCAAAAGCCCTCTTTGAGAGCTTTTGCATCACTCTGCCAGAGGATTCGGGTGGCTGCAATCTGATCCTCCAGGGCGGCTTCCAATCCGGAACCGCGACGTTGCAAGGCTATCAGGAATTCTTAAGCATGAGCGACTAGGCTGGCCCCATGCGGGTCACCCCTCTGAGTCACTGCGTGCCTTTCAGCCGCCCCCGGGCGGCCGTGCCGACGGCCAGCAGCCCCGCCAGCGGCGATCAGGTCAGCCTGTCCGGCACCGGATCCAGCTCGAGGGCCTGGCTGTGGAGCTCGCTGGCGACGGCCGGATTTCTTTCGGCCAGGCAGACTCCAGGGCCGACCGGGGTGGTGCTCTCGGCCGAGCAGCGCAAGGGGCTGCTGGCCCAGCTTCAGCAGGTGCAGGCCGAGGGGGGCAAGTTTCTGGCCGAGCGCAGCTGGTTGGGCCGCCAGTGGAACGGAAGCGCTTACCAGGATCTGACGCCCGGCGAGGCCCTGGACAAAGTGACGGCCAACCCTCGTCAGATCGACAACCTGCTCTGCCAGCCTCCGGGCGAGTCGAGCCCGACAAAGATCCGCTCGATCGCCACCCTGGCCGCCCTGGACACGCTCTACTTCAGGGCCGATCCCACCGGGCCCACCGAGAACAGCCTGCGCAACCTGTATGACCACGGCTACGAGGTGGTCGAGGACAAGAAGAAGCTCTCGCGCCTGGAGGCCTTCGAAGCGGCTCACTCCGCGAGCTATCGCAGCACCGAGCTGAAGGGGCCCACCCGGCTGGGGGGCTGGAACCACAAGCCCGACCACTACCAGAAGGCGGACTTCTTCCACGTGACCCACGATCCGCGCTCGCTCAGCGACGCCGATTTTGGCCAGTCGCTGCGCGACCTGCAGGCGCAGGGTTGGGTCGAGGATGCGGAGGCGACCTACAACGCGCTCCATGGCAGAAACAAGGTCAACCTCTTCTACCAGAAGATCCCCGTGGCGAGCTTGAATGAGGCCAGCGCCGAGGCGGTTCAGGGGGCTTTGGAGAGGGCCCGGCCAGCCTGCGAGCTGGCTGACCGTATCCTGGTTCCGCTGGTCAAGTCAGGTCGGCTGAGCGGGACGGATGCCGCCAGCGTGCTGGCCACGGCCCAGCGTCCGGATTGCGACGTCAAAGACCTGATGCGCCTGGTGGAGGCCTCGATTCCCCACGCCCGCTCGCTCTCCAATGGTCAGCCAGGCCAGTTCGCGGCAGCCCAGTTCGGCAAGCTTCTGGATCAGAAGAAGACCGATCGCGTGGACACCCTCATCGAGCTGGTGGGTTGCTTCCAGAGCGAAGCCCCGGAGAGCCTGGAGTTCCTGGACAGCTCCAAGCACAGCCAGGGGCTGTGGGCTCTGCCTCTGCCCGAGCGCAGCCGACACTTCCAGACGCTGGCGCGCCGCGCCGGTGCGCGCGACGCGCGCACTCTGCTGGCCCTGCTGGACAAGCCCATGAATGCCAGCGAGGTGGCCGGTCGGGTCGAACTGCTGACCCGCCTGGCGGCCAGCGAGAAGCTGGACGGCTTCTCCATTTCGACCTACTCGGTCGAGCGCGACTACAAGCTTCTGGCCGAGCACGACCTGGAGCGCACCTTGTCGGCCTACAAGAAGGTGGCCGACCTGGCCCTCCTCAACGGGGGCACCGAGCACGTGCCGGCCATGACGGTGGCCGAGCTGCGGGGCTGGGATGCCGCCGTCCTGTGCCAGGCCGTGGAGCGCCTGGGTCGTTACGAAGGGGTCAAGCCGGAAGCAGATCTGGCCGCCCTGGTCTCGGGCGCCGGCCCGGGGGAGGCGGCCGCCCCTGCCGCCGAGCGCTACCTGAAGCTGGTGGAGGGCCTGGTGCCCAGCCGCCAGGCGTCCCAGGCCCGGGCCGTCTTCGCCCAGGTCAAGACCGAGCAAGACCTCAAAGACTTCCTGCTCTTGCTCGAGCACCTGACCCCGGACGGTCACCAGGAGCGCGCCACGGAAGTTTTCACCGAGCTCAAGCAGGCCTACCCGGGGGATGCCTTCCCGGCCGCCCTGCGCTCGGCTCTGGAGTCGCTGGCCCTGGGCCGCAGCCCGGACGACCTGCTGCGCTCGGCCGGAACGGCCAGCGCGCTCGAGGTGCAGGAGGGCCAACTGCGGGTGGGCGGGGTCGTCTTGAGAACGAAGACGCCCTGACCACCTGGCCCAAAAAGACGACCCGGGTGACACTCCCGCGCGTTGACCTGTTCAGGACTGGAACGCGCGGGAGTGTAGACAATCCGTTGAGCGGCGCCGCGGCAACGCGCGGCGCCCTAGCGGTGCTCGCGGTACATCCGATGCACGAACTGCCCGGCCGGGGTGTCGCGCCACTTCTCCGCCTGAGAGCGCATCTCAGCCGGAACTTCCGCTTCGGTGGCGGTGCTGCCTCGAAATCCGGTCGCTCCCGTGGGGGGAGCGGCCAGCGCGGCCCAGGTCAGGTCGGCGGCCGTGAACTGATCCCCAAACAGGTACCGACGGCCGTCAGCGAGCATCTCGCTGACCTTGTCCACATACTCCTGGATGCGAGCGGTGGCCCGGTCCGCCGCCTCGCGGTTGATGTTCAGCCCCTTCTTCATGCCCAGCCCGATGATGGGAGCCATCATCCCGAAGGCCAGTCGCTCCTTGCCGGGCGCTCCCTGGCAGCACATACGCACGTACAGCGAGCGGTGAGGGATGATGTAGAAGTAGGCCCAGCGCGGAATGGCCGGTCCGAACTTGCTGCTGACTTCCTGCTCGAACTCTCCCACCTTTTGGCCCAGCTCTCCCTCGGGGTAGAGCTTGAAGGCTGAGTTGGCGTCCACGTAGCGAAGGATCTCGCACGAATCGCTCAGGGTGCCGCTGTCGGTGACCAGGGCGGGCACGGTGTTGCGGGCCCCCACCAACTTGAGGGCGAAGCGGTGGAAGAGGGGAGCGTGGCGCTCCTCCACGTAGGGAAGTCCGGAGCGGTCCAGGGCCCAGCGGGCCTTTTCGGAGAAGTGACTGGGAGGCATGGTGATCAGGCGTAGCATGGCGGCCCCTTCGACGGGGCCTGCAAGATGACCCTCGCTCACTGGGCGGCGCTGGTGGCCGTGGGATTCATGGCCGGCTTCGTGAACACGCTGGCCGGCAGCGGCTCGCTGTTGACGCTCCCGCTCTTGCTCTGGCTGGGCATGCCCGTGCACCTGGCCAACGGCACCAACCGTATCTCGGTGCTGATGCAGAACGTGGTGGCGGTCTACAGTTTCCGCCGCCAGGGCAATCTGGAGCTGGGCCGCGCCTTCTGGCCCACTCTGTGGGCCATCCTGGGCTCCTTTGGCGGAGCCGAGCTGGCCGCTCGCATGGACGCGCGCCACCTGACCTTCAGCCTGGCGGTCCTGATGCTGTTGCTGGTGCCCTTCATGTTGCTCAATCCCAGGGCCTGGACCACCCACGCTCCGCGTCCCTGGCGCTGGTACCACGCGCTGTTGTTTTTTGCCATCGGGGTTTACGGTGGGTTCATCCAGGGGGGGGTGGGCATCTTTCTCCTGGCGGGGCTGGTGCTGGGATTGGGCACCGACCTGGTGCGGGCCAACGGGGTCAAGAACTGGATCGTGCTCTGGTTCACGGCCCTGTCGATGTGGGTCTTCGTCGCCCACGGCCAGGTGGACTGGCTGGTGGGGGTGGTGCTGGGCCTGGGCAGCATGCCGGGCGCCTGGGTGGCCGCCCGGGTGGCCCAAAAGCACGGCGCCCGTCTGGTGCACCGGGTGGTGGTGGGCGTGGTCGTCCTCTCGGCCCTGGACATGCTGGGCCTGTTCCGCTGGCTGGCTTCCCAGCTCAGGTGAGCTGGGGGCCTGCGCTCAGCTGCTCCCGATCAGGATCCCCGCTCCGAACACGATCACCCCGCCCAGGATGATCTGCAGCGCGGCCGAGACCAGCGGGGTATCCATGTAGCGGTGGCGCACCCAGGCGATGATCAAGAGCTCGAGCACCACCACGGTGATGGCGGCGACCATGGCGGTGCGGAAATCCGAGAGCAGGAAGGGCAGGGTATGGCCCACGGCGCCCAGGAAGGTCATGCCTCCGCAGACCAGTCCCCGCACCCAGGGGCTCCCGCGGCCGCTCAGCTTGCCGTCGTCGGAGAGGGCCTCCGAGAAGGCCATGCTGATGCCGGCCCCTACGGCCGTGGCCAGGCCCACCAGGAAGGTGGTGCGGCTGTCCTGGGTGGAGAAGGCGGCCGCGAAGAGCGGGGCCAGGGAAGAGACCGAACCGTCCATCAGTCCGGCCAGGCCGGGCTGGATGACATGCAGGATGAAGTCGCGGCGCTTGTTGTCGTCCATGCCCGCGAGGTTCGCTGAGCCCGGGGCCGAACCCCCCCGGCCATGAGCACCGGCCTGCGCATCGCTGTCGGGTCCACCCTCGGCTATCTGCTCTCGATCGCGCTCGACCTGCAGGGGAGCACCTGGGTGGTCATCACCGTGGTCATGGTGCTGTGCACCGAGTCACGCACGGGCGGAATCGTGCGAAAGTCCCTGCAGCGCTTCTCGGGCACCGTGCTGGGAGCGGCCGTAGCCATGGCCTTGCTGGCCCTGTTCCCCCAGCAGCGCGAGTGGGGACTTCTCTGCTCCTTGCCCGCCCTGCTCGCCTTCGGCGCCCTCTCGGCCCGACCCGACCAGAGCTACGTGGGCGTGATGGCGGCGGTGACCCTGGTCATGGTGCTCCTCGAGCCCACCAGCGACCTGTTCTTTGCTCTCAAGCGAGTGCTCCAGATCGTGCTGGGCCTGGGGGTGGTGCTGATCGTCTCACAGCTCGTGCTGCCCGACCACGCTCGCACCCGCCTGCGGCGCTCCCTCGCCGCGGTGCTGGAAGATCTGTCCGAGATGGCCCGCGAGTCGGGTCCCAGTGAGGCCCTCGAGGCCCGCATCGTGTCCAGCCTCTCCGAGCAGCGCAAGCTGGCCCCGGAGGCGCGCATGGAGGGAGAGCTGTTGGGCCCGGAGGAGTTCGAGCGCTTCATGATCGCCGAGCGGCGCGCCTTCCGCTATCTCTACATCCTTTCGCAGGCGCCTGACCCAACGGGTTTTCTGCCGCAGGTGGCCCAGGGGCTGAAAACGCTGGCCGGACGCATGCACGGGGTGGACGCTCCGCCCGAGTGGCCCACGGGGGATTACTCCGATGATCCGGTCCACCGGGTCTGTGCCCAGCGCCTGCTGGAGGCCTGCCGGGCGCTGGAAGGTTGTCTGGAGGCAAGGTAGTCGTGCAGGTCCAGCATTGGCGGCTTTCAGCTCGAGGGCGCAGGGTACTGACCAGAGAGCGGGAAATCTGCCCCGATGAACACCTTCGAGATCCTTTACCAGGTTTATCGCGCGCGTTACTCCTTGAGCAAAATTCAGGAGGGCATGGGTCAGGAGTATCTGCTGGCCCTGATCGGAGAGGGGGAGCATCCCGAAATGGTGCGCCACATGCTGGGGGGAGCGCCTCTGGAGGCCGGGCAAGATCCGCCCGCCGAGGAGGTGCGTTACTTCCGCCTGCCTCTCCAGGAGAGCGATCACGACTCGCTCAAGGAATGCAGCTCGGCCATCGTGCACCTGGGCTCGGAGGAGCGCCCGGATGAGGAGCTGCGGGCCATCGCTGAGAAGATCCCGCTGGGTGTCAACTGCCTGTGGGTGCGCGAGGGCCTGAAGACGCCCAAACCCGAAGGTGCAGACGGGCCCGATACCACCCTGCCCTCGGTGCACGTGTTGGAGGCATCCAAAGCATCGCCCCAGCTGTGCCGCCTGGTTTTGAAGGCTTTCCCCGATCTCTCCATCCGCCTGGCCCGGGACTTTCCCCGGGTGCGCTTCGAGTGCGCCCGTCGCATGATGGGTCGCACGGCGGCTCGCAACGCGCTGCTGGCGGCGGCTTCCAGCGTGACCTCGTCCATCCCGGCGGTGGGCTTTCTGATCACCCTGCTGGCCACGGCCGGCGAGACGCTGGTGATCACCGCCTCGCAGCTTCGCCTCTGCTTGCTGATGGCGGCCCTGTACGGGCGCTCGATCGACTTTTTTGACCGGGTCGGCGAGCTCTGGCCGGTGGTGGGCAGCGCCTTCGGGTGGCGCGCCCTGGCCCGCGAACTGGTGGGGGTCGTGCCGGGAGCTGGCTGGGCCTTCAAAGCCGGGGTGGCCTACTCGGGCACCTGGGCCGTGGGGGAAGCGGCCCGCCTCTACTACGAGCACACCCACGCCGCCCCGACCCAGATTCGCAAGCAGGCCAGCAAGGCAGCTATCGAGGCGGCCCGGGCCTTCGTGGCCGACATGAAGGCGGCCACCGAGGAGGGGGAAGATCCCCACGATCTGACCCGTCCTGACCATCCTGAGGGGGACAAGCAGCCCTGAAACGCACCCTCTGGGTTTTCTTGCTGGTCGGCCTGGTGGCCGCCGGCGCCCTGCTGGTGCGCCGCCACCACCTCGAAGAGCTCAACCGCAGCACCGAGCTGCTGCTCGACTACCAGGCGGTCATCGACCTGGCCCGGGCCACCGGTCAGGAAGAGCACGGGCGAGACCTGCTCGCTCACTATCGCTCGCTGGGCGTGAGCTCGCTGGCGGTGCCCGAATGGACCCTGGACGACCTCGAGCTCGAAGGTGTGGCCCGGGTGTTCAACGGGCTGCAATTGCGCGCCCTGAGCGAGGTGAGCGTGGCGGCCCGTCCCGGCCACGTCTACCTGGTCTTCGAGCAGGAGGGCGAGCGGGCGGCCATCGAGCGCAACCTGACCCTGGCCCTGGGCAAGGAGCGTGTGCAGAGCCGCGGGATGGTGCTGGATGTGGCCATCGATCTGCCCACCCTGCGCGGCATGGGGCTCGGTTTCTTGCCCGAGCGGCTCAACGCCCTGGCCGATCAGGGCTGGCAGCTGTGGCTGCGGCCCGAGAACAAGCCCATCCCGGCCACCCGGATTCTGGAGAACCTGACGGACATCCGCAACGTGCGCGGGGTGATTTTCGGCGGACTGCCCAACGAGGCGGTGGGCTATCCGCGCGAGCTGAAGGAGGCTGCCCTCTGGCTCGACGCCCACAACCTGCGGGTGGGCTATGTGGAGCTCTCACCCGAGGTGCAGCAGAAAGGCATCCAGACCGTGGCCCGCACCATCCCCCACCGGGTGGTGCGCGTGATGGCCGTGGTGCCGGCCCACCAGGCCCGCCTGATGCCCGAGACGGTGGTTTCGATGTACAGTCTGGGGGCGCGCGAGCGCAATCTGCGCCTGCTCTATCTGCGCCCCTACACGGCCCCCTGGCGCGAGGTGGGCGATCTGACCGCTACCAACCAGGCCCTGATCCAGGGGTTGAGTCAGGAGCTGGCCGGCCGTACCGGGCTGGCCTCCACCTTCCCTCTCTCGGACCAGCGCCCCGGCCCTCTGCTGGCCCTGGGACTGGGATTGGTGAGCATGGGGATCTTGTCCGGGGCCTTCCTGTTGTTGCTCGAGGTTGTGCCTCTGAGGCCCACTCTGGTCTACGGCCTGATCGGCCTGGGAGCCGGAGGCGTGGCGGCCTGGAGCTTCCTGGGCCTGCCACCGGTGGGTCGACTGCTGCTCTGCTTGCTTTCGTCCATCGCCCTGCCGGTGCTGGGGATGGTGGTCAGCTTCCCCTTCCTGGAGGCGGTGGGGGCGCGCAGATCACTGGGCTCGGTGCTGAGCGGCTCGATGGCACTGACGATCCGGGTGACCATGATTTCCCTGGCCGGAGCCCTGATGTCGGCCGCTTTGCTCTACGAAACGCCCGTCCTGCTCGGGTTGACGCTCTTTCGCGGGGTCAAGCTGCTGAGCCTGGCCGTGCCGCTGGCGGTGCTGGCTTTCTATGTGGCCCGGCTGGGAGGTCGCAAGGAGCTGATGCAGGTGCTCAACCTCGATCTCAAGCTGTGGCACGCCCTCGGACTCGGGTTGCTGGCCATGCTGGGCCTGCTCTATGTGCTGCGCACCGGCAACGTGGGCGCTCCCGGTTCGGAAGGAGCGGCCATGGAGATGGAGCGGGCCCTGCGCCGCTTTCTGGACGCCGTCATGGGAGTGCGCCCGCGCTTCAAGGAGTTCGTGCTGGGCCATCCGGCCATGATGCTGGCTCCGGTGCTGCTCTGGGTGGGCTGGCGTCGGCTCGTGTGGCTGGCCCTCGTGGCCGCAGCCGTGGGCCAGGCCAGCCTGGTGGATACTTTCGCTCACCTGCACACCCCCGTGGCTGTGTCCCTGGTGCGCACCTTTCTGGGCCTGCTGGTGGGCTGGGCTATCGGGCTTCTGGCGGCTCTGGTCGTCGTGGCCCTGGCACGTTTCCTGAAGCGCTTCTGGCCGGCGCTCCCGCAGGCTCACCCGGACAACGGAGCAACTCACGCTCCGATTGCCTCTGCCGAGCAGGCCGTAACCGCCTGAGCAGCGTATACATTGTCGCGCATCTTGAAGTGGAGTGCTCAAGGTTTTGCAGGAACGGGCGCCGACGGAGGCAGGCAAGACCAGCAGCACGTAACGCTCAACCCGTGCGCTTGGGAATCTCCAGGAGGAGGAACGAATGACCGACCTTCAGTCGCCTCAGGAAGGCACTTTAGAGCGCCTCATGCGCAGCATACCGGGCTTTTCCGGTTATCTCGACCGCGAGCGCCGGCGCGACGCCGATAAGCTTCAGCGCGATTTCATGGCCAAACAGCTGGGCACCATCAAGCGCAAGATGCAGGCCGCCCAGGAGGACATGCTGGCCTCTGGCAACCTCTCGCTGGTGGAGCGCTTCGACAAGGTGGGCAACAAGCTCGACCGCGTGGTGGAGCGCATTGGCCACGCCAGTTATGGCTACGCCGGCTTCTTCGACGCTCACGAGGTCAACGAAGCTGAGCTGCAGGCCGTCTATGAGCACGATCTGGGCTTGATCAACCTGATCACCGTGCTCGAGAGCACCGTCAACAGCCTGACCGGCTCGGCCGATCCGGGTGGCCTGCTCGGAGAGCTGCAGCAGAACGTGCAGGCGCTCGATACCAGGCTCGACGAGCGCGACCGCATCCTGAAGGGAGTTCAGTAGCATGCCAAAAGTCATCGACGTCATCGAGTGGCGCGACTACAACCCGGCGGCCATCGTGCAGCGTGTGCCCGAGGACGGGCCGGCCGACATCAAGTTTGGCGGCCAGTTGATCGTGCAGGAGACCCAGGCGGCTGTTTTCTTCCGCGACGGCAAGGCGCTCGACGTGTTCGGCCCGGGGCGGCACACGCTCTCCACCGCCAACCTGCCCATGATCACCGACATTCTGCAGGGCTTCCTCACCGGTGGGAAGACCGTGTTCCCGGCCGAGGTCGTCTTCGTCAACACCCGGGTCTTCACCGACCTCAAGTGGGGTACCCCCAACCCGATCGATATGAAGGATCCCGACCTGGGCTGGGTGCAGCTGCGGGCTTTCGGCACCTTCTCGGTCAAGATCGTGGAGCCCACCCTGTTCGTGAACACGCTGGTGGGTGGCCAGGGCTTCTACACCACCCAGGCCCTCAACACGTTCCTCAAGGGCAGCCTGCGCACGCGCCTCAACGACCTGATCGGCACTTCCTTCGAGTCTTACGCCAAGATTCGCTCCAACACCGAGGAGCTGGCCGCGGCCATGAAGGTCAAGGTGCGCGACGACTTCGCCAAGTACGGCATCGAGCTAAGGGATTTCTTCATCGAGGATATCTCGGTCCCCGAGGAGATTCAGGAAGCCTTCCGCATGCGCGCCAAGATGGGAGCGCTGGGAGTGCAGAACTACATGCAGCTCAAGGCCGCCGACGCCATGGGCGACATGGCCAAGAATCCGGGCGCCGGGGGCGCGGCCATGCAGATGGGAGCCGGCATGGGAATGGGGATGATGATGCCCCAGATGATGCAGCAGCAGATGTACGGCGGCATGATGCAACAACCCATGATGGGGCAGCCCATGATGCAACAGCCGATGCAGCAGCAGCCCATGATGCAGCAGGCACCGACGGCCGTGGCGGCCCCAGGGGTGGCCTGTCCGAGTTGCAAGACGGAAGTGCCTCAGGGGGCGAAGTTCTGCCTCAACTGCGGCACTGCCATGCCTGCGCCGATGCCGGCCGTGGTGACCTGCTCGGGTTGCCAGGCTCAGCTTCCGGCGGGCTCCAAGTTCTGCGCCAACTGCGGGACCAAGCTGGGTTGACCCCCCGTCCCCGCGGTCTGAGCAGGCCGCGGGGAGTTCGGGACAACCTGTTAACAAAATTGCGCTTGCACCCACCCTTTACAATAGAAGCAGGAACTTCCCTAAGGAGCTGAGCCTTTGCGTTTGCTGGTGCTGCTGCTGATCCTGGCTCTGCCGGCTCTGGCCGGTCCTACCCGTTCGGGCAAGCTGGTCGACTTCACTCCCGGCAAGGCCGACTTCACCCTGGTAGGGGAGGACGGCAAGCCGGTGCGGGTGCGCCTGGTCAAGGAGGCCCGTTACGAGGTGTGCGGTCGTCCCAGTGCCTCCTCGGCCTTCCGCGACGGCATGCAGGTCGCGGTCCGAGTGGTGGGTGCTTTGAACGAGAAGCCCATCCAGGCCGACCTGATGATGGACCTCTACAGCTCGCGAAATCACGTCCAGGTTAGCGCTCGCGCGCCTTACTACACGGCTCAGGGTGACTTCGCCATGCCGGGTGGAGTGGGCGGCATCTCGCAGGGCACTCCCAATCTGACCGGCCCCAGCGTGGTGGGGCAGCTCGCCCACGGGGGCAACTTCCCCGGCTCCACCGTCAATCCCACACCGGGACAGCTTCCGGCGGACGCGCACGGGGTCAATCAGCCCCAGAATCAGACCCCCTACCAGAATTTCCCCACCAATCAGGCGCCTGGAGCCGGGCCGGTCAGCCCCAGCCCGGGCGGTAGCCCCTTCACCGCCGAGGCCATCAACCAGATGAGCCCGCAGGGCGGCAACCCCAACCCTGCGATGAATCCAGCCCCCAACACCCCCTATCCCTCCCAGCAGCCGGGCGGCTATCCCACGCAGGGCGGCTACAACCAGCAACAGCCTTACTACAACCAGCAGCCTGGCGGCTATCCCCAGCAGCAACAGCAGCCCGGCAGCTTCGGCACCATGAACAGCACCACCATGATGGGCATGGGTGACCCGCAGGGCGACATGGTCAGCACCCAGGCGGGCATGATGAACAACGACGACGATGATCCTGATAAAGACGACACGGGCATGATCACCTCCGACATGTCCGGGCCCAAGATCGTGCAGTGGAACGCTCGCGTCCTGCAGCTCGACCCGGCCCGGCGCATGCTGGTGGTGCAGCCGGCGGGGATGCCCTCGGCTCAGAACGTGCTCATCCCTCCCACGGTGGCGATTCCGCCCCAGGCCCTCCAGGCAGGCTCTTACGTGCAGATTGTCGGCCAGTCCAATGCGGCTGGCTTCGTGGAGGCCCACTCGATCCAGCCGATGGAGGGAATGTCGCCCTGAAGCCTGTTGAGCACTGACAGTATTCGGCGCTACCTGTACCTGGCGGGGCTGCTCCTCATCGTGGTGGCGCTGGTGGCCGCATTTGCCGCCTTTATCGCTCGGGTGCACGTGGCCGCCAGCATGCTGGCCCTGACCATCCTGATGGCCTATGTGCTGGCCCCCTCGGTCAACTTCTTCTGCCATCCGATCTATCTCTACATCCCCGAGGCCTACGCCGGTCGGATCGGTTTTGGGCCCTTCCGGCGCGAGTGGCGCATCCGGATGGGGGAGCAGCGGCGCATCTACCGCATCACCCGCCGGGGCTTCCCGCGCTGGCTGGCCATCACCATCGTCTATTTTCTCCTGTTCATCCTGATCGGGCTGGCGCTGGCCTATCTGATCCCGGTGCTCAACGCCCAGTTCAGCTCGCTCACCACCAACTTCGGCCACACCATGGCCAACGCCGAGAGGGTGCTGAGCAACTCGCTCCTCTGGATCCAGGCCAAAGCGCCTCCGATCTTGCAGCCCTATGTGGCTCACCTGGATGTGAGCTCGGTGCGGATGGAGTGGGTGCGCCACCAGATCGAAACGGTGGCCCCCGGCCTGATGAAGGGAACGTTCTCGGGCGCGGTGACCGGCGTCAAGACCGCCGCCGGAGCCCTCACCGCCGTCTTCCTGGTTCCGGTATTCGCCTTCTACCTGCTGCTGGACGCCGACCGCTACTATCGCGGCTTCATGAGCTTCGTACCGCCCAATCACAAGAAGGAGGCGGCCGAGGTCCTGCACCAGATCGACCACGTGCTTGGCCGTTACATTCGCGGCCAGATCTTCGTATGCGTGATGATCGGAAGCTCGATCGCCCTGGTCTTGAGCCTGATGGGCGTTGAATACGCCATCCTGATCGGCGTCTTCGCCGGAGTCATCGATTTCATCCCCTATGCAGGGGTGGCGCTGGGCATGATCCCCGCCTTCTTTATCTCCCTGGCCAACCATGGCTTCGTCTGGGCCCTGGTGGTGCTGTTTGCGATGTGGTGCGTCCACCAGTTGGAAGGTCATGTGGTGGTGCCCGCCGTATTGGGGCAGTCGGTCGGTCTACCCTCTTTGATGGTCATTATCGCTCTGTTAATGGGCGCTGAGCTGGCGGGGATCATGGGAATGTTCCTGGCCATCCCCACGGTGGGGATCTTGCGGGTGCTGGCCACGTTCTACGTCAAGAAGATGGAAGAGGCATACCGAGAGCAGGAGGCGGACGAGTCTCCGCCCCCGCCTCCCCCGCCCGAGGTCGAGACCAACGGGGATGCGGAAAAGGTGGTCCTCGAGGAGGCGAAGTGAAGAGACTTTTTGCGGCTCTGGCCCTGGCGGGGCTGGTGAGCACCGGCGCCGTGGCGCAAGAGCCCGTTCTCGATGAGACCGACCGGGCCGCCCAGCTTCTCGAGCAAGGGTTTCGCACCACCGCCGAGGTGGGCGTGAAGGAAGCCCTTCCGGTACACACCGTCAACCGCCGTCCCACGGGCAAATTCGATCGCCTGGCGCCTCCCCCCGAGCCGGGCACCGGCCGACGCCTGACCGTCCACTCCACCGCCTACTGCCTGCAGGGCTTCACGGCTCGCGGCACTCGGGTCGAGCTGGGCACGATCGCGGTCGATCCGCGCGTGATCCCCATGGGCTCGCTGATTTACGTGCACGGATATGGCTGGGGCCGCGCCCTGGACACAGGCGGCGCGGTGCGGGGCAACTTCATCGACGTCTGGTTCCCGTCGGCCAGCCAGTGCTACCAGTGGGGCACGCGCTCGGTCCAGATCGTGGTCTTCCCTCCTGAGAAGCGGTAACAACTTTTTCACGTTCTGACCTCGGATCGTGGGCTAAACTGCCTCCGGTGGAGCACGACGCTCCGCGTTTGAATATGCCCGGAGGTCCCATGATCGTCACTGCAGACACCTTCCCCTCGGCCGTTTCGCTGATGCGCACCCGGCCCGCCACGGCCGCTGGCGCCGAGGAGCTTTATCGCGACACCGACCAGTTCATCACCCAGGGCTCGGAGATGCTGCAGCAAGACCCGGCGCGCTGGACTCCGGTGCTGGAAAACATGAGCACGGTGGTGAAGGACAACTTCTGCTCGCAACTGCATCAGGTCGACCGGGTGCCGGCCCTGTCCGAGACCTGTCGCGAGGCGGCCCTGCAGGCCCTGCAGATGGGCCTCCTGGCCGGCGCCATCGACGGGACGCTGCTCTTCGTGCTGCACAAGGACGAGGCGCTGCAGGCCGCCCCCATCGTGGCCCCCAGCGCCATCGAGACCGAGGCCCTGCCCGACCGCGAGGAGCTCGAGAAGCGCCTCAAGGAAATCCTGGCCGGCGCCGCCGCAGGGCTGCGCGACATGGGTGTGTGGGCCGTGCGCCAGGCCTCGTTCATGGCCAAGGCCACCGGCACCGAAGCGGTGGAGCAGGCGGGGTCGATCCCCGACTCAGGGCTTCCGAAGGCGGCCTATCAGGCCTTCCTGCTGACCTGCTTTGCCACTGGCTATGCCGCCGCCGGGCTCGACAGCGCGCTGATCGTGGGGGCGGGGGAGCAGCCCTGACTGGAACGCGGGCCCGGTAAGCGTTCCAGCTTCTTGCCCGCGCGTTCTCAGGCTTGGAGCGAAGCCGGAAACCCCTTGACTGCGTCCGAACCTGGGCAAATTCCTCAGCAGATTCGAGGAAGCGGCGAGCCCGCCAGCATGTCGAGCACGCGGGTGGCGCCCAGTCGGGTGCGCAAGAAGACGGTCCCGGCCGGCTTCTCCTGGACTTCTCCGACCACCGCGGCCTGCGGGTCGAAAGAGCGCATGACGGCCAGGGCTTTCTCTTCCAGGGCTCCCGGCACGACGGCCAGCAGGCGCCCTTCGCAGGCGACGTGGAGAGGATCGATTCCGAGCAGCTCGCAGGCCCCGGCCACTTGCGGCCGGATGGGGAGCGCGCTCTCCCGAAGGGCGATCGCCACGTCGGAAGCGGCGGCGATCTCGTTGAGCGAGGTGGCCACGCCGCCGCGGGTGGGATCCTTCAGGCAGTGCACCTCCTCCAGGCCTTCCACCAGTGCCCGGGCCAGGCGGGTGACCGGGGCCGAGTCGCTGGCCAGCTCGAGGTCGAGGTGCAGATCGCCGCGAGCCACCAGGATAGTGATGCCGTGATCGCCGATCGGACCGCTCACCAGGACCGCGTCCCCGGGGCGGGCGCTGGCCAGGGAGAGGCGGTGGGAATGGCGGATGCGACCCAAGCCTGTGGTATTGAGGTAAATCCTGTCGCACTTGCCGCGGGGCACCACCTTGGTATCCCCGGTCACCACCCGCACGTTCTCTGAGCGGCAGGCGGCGGCGGCCGACTGGACGATGCGGCGTAGATCCTGTATCGAAAAGCCTTCCTCCAGGATGACTCCTAGAGAGAGGGCGATGGGCTCGGCGCCGCTGGTTGCGAGATCGTTCAGGGTTCCGTGCACTGCCAGCGAGCCGATATCACCCCCGGGGAAGAAGATGGGGTCGACCACGTAGGAGTCGGTGGTCAAAACCAGGTCGTCGCCGAGCCGGGCAGCATCCTCCAGAGCCTCCATCTCCAGCGCCTCCGCGAAGAGACCTTCGACGAGCACGCTGGAAGCCTTGCCGCCTGCGCCATGATTGAGGGTGATGCGCTCTTCGTTGAGGTAGAGCTTACCGCGTCGCGCCCGCCGGGCCCGCTCGATCTTCTCTCGGACCTCGGCTTCGCTCATCGCTGGCTGAGGCGGCCGTAATTGTAGTAGGCAGCGCAGGCTCCCTCGGGGCTGACCATGCAGGTGCCGATTGGGGTCTCGGGCGTGCAGGCGGTGCCGAAGACTTTGCACTGCCAGGGTTTGAGCACCCCCCGCAAGACCTGGCCGCACTGGCAGGCCTTGGGGTCTTCCAGGCGCAGACCCGGCACGGTGAACCTTCGCTCGGCGTCGTAGGCCGCATAATCATCGCGCAGACGCAGGGCGCTGCGGGGGATCACGCCCAGCCCCCGCCACTCGAATTCCTCGCGCGGCTCCATGGTCTGCGAGAGAACTGCGCGGGCCGTGGGGTTGCCCGTCGCAGTCACGGCTCGGCCATACTGATTCTCGACCTCGCAGCGCCCGTCCGCGAGCTGACGCAGCAGCATCAGGAGGGCCTGCAGAATGTCCAGCGGCTCGAACCCGGCCACCACGATCGGCTTTCGGTATTCCTCAGGAATGACCCGGTAGGGCTCCAGGCCGATCACGGTGCTGACGTGACCGGGCCCGATGAAGCCGTCGAGGCTCAGGTTGGGAGAGTCGAGCAGGGCTCGCATGGCCGGCATGATGAGCACGTGGTTGACGAAGAAGCTGAGGTTGGTGACCTCTTCTCTGGCGGCCTGGAGCAGGGTCAGGGCGGTGGCCGGAGCGGTGGTCTCAAAGCCCACGGCCAGGAAGATCACCTGGCGCTCCGGGTGCTGGCGGGCCAGCTTGAGGGCGTCGAGAGGGGAGTAGACGAAGCGAACGTCGGCCCCGGCTGCGCGGGCGTCGGTCAGGCTGCCCTGCGACCCGGGCACGGCCAGCATGTCCCCGTAGCTTGCGAAGATGACGCCTTCCTGGCGGGCCAGGGCCAGGGCGTCGTCCATGCGACCGAGCGGGATGACGCAGACCGGGCAGCCGGGACCATGGACGAGCTCGATGTTGGGAGGCAACAGCTGGTCGAGGCCGTGACGGTAGATGGCATGGGTGTGCCCGCCGCAGATCTCCATGACCTTGAGGGGGCGATCGCCCGCCAGGGCCTTGATCTCCGACAGCAGCCTGCCTGCCAGGGCGGGGTCGCGGAACTCGTCGAGATAGTTCATTCCAGCTCGCCCAGTTGCTCGAGGTAGGTCAAGGTCTGCCGGGCTTCCTCCTCATTGAGGCGCGAGAGAGCGAAGCCTACGTGGATCAGCACCCAATCGCCCACCTTCAGGTCCGGCAGGAGGGCCACGTTCACCTCGCGCCGCACCCCCGACACGTCCACGGTGGCCAGCTGGTCGGCCAGAGACAGGATCTTCCCCGGGATGGCCAGGCACATCGAGGGGGCGTTCTGGCGGTCGACGGGCGAGTCCTGTCTCACCCGAGCAAGTCCACGATCGCTCTGGCAACATCTCGGAAACAGTCAGTTCTTGGTTGGAAACAACGATCGCTGGGAGGTCGCGTAGACTGCCGCCCAGAGAGAGCGCGTTGCGCCGTCGACAAGGAGACCTACCATGCAGATTCAGAGCCTGTCCTACCAGAGTAACTTCCGGCCCGCATCGGCCCAATCGCCGGCCCCGCGTTCGCAGTCCTCGGGCGATTCCTTTGAGAGCGGTCAGGACGATCTGCGCTTCATCTTCAAGCACACCGCGTGCGGCGCTGCCATCGGCGGCATCGGGCTGGGCGCGGCGGTAGGCATCGGCGCCGGCCTGGTGGCCGGAGCTGCCGGCCTTTCGCTGGGCGGCGCGGTGGGAGCCGGCCTGCTGGCCAGCCTGCCGGCCGGGATTTACGGTGGAATCGGGGGCGCCATCCTGGGCACCGGGGTGGGCATGGTGCGGCTCATCCTGCGCGAGAGCTAGCTCTCGGTTCGTCATGTCCGTTCGCGAAGAGATCCGCAGTCGTTTTGCGCGCCTGAAAGCTGCCTACCTCAAAGCTCGGGCCGAGTGCGACGACCTGGGGAAGAGCTTGCGTGAGAGCGAGTTCCTGCGCCTGTCGGCCGAGCAGGACAACTGCGCCCTGCGCCAGAGCCTGGCCCGGGCCACCAGCGACCTGCAGGCCGCTGCCGCTCGCGAGGAGGAGCTACGCCGCTCGCTGCGGGTCGCCTCCGAGCAGGAGGCACTGCGCCAGGGCGAGCAGACCCGGTTGCTGCAGCAGATCGAGCGCCTCCAGCTCGAGCTATTCAAGGCCCGGGGTGCTTCGCTCGAGCGACGCGCCGGAGCGCTGTTGCCCAGGGGCTGAGCCTCGCGCCGTCTCGCTCCGCTCTGGCCCAAGGTTGGGTGGACCGGAGGGGCCATCGTCAGACCGAACTGACGTTTGTCCCCGCGGGGGACGAATGCGTGTTCGTCCCGCTGTCCTCTGGTCGGACCGAACTGGCGCCCGAGCTTGCAGAGATGCCCATCCTGGTCAGACCGAACGGACGTTTGTCCCCGCGGGGGACGAATGCGTGTTCGTCCCGCTGTCCTCTGGTCGGACCGAACCGGCGCCCGAGCTTGCAAAGAGGCCCATCCTTGCCAGACCGAACTGACGTTTGTCCCCGCGGGGGACGAACTCGTGTTCGTCCCGCTGTCCTCTGGTCGGACCGAACTGAAGTCCGAGCTTGCAGAGAGGCCCATCCTGGTCAGACCGAACGGACGTCCCCGCGGGGGACGAATGATCAACCCACGCTCAATAAGGCCTGGGCCAACCCCTGGGCGGCCTGGCGCAGGCTTTGGCGAGCCTGCTCCACGGAACGAAGGTCGGCTCCGTCAAAGGAGCGAGCCTGCTGCAGGCCCTGGCGGATCTCGCCCAGGGACTCCTCGACCACCTGAGCCAGGTGCTGCTCGAGCTGATCCAGCGCCAGGCGCAGGCCCTCTGCGTCCAGCTCGCCTCGCTCGCGGGCATCCAGAAGCCGGGCCAGCGCGTCCGGCTGTCCGGTGAAGGGACCGCCGCCGGCGTCCCGCCGCAGTGTCTCGAGGATGCGGATGTACTCGTCCTCGCCCTTCTCCACCAGCAGCCAGCCAAAGCGCAGAGGGCCGTCGTCGTTGCTCTCTACTCCCTGCAGCATCTCGGCCAGACCGGCTTCGAACAGAGCCTGGCTGTCTCCCAGGGAAACAAGCACCTCCTGGGCGTACGCCTCTCCCTGCAACTCGCCCAGCTTGCCGGCCATGGCGGCGAAGACTGCGGGCACGTTGGTGAGGGCGCGGCGCAGTCGACCGATGAGCTCGGGAGTGGGCAGCTGGCCGGCGCGGAAGTCGGCAAGTCCCTGGCGCAGGGCGGCGGTCAGCTCGCCGCGACGGGGCACCAGAAAGGGCTCCTCCGCCTGGGGCTCTTGAAGCTCGGAGGGAACCTCGAAGGGCAGGCGGGCGTTGCATTCGATGCAGTGACGGTCGCCCGCGGAATTGACCGCCGAGCAGTGGGGGCAGGTCCAGGACACGGCTAGAAGATTGCGTTCTTCAGGGCGCTGGCGCCGCCCGAGATGGCCCCGCCCAGGTCCTTGGCGCGGTCGGCGACCCAGCCGCCGGCGTCACCCACCTTGTCGGCCGTCCAGCGTGCGCCGTCGGCGATGTTCTCGCGATACTTCCAGGCGTACTTGCCGGCCTGGGCCACCCCGGCCACGCCCAGGGCGACCGCCGCAACGGGCAGACCGACCACGGTGCCGCTCGAAACGGCGGCCACTCCCAGCGCTCCGGCGGTGACCATGTCGGCGCCGCCGGAGATGATCTTGTCTCGCCCCTCGGCGCCTTTTCCGTTGGTCAGGTCGTTGATCCCCCGCCCGACCTCGATCCCGCCCAGGGCCAGGCCCACGCCGGCCGAGGCTTTGGCCACCACCGGGGCAGCAGCAGAGGCAAAGCTGGCGATGCGGGCAGCGTTGCTCAGGCGAGCGGCGCCGGTGACGCCCTTGGCGGTCGTGGACAGGCCACCAGCTGCTTCGGTGGCCGCTGTGGCTCCGCCCAGACCGGATGTGCCCGCCGCCAGATCCAGGCCAGCGGTCAGGGGAGTGGTGGTGCTCAATCCCTGCGCGGCTCGGCTGGCCTGGTAGGCGTACTTTCCTGCATTGGCTGCCCCCAGACCGTCTCGAACCAGGTTCAGGTCACTCATGCGCTCTCCTCGCGAATCCGTGTCATGAGGCCGGGCCAGCCCCCACCGCTCGGGCTCCTGCTCTGCTGTGATTATCCCACCACCGGGCCGGGCCGGTAAGCCTTGTGGATGAGGATTGGATGAAGAACAAGTGAGGATCAAGCTGCAGCGTCTGATCGAACCGAAAGCCGGAGGATAACTCAGGACTTGACCTGTCTCTCAAGTTAGTGTATAGTTAACACACAATCGCGAAGGAGATCTGCTCGCCATGACTCTCGGCAGCCTGCCCTTCCTCGAGAAACTCGCCCCCTGTAAGCGAGTCCTGCTAGCCGGAGCCGGCGGTGGGTTTGACATCCTGACCGGGGTGCCGCTCTATCATCACCTCAAGAGCCAGGGCAAGGAGGTCTTTCTGGCCAGCCTCTCCTTCTCTGAGCTGGCCAGGGCCAGTGGGCGCTGGACCGGCAGCGCCAAACGCATCCTCGAGGTGAGGCCGGGCTGCGGGGGAGAGGATCACTACTTCCCCGAGCGCTATCTCTCCGAGTGGTTCCAGAGTCAGGGCGAGGATGTGCCCATTTACTCCTTCCGCACCGCAGGCGCGGCCATCTTGCTCCAGATCTACCAGGACCTGGTCAAAGAGCTGGATCTGGACGCGGTCGTCCTGGTGGACGGGGGCACCGATAGCCTGATGCGCGGCGATGAGCCCGGACTGGGCTCGCCGGCCGAGGACATGTCCAGCATCGCGGCCGTGCACAAGCTCGATCTGCCGGTACGCTTGCTGCTCAACCTCGGGTTCGGGGTAGACACCCACCACGGCGTGTGTCACGCCCACGTGCTGGAGGCGGTGGCCGATCTCACCCCCACGGGGGACTTCCTGGGCGCTTTCTCGCTTCTACCCGGCATGCCCGAGTTCCAGGCCTTCGCTGAGGCGGTGCGCTTCGTGTGCGAGCGCATGCCCGGCCACGAGAGCATCGTGACCACCTCCATCGTGGCTGCCGGGGAAGGCCAGTTTGGCGATCATCACGCCACCGCCCGCACTCACGGCACGCCCCAGTTCATCAATCCCTTGATGTCGATGTACTGGGGGTTCGAGTTGGATGGGGTGGCGCGGCGCTGCCTCTACCTCGACTACCTGCTCGAAACCTATGACCGCTGGGACGTCCATCGGGCCATCTCCAACTTCCTCTACACCGTCACCCCTCGCGAGTGGCAGACGATCCCGCTTTAACTTGCCTCAGGGGTTGGTGCGGCGGGGACGGGGCTCTTTGCCCACGTTGTAGGTGTAGCCGACCGCTTTGCGGGGAGCGAACAGCGCGCGGGCCAGGGCGACCACGATCAGGGCGCCCATCCCGTAGACTGTCACCGCCAGCAGGGAAGCATACTCGAAGACAACGCCAAATTTGGGGCTGGTAGCTCCAACCAGGCTCAGAAAGGGGCTCACGAGGGCCTCACTGCGGCTGACGATCATCAGGCCGAAGCTCCCCGGGCCCCGCTCGGCTCCCACCAGGAGCAACAGAAATCGCATCAAGATCAGGCCACACACCAGCGTGACCACGAAAAACAGCAGTCCCAGCAGGATGCTCACCAGGTCGGCATTTCCGCGATTGCGCCCGGTCATGCGTTGGGGTCCGCGGGGTCGAAGCGCACACCGTGGTTGATGATCTTGCGCCCTGATGACACCTTATCCGGCTGGGACCGGCGCTGGGGGATCTGCGACTCCCAGCCTCGCTTGATCGCCTCCTGATGCTCGTCGAAGTCCTTGCCCCACTCGCGCCGCAACTCGCGCTCGAGCTCCGGGCCCCAGTCTGGAAAGACGTCGGCATAATGGTGACGAGCGGCCACTCCGAAGCGATTGGCCTTCTCGTCCCCCGTCAGATTGGCGCCTACAGGGATCGACTGCCTCCCCAGCGCCTGGAGCAGGGTGTGCTTGAAGTTCTGCTTGAGGTCGAAACAGTGGGAAGCTCCGAAGTGCAGTTGGGTCTGGAGCCAGTCTCGGTGCAGCGCAGACCGGATTCGGGTCCACAAGCTGGAGGAATTGTTCGTCCACCACGAAGTTCGTTTCACGTCCAGGTTCCTCTCTCGCAGCAGGGGAGACGCGTCTCGAACTCGAGTGTTGAAGGCGTATCGTGCCCTGGTGCCTTCGCCCAAAGGGGCCTCGATTCCTGCAGGAACGTGAGTGAGCGGCGCCTCAGGTGAGCCCAGAGATCAGCATACTGGTGGGCAACAGCACAGCCACGAACAAGATCCCCGAGATCACGCCCATGGCCACCATCAAGAGTGGCTCGAGCATGGCGGTCATCACTTCAGTCAGGTGATCGGCCTCCAGCTCGTTCAGGCGGGCCGCCATCCGGGCCAGGGCTCCCAGGCGGGCCGACTCTTCCCCCGCCCCGATCAGCTGCAGGGTATCCTGACGCAAGACCTGGCAGGAGCGCAGGGCCTCGGTGAGGCTGGAGCCCTCGAACACCTGCTGGCGAATCTGCAGGAACTGCCTGGCCAGCATGCGGTTGCCGCTCAGGCGCGAGAGCATGTCCAGCGCCTCGGAAAGGCGGCAGCCCGAATCGATCAGGAGAGCCAGCAGGTAGAGCAGCCGGCTGGCAATCCGGCGTTCCACGACGGGAACGCGCAACCACAAGCTATCAAGCTGCAGTCCCAGTGACGACTCGTCCAGCCAGGCGCGAATGGAAGCGCGGCTGAGCCAGAGGCTGAGGGGCAGGAGCAGAACGGGGACCAGCACGGCCGGGTGGCGGGCCACAGTCCCGACTGCCAGAACGATGCGGGTCAACAGGGGCAGCTGCAGCCGCATGGAGACGAACAGCTGCTCCATCACCGGCAGTAGCACGAAGGTGAAGAGAAGGCACAAGACTCCCCCGACTGCCAGCATCATGGCCGGGTAGGTCAGGGCGGCCACGAGTTTGCGGCGCTCGTTGTGCTGGCGCTCCAGATCGAGGGCCAGCCGGTCGAGCACCAGGGCCAGTCCTCCTGTGCGCTCGCCTACGGCCACGGCCTGCACGTACGGCTCGGGGAAGGACTGGCGTCGCATGGATTCTGACAGACTGTGCCCTTGCCGCAGGTTGGCCACCATGTGATCCACCGCCGTTTGGACGGCCTTCTCCCCGGTGCGGCACACTTCCAGGCTGCGCGTGAGGGGAACTCCGGCATTGAACAGGGTGGCCAGCTGGCGGGTCAGCTGGCTCATTTGAGGCAGGTTCAAAGGCATCGGCGCGCCAATTCCCAGAACAGACTGAACACTCATTCGCCCCCCACGCGATTGCCCGGAACAGCCTGGGTGCTGGCTGGCCTTCTTTATGCCGGAGGCCTGGCGCTGACCCTGGGCCGGGCTGTGCCTGTTCCGCCGGAAGCGGCCCTGCTCCTGCTGGCTACGGTGCTGCTCGAGCTGGTCGGGGGAGCCTCGGCCCTCTATCTTGGGGTCGCTCTGGCTCCCGGTCTGGGTCCGGCCTGGACGGTGCTGCTGCTCACTCTGGGGATGGCGACCCGGATGGTGTTCCGCCGGGGCCGCCTGGAGGAGGTGGCGGGGGAGGCCCTGCCCGTGCTGGCAGCCACCTTGCCGCTGGCACTGCTCGGGCCGGGGCTGCCCCGCTGGGGCCAGGTCTTGTTGCTGGTCGACCTCTACCTGCCCGTGGCCCTGCACCTGAAACGCCCCCCCTCGTTCCCGCGGGCCCTGGTGAGCTGCGGCCTGGCGGTGGCTCTGGGGGGCACGCTGGGGCAAAGCTGGATCACGGTGCTGGCCCTGCTGGCCGCGGCCGCCCTGGTGCCGACCCTGCGCGCCAGTGCCCCCGCCCAAGTTCAGGCGCCCCCGCGTGAGACCACCCCTTCGCGACGCCGGCTCGAGGACGAGCTGCGTCACGAGTTGGAGAAGAGCCGCCACGACTATGTGCTGCTGGAGGAGGCCACCCTGGAGCTGGGTGCCAGCGCCAGCCTGCCTCTCTGTCTCGAGAACCTGGTGGCTCGCCTGGCTTCCATGGTGGACTGCCAGAGCGCTGTGGTGTTCATGGAGAAGGAAGGCCGGTTGTTGCCGCGCGCCTTTCGCTCGCCCTTCCGAGAGCAGCTGGCCAACGCCGAGCTGACCGGACTGAGTGAAGAGCTGGTGGAGCAGGCCTGGAAGACCAGAGCCATGGCCTCTCGCAGCCAGGGTCCGGGCGGGGCCCTGTTTCCCTCGGAAGGCTCGGCTGTGGCCCTGCCGCTGGGGAACCTGGGAGTGGTCTACGTGGGCCGGGCTCCCAACTTCCCCCTGACCAACCAGGAGCTGCGCCTGATCACCTTGCTCACCAACCAGGCCGCCGTGGCAGCCTCCTCGCTGCTCTTACGCGACGAGCAGAAGCGGGCCCTGGAGCTCTACCAGGAGTCCTGTCGTCGCCTGGAGACCTGGGCCGAGGGCCTGTCGCGGCTGGTGGAGGGAGCCCGGGCGGCCTCCTCCACGCTGGACTCGAGGGCCATCCTGGACGTGCTGGTGGACAAAGCCCTGGAGAGCGCTCCCTGTCCCAGTCTGGCGCTGTTTCTAGGGGAAGAGCTGGTGCGCGCTCGTCCTCCCGAGCTGGGGCTGGCCTTCGCCGAGCGGATGCGCCCTCAGCTCGGACCGGCTCTCAAGAGCGGTCGGCCCCTGGCTCTGGATGGACGCTGGCAACCTCTGCAGGAAGGCGAAGAGAGCCTGCTGCTGGTTCCCCTGATGGCCGAGAGCGGGGCGGTAGGAGTGCTTTGCCTGGGTCGGGTCGAGAAGGAGGCTTTCCCTCGTCATCAGCATGATCTGCTCTTCATGCTGGCCTGTCACGCCGGGCTGGCGCTGGACAATGCGCGTCACTACCAGGATCTGTCCGATGCCCTGAGGCGACTGCAAGAATCCGAGGTGCAGCTGGTGCAGAGCTCCAAGCTGGCGGCCGTGGGCCAGCTGGCGGCCGGAGTGGCCCACGAGCTGAACACTCCCCTCAACAGCATCCTGCTGGCAGCCGAGACGGCCTCCGAGCTGGTCGAGAGCTCTCCCGAGCGGGCTCGAAAGCACCTCGATGTGACCGTGCGCTCGGGCCTGCGCGCCCGCGACATCGTGGCCAAGCTCCTCTACTACGCTCGCGATGCACGCGAAGGCAAGGTCGAAGCCGATCTCAACCAGGTGGTCCGGGATACCCTGGAGCTCTACGGCCATCAGCTGCGTCTGAGCGGCCTGGAGGTCGAGTGCGAGCTGGCCGAGCTGCCCCGGACCAGCATGTGCCCCAACGAGATCCAGCAGGTGCTGGTCAACTTGTTGCTCAACGCTCGCGATGTCCTGCCCTCCGGGGGTAGGGTGTGGGTGCGCACCCGCCAGCAAGCGTCCTGGCTCGAGCTGGAGGTGGAGGATAGCGGTCCGGGGGTGCCCAGGGAGGCGGCTGAGAAGATCTTCGACCCGTTCTTCACCACCAAGCCGATCGGTCAGGGAACGGGTCTGGGATTGTCGGTCAGCCGTCAGATTCTGGAGCGCCACGAAGGCACGCTCCGATTGGAGGAGAGCCAGCGCGGGGCGCGTTTCGTGCTGGCCCTGCCGGCACCAGCATGAGGGGGAGAGGCTTCAGCCTGCTGGAGATGATGGTCGCAACGGTGCTGGCCGGAGTGATCCTGGTCAGCCTGGCTCCGCTCTTACCTCAGCTTTCTCGAGGCGCGGTGACCGGACGCCATCGCATGGCAGCCGTGCACCTGGCCCAGCAGCAGCTCGAGCTGACCCTGTCGCAGGGGTACGCCGGCATGAGCTCGACCAGCGGCAGCATCGTGCTGGACAGCACCATCCGCAACGTGGTGCAGAGCACGCGCTATGACTATGAGGTGGTGGTGGCCGACCGGCCGCCCGACCTTCGCTCGGTGCTGGTCACAGTGCGCTGGAGGGAGGGTGAGCGAGCGCTCTCCGAGCAGGTGGAGGCCCTGGTGGTGAGCCCCTGATGAGACGCCGCGGATTGACCCTTCCTGAGCTTCTGGTGGCCTGCGCCCTGGCCTCGCTGGTCTTGACCGGTCTGGCCATGCTGTTCGTGCAGAGCGTGCGCTACCACCGGGCCCTGGAGGTCAGCCTGGAGCTGCAACAGAGCAACCTGGCCGCCATGGCGCTGCTGTCGCGAGATCTATCCGAGGGCAACCCGGCCAGTCTGCGCGCCGAGCCTGGAGGGCTGGTGATGGCCTCACCCAGGGACCTGACCGGCAATCTGCAGGTCGACTCCCAGGGGCGCCTGATGTGGCGCAAATACATCTGCTACTACCTGGCTCCCATCAACGGAGTCAACTGCCTGTTGCGCAAGGAGCAAGCCTTGCCCGTTCCTCTGGACACGGCCCCCATTCTACCCGATACCCTGGATGTTCTGTCTTTTCGAACCAGTGCGGCGCCTTACAGCGTGCTGGCTCGCAACCTCGAGCAAGTGGAGTTCTCGGGCACCAACCCGGTCTCCATGCGACTGGTCTCCTCGCGGACGGTTGCCACCGAGCTCTTCCGCATCGAAAGCCGAAGCGATGTCGTTCCCAAGAACTGACCGAGCCTTCGGGCTCGTCTCGGTGCTGTTCTTCGGCCTCCTGCTGTGGATGCTGGTGCTGAGCGTGCACTTTTGGAGCGTGCAGAGCCTGCGGCGCACCTCCGACCGGGCCACCATGGCCCGATGCGAGCATGCGGCCCGCTCGGGGCTTCAGGTGGGGTTGAGCCGGCTCAAGGCCAACGACGCCTGGTCAGCGCCCATCAGCGACGCCATGCCGGACCTGAGCCAGGTGCGCTACGACGTGCTCTTTCTCAACAACACCGCCGGCCCCGCCACGCTCGCCCCGGACGGCACTGCAGTGCCGGCCGGGGCTGTCTACATGGTGAGCGTGGGGCGCTCTGGCAGCTCGCGCTTCACGGCCGGGGCCCTGGCCATCCGGGGCCAGAGCACCAACCTGTTCGATTACGGGCTCTTTTCCGATGGCAGCATCAGTATGTCCGGCACTTCCGCCATTCGCTCATGGGGGCCGTCCTTGCCCTCCCCTCTGCCCTTTCAGACGGGCACCAACGGTTTCTCCGGCGGAGTGGTCAATATGAGCGGCGACAGCCGCATCGACGGGCTCCTCATGGTCGGGCCAGGGGGTGGGCCCGGCTCGGTCAGCAACAGTGGCACCTCCTCCTACGGCTCGCTGGGGGTGCTGACCGTTCCCAAAACCTTCACCAGCTATGCCGCTCCCAGCACCACCGGCCCTTTGCAGGCGGTGAGCCTGAGCGGAACCGATCAACAGGACCTGGCTCCGGGCAACTATCGGAGACTCTCGATGAGCGGCGACAGCCAGGCGGTGCTGACCTCGGGACAGTACTTCTTTGCCCAGGGAATCAGTCTGAGCGGCTCCTCGCGCCTGGTCATCCAGAATCCTTCCGGCCCGGTCTTGATCCTGGCCGACAACGGGCTGAGCCAGTCGGGCACCACCCAGATCAACCCCGGGGGGAATCCCTCCAATCTCCAGGTCATCGTGCTGGGAGGGAGCCTGTCGCTCAGCATGGACGCCGGGCTACGTGGCGGGGTCTATGCGCCTGACTCCAATGCCAGTACTTCCGGAGACTCGCGCATCATCGGGGCCCTGGTGGCCCGCTCCGTGACCATGAGCGGATCCTCGTCGCTCCTGTTTGACCATTCCCTGGCCGGAGGCGCAACATCGGGCCCGGGTCAGTGGCGCCTCACCATCGTGCGCGCCGACGGAAACTCGTAACAATTCGGCAACAAAGTTTGCACAAATTCCAACAGCCTGACAGCCACTGCCCCTCAGACTGGTTTAAAATCAGCCTCAGGAGGCCACCATGTACCATGAGCTTGTTTACAGTCTGACTCAGGACGACCGCATCTGGGATCGAAGGCGCGAAGGACGGCGCAGCGAGCTGCGCAGCTTGCCGGGATTGGGTTTCTTGCTCGACAGCAGCCCTCGAGGAGCGCGCGTGGCCTTCCTCGACCGTCCCGCCGTGGGCGCTCGAGTCCGCGTGGAGGACCGATTCGGTCGGGTGAAATGGGTGCGCGGCAACCTGGCCGGGGTGATCCTGGTGGGAGCACGCAAGACCGAGCAGCGACCGCGCCGGGCTCGCCGCTTTCCGGCTCTCTTCCCGGTCCGCGTCAAGAACGGCCTGCGTGGCTACACCATCGACCTGGGCATGGATGGAGCCCGGCTCGATCTTCCGCTCGATGCCGGTAAGGTGGTCCAGATCGATCTGATGGGCATCGATCTGTGGGCCAGGGTGGTGCAGCGCTGTCCGGGCGGATGCCGGGTTCGCTTCGTGGGGCGCGGGCCAAAACAGATGAGCGCTTTGCGTGACCTGCTCGTGCGGGTCTCTTCCATCTGTCCCCGACCTCGAAGCGCCTGAACAAAAGCGGGCCCTGAGGACAGGGGCCCGCTTTTGGTTTGGCGAAGGGGCAGCCGAAGTTCGCTCGAGAGCCGGAGGGGAGTCCTTTGAACTCTTTGGAAGAGACCCGTCCGGGAGGTGCCCCGGTGAATCCATCCGACATTCAGGCCATGTTTTTGGAGGGCAGCCAGCTGGTCAGCCAGCTGCAGTATCCCCAGGCGCTTGACGTATACACCAGAGCGCTCGAGTCGGTGCGGCTCCTGCCGCTCGGCCCCCAGACCGAGGAGCTCGAGCTGCAGGCTCGCAACGCCTTCTGCGGCGTCTGTCTGGTGCTGGGCAAGTGGGATCGTGCCCTGCGCGAGCTGGACAAGGTCTCCAAGATCGAGCCCGGTCCCCGGACGCGGCCCGATCTGGTGCGGGCTCACCTGAAGAAGGGCGAGATCCTGAGCAACCGAGGCGACCGCATTCCGGCTTCCGACTGCTTTCGAGCCGCCCTGGAGCTGGCCACCGAGCTCAAAGACCAGCGCCTGATCGCCCAGGCCAAGTATTTCCTGGGGGCCAACTCCTCGCGCCAGGGCGAACTCGACGAGGGCCGCAGCTACATCGAGGAGGCCCTGAAGGCCTCCGAGGGCCTGCCCGATTCGCCCGAGACGCGCCGCCTGCGGGCCACCATCCTCTCGCAGTTCGGGCTCTACAACTTCCGCCTCGGCCAGAGCGAGCAGGCCAAGGTGCACCTGGAGGAGGCTCTCAAGCTGCTCGAGGGCATGCCTTTGACCCTGGAGGAGGCCTCGGTCAAGCGCTACATCGGCGTGATGGTCAGTACCGCCGGAGACTTCCGGGGCGCGCTCGACTGGCACCTGGCCGCCCTCAAGATCTACAAGACGGCCAGCTGCGCCTACGGACAGGCCAAAGTCTACGACTCCATCGGGCGCACCTTCCTCTCGCTCAACCGGCTGGAAGAGGCCATCTACACCCTGAAGAAGGGCGAGGGCCTGTGCCGCCGGCTGGGGGCCAAGACCGAGCTGGCCACCATCTACGGCAAGCTGGGCCAGGTGCACATGGTGCGCGAAGAGTACGAGATCGCCGTGGACTACTTCCGCCGCGACCTCGAGATCAGCACTCGCTTTCGCAACTTCTACGCCATGGGCTACTCCTATCGCAACCTCGGGCGCTGCTTGATCCAGGTCGGTGACCTGGACGAGGCCATCCGCAATCTCGAGGAGAGCCTGGGTCTGTTCCAGTATGTGGACGACTCGATCAACATCGCCCGTGTCTACATGGACCTGTGTCAGGCGCACCTCAAGAACGGCGCTCCCGACCGGGCCCGCGAGGTGGGTAGCAAGTCGCGCAACTACTTCCTGGGGGCCCAACGCCAGCTGGAAGCGGCCTACCTACAAGCGCTCTTCGGCACGATCGACCGGCTCGAGAATAACCATGAGAAGGCCGAGGGGCAGTTTCTCCAGGCCCTGGAAGACCTGCAGAAGAAGGGCAACACCGCCTGGCTGGCAGAGACCTGGTACGAGCTGGGCGTGCTGTATCGCACCAAAAAGGAGAACCAGAAGGCGGTGGAGGCTTTCAAGAGCGCTCTGAAGGTGGCCGTCCAGGCCGGCTTCGTGCGCCAGGCCGAGCGCTTCCTGAGAGCCATCGAGGACATCGACGAGCTCGAGCTCTTCCGCACCTGGGTCGACTCGCTGCCCGAAGGGGTGAAGCCTCCGGTGGTGCAACCCGCTGGCTGACCTTTCCAGAGCCCTGGCGCTGGCCGTGGAGGTCGCGCGCGAGGCCGGCGAGATGATCCGGCAGGAGTTCCACGCCGGCCCGAGGGGCTCGGCGGGCCACGCCCCCATCGACCACGAGGCCGAGGAGCTGATTCGTGCCCGTCTCACCGCCGCCTTTCCCGAGTGGGGCTACCGGGGCGAGGAGACCGGGGCGCAGGCCGGCAGCGATCCCGAGCACTGGTGGGTGGTCGACCCGCAGGACGGCACCGCCGCCTTCCAGCTCGGCTTTCGGGGCAGCACCGTATCCATCGGGCTGCTCCAGCGAGGCCGCCCGGTGCTGGGCGTGGTGTACTCGCCCACCTATCCCGATGACCGGGGGGACATGATCGCCGGCCTGGTGGGCGAGCCGCTGACCCGCAACGGCCAGCTCGTGCCGCGTCGCTGTTGGGACCCGCTGGGCCCGCAGAGCGTGGTGATCGTTTCCCAGAGCGCCGACAAGAAGCCCGGCGCCAACCTGCGCGCCGTGTCCCCGGCCCGCATTCGGGCCATGCCCAGTGTGGCCTACCGGCTGGCCCTGGTGGCTGCTGGCGAGGCCGACGGCGGCGTGTCGCTGCAGAACCCGCGGGCCGTGGACGTGGTGGGCGGCCACGCGCTCTTGCGGGCGGCCGGGGGCGAGCTCTACGACCCCGCCGGTCAGCCGCTGACCTACTCGGATCAGGCCGAGGGCCAGTGGCGGCGCTGCTTTGCGGGGGCTCGCGAGCTGTGCTCGCGCGACTTCGATCAGGTGATGGCCCGCTCGGCCGAGGAGAGCACGTCCCTGTTTCCGACCCGCCTGATGCCAGGTCAGACCATCGCCGACCCCGGTCTGCTCGACCGGGCCCAGGGCTGCCTGCTGGGCCAGCTGGCCGGGGACTCGCTGGGAGCCCTGGTGGAGTTCGAGACGGCCGCCTCCATCGCGGGGCGTTACCGGGAGGGGCATCCGCGCAAGCTGGAGGATGGAGGGCGCTGGAACACCCTGGCCGGCCAGCCCACCGATGACTCGGAGATGGCCCTGGCGCTGGCTCGCTCTATCCTCGAGCGGGGTGGCTATTCGTTCACCCGGGCCTATTCGGCCTACCAGGACTGGCTGCTCACGCCCCCTTTCGACATCGGCCGCACGACCGCATCGGGCCTGCAGGGTCGGCCCGACCCCCGCAGCCAGGCCAACGGCTCGCTGATGCGGATGGCCCCGATGGGCTTGCTGCGCGATGCGCGGGCCTGCGACTTTGCCGAGGAGGATAGCTCCCTCACTCATCCCCACCCGGCTTGCGTGACTGCCTGCCGCTCCTATGTCGCGGCAATCCAGGCAGGCCTGCGGGGGGAGAGTCGCGAGGCCATGCACGCCGCGGCTCTCGGACAGGCCACAGACGCCGTGCGCGAATGGCTCGAGCAAGCTCGCCAGGCGCCGCCGGCCGAGTTCCAGCACCAGATGGGCTGGGTGCGTATCGCGCTGATGAATGCCTTCCACCACCTGCTGACCACCCCCACCCTGGAGGAGGCGCTGGTCGAGACGGTGCGCCGCGGCGGCGACACCGACACCAACGCGGCCATCTGCGGCGCCTTGCTCGGCTCCCACCTGGGCCGCTCGGGGGTGCCCGGGCAATGGATTCGCAGCATCCTGAGCTGCCGGCCCCATCGCGACTACGCCGGCTGCAAGAGGCCGCGTCCGGCCGTTTACTGGCCGGTGGATTGCTTCGAGCTGGCCGAGCGGCTCTTGCTGGTGGAGTAGCAACATTCCGGCAACGCCCCCGGCAGGCCAGTTGACTACACTCCGGGCATGCTCATTTCAGCCACCGCTCCGCCTCCCCAGGCCCCTGCCCCGGCTCCGCCGGCTCCCACTTTTCGTCGAGATCCCCAGGACGGGTTCCAGATGGCCTACGCGCCCGATCTGCTGGGCAAGATCGACATCGTGCGCCGTACCGAGGTCAAGGACGGCCAGCTGGTGCCGGTGGAGCGCTCGCCCCACGGCGTGCACATCGGCGACGGGCTCTTCTATGACCTGCACGGCAACCTCAGCATGGTGCCGTTCCTGGCCTTCTACGCTCCCATCGAGACGGCTCTGGGCAGCCCCAATTACGTGATCGATCCCCAGGGCCCGCTCAACGACACCTCGGTCAGCCCGACCGAGATCAATCCCCCCGGCATGGTCAACTCCACCTCCATCAGCCAGGACGAGAACAGCATCCGCATCAATCGCCCGGGCCTGGCGCAGGACACTCGCATCACCAGGAACGGCAACTCCGTTCTGATCGACCCGGCCGGTCTCTACAACGAGATCCAGCTGACCAAAGGCACCGAGGGCTGGACCATCCAGGCCAGCGGCTCCACCTACGCCCACAAGCTGCGCCAGGACGAGAACGGCTGGACGCTGGACAAGCGCGGCTGGAGCCGTGACACCTCCATTCACCACGAGAACGGCACCATCACGGTGGATCCGCCCGGGCTCTTCAACAGCACGAAGATTACCGTGGAGGATCAGCGCATCAGCATCGATCCCCCGCGCTGGTTCAACACCACCGAGATCAGCCTGGGACTGGGCAGCGTCAGCATCGACCCGCCCGGCCCGCTGAACTCGACCGAGCTGCGCCCGGCTTAAGGCGCCGCGCGACGAAGCGGCCTTCCGTGCCACGCCTCGAGGTTCAGGATTCTTTGAGCCGGCAGAGGTAGTCTGCTGGCACGATGAAGGTTACCGCCACAGCCAACCTTGATACCCTTCGCGAAGCGTATGCTCGGGCTGCTCGCAACGTCGAGGAGAAGCGTCAGGCGGTCGACCAAGCCACCATCAGCTGCAACCAGAAGGCGGCCGAGGCTGACAAGCAGGCCAACAAGATCAATCGCTGGGTGAAGGTGCGCAACTTGATGCCCATGGTTGGGATGGGCAGTTTCATGGTGGGCATGGGCACCGTCAACGCCGGCGTCATTCTGCACAATCCCTGGCTGGCGGGCATCAGCCTGGTGGGCTTTGCCACCTGCGCCGCCTGCGTCGTGGGCATCGAGACCTGGAAGGTCAAGGGTCCTCGAATGCGAGCCGAGCACGACGCGCTGGTCAATCGCTTTTACGCCCAGCAGGGCCAGGTCACGTCCCTGGCAGCGGCCCACCAGGGGGCAGTGGCTCAGATGCACGAAGCCGAGGCCGCCCTGCGCAAGGAGGAAGCTCAGATCGACGAGCTGCAACGCCTCTTGAAGCCTCCCACGCCGGGCGGGGTCAGCGAGCAGTCCAACGCGGTCGTCGTGGGTGGGATCAGGGTGCCCAAGCGTCCCATGGAAGACAAGCGCTCGCTCTTCTAAGATCAAAGTGGAGTGCTGAAGGTTTTGCAGTAACTGGCGCCGACAGACTTGTATGGAGGCGCCTCCGAAGGAAAGGCAAAACCTTCAGTACGTAACGCCCAACACATTACTGGAGGATGTCCAACTCGCCCACGGCGCAGCGGATGCCGCCTCCGAGCCGGGTCGAGAGCAGGGCAGCCGGAATCTCCACCACCTCGAACCCCTCCGCCTCGTAAGCCTGGCGCGCGGCCCGGTCGGTGCTGGCCCCGTAGACGGGCATGTAGACCCGCTTGACCCCCTGGTAGCTCTCGATCAGCACGTTCTGGTAGGTCAGGTAGGGGCTGGAGAGGCTGCGCCCGCCCAGGTTGGGCATGCGCACCACCCGGTAGCCCTTCTGAGCCAGCGTCTCGGCCAGTCGGTCGTAGCGGCCCTGCAGGTCTTTCTCGCGGGTCACCTCGCGCATGGTCTCCAGCTCGCTTGCGGGCAACCCGCTCACGCTCCGGGCCAGGGCCGGGGAGGCCACGGTGACGGTGTGGTCGTCCAGGAAGCCAACCCCCAGGTCGAGGTGAAAGTCGGTCTCGTTGGCCACGATCACCTGGCGCCCGAACTCGGTTTCAAAGCGCGCCACCACTTGCTCAGAGGTGAGATTGAGCCGGCGGGCGTTGTCGGAGATGGTGTCGTGGCTGAGCAGCACGTGGCGTCCGTTGGCCACCACGTTGCCGCCCTCGAAGTCGAGCGTGGAGCGGCGCACCAGGATGCCGGGATGGTTCACCAGGCTGGCCGGAGCGGCCCCGGTTCCCTGCCAGATGATCCGGTTGAGGTACTCGTCCACTTTGCCGTCGTTGCGGAACGAGTGGGGGAGGAGCACCACCTCGCGTCCGTCCGACTCGCGCGTGAGCACCACCGCCCCGTCGCGCGACCACATGCTCATGCCCTGGTAGAGCTCCTCGCGGCTGGAGCGAAGGCCCATGGTGTGCAGCTCGATGCGCTCGGGATTGGTCACCCGGCTCTGGGCGATCAGCTGGCGCAAAGCTGACTCCCCACCCGATTCGACCACGATCTCGAAGCGCACATCAGTGGGCAACTTGGTGAGCAGGTCGCGGAACATCGCCTCGTGGGCCCGGGCTGCCCGCGGGTCGGACTCGGCCGGCCACTGCAGGCGCACGGCCTGGATGCGCCCGCGGGTGTTGTCGAGCACGCGGGCCGGCCCCATGTCGGAGGTCCCCACGCTCACCTGGTAGGCGTGCCGGGGCTGCACCCGAATGGGGCTCTCGTTGCGGGGGATGCGCCAGCCGCCCTCCACCGTCTCGCGGTCCCAGTTGCCGCCGTGATGGTGCTCGATGCCGTGGCCCGGGAACTGGAGCTTGCTGCCCCCGTGTCCGAACTGGTCGAACTCGAAGGACTGGGCCGCCACCGGCTGGTTCCAGGCCCCGGCCTGGGCCGGCGCGGCCAGCGCCCCGGCCAGAGACAGGGCGGCCATCAGCCCGGTGGCCAGGCCCACGGCCGGGTGGATCTTGCGGCCAGGCTCGGCTTCACGGGAGCTGAGCTGCACGCGATCCACCGGCTCGCTCTGCTCTTGCGGGCGAACCAGCGTGGGACGGGCCCCTGGCGGGGCCATGCTGGCCAGCCTGGATGCGATCTGCATGGGTGGCAGTATAGGCGGAGCGGTTCGCCCGGGGATGGAGAAGTTGTGTACTTTCTTCGAAAAACTGGCCCGCCACGTACCATCGGGGGTTGAGTCCGTAAGCAGTCACGCGGAAATCCGAGGAGTTTACGCAGTAATCTCCCGGTACCGGGCTGACTCCGGGGTATACGCCGGAATCAGGGCGGTACCGGGTCAGAACCGGTAAAGACTGCCCAGGCACGAGCTCCGGCCAGGAGGGTCTATTTCCCGCGAAAGCCGGCCAGAGTGTCCCATTCCGAGGGAGTCGTGGTCCAGTGAGCATACAGGGCCACGCCATCAACCGGGCCGGCTGAGCTGATACCCCACAACGCGGCCGCCAGTGTCTCCGCCTGCGGGTTGTGCACCAGCGTGCTCTCCTCATCGTAGGTCGGAACGCCGATCAGCAGTTCCTGCGATTCCAGGCAGGCTTTGAGCGAGAGCACCTGCCAGCGCATCCAGCGGGCGTAGGCTTCGGCGGAGGGCTGGGCACTGTCGTAGCCCATGTAGACGACCTGATCGCAGCGCCGGGACACCTCGCCGTAGTAGCCGGCGGTCCACATCCGCTCGAACGGAGGCACGGGCCAGGCTCCCGGGGGCCGCATGTGAGGCGTGGCCACCGACAGAATGCCGTCGCGGGGAGTCTCATCCAGCAAAGCCAGAAAGCTCCTATCGCCGTCACGAACCGGCTCGATGTCGTAGTGGATGCCGTCGAAGCCTGCCGCATAGAGCTCGCGGACCGTTCGGGCGATTCCGGTCCGTGTCTCGGGCAACGTCAGGTCCACGGTATCCTGGGCGCGTCCCTCGAAGTCTGCGTTGAGTCCACCCACCCATGCCAACCAACGCGTCCCGGGCACCTGTGACTTCACCCGCTGGAAATGCTCGGACCGATAGGATGGAATGGCGCCCTGGGAGTCGAGCGGTCCCACGTGGACAAAGAGATACTCCAGGTTGTGCTCTTTCACGCGCCCAGCCAGTTCCCGCAACTCGAGGCCGCTGACCTTGTTGCGGTCGCGGTCGTCGAAGAACCGGTGGGCCAGCCAGACGGCGTTGTGGCCGACCTGAAGAGGGCGGTGCCGCAACGGGCCTCGATACAGGTCGATCAGGCTGACCACCAAATAGATCAATCCGAGCAGCACGAGCGCTGCCAGCCAGCGCTTCCGTCGCCGCACGGCAGAGCCCATCGAAGAACAATCCAAGTAGATCAAGCTGTTGCGCACCAGCCGATTCTACTTCCAGAATGTGTCGGTCGGGGATCTGTTTTGAGTCAGTTTGAAGGCTGAACTCGCTGGTCCGATCTGGCGGCAAACTCCTTCGCGGAGGGCTGTGCAGACTGCCTGGATCCAGGCAATCGCTAACTGGAAGTCCGGTCCACGCTCTCGGGGGCCTCTAGAACCCCAGTTGGGCGGCCGAGGTGGGTGGCGGCAGCCGCCCTTCGCGCACGTCCTGCACCAGCTTGAGCACGCTGGCGCTGATCGCGTCCGAGCCATCCAGCTCGACTGCCCGGCGGGCAGCCTCCAGAGCCGGCTCGAGCTGACCGCCCAGCAGGCAGGCGATGGCCAGGTTGGCCTGCAGGCCGCCCTCTCCGGGCTCGCTCTGGCAGGCCTGGCGCGAGACTTCGATGGCCTCGGCGAAGCGACCCAGCTTCATCAGCGTGATGGCGCACTCGCGGGCCACGTCGCTCTGGTCGGCCTTGAGGGCCAGGCAGCGCCGGAAATGCTCCAGGGCCCGTTCGTTCTGGCCCAGGGCCTGGTAGCCCTTGCCCGCGAACCACATGGCCGGCCAGTTCTCGGGAGCAGCCTCGAGGTGACGCTCGAGCAGCGCGATGCCCTGCTTGATCTGAGCCTGGCCGCCATCCTGAGGACGCTCGTGGAGCGCGATGCGAGGCTCGAGCAGGGCCACCCCGCGATGGTAAAGGTCGCCCCGGTCCTCGACCCAGACCCGCAGCTCCTGGAGCTTTGAGCTCTCGGCTTCGGGGCGCGACAGCTCCTGGGCGAGCAGGGCCAGGGCGGCAGCCGTGTCCTCGCGGCGCAGCAGGCAGTTGACCAGACCGGACACGACCGACAGGCGCGAAGCCAGGCCGTCGCCTTCCAGAGCGTCGCGCAGTTGGCGCTCGATCTCGCCGGCCAGCCGGCTCACGAGCGCTTCCCGGCCTGACTCCTCTTCGTGGGCCAGCCAGTACTGCAGGGCCCGGGCCAGGTTCTCACGGCCCGGCCCGTAGCGGGGCCAGCTGTTGCAGATGCGGCGGAAGGCCAGCTCGGCTTCCGCAAAGTGGCCCGAGCGCACGGCCTGGGCCCCTTCCGAGCTCAGCCGCTCGACCTCCTCGGCCTCCAGAAAGCGAGGCAGCTGCAGGCTCTGGCAGGTGCGGCAGCTCCAGCCATCCACGGCCAGAGGCCACTCGTCCCAGACAGGGCTGCTGAAGGTGGTGATCAAGACTTCCTCGAGCGGGCTGCCGCAGGTCTTGCAGCCGGTGGTATTGGCTCGCGAAGCGCCCACGCTGTCGAGCGGAAGCTGCACGGGAAAGTTGCGAGCCACTTGCGGATCGTGCAGGACGACGGTGGTCATCAAATCACTCCTCGAATCCGCTGCCGCCGATGAACTCGCGCAGCACCGAGTTGGCCGGAATTCGGTCCGGGAAGACGGGCACGAACAGGTCCAGGAAGTGCAACAGCTCGTAGGCCCGCACCCGGGAAGGGTGGCTGCGAGGCACCTCCAGCAGGTAGCGCCAGGCAAACGGCTTGAGCACCGTGGTCTCGTAGACCAGGGTGGAGTTGAAGATGGCGTCAGCCCGCTCCTGGTGAGGGAAAATCCAGCGTTCCTCGCCGGCTCGCACCTTGGGCCAGCGCTCGATGGTCTCGGCCGCCGAGGTGCCCCGGTAGCGCCGGTCGCGCACCAGGCGGCGCAGCAGGCGTGCGTCCGAGGTGAAGACCCGGTTGCGCTCGTCGATCACCAGCTGGGTGAGAGCCGAAACGAAGATGCGGAAGGGATTCACCCCGGGCAAGAGCTCGGGGTTGAGGGCGTGGATTCCCTCCAGCACCAGCACGTCCTGGGGCCGCAGCTGCACTTCCAGCCCTTCGTTCTTACGCTGGCCGAGTACGAAGTCGAAGCGAGGGAGCCGTACTGGCTGGCCAGCTGCCAGAGCGGCCACCTGCTCGGCGATCAGGGCACGGTCGAGGGCCTCGATGGTCTCGAAATCGAAGTCGCCGTGCTCATCGCGCGGGGTTTGCTGGCGGTCGAGGTAGTAGTCGTCCAGGGAGACCAGAATGGGCCTCAGCCCGTTGACCTGCAGCTGCACCGCCAGTCGCTTCACGAAGGTGGTCTTGCCCGAGGAGGAAGGACCGGCCACGCAGACGATGCGTGGAGTCTGCTCGAGGGCGGTCACGGTGTCGGCGATCTCGGCCAGCTTCTTCTCGTGCAGGGCCTCGGCCATCAACACGACCTGGGGAATGCGATCCTCGAGGCTGGCGGCGTTCAGATCGCCCACCGAGGTCACACCCACCAGCCGGTTCCAGTCGCGCGTCTCGCGGTAGGCCTCGTAGAGGCGGCGAGAGTCGACGCCGCAGGGGATGGGCGAGGTGATCACCGAGCCCGGAAAGAGCAGGATCAGCCCGGGCGGATAGGCGATGACACGGCAGCCTTTGGCGTGTCGGGTGGTGGGGGCGTAGGGTCCATGCTGCAGATCGGTAAAGCCGTCAAGGCTGATCAGGTGCACCACCGCACTGGCCCAGGCGCGCAGAAGACCTTTGCGATAGCCGTAGGGATCCTCCACCCGGGTGGGCACCGCCTCCACCGAGACGACACTGTGACGAAAGCTCACATCGGCCTCGGCGAGCTCCTGGAACAGGGTGGTCAGGCGCGATGCCATGGCTTCCAGATTGACCGGCTCGGAGCTATCGACCTCGTAGAAGTAGCCTCCCAGCAAGGACTGTCCCACCGTCAGACGGACCCCGGGGAAGTGAGTCTGGCAAAGGTACTGGAGCATGTGGGCGGCCGTGCGCCGCAAGATCTCCTGTCCCTCCCGGTGCTCGGCGGTGACGGCTTGCAGGTAGGATTCACCGTCCAGCCGTGTGTGCAGGGAGACCAGGTGGTTGTTCAGGGTGGCGGCCAGCACGCCGTGCTCGTCGACGTAGATCTGCCCCAGAACCTCGACGATCGAGGTGCCCTCCGGCACTTGATAGGTTTCCCCGTTGAAGTGGACGGGGATTCTTCCGTTGGACATCGGTTGAGGCTGTTTCGGGCCGGGAGGATGGCCTCCTGCGACTCGAGTTCCCTGCGATTCAACGGGCGACGGCGTGTGGCGGATTCACGCGGTTTCGTTTCCCCGGCTGAATGCTGCTCAGTCCTTGAGCAGAATCGGACGATGCCAGCCGCCCGGAATCCTGATCACATCCCCCGATTCCACCAGGCTGCGAAGCTCGTTGGCCAATGCCTGCCAGGAGCCGCGGTCAAAGAGCACGCGACCGTGATCGGCCGCCTCCAGCAAAGTAAAGTGCAGTTGTTGCCGCATCAGGGCGAGCTCGCTCGGAGTGTAAGGAAAGACTTCCACCCCGGGAGCCAGATCATTGAAGCGTTCCAGCCTTTCGAGGAAACGCTCGGAGGACTCTCGGGTCAATCCGATCAGCAGATCGAGATCGCTGCCGCGCCCGGCTTCTTGACGGGCGGCCGAGCCGAAGAGCACCACAAAGTCCACCTCGTCGGGGAAGGTGGCCGCAAGCTCGGTCATGAAGGCTTCAAGCTTAGGGCGCAGGGGGGCGTAATTGAGCTCGGGCAAAGTCCAAGACTGCACGGGCGTCCTCCAGAGCTTCCTGAGCGTCCTCCTGATCGTACTGCATGGCCGGGATGCCGGAGGGGTGAGCATCAGGATAGCGGGTTGGAATGTAGTGCCTGGTTAGCCGGCGGCAGGCAGCTCGCACCTGGCCGGGCGGCTGGTAGCGAGTTTCCACCGATCCGAGAAGCTCGCGCAGGTTATGCCCGCCGTGGTCGGCCGCGTGCCTCTCGAGAAGGGCCTTCAATGACTTTTCAGCTGCCTGCTGGCAAGTGAAGCAGCACCAGGCATAGTGCCCACCGGCAAGCAGGCAATCGGCTGCCGCAAATTCCCGCTCAGACTGTCCAAGCCAATCGCTCCAGCGAAGCATGAAAAGAGCCCTTCCCCACAGTCTAGCCGGGTTCCCGCCCGTCAGCTCGGAGCCCTGGTCGAGGATCTGGCCATCATCGCGTCGCGCCGGAGTCTGGCGACCGAGAGCTCAGGACCCCGCCTTGCGCACCCGCACGCCCCCCACCCAAACCGCCCCGTTGGTCTGCACCACCCCGCTCCTGGCGGGCTGGGCTACCTCCAGCAGCTCGGCCAGGGAGGACTGCAGGGCCTTCTCCTTGTTCTCGCCCCCGGTTGTGCGTTGCACGTAGATCAGCTCGTAGCGCTTCATCAGCGTTTCCAGGTCGCCCTTGACGGCGCCCGAGGCCAGGGCCTGGCTGATCTCCTTGCGGATGGGGGAGAGGGCGTCCACCTTGCCGGTCATCTCATACTCGCGAACGGTGCGCTCCAGGCCCTGCTCGAGGGGCTCATCCAGCCCGAGAGCGTGGACGATCACCGACAGGTAGTTGGGCTCGTGCAGACGGAAGCTGAACCCCTTCACCTGCTCGAGCAACTCGCCGTGCTCTTCTCCCCGAGCGTTGGAGCGCTGGTAGACGGCCTCGGCCAGGCGCAGGTCGTCCTCGTGCTTGAGCCCGGTGCGAGGGTCGTTTTGCAGGCCCTGGCTCCAGCTCTGGCCGGGGCCACGCCAGGCGCCCCCGCGAATCAGCTCGTCGTCGCTGCCGGGCCGGTGGGCCAGCTCGCGCAGCTCGGCGAGCAGGGCCGAGGGGTCGTCCTCGGGCCGGGCCACCTGCATCACCAGCTGCACGCCGGCCGCCAGGCCCTTGACGTGGGCGCCCTCCTTGCGGGTCTTCTCCCAGTCGCTCTCGTGGGGTCCCAGTCCGACCATCTCGTGTTGCAGAGTCGTGAGATAGTTGCTTTGCCGGGCCGGTGGCAGGCTCTCCATCTCCATCATGACCACGTGGGCGATGGCCGGATCCTGGAAGGCGCTGACCAGCTTGCGGAACAGGCTCACCCGAGCCGGGTCCTGGTGCAGGTGAGCGTTCTCGATGCGCACGCAGTCGAGGGCCCACTCGCGGTCGTCGGGCTGCATCTGGGGATCGATGCGGCCGGGGGACTTGAGGATGCGCTCGAGGGCTCCGGCGTAGTCCCGAGCAGCCTGCGGCAGGGTAATCGGACGACGCGGCTGGGTCAGGGGCACCATGTAGCGCTGCTCGCCCAGCAGACAGTGAGCATCGCCGTTCATGAAGCGTCCCACTTCCTTGCTCAACTCGCTCAACTCGCCGCCCGGGAAGCGGGCTTCCAGGGGCTGACCCGGGTGGGCTTGGAGCAGGGTGCGCAGCACCTCCACCCGGTCTTGGCTCGACAGTTTGCCCAGCGCGCCCCCGCTCGTGGTCAGGGCGCCCTGAACCCACTGCAGCGAGCCGGACAGCGAATCGTCCGACTGCTTTCGGCCCATCCGGTGGAAGCAGGCCAGCTCGCCCAGCGAGGCGCCCGGCGGGGCCAGCCGCTTGAGGCGGGAGAGCTCCTCGCGGTCGTCCCCGAGGCGCTCCAGGGCCAGTCCCTCATCGGCCGAGGGAGAGGCCGCCGGGCTGGCTGACGTCGGGAGAGCCTGGAACGACACGGGACGAAGCTGCATGGCAGGGAATCTTCGACACCGCGAGCGAACAAGCCTCGCTCACTCGCAAGGAGGACGCTGCCATGGCCGAGACGCTCACCGTAACCCCCTCGATGACCCCCCAGGAGATGCGCGACTACTACCTGGCCCAGACCAGGGCCAGCATGGAGGCCTGGCAGAAGGCCCACTTCGAGTTCGAGCAGCATCCCCCGTTCGCCCTCGAGCAAGAGGGTCCAATCGAGTTCCGCTTTACCCCCGAGCTGGCTCAGAAGATCGGGTTGCGCGAGCAGGTCCGCGCCTTCGCCGAGGAGGCCAAAGTCTCCACCGCTGGAGTGCGGGAGAACCAGAACGTGCTCTGCCCGTGGGATCATCGCTACCGAATCAACGAGTACATGTTCGCGTTGCTGGCCGAGTGCCTCAGCAGGCTGGTCAAGGAGCTGCAGGGCGAGCGCGATTTCCCGCACCTTGCGGTGGATCAGGTGCGAACGCGCCTGGGGGCCTTCGCGGCCACCATCGAGGAGACGTTTGACCGCCCCCTGGAGGACATTCTTCCCTTCGTGGAGGCCAACCCGGTCCGCATCGTGGGGGGCGAGGTACGCTCCAACACCCCGCGCTTCGTGGACCTGGTCAGCCGCATCTACGCCGCCAACGGGCTCTACGTCTTCCTCACCGAGAAGCCGGGCGACAGCAGCTGCATTTTCGTCTGGAGCTTCCTGACCTACATGCTGGGCCTGTCGGGCGGGGACTACTTCACTTCCAGTCACGGCGCGCCCCAGAAGCAGAGCGACAAGATCCTGGCTCCCGACGGGGCTCAGTACCTGCCGCCCCAGTATGCTCGGATCGTCGAGCACCTGGAAGAGCTGCTCGCGACCATCGAAAAGGAGGGCTATACCGTCAAGCTGTCGGCCCGGAACGATCCCCACCTGATGCGGCGCCTCAGCTACTCTCGCATGGCCCGCCTCTACGCCGAGTACCTGCGCATGGGCCCGGCCTCGGCCCAGGCCCTCAAGCACGTGCACCAGGCCATCGACAGCGGGCTGAGGCTCAAGCTCGATTTCTTCGGGGGCTCGGGCTACAAGACCACCTCGGCCTTCCTCCAGGAGCTGGGCATCGAGCAGGTCTTCCAGGGCGGCTACATCCGCACCGAAGAGGATCCATTCTTCCACAACATCGGCTTCCGGGTCGGCCAGAAGAAGGGATCGCAGGAGTACGAAGTGGTCCACGACAGCGTGGACGCCAGCCTGCCCGGAGTGGTCAAGACGGCTGGCTACGACCGGCTGCTGGCCGACGCTCCCCTGGGCCAGGTGGTCTTCAACGTGGACCCCGACGCCGACCGCTTCGTGGCCGGCCAGGTGGTGCCGGCCAGCGAGGTGGCGGCCCTGGATCGCTGGGGCATCCTCCACCTCCCCCTGGGCCAGGATCGCCATTTTGCCATCTATTCGCCCAACCAGTTCTTCTTGATGCTGGCCGAGAACGACCGGGCCACGGCCGTGGACGAGGGTTTCTGGAACGAGTATTCCAACTTCGACGTGCACACCTACGTCTCGGCCCTGAGCTGGGACGAGTGGGCCGCCTTCCACAAGATCCCCGTGGTGCGCGTGCCGGTGGGCTTCAAGGAGATCGCCGCCGTGAACCGCCAGGTGGAAGAGTCCATGGTCAAGCACCCCGGCCAGCCGGCTCAGGTGACCACGGAGCTGGGCGAGACGGTGGTGATCGGGGCCCATCCCAAGCTGCACCACGCCGGGGAGGAGTCGGGTGGCAAGATCGGGGGCCCCCGTCAGCCGGTGCCCAACGTGCTGGGCCAGCAGATCCTGGCCATGCGCGAGAAGTCGAGCGGGGAGGCCTGTGTCTCGGCGGTGGTGCTGGTCAGCCGGCTCTGGAACCAGAAGGTGGCTTATCTGCACACCTACCTCGAGCAGATTTTCCTGCACAACGGCATCGCCAATCCGATGGAGACCCGGGGCGACAAGGTGCACTATAACGAGGCCATCTTCGATCCGGACGAGCTGGCTAAAGCCAAGAAGGCCGGCATCGCCGAGCGGGTGCGTTACAACGACTTCTTCCAGCAGCTGGCGCGCCAGCCGATCGAGGCCATGCGCTCGCAGCTGGCCACCGCCATGCCGAAGATGGCCGAGGAGTGGAAGCGGCTCGAGCGGGTGGACCTCTGGTCAGACGGCCTGCAGTTCTGGTTCGCGCCCGGAGGCAAGCTGCGCGATCTCTGCGTGCGCCCTTCGGGAACCGACGCCAAGACCAAGATCTACCTCGACGGCACCGACAAGGCATATCTCGAGCGCATCTTTACCGAGAGCTTCCGGGACTTCGTGCCGCCGGCTCAGTCGTAAGGGTCTTCGTCCTCCCAGTAAGGGAACGAGTGGGAGACCAGGGTGGGTCGCTCGGGATCGCTGCTGGCCACCGCCAGACCGCTCTTGTAGCTCTCGCGGAAGTCCACCGCGCCCCGGGCCGGGTCGTAGAGGCCGGCGACGCCGCTCTTGTAGCTCTCCGACCATTCGGCCTTGCCGGTGGCCGGGTTGAGCACGGCCGCGATGCCGGACTTATAGGCCTCGCGAAACTCGGGTTGGCTGGCCCCGGGCTCCAGAATGCCTGCCACGCAGCCTTTATAGCTCTCCCGGAAGACCACCTTGTCGTCCACGTAGACCCCTGCCACGCCGCTCTTGTAGGCTTCGTGCCACTCGGTCTGACCGCTCTGGACGTTGTAGACCCCGGCCACCCCGCTCTTGTAGCTCTCGCGGAACTCCACCTGGCCTGATTTCGGGTTGTAAACCCCCGCCACGCCGCTCTTGTAGCTTTCGTGCTCTTCGAAGACGCCGCTGGTGGGGTTGTAGATCACCACCACCCCGCTCTTATAGCCTTCTTTCCAGCGAGCCTCGATCTTCGTGCCGGGCGTGGGGGGAGGGCCCAGGTCGAGGGCCTGCACTTGCGGGAGAGCTCTGGCGGAGGGGGTCAGGTCCAGCTCGATCCCCTCGGTGGGGCTCTTCTTCTCCAGGCGGACGCCGCCCACCAGCACGGCCTGGCCGGTGTCTCGCACCGCGGCCGGAGCGGGGGCGCTCACGGCCGATCCCAGCAACCGATCCTCCAGCACCAGGTGCAGGCTCTCCAGGCTCCCCACCGAGCGGGCCACCGGGCCGAGGTCGGGGTCTTGCTGCAAGAACTGCTCGAGCTGGCCGCGCCAGGCCGGTCCGGCCCAGCTGGCGGCGGCCTGGCTGACCACGGCCAGCAGGGCTCCCGGGCGTGGCTCGCCGCCGCGCCGGTCGATCTCGGCCAGGGCGGCCATCGCTAGAGCCGTCTGGCTCCAATCGGCGTTGGGACCGGAGAGACGGGTCATGGCTTCCAGCTTGTCGGCCACCGGGTGCTGCATGGCCTTGAGCGCTCCCCGGCAGAGGTAGCGGCGCTGGTTGAGGTCGGGGGTGGCCCGGGCCATGGAAAGGGCTGCCCCGGCCAGGCTGGGGGAGCGGTCGAAGGCCTGCCAGCCGGCCACGGCCACCCGGGCCTGATCCTCGGCCTGCGACCAGGGCGTGGCCAGAACGGCCGCCAGGAAATCGTGGGAGCGATCCACCAGGGCCATGGTCTCGGATGGGGCCAGCAGCGGGCGGAGCTTCTCCAGCAGGGCGGAAGGCCTGAGGTCGAGCGCGCCCAGCCCCTCGGCCACCGCCTTCTCGTCGCTGACCCGGGTCAGCAGGGAGAGCTGGGGAGAGGGCTCGATCGTGGCCAGCACGCGGGCCACCTCGCGGGGAGGCGCGCCCTGCAGGTCTTGCACCGCCTTCTTCACCTCAAAGGGCTGATCGAGCTGCCGAGCGGCCGCCCTCAGGGCGATGGCGCGCTGCTCGTCAGGAGCCTCCTGGAAGCCCAGGGCCAGGCGCTTGACGGGCTGATCCTCCGATCCGGCCAGCATGAAGTCGCCCAACTGGCAGGCCTGGCTGGGAGGCAGCTCGTTGATATCCAGGAAGCGGGCCACCCGTTGGGGCGGGGTGAGGGGCAGGTCCAGGCTCTTCAGCGTCTGGCGGTCGAGCTGCTCGCGCACCTGCGGGCTCAGCTTCAGCTGGTCCAGAGCCTGCGAGAAGGCCGGATCGCCCAGCTCCTCCAGGGCGATGCGCACCGATCGCGCGGGAGCGTCGGCCAGGGTGGCGGCCCACTCTGACGCTGTCGTCGGCATGGGCCGGGCGGCCTTGGCAAGCAGCCAGTCGGGCCCGGGAGCGACCCGACCCAGCAGGCCGGAGTCGGGCAACTGGGCGGCCAGCGGCGCGGCCGTGGTCGGTCCGGCCAGGTCGCGCAGGGCCAGGCCCACCCCGGCCAGACCCACCAGGTCGGCGCTGACCCCGTGGGCCAGAACGCCGAGCGAGTGCTGCAAGACCTTGAGCCGGGTGGTCGGGGGCTGGGCGGCGGCCCGGGCCATGCCCAGCACGCGCCGCTCGCCCTCATCGGGCCCGAGCGTGTCCAGAGTGTCCAGCGAGCGCTCGGCTTCGGCCAGATTGATCTGATCGCGCTTCCAGAACTTGAGCCGACAGGCCTGGCTCTCGCGATGGCCGCGGGCTGCCTCCTGGCGGAAGGGGGACAGATTATCCATCCTGACCAGATTAGCCGGGAAGGCTGAAAGAAAGCTTGCCCGTCAGCGAGTCTCCTGGATGCGGTATTTGATGGTATAGTCCTTGCCCAGCATCGGAGCCTCGACCGCCCGCATCTCCAGAGTCTGGGCGGTTCGGTCATAGATGGCGTAACGGGCTTTCCCCAGGCCGTCTCGACCGTATGCGACGGCGCCCACGCACACGATGTAGCGCTCCTGGCTCTTCAGCGCCAGAGGCTTGCCATACTCGAAGTCGAGCACTCCCGCCTCGCCAAACGTCTTCGAGCGCTGGCAATAGACCAGCGGGACGTGCAGGTGCCCCACGAAGGTCAGTCGGTGAGGGAATTCGTCGAATACGTTCCAGGCCTCGATCGGATTGGAGAGACCTTGCTTGCGTGTCCTCGGGGAGATGTGGGTGAAGTGCAGCTCCTCCTCGGTGAGGCCGTCGGGAAGCCCCTGGAGGTAGCGACACTCTTCGCGAGACAGGCCCAGCGCCTCGCCGAAGTCATGGTTGCCCCTCACCGCTGGAATCTCTCGGGACTGCACGGCTTGAAGGACCCTGGAATCCTCCGGTCCGCCATCCACCAGGTCGCCCAGGCAGACGATTCGGTCGCAGGCGCAGCTCTCGATGTCCTCCAGCACCCGCTTCAGGGCCTCATAGTTGCCGTGGATGTCCGAGATGAGGGCCAGGCGACCGCCACCGAGCACGGGGGGGGCGACGATGAGCTCGCGGGGGAGGCCTCCCGGGAGGAGGGGCTCGAGCTCGGCCAGGGCTTGCAGGACCGTGGCGTTCTTGCCCCACCTGGTCAGCCACCCGGCCATCGTGTCGTGCACAGGGGAGGGTTCGGTGGAAGCGGCAGTTCTCCCGCGCCGGGCAGGTTCCGGTTCCTGACTCGGGAAGGGGGGGCCATGTCGCTCTCTGACTCGATGCAGCGCCTGCTGTGCGACCTGGCGGCCGAGGGTCGGGCCGAGTCCTCGGGTAGCTTCAGCCTGGACTCGGCCCTGGCGGTGCGCAAGCTGGCTCTCTTTCAGAAAGCGGAGCCCTCGCAATTCCTGGCTCTGCTGGTGCAGTCAGCGGTCATGAGCGGAGCCCCCGCCGTGCACCTTCGTTTCGGGGGGGGCGGGGTGGTGGTGCGCTGGGTGCCGGATGAGGATCACAACCGCCTCCAGGACTGGAAGACCCTGCCTGAGCTCTTGCAACGAGCTGGCCCGCGTGCTCTGGTGACGCCGCTGGACCACCTGGTGGGGGCGTTACACGCTGCCCTGGCCCTGGACCCCCTGGCGGCCGGATGGTCGTTCGTGGGCTCGGAGTCGAGCTGGGCGGTGATGGTGGGGGAGGAGGGTCTGGTGGAGCTGGATGGCCCCGGGGCCGACCCCGAGCTCCGCTTCTCGGTACGACTGCGCCTGGAAGGGAGCTTCTTTGAGCGTCTCAAGCGCCGCCTGGCAGGCCACGCGGAATGGTACAAGCGGCTGGCGGAGCGCTGCGGGTCGTGCCCGGTGCCGATCCACGCCGATGGGCGCTTGCTCAACTGGCCTTTGCGCGGGCCGCGCTGGGTCACCTCTGACACCTTTCGCACCGCCTTCCGAGGTCTGGAGAACCTTCGGGCCGAGCGCTTCCTGCTCGGCTGCGAGCCCCGCCGCGGCCTGCTGCTGGGGCCACCCCCGGGCACCCGCCAGCTGACCTGGCTCGATTCTGGCTCCGGACCGCGCCGCGCAACCAGCCAGAAACTGATCAGCAACTTCTACACCACCCACCTGCTCGAGCTGCGACCCCCGGGTTGCGAGAGCGGGAAGGAAGAGGGCCTGGTGCTGGGGCGCGAGCGTCGCAGCCTGCCCGATCCCGAGTATGATACCTGGTGGGCCGATTGGGAGCCCTGCGGGGTCAAGCTGAGCCAGGTGGGGGCCGGGTGGGTCACCCGGGTGGCCTTTCCCGGGTCCGTGGCGCCGGGTTTCAAAGTGTACGGCTTTGATACCATGCTCTGTCGGGGGATCTTCTCCCTGCCGGTGGCAGGGCAGGGGCCAGGCCAGCTCACCGTGGTCCGCTGGGGCGTGGCCCTGGACCCGGTGGCGGTCGATCTGGGGAGCCCGGGGGCAGTGGCCGTGGTGGCTGCCGACTGCGCCACCGATCTGTCCCGCCTGCGCCCCCTGCAAGACGAGAGCTTTCAGGAGGTGGTGGAGCTCTGCCGCTCTCAGATCGCCGAGTTGGAAGCGGGTCTGGCGGCGTTGGACGCACGCACTGCTGAGCGAGGGGTGTAACCTTTGAGCTGGCCCGTCCTGGCAATTGCATCACCGGCTTTGAGTCGAAGCGAGTCGGGTAGCACGGCGATCTACCTCCTCTCAGGCGGCCGGGTCTTCCAGCCGACGAAGGCGCTCTTCGTGGTCGTCGAGACGCTCGTGGGCCCGGCTGGCCTCCTGCTCGAGCACGCCCACGAACGTGCCGAAGCGCTCCTCGAGCAGGCGCATGCGGCCCTGCGCCTGGCGTAGACCTTCCGACATCTCGCCCCCCAGTTTCTGCAAGTCGAGCACGATACGGTCAATGCGCCGGTCGAGCCGGTCGGCCGTCTCTCCCAGTATCTTCCAGGTCATCTGGAAGTCGTCAGCGATCTGCTCTTTCAGAATCTTGAGCTCGGACATGGTGGGGCCCTCCTTCACATGATTTCGACCTTGATCATGGGGGATCCCGCCCGATCGTTCAGTGACGAATGGTACCGAAGAACGCTCTCATAGTCGGACTTTCCCGCCTGGACCCGTGCGACTATAATCGGAAGTGATGGATCTCTGGATGCTCACCCAAACTCGGCCCTCGCTTGATCCGACGGACCTCGCGCAGGCCATCGAGCGGCAGGTGCGCGAGCCGGATTTCGACTACCGGACGCGCTTGCTCGTGCACAACTCCAATCTCAGTCAGAATTCACAGAGCGCCTGGCCGAGTGCCGGAACCATTTTCAGGACGAGAAGCTGATGCAGTCCGCCAAGCACAACTGGTACGTGCTCTTCGGCGAAGACCTCCCCGGTTGATAGCGGGGCTGACGGTGCGCCTCGTGGCCACGCTGCTTCCCTCGGGACCGACCTGTTTCGTGGAGTTGGTCGGCCGCTCTTGCGTTCCGCTGATCCAGACGAGTGCGGAGGCCGAGTAGGTGGACATTCCGGCCGCACTGGCCAGGCTGGCCCGGCTCGACCCCGAATGCCGGAGGTTTGGCGCTTCCATCCACCGCTATCAACTCAATCCCCCCCTCTCCCTCGAGCGGCTGGCCGCTTTCCAAGCGCGCCACGACATCCGCCTGCCCGAGGACTACGCCGCCTTCTTGACCCGCGCCGGCAATGGTGGGGCCGGCCCGTTTTACGGTATCTATCCCCTGGGCGAGGGTTGGGAGGGTCTCACCGGCACCCTGGCGGCTCCGTTCCCTTTTACCCAACCCTGGAACATCCCCACCGATCCTCCTGAGCACTTCGCTTCCGACGAGGAGGAGGAGCGCTGGAACCACGAGCTGGATGCGGCCTACTGGTTTGCTCTGGACGGTGCGTTCCCCATCTGTCACCACGGCTGCGCGCTGCGCACCTGGCTGGTGGTCAGCGGTCCCGAGCGAGGCCGGGTGTGGTACGACGCGCGGGCCGAGGGGGGCGGCCTGCGCCCCCATCAGGATGTGCCGAGCTTCCTGGACTGGTATCGCGGCTGGCTCGAAGAGAGCTGATCCCGGTCATTGAACCTGGACCCCAGAGGTCCCAGGATGCTCGTGGAGGTGTTCCCATGCCGAAACGACTTCTCCTTGCGCTCCTGGCAGGCTGCCTGTTGACCTGGCACGGCCTGGCCGAGTCCACCCGGGTCACGCTGATCACGGACATGGAGTTCAGTCCCGATGGGGCCAGCCTGGCGGTGGCGGGCATCGGTCCCGGGGAACGGTTCTCCAACCCCGGTCTGCTGCAAGTCCATGACTTGAGAAAGCGGACCCCGCCGCTCAGCATCCGCGGCCAGAAGCGTTTCAGCTCGGTGGCCTATCGCCCGGACGGCAAGGTCCTGGCCACCGGCTCGGAGGACGGCACGGTGGTGCTGTGGAGCGCTACCACGGGCAAGAAGCAGATGGCCCTGGCGGGCTGCAAGTCCCAGGTGTGGGAGGTTGCCTACAGCCCTTCCGGACGTCAGGTCGCCGCCGCCAGCGGCTGGAGCCAGGGCCTGACCATTCTGTGGAGCGTTGGGCCGGGGAAGGCCGAGTGGTCCAGCCAGCTCCCTTCCGACCCGTTCTACAGTGTCACCTTCAGTCCGGACGGCTCGCTGCTCGCGGCGGGGGACCGGACCGGAACGGCCAGGGTCTGGACGCTGCTGACCAACGAGCAGATTCTCGAGCTCAAGGGACACAAAGGCTGGGTGACCGAGGTCGCCTTCAGCCAGGATGGACGCTACCTGGCCACGCTGGCTGGCAGCGAAGTGCGACTCTATGACATCACCAGCGGCGAGCAGGTCAAGACCCTGGCCGATCCCTCCCAACAGCTGCACTCGCTGGCCTGGTTCCCGGACGGCACGCGCCTCATCGCAGGGGGCATCAACTACGACGAGAGCCCCTACCGCGGAACCGCTCGGGTCTGGGAGGTGGAGAGCGGCAAGCTGGCTTTCAGTCTCGAGGGTCACAAAGGCGTGGTGCGGGTGGCCGTCAGCCCGACCGGAGACCGGATCGCGACCGGCGACGAAGAGGGTCGGATCCGGCTATGGGGCTCGGATGGCTCGAAAGCGGGAGGGCTGTAGGAACGTCAGGGGAGGGCACCGGGGTCCAGGATGGCTGGTAATGCCGACCTTTCGGCCCCTACAAGGAAATCCAGGCCCCTGCAACCAGGCGCCCGGCCCCACTCAGGGCGCCGGGCGCTGGATGGCCTTTGCCTGGCCTCGGATCAGCCCAGCACTCCCCCCACTCCGCTGCGGAACACGCCTGCCACGGCGAAGGCGCCCGAAGTCTGCTGTTGCTGAGGCTGCTGGTGATTGCACCCACCACCCTGCTGGTGCTGGGCCATGGCTTTGCCGAGCTGGATTCCCAGGGCCAGCATGGCCTCCGGGCTCTGTCCACCCTGCTGGGCTCCGCCCTGGCCGCCCACCAGGTTGATGTTGCTGCCGGTCAGGTTGATCGGTCCGCGGGTGTTCCCGAGCAGGGCGGCAAAGTCGCCCGCTCCCATGGTGAGGTTGCTGCCGGTGATGTTGATCCCGCCCGGATGCTGGGCGCTCAGGTTGCGGCCGAAGTCGCCGTTGCCACCGGGGACGAGGTTGATGTTGCTGCCGGTCAGGTTCAGGCCGCCCGCCTGAGGACCACCGGCCTGGCCCTGGCGGGCCTGGGCCATCCCGATGGCGATGCCCACCGCCAGCATCGACTGGGGATCCTGGCCGCCCTGGCCGTGAGAGCACTGAGGGGCCTTCGGGCCGAACGGGCTGTGGCCGCCGTTCAGACCGAACGGGCCGCCCTGGGCCCCGAACGGATTGAGCTGGTTCTGGCCCTGAGGATTGGTCAGGTTCAGGTTGCAGCCGGTCAGGTTGAGCCCGCCGCCGAAGCCGGGACTCTGCTGTGGGGAGAACCCCTGGCCGTGCTGGCCCTGCTGGGCGCCAGCGAGCATCTGGCCAGCCAGCATGCCGGCGGCCATGCCGACCATGAACTGGAGCAGCTGCTTGACGTCGTTGCCCTGCTGGGGGCCGTGGGGGCGATGGCCGTGATGGTGGGCCTGGGGACCGGACAGGTTGACGAGCGGATTCAGCATTGGAGGTGCTTCCTTTCGTTGGGGGTATCTTGGCTCCAGCATAGACCCGTAGGACCGGTTGCCGCTCGTCGAAACCGGTTTCCGAGTTCTGAACAGATGTGAACATTTTGCTTCGATTTGTTAACGAGCCCGTGGTCGGTGCCATCCCTCCCACAACCTCGCCCACCTAAGCTCAGGGCATGAAACGCTTGCTGAGAACCAGAAATGCCTTCTGCATCCCCGACGAGATCGGCCAGGAGCTGATCAACCTGCGGGGAGCCCTCCAGGGGATCACCCCCGAACGTCTGGTGGCTCTGGTGCGCCACCCGGCTGAGCTCTTACGGAGGGGTTGGGTGCTGACCGGCCAGGAACCGGTGGTCTGGTCGCTGGGCTCGCGCACCCTGGGACAGCGGATCCACCTGTGCAAAGCCCGCCACCAGGCGGTGCTCGAGAGCCAGGCCGGGCGCTGCGTCCATCGCTTCGTGGTTTGCCTGCGCCAGGGGAAGATTCTCCAGGCTGGCTATGCTCTCGAGTGACTGCGCTTGCCGCCCAGGAAGTCGAGCAGCATGTAGACGCACGGGATGACGAACAGGGTCAGGAAGGTCGAGGTGCACAGCCCTCCGATCACGGCGATGCCCATCGGGGCGCGCGCCTCCCCGCCCTCCGAGAGGCCCAGGGCCACCGGCAGGATGCCCACGGCGGCTGCGATGGAGGTCATCAAGATGGGGCGCAGGCGGATCGGCCCGGCTTCGAGCACGGCTGAGCGCAGGTCCTGGCCCAGATCGCGGCGCTGGTTGATGCGGTCGATGAGCAGGATGGCGTTACGGGTCACGATGCCGCTCAGCATGATGACGCCGATGAAGCTGTAGACGTTGACGGTGGCCCCGGTGAGGAAGAGGGCGAAGAAGACGCCGATGGTTGCCAGCGGCACGGTCAGCATCACGGTGAAGGGGTGCACGAAAGACTCGAACTGCATAGCCAGCACTCCGTAGACGACCAGGAAGGCCATGATGAAGGCGAATCCCAGGTAGGCGGCCGCCTCGCGGAAGAGCTTGGACTGGCCGGTGGGCACCAGGGAATACTGGGGATTGCCTTCGATGACCTCGTGGCAGATGGCCAGGAACTTCTCGGTACCCTCGCCGGCCGCGATCCCCTTGACGTTGGCGCTGATGGTGACCGAGCGCTGCTGGTTGTAGCGATTGATCTGGTTGGGGCCGAGGCCGTCCTTGACGGTGAGCACCGAGGCCAGATCCACCATCCCCCCTGAGGGGGTGCGCACCGCGATGCGTCCGATGTTGTCCGAGGTCAGGCGGAAGCTATCGCGGGCCTTGACGCGGATATCGTAGCGATCGCCACCTTCCTGGAACTTGGCGGCGTTCAGCCCGCCCATCATCACCTGCACGGCCAGTGAGATGTCCCGGGTGTTGAGCCCGAGGTCGGCGGCCGCCTCGCGGTTGAGCTCCACATCCACCTGGGGGCGCGAGAGCTCGAGATCGTCGTCCACGTCCACGAACGAGCCTGACTCGATCATCTTCTGCTTGATGGCGTCGGAGAAGCGCTCCAGGTCGGCCAGGTCGGGGCCCAGCATCACGTAGGCGATGTCGGTGGAGCGGGTGGCGCCGGCGCCCACCAGCAGCGGGTCGTTGGCCACCACGAAGGATTGCAGGCCGGGAATGTCGGCCAGTTGACCGCGCAGCTCGCTCATCAGCTCCTGCTGCGACTTGTCGCGCTTCTCGCGGGGCACCAGCGTGGCAAAGAAGAGCCCCGAGTTGGGCTGGCCGTCGAAGAGGCCGATGGCCATGAAGGCTCCCTCCACCTCTTTGCGCCCCAGCACGATCTTCTCGGCCGCCTCGATGCGCTTGCTGGTCAGTTCCAGCGAGCTGCCCAGGGGCGTCTTGAAGAAGACCAGGAAGTTGCCCGAGTCGGTGGCGGGCATGAACTCTGTTCCCAGGCGACTGGCCGCGCCCAGGCTGAGCACGAAGATTCCCAGGGCGATGGCCAGGGTGACCAGGCGCGTGAACAGGTTGTGGATGCTGACCGCCAGCACTCGGCGATAGAGCGACTCCAGCGTCTCTACCGGCCAGGCCAGCGCGCGCGCCAGCCACCCTTCGGTGGCTTCCTTGCGCATCAGTCGCGCCCCCAGCATCGGGGTCAGCGTCAGCGAGACCACCAGGCTGAGCAGGATGGTCACGGCCACGGTCAGCCCGAAGGGGATGAAGAACTGCCCGATCACTCCGCTGATGAAGGTGATGGGCAAGAAGATGGCCCCGATGGCCAGGGTGGCCGCGATGACCGCGAAGGCCACCTCGCCGGTGCCTCGCCGGGCCGCCTCGAAGGCGTCGTCGCCGAGATCAAGGCGCCGGTGGATGCTCTCGATGACCACGATGGCGTCGTCGATCACCAGGCCCACCGCCAGAGACATTCCCAGCATGGTCATCTGGTTGATGGTGAAGCCGAGCCGCTCGGCCAGGAAGAAGTAGCTGACCAGCGAGGTGGGGATGGCCAGCACGCTGATCAGGGTGCTGCGCCAGTCGCGCAGGAACAGGCCGATCACCAGGCAGGTGAAGAGGGCTCCGAAGAGCACGTCGAACTGCACCCCCTCGATGGAGGCCCGGATGGATGGGGAGGCGTCGTAGGCCACGTCGACGTGGATCCAGTCGGGAATCTGCTCTCTTATCTCGGGCAGGGCCGCTTTGACGGCCTCGCAGACCGCCACGGTGTTGCCGCCCGATTGCTTGAGAATGCCCAGCCCGATGGACTGCTTTTCGTTGTAGCGGCAGGCGCCTCGCAGATCCTCCAGGCCGTCCTCCACCTGCGACAGGTCCGACAGGCGCACCAGGGCACCGTTCTCCTGCTTGACGATCAGGCTGGAGAGGCCCTCGATGGTCTTGTATTCGCCCTCCACCTTGATGGTGGACTCGGATACCTCGGTCTCGGTGCGCCCCCCGGGGAGCTCGAGCTGCCAGGCCTGCAGGGCGTTGACCACGTCGGCGGGCCCGAGCCGGAAGCTGCGCAGGCGATCGGGATCGACCCACACCCGGATGGCCTTCTTCTGAAACCCCCCCAGCTCCACCGCACCCACTCCGGGCTGGGTCTGAAGACGCTCCTTGATGACCTTCTCGGAGTAGTAGCTGAGCTCGGCGTAGGGGCCGTTGCCGCTGACCGAGAGCCACATGACCGCCTGGGCGTCGGGGTCGATCTTCTGCACGATGGGGGGCTCGATGTCGGGGGGCAGCCGCAGGGCCGCCACCCCCACCCGGTCGCGCACCTCCTGGGCAGCAGCGTCGAGGTCGCGGCTGAGCTTGAACTGGATGGTCACGTCCGAGCGGCTCTCGGAGGAGGTGGAGGTGATGACCTCCACGCCTTCCAGCGTGCCCACCTGCTCTTCGATCACCCGGGTGACGTCCTGGTCCATCACCTCCGGGCTGGCCCCCTGCAAGATGGTGCTGACGGCCACCACGGGCGGCTCGATGCGAGGGTAGAGGTCGATGCCCATGCGGGTGTAGCCGAGCACCCCGAAGGCCAGCATGGTCACGATCAAGGTGATCGTGAAGACCGGGCGTCGGATGCAAAATTCCCAGATGCTCACCGATTCTCCACCTTGATCTTCTGACCGTCCGTCAGTCCCTCCGAGCCGGCAGTGACGACCGCCGTGCCGCTCTTCAGGCCCTCGGTGACGATGGCCTGGGTGGGCCCCTCGAAGGCCACCTTGACGGGCTGTTTCCTGGCTTTGTCGCCCTCAACGAGCAGCACATAGACCTCGTCCTTGCGGCGCTGCACCGCCAGGCGGGGCACCAGCACCCCCACGTGGTCACGCACCTTGAGACGCGCTTTGACGTAGGTTCCGTCGAAGAGGCGGCCCCGGTCGCTCACCTCCAGGCGCAGCTTGACCGCATGGGTGGAGGGGTCGGCCGAGGGCACCAGCTGGCGGATCCGGCCTGAGAACGTGCGCTCGGGATAGAGGTCGGTGGTCACCTCCGCCGCCATGCCGGGCTTGAAGAAGGCGGCAAACGATTCGGGAGCGCTGGCCAGAAGCTCCAGCCGGCTGTTGTCCACGACGGTCAGCATGGGGGGATCGCCCGGGCCCACGATCTGACCTGGCTCGACGGCGCGCTGGATGACATAGCCGTCGATGGGGGAGCTGAGCACGGCATATTCCTGCATCACCAGGGCCGTGTTCAGGCCCGCCTGGGCGGCCGTCACCCCGGCCCGGGCTCCGCCCACCTGGTCCAGGCTGAGCTGCTGGCGCGACTGATTGGCGCGGGCCAGCTCGACCTGCTGACGGGCCACCTTGACCGCGGCCCGGGCCGACTCCACGGTTCGCTCGGCCAGCCTGGCGCGCAACTCGGCCTGCTCCACCTGGATCTTGGGAACCGCATCCTGCTTGAAGAGGCTTTTCTCGCGCTCGAGGTTGAGACGGGCGTCGGCCAGGTCGGCTCGAGCCTTGGCTTCCTCGGCCTCGGCCTGGATGACTCCCTGCTGGGCGTTGCGCAGGGCTGTGCTGACATCGGCTGCCGTCAGGCCCACGCTGGTCTGGCTCTCCTTGAGTGTGGCCGAGGCTACGTCGATCTGGGCCGAGGCCTGCACGACCTGGGCGTTCAGGTCGCGCGAGTCGAGCACGACCAGGGGCATTCCGGCCGTGACCCGATCTCCCTCGCGCACCCGCACCGCGTCCACCCGCCCGCTGATCTTCGAGCTGATCTCGGCCCGGTCGAGCGAGCGCAGATGTCCGGTCAGCTCGAGGTACTCGGGCAACTGGCCGGCCTGCACCACGGCCTGGCTGACCGCCACCGGCGGGGGCTCGGTGGGGGCCGTCGACTGAGGCGAGCCGCCGCAGCCAGCGCAGAGCATTGCGAGGATGAGCAATCGTCTCATTCGGGCGAGGTCCTTTCGTAGAGCGCGTCGGGGATGGGGATGGGGCTCTTCCCCGACACGGCCCGGTACCATCGGCACTGGGCCGAGAAGAAGTCGAACTCGGCAGTAGCCTCCCCGAAGCGGGCCCGGCTCAGCTCGGTGATGGCGTCCTGCAGCTCCAGGCTGGTGGAGACTCCGGAGCGATAGCGCACCTGGGCCACCCGCTCGGCCTCGGTGGCCTGAATCGTTGTCTGCTGGGCGACTTTGAGCTGCTCCTGAGCCGAGATCAGATCGAGATAGGCCTGATCGACCTCGAGAAGCACCGCCCGGCGGGTCTCCTCGCGGCTCTGGGTGAGCTGCTCCACCACCTCCTTGCCCTGGGCCACCCGGGCCGGGGTCAGGCCGCCGTCGAAGATGGGGATGTCCAGCACCAGACCGGTGGTCACCTGCTGGGAGGGGGTGAAGCCGCTGGCGGTGCGGTGCTCGGCCAGGGTGCGCAGGCTCAGGTTGGGGTGCAGCTCGGCTCCGGCCAGGTTGACCCGGGCTTCGGCTGCCTGGATGGCAAAGTCCAGCGCCTGCAGCTCGGGGCGGTCCCTGGCCGCCTGCTCGCGCCCGGCCACGTGGTCGGGCTCGAAGGTTCGCTCGACGCTGAGCGGGATCAGCTCGAGCTTATGGGTTGGCGGCAGGTTGAGCCGGCTGAGCAGGCGGGCGTTGGCCAGGTTGAAGCGGGTTTGTGCCTGGATCACGGTTTGGCGGGCATTGGAGAGGTCGGTCTCGCCTCGCAACACGTCAAAGCGCGCCACCTTGCCGGCCTCAAACAAAGTCTGGGCGTCGCGCAGCTGGAGCTCGCGGGCCTTGAGGTTGGCCAGAGCGATCTCCACCGCCTGGCTGGCCAGTATGGCGGCCCCGAACTCCAGGGCGGTGGTCAGCATGAGGTTCTCGATCTCGCGCCGGTACTGTTGGCGGATGGACAACTCGGTCAGCTCGGCCGCGGCCGTGGCCCACTCCAGCCTGCCGAAGGTATAGATGGCCTGGTCGAGCACCAGTCGCACGTTGTAGTTGTTGGTCGGGGTGATGAGGATCGTGCTGCCGTCATCGCCGGGGAAGGACACCTCGGGCTGGATGTTGGTGTAGCCGGCCTGAAATCCGAGTCGGGGAAAGTAGCCCGAGCTGGCCTCGTCGATGCGATAGGCCGCCTCGCGCACCCGGGCGCGATACTCGGCCAGGGTAGGGCTGGCCTGGAGCGCCAGGGTGACGGCCTGGGTGACGTCGAGCCGGGTCGGCTGGTCGGGATCAGGGTCCGGCGCGGCGCCTGGCTGCGGCGTCGCGCCGGGCGCGACCTGGCCCGGGGCAGGGCTGGCCGAGGGCGCGGCCTGGCCGGCGTCGGGCAGGGCGGGCCCTTGAGCCTGGACTGGCAACAGCAACAGAAAGCAGAGCAACAGGGCTCTCAACGCAGCAGCCCTCCGAGAATGGCATCCAGGAAGACCTCGATGAGCGGCTCGGGCGGATCCGAGTCCAGGCTCGCCAGGAACAGCACCCGCAGCAGGCATTCGGCCAGAACCTGGCTGTTGTGGCTCTTCAGCTCACCCGCCTCGATCCCGGTCTGCAAGTAAGCCTTCAGGTGCTCGATGAAATCACAGCGCGTGCCTTCGAGCCGGGCGCACAGCTCGGGATGGTTGTTGGTTTCGCGGAACAAGATCCAGTAGATGTCGCGCCGCTCGCAAAGGTGGGCGTAGAGCTCGCGGCAGATGGTCAACAGGCCCTCGCGGACCGGTCTGCCCTCCTGAGCCTGAACGATGCTGCCCAGGACGGGGGCCAGGCTGTAGTGGTCGGCCACCTGCAAGAGCAGCTCCTCCTTGGAGCTGAAGTAGTGGTAGATCAGCCCCTGCGACACCCTGGCCCTCTGGGCCAGCTTGCGCATGCTCGTGCCCGCCCAGCCCTCCTCGGCAAACAGGGTCATGGCCAGCTGGATCAGCTGGACCTTGCGTTCTTCGGCTCGCTCGGCTCTGGTTGACTGAACGTTCACTCAGCGGAATGTACTTCAACCTGGTGGGGCGGAGCAATAGGACAGATGGGGGATCTGAGCAGGCTGGCGGCTCTCCGGCGTGGAATCATTTAGCGATGAATATCCGGGGGCCGCGACCGACACGCCAATTGACCTTCGAGGAGCGGCGCAAGCTCGAGCAGGAGGAGGCGCGCCGCGAGCAGATTCACCAGGCCTCCGAGGAACTGCGCTCCACCAGCGACCAGCGCACGGTGGTTGATCGGCACCACCGTCAGGTCCATGAGACCGGGCTGTTCTACGGCACCGAGTCCACCCATCGCACCACCGCGCTGACCGGTCCCGAGGCCCTCTTTGCCGAGGTTCAGGGTCCCCAGAACTTTACCGTCGAGGAGCAGGCCAAAGTCGTGGAGAAGGCCCTGCGGCCCAAGCACGAGCAACTCGAGCAGAGGGTGGACCTGACCTCGGGCGTATCGGTGGTGGAGCATTCGACCGAGCGCGCCCTGGAGATTCAAAGGCCGGACGGGTCGTCGCGGCGCTACGAGGAGACCCACATCGAGCGTCTCCCCTACAACGCGGACTCCAGCCTGGTTCTGAGCCAGTGGTCCTCGGCCGGGGTGGTCCAGGAAATCGCTCCCAACGGAACCATCTTTCTGGTGGATAAGAGCCACGGTGCCTCCCTCAACGGCAGCGACGAGAGAGTGCTTCCCGACGAGCTCAAGGCCATGAAGTCGCTGCTTCCCTTTGCCTACGTGGCCAATACCTACGTGATCACCCCGGACGGCCAGGCCTTCGGGTTCGAGTTTCGCATGAACCGCCCGCCCATCAAGAAGGGTCAGTCCTGGCCCCGGGGCACGCTCGAACACGTGCGCGTGCCGGCCCGGCTTGACGAGAACGGCGTCTTGCACGTGGACCGCTCTCAAGTGCCCGAGCTTGATCCCAACTCCGTGAGCGAGCACGCCCGCGACCGACTCGGCGGGCGAGAGGAGATCCCCCTGCTGCTCAGACCCGACGAGTTGCAGGGTGGCCAGCCCGGCGCCGAGACCCTCGAGCGCTATGAACGCCCGGCCAACGAAGAGATCGTTCGCGTCCAGCCATCGGCTGCCCAGAGCGCCGGAATCCAGGAGCAAGGCGGGCAGCTCAACGTGGGCGGCGTGCGCATCAAGAAGCGCGGCGCATGAGTCGGCGCCTGCTGTTGGCCCTGGCGCTCTGCGTGGGCGTCTGGGCTCTGGCCGAGTTCCCGCTACGGGCCCCCAACGTGTCCGTCTTCGACTACGCCAATCTGCTTGATGACGCGCGCCAGAAAGAGCTCAATTCGAAGCTGCAGAAGCTCTACCAGGAGACGAATCGCGAGGTGGTGGTCGTCACCATCGCCAGCATGGCGCCCTACGGCAGCAGCAGCGTGGAAAGCCTGGCCGCCGACTGGTTTCGGCGCTGGCATCTGGCCTCGCAGGACGTGCTCTTCCTGGTGGCGGTGGGCGACCGCAAGTGCCGCATCCAACTGGGCAGCAACTGGCCCAAGCGCTGGGACGGCCACTGCCGGCGGGTGATGGAGAACGACATCGTGCCCAGCTTCAAAGCTTCCGCCTATGACCAGGGAATCTGGCAGGGCACTGACCGGTTGGTCGAGATGCAGCAGGCAGGCCCGGGAGCCTCGCCCCCCGGAAGACCCTGGCAGGAGGAGCTGACCGAGCGAACCAACTCCATCTTCTCGATGAGCGACATCCCTCGACCTTATGCCATCTTGCTGGTAGGGTTGGGTGTTGCCCTGATGGCGGGAGGCTTCGTCTTCTCTCAGTCTGCCAGCACGCGTCTGCTGTTCAGCGCGCTGGGAGTCTTCGTGATCGTGGTGGCGCTCTGCACGGTCGTCTTGTATGTCGCCCTGGTCATCGTGTTTGCGTTCCTGACCCCGCAGAACCGCAGGAGACCCTATTGGAGTCGCGGGATCACCCTGTCGTCCTCCTCGGGCGGCAGCTCCTGGGGCGGCAGCTCGTGGGGAAGTAGCGGTGGCGGCGGAGGAGCGACCGGCAGTTGGTGAACGCGCGCACCTTCCTCGACCCGGCTCAGACCGGACAGGTCAGCCAGGCCATCGCCGCCGCCGAAAAGCGCACCTCGGCCGAGATCGTCTGCGCCGTGGCCAGCGAGTCTGGGCGCTACGACCGCGCCGAAGGCATCCTGGGCCTGGCCGGCTCTCTTTTGGCCCTGAGCTTGCTGCAACTCTTCTTTCAAAGCGACTCCTGGGAGCCGGTGGCGGTGCCGCTGGCCTACCAGGGAGCCGGGGTGGTGCTGGGCTACCTCCTTGGCAACCTGCTGGGCACGTATGTGCCGGGGTTGCGCGCCCCCCTGGTTGGCCCGCGCGAGATGCTCGAAGAGACAGCCCGGGCCGCCTCGCACGTCTTCGCTGAGCGCCGGCTCGGCTCCACGCGCAAAGGCGGCGGGGTGCTGATCTACCTGAGTCTCTTCGAGCGCCGGGTGGTGGTGCTGGCCGACGGGGGGGCCGCCCTGACCGAGGACGAGCTCAAGAGCCTGCGCGATCTGGCCCTGGAACAGCTGCGCCAGGGTCAGCGGCTGCAGGCGCTGATCGCCCCCATCGAAGCTGCCGCGGAGCTCCTGTCAGAGCGCCTGCCCTACCAGGAAGGCGATGTCAACGAGTTGCCCGATGAGCTGTTGATCCTGCACCCTCGGCCCTGACGCTCAGGCAGCTTGCTGCCGGGCCCGCTCGAGCAGGTCCAACACCCCCAGCTTGGCGGCCCAGTGCTCGAGGTAAGCCGGATCGAGGCGCTCGGCCTGGACCAGGATGATGCCCAGAATGTCGCGCCACTGGCGGTCGGAGACCTCACCGCCCAGCCGGTACCACCGCAGCTTGGCCAGCAGCACGTCCTCGGGCGAGGCTACCAGGAAACCCTCCGCTTCGCGCGAGCGAGCGAACCGCGAGCGGTCGAACTCGTCTCCTCGGGACACGTGCAGGTCGACCTTGAAGTTGGTGGCCAGATGGATCCAGTTGAAGCTGCTCGCGTGGGCGATCGCTTCTTGCATGGCGCCCAGGTCGGCGTAGAACTCCTTTTCGACCAGGTGGAAGAGAGCTTCCGCCTGCTCTGGCTTCAGCGAGACCACCAGGTCGATGTCCTGAGTATAGCGGGGCTCGCCATACAGGGTAGAGCCGATGGAGCCGGTCGCAAAGTAGTCGATGCCTGACCGGGCGAGGATGTCGGCTACCTGAACCAGCAAACGGACAGGGTCAGCTTGCATCCAGTCCTTGCCTCCCGATTCCGCTTCGATGCGCTCCTGAGACCATTCAGGGTGGCGCATCCTGAGGCCCATCTGTTGCAGCTGACGACCGGCTCGGATGCTCTGCTGGAGCTGATGCAATCGCTCGCAGGCCGTGCGGCCTCTCAACAGCCGGATGAGAACTTGCTCGGCCGCGGGGCTGGTATCCTCCGACAGAACCCCCACCAGAGGTCAGACGGCCGCGGCCGCGTGGACGGCCTGCACCGCCGGTCGTCCGTTGAGCCGCTTGATATAGGCGAGCAGGTGCGGATAGTCGCCCATCGGCAGCATCTGCGAGGCCCACTGCAGGGTGCCTCCGATCAGGATGTCGGCCACGCTGAAGCGCTGGCCGAGCATGAACTCGCGCCCGTGCAGGTGGGTGTCGAGGTGGGTCAGCACCTTCTTGAGGGCGGCCTGCGAGCGCTCGGCCGCCGGAGCCGAGCGCTGGTCCTCGGGCAGCCACTGGGTGTGCATGAGCGTCTCCATGAGGGGCGGCTCCAGCGAGCCAAAGCAGTAGAAGCACCACTGGAAATACTCGGCCGGCTGGTTGCCTGGACCAAGGCCCTTCTCGGGATACTTGTCGGCCAGGTAGACGCAGATGGCGCCCGACTCGATCATGGTGCGGCCGTCATCCTCCTCGAAAGCGGGCACCTGGCCCAGGGGGTGGATCTTCAGGTAGGCCTCTCCCTTGTGCTCGCCGCTGGCCATGTCCACGACCTTCAGCTCGTAGGGCACGCCCAGCTCCTCCAGGGTCCAGTGGACGCGCACGCCGCGCGAGCGGGGGTTCGTGTAGAGCTTCATGGGCCAGGTCCTCCTCGAGAGTTGTCTGGGCCCCTTCGGGGAGCGGGCCTCTGGTCCTACCCTGCCGGGGAGGCGGCGCGCCGTTTGAGGCGAGTGCCCCCGAAAGAGACGCTGCTCGCCTGTTCTTGAATTCCGGTGGCGGCTTTCTCGGGCTGCGCTCCCAGCACGTGCGCCTGCAGTCGCTCGCGGTACTGGTCGTGGGCCGGCTTCCACCAGGACGCCTCGCGCTGCGTGTGGGCCTGGTGAATTCCCACCCGAATGGGCTCGCTCTGGCCCGGGGCCAGGAAGGTCAAAGAACCGTCGCGCTTGTCGTAACCGACGTCTCTCAGCCCGGGCAACACGATGCTGTCCTGGCCGGCCAGATCGAAGACGTGCAGGTCCTCTCCCACCAGCACGGCTGCCCGGTGCCGGTCGACATCCCAGAAGGCCCGGTCCAGTTTATTGGCGTCGATCTGGCCCAGCGCGCGCGAGGTTTTGCTGGCGCCATCGTACAAGAGCGCCTGGCCCGCCTGGCCCAGGGTGACCATCAGGGCCTGACGGCCGGAGGGGGAGATGGTGGCGGCGTGGGGGCGAAGGATCCCTTCGGAATCGAACAGAGCCGGATTTTGTTGCTTGAACTGCCCCATCTGCTCGAAAGCGATCCCGGTCCAGCGCAGCCGCAGCCAGTCGAAATGCTCACGACCCTGAGGGGCGAACTGCTCCAGGGGCACCTCCACTCCCCGGGTCTGCCCATCGGGAACGAACCAGTAGCGCGGCAGCTCGCGGTTCTCGGCTGCCGTGCAGACCGCCAGCGAGCCGTCGTGGAGGTAGTCGAACCCCAGCACCGCTTCCTGACCAAAACTGGCCCGCTCCTGCCAGTCGCTGGCCTGGCCCGAAGGGTTCTCGAAGATCTGGCCGCCCTGGGCATAAGCAAAGGTGCCGTCCGAGCGCAGTTGCATCGCCTGAGCCTGGGCCGGGAGCTCGACCATGGGCGATACCTCGACCTTCTGCCCGCCGAACCAGCCCCGCTGCAACTCGGCCCGCATCACCAGGCTGATGGGCACCCCCCCGACCACCATGGGAGTGGGTATCTGGAACAACACCGCCTTGCCCGAGCTGGCGATGGCCACGGCCGGCACCACTTTAGGGCAGGGGAAGAAGCCGCGCTCCGGATCAACGTCGCGCGTGCCGTCATAAATCTCGGTCCCGTCCAGGAAGACCCTCGGACCGTCGACGTGGGCGGTGTGCGCTCCGTCGGGAGTGACCGCCCGGTCGGGCGATGGCAGGCCGTGCGGGAAGACTCGGGCCATCTCGTCGAGATGTCGTCGATCGGGTTGGATCACCCGGTTTGTTTCGGGTTGGGCTGCCGGTCGACCTGCGGCTCAGAGCTCTTGCGTGGGCGGATAGTTCTGCTCTCGCTCGGCTTTGCGTCCGTCGGGAGTAGTCACCAGGCAACGCACCTGAAAGCTTCCCATGTGATGAGAGTCTGGTCCTGGACTCGTCACAGGCTGACGTCAACCACGACGGTAAAGAGGACCTCTTGTTGTTGGGCCAGTACGGGATCACGGGATCACCGTGCTCCGAGGTGATGGCACGGGCGCTTTCACAGCCGGCCAACACCTCTACACGGCCGAGTTTCCGGTCGGCCCTATCGCTTTCGAGGATTCTCAACGAGGATGGAATGCCGGATCTCAGCGTGTTGAGCACCCGCACAAAGAACTACTGGACGCTTCTCCAGCGTTAAGCTTCCCGAGCGTTGATTCGTGCCGGGCTCGTTCCCGACGAGGTCAGGTTTACCTCAACTGACCCAGGGCCTCCTGGAAGCTGCCAAACAGCCTCGCTCCGGCGCTGGCCATGCCGGCGGCCAGTCGGCGGCGGGCGAATGCGTGGGCGTCGATCTGGCCCAGCGCGCGCGAGGTTTTGCAGCTTCTTTCCACAGGACTTGGAGCCGGTCGGGTTGAAAACCAGCCGTGGCTAGTTAGATTCGTGTGACAGCAATTTTTCCAGGTCCACGGAACCAATTCTGCCTCGAGTCCAGTCTCGCCAACATGGTCAGGAGAATCGAGCGGGTTCCTGTCCTCTGAATACAGAGAGAAGAGGACGAGCCTTTGATGAAGCTACTAGTACTCGTTGGGCTGTTATTTCTGATGGGGTGCGCCGGACAGGATTTCCAGGGCGCAGAGCCTGATGGCAACCCCGCCACCGCCGATGTCAATCCGGGGGGAGCTCCCCAACCTGGCGCCAAGAACGACTTGATGGCGAGGTTCGTCGATGCGCCACCCAACACGACTGGTCCCGTCGACTTCAATGGCAACCCGGTGGCCCCGAGGGTCACCCCCGGTTTTCAGGGACCGATCCCCACCAATGATTGGTGGACCTCGCTGCTGTGGCCCTATTATCCGGGCAACCAGTTCGGAGAATACCTCTACGCCCATCCCCTGGCTTTCAAAGCCTTCTCTGACGGACTGGCACTCAGTTACCCTTCGCAGGCGCAGGTCACCTCCGATGGAGTGAACTACTTCCATCCGTTCCGCGAAGAGCTGCGGGTGGGCTCGCTCGGCCTGACAGCCCCGAACGTCAAGGTGGCGGGCCACTCGGACTGGACCGTCACCGCCGATTGGGGACCGACGCTGCAGGCCACGATTGGCCACGGCTTGCCTTTCGCTTACTTCAAGCTCTCCGGAGCGACCGCTCGGGTCCACACCACGGGCGCTACCCAGGTATTCTATGACCAGAACGGGACCCTGGGCCTGACGGTGAACGGCCACTCCTACGGCTTGTTTGCTCCCAGCGGGACACGATGGACACTTGGCAGCAATGTCTACACCAATAACCTGAGCGGGAAGCAATACCTGTCAGTGGCCCTGTTGCCTGACAGCAGTGTGGCCACCTTGGAGCGCTTCCGTCTGAGCGCCTTTACGTTTGTCACCGGCAGCCGAGTTGCCTGGACCGTGACCGGCAACAGGGTCCGGACCACCTTCACCCTCGACACCCAGGTCAAGGAAGGACCCGCCGGCAAGCCGATCATGGCCCTCTATCGGCATCAGTGGCGGCGCAGCCCGGGTCCTTTCACCGGCGACACCTATCAGTCTCCCCGCGGGGAGATGAGGGTGGTATGTGCTCGCTCGTTTGCGACCAACATGCCGTACACGGGGGTCTTGCCCAACCTGCCCGATACGGGAAAGGTTGACGGCCCGAGGCTGCGCGCGCTGGTGGAGCGCATATACCAGGAGCAACTGCGCGGTCCGTTACCCAATAAGGACGTCTATTTTGCCGGGAAAGACCTGACGCGTCTGGCGGCGCTGGTTCCCATTGCCGATCAGGTGCAGCATCCCGCCGCTCGCGATCTGTTCCTTCAGCGCATTCGCGAGCGACTCGACGACTTCTTTGACGGACGTCTCCCCAATGCGTTCTTCTACAACTCCCAGTGGACCACGTTGCTGGCTCAACCGCCGGGTTTTGGCTCGGATACGCAGCTCAACGACCACCACTTTCATTTTGGCTACTACATCATGGCGGCCGCTACCCTGGCTCGCTACGACAAAGCCTGGGCCACGCGCAATCAGGAGAATGTGGAAGAGCTGATCAGCGCCGCCGGGAATGGGGACCGAGCCAATCTCCGCTACCCTTTCCTGCGAAACTTCGACCCTTACGCCGGACACAGTTGGGCCTCCGGGGCCCAGGTCTTTGCGGCCGGTAACAATCAGGAATCGTCCTCGGAAGCCATGCAGTTTGCAACTTCCGTCATCCTCTGGGGCAACGAAATGAATCGTCCGACCCTGCGGGATCTCGGAATCTACCTCTATACCACCGAGGCGGAAGCCATCGCGCAGTACTGGTTTGACGCCGACCAGGAGGTCTTTCCGGACGACTTCCCCCACCCGGTTTTGGGAATCCTCTGGGGCTCCGGAGGAGCCTACGCCACCTGGTGGACGGGCAACCCGGAGGAGATTCACGGCATCAACTTCCTTCCTCTCAACGGTGGCTCGCTGTATCTTGGCCGCCGTCCGGGCGTGATGAAGAGAAACTACGACCACATGGTGCAGCAGAACAAGGGGCCAGCGACGGTGTGGCAGGATATCCTCTGGTCGGCGCTGGTTTTCGCCGACGGACAGAAGAGCCTGGACCGCTATCTGGCCGCAAATCCTGCTCCCGAAGGGGGCGAGACGGCTGCCCACACCTACCACTGGCTGGCCAACCTGGCGTCCTGGGGAGGTCAGGACCCACGAGTCCTGGCTGACACTCCCTGTTATGCCGTTCTGGTCAAGGGCACGCAGCGGAGCTATATGGCTTACAACGCTGGCGCGCAACCCATCACGGTCCACTTCACCGACGGGGTCAGTCTGGTGGCCGCAGCCGGCTCGGTCGCTTTCAAAACGTCCTCCGACACAGCGCCAACCCCAACCCCAACGCCAACCCCAACCCCAACCCCAACCCCCACCCCGACTCCGTCCTCGACCTTCAATCTGTTCGTGGGCCAGGGCTTGCAGGCCACGGCTCCCGCTCAGTCGGTCTTGAGCTTGCCGGCCGCAGGCCAGAACCGGGACGGCCAGCCTTACCAGCAAGCGGTGATTCTCAGCGAGTCTCTTTCGGGTCGATACAATGGGCAGACGACACACTTCCAACTTCGGGTGGACGCCGGTCAGAAGATCGCTACCGCCGTCCAGGCACGCATTTCCTATGACTTCATCGGCGACGGGACCTGGGACCGGGTGGAGATGTGGCGCTATTTCCCCAACGACGATCGCGTCGGTTGGGAGACCTATCGCGATACCCAGGGCCTGGCTTACGCCAATGGCTCCTGGGCCGACTTCCAGAACGGCAAAGTTCGGCTCGAGCTCTGGTCCGCGCTGGGTGCCGACCCCACGGTCGTAGAACTGGGCTCGGGTTCTGTGCTACAATTGCCATTCAGTCCGTAAAATGACGGGGGGGGAACCCGGTCTCCTGAAAGTCGGTCTCGCGTGATCAACCTGTACAAACGAGCCGTGCTCCTCCTGTGCCTGGCGCTCAGTCTGTTCGGCTGCGGCGCCCAGGGGGGGGCGACGGGCGCGGCTCCGGTCGTCGTGGACGGGTCCTATCCCGTCGAGATCCGGGGCGACGTTCCGGAGGGCGCCACCCAACTGCGCGTGACCGCGGCGGATGTCGAAGGTGAGCACGTCTCGTCGACGACGCTGCCTGCCAGCCACACGGTGACGGTCCAGGTCGCGCCCGACGTCAGCACGCTCGCGCTGGAGTATCTCGATGACACCGGCCAGGTCATCGCATCCTTTGTCGAGTCGGCCAAGAATTTGCAGGAGGACGATTTTCGGAACGGTATCCAGAACCCGTCCCTGGTCCTGCTCCCGAAGGCCGCGGCGCAAGCCAGAGACAATCCCGTCGTGGGACCCGATATCAAATTCTCCTTCGCCTTCTTTGGCTGCAATCGTGCCTCGGAGGCGGGCACGTTCGACGACAGGCCTGAATTCCGAGACCAGCTCAACGCGGCCGAGAAAAATTCAACGGCCAATGTGGCCCAGCTCAGGCAGCACTTCCAGGACATCAGATCGCTCAACCCGAGGCCCAAGTTCATCTTCTTGCTCGGCGACGTGGTTGAGAAACCCAAGACTGATGTAAAAAATGACGCTCCGGGCATCCTCGACTTCGAACTGAGGCATTGGAAGAAGATTCGCGCCAACGGTCCCGTGATCATCGCCCGGGATGGACAGCAGGCCAACGTGACGCCCCCGCCGGAGGGCTCTCTTTTCCCTCCGGACATCACGGTGGTCGTCCTGCCGGGAAATCACGAGATGTGCTATCGGACCAGGTCCAACAAGCAGGAATTGCCCAATCAAGGCAGCGGCGCGGTCTTCGTATCCCAGATGGCTTCCTATATCGTGGGAGGGAACGGACCGCGGAAGGGCGAGGACAACATTCAGCGCGACGAAAGCAGGCTCTCCTATACCTTCCGGGCCTCCGCTGACGGCCAGATATCAGACTTTGGCGAATATTTCTTCATGGTGTTGAACACCGATACCTATGTCGGGGAGGGCGCCCAGAATGTGGGCTTCATCCCTTTGGGGTGGGTTCGGAGAGAGTTGGCGCGGGCCCAGCAGGATGAGACCGTCCGGCATATTTTCGTTTTTGGTCACCGGCCCATCCAGGCGATTTACTCGGAATTCGGGATCAACCCCGCGCAGGCGCAGACTTTCTTTCAGATTCTGAATGCGGGTCCCAACACCAAGGTGCGCGGCTATTTCTCTGCGCACGCTCACCTGATGTCCACCAAGCAGCCGCCTGGGGGGGGGACAGTTTCCCAACTCGTGTGCGGAAGCGGAGGCTCGCAGCCCGATCCGACCGATCTCAAAGATGTCAAGCCCTATCCCTGGTTCGGATTCGGCGTCGTCGGGGTACGCGACACCGAGCACATTGACGCCGTCTTCATGGGGCGAAACGTCCATCCGTCCCCCCGCACGCCCTCGGGGTTCTGGTGGGAGCAAGAACCTCTGAAAGAGCGTGGAGAGAATATCTCAGGTCCGGGCGACAAGCCGGCGAAAATCCCCAAAGCGGTGAGGCGGCTGTACCCGCCACTGGCCCTGCCGGTGGCGTTGGCCGCACCGGTCGCCCCTCCCTCGACCCGGTATGAGAGTGTTTACGAAAGCACCTTCACGGACACGTCCGCCTGGGTGGTGGAAACCTTCCAGGACCCCGCCAGCTCGCCCGTCGAGTACATCAAGGAAAACGTGGTATTCCCTCCGGGCGGGGGTTTGCGCATCAAGGTGGCCGGCACTCGGTACTCCAACAGTAAGAAGTCCTGGTACGCTCAAAGCGGACGAGTGAGGTCCAACTTCCGGCAGAAGTACGGGCTCTTCGTCTATCGAGCCAAGCTTCCACGCGGACAGCATCTTTGGCCGGCGCTCTGGACCGCAGGGGTGGTGGACGGTGCCAACCCCTGGCCCAAGACCGGGGAGATCGACGTCATGGAGACCGTTCTCCCGATCGAGGTGCGGCCTGATTTTACCTCGAGAATCATGGTCCGGACCGCGCAACCAGACTTCCCCAATTACCTGGACTATCGCAACAACCCCTGGTATGCCAGCCTGCCACCTGACGACAGCGAGGAGATCAAGACCAGGCTGACCCCGGCCCAATGGGCCGAGCCGCATACCTTCGCGGTGGACTGGTACGAGGTCCGAGACGGCCAGACCGTGACCGACGTCCGCTACGACATCTATCTCGATGCCGAGGTCAATTCCGAGGGAACCCTGGTCAGCCTGGCTGACGGGGTGACGCCGGCCACGAGAATCCACTCCTACTCCCTCAAAGCCATCGTCGCTCAGAAGAATGAGGGCAAAATCAAAGTGCCGGACTGGCAAACCATCAACCGTGAATGGTCGGCCCAGGCATTCGTCCTCAATGTCGCCGTTGGCGGAGCCTGGGACAACCAGGTGAAGGAGATCAGGGACGGCCACTGGCAGCCACCCACGGACGGTTCCGCGGACATGTTGGTCGACTGGGTCAAGTGCTATCGGCGCGTCGAGTGATGCTCGACCGACTGGCAGAGCTTCCCCGAGCATGGTTGCGAGAGGCCGAGCTCAGTTTCTCTCGCCACGACCCGACCCGTCTGGGGTTGCAGACGCGTCTGGCAGATCGGGGAGAGCTGAAGAGCTTCCTCTCCAGGATGGGTCTCGACCCGAAGCCGCTGCTTGCGTCCGACGAGCTGGTGCGGGCGAAATTCCACTTGAACCCCGGAGTCTGGGCCAAAGTCGGTTTCCGCAGTGGCCAGGTGGCGGAGGCCTCCCAGTATTTTCTGCTCGACCAGGCTTCCCGCTACCCCATCGCGACCCTGCGGGTCTTCGCGCGACGCTTCGGGCGTGGGGCTTCGCCTTGCCTCGAGCGGGTGCTGCAACCTGCCCTCGAGTCGCCCGACAGCCGCTGGGGGATCGCGCTCAAGCCGGGCCTGGCGGCCGCTTTCTGCAAGCTCCCGCGCGCTTGCCTGGCCGCAGTTCTGAATCGGTTGGTATCAGCCGAAAAGGCGGCCACACTGCTCGAGCTCACCGAGCGGTCAGGTGGTCGGCCCCTGGTCTTCCTCACGGTTGATCTCGCTGACCCCTCCAGCCTCGCCATCGATGTGGAGGACCCGACCCATTTGGAGCCGCTAGGAGGCTGGCTGGACACGCTGAGCCCGCGCCCTCCGCGCTACCTCAAATGTCGGCCAGCCAATAGCGAGGTTCACTGGACGGCCTACTACCCCTGGACCAGCCTGCCCCGGCAGGAGTCCTCCACCAGCAGCCTGGAGGTTGTGCGTGCTTACTACGAGCGAGCGCACGAAGATTATCTCGCGTGCCTGGGCCCGACCTTCCAGGCCGCGCTGGTGGCAGAAACCGCGGAGGGCTCGAACCTCGAGCTCGCCAGGCGGGCCGGGCTGAGCGCCGGCATGCGCGTGCTGGATGCCGGTTGCGGGGTCTGCGGCCCCGCCCTCGACATCGCCCGCGGCCTGGACGTGACCGTTGACGGCGTCACCCTGTGCCCGGCTCAGACCACCACCGCGCGTGAGCACATCGCGGCCAGCGGCCTGGGGGATCGGGTGCGGGTTCACGAGGGTGACTTTCATGCTCTGCCGATGGCGGACGACTCGTTCGACGCCGCAATCTTGCTGGAATCGGCCTCGTATTCGCACGCTCCGGGCGCGCTGTTCGCCGAGCTGTTTCGAGTCTTGCGTCCGGGGGGTATTCTCTACGTGAAAGACTTCGTGCGCGAGGATGCGGTTTTGTCTCCGGAGGAGGCCCGGGCCCTGGACGACTACGACTACACCTACTGCACCCGCACGCGCACGCTGGCCGAGGTCCTGGCGGCCATCGGGGAGGCAGGGTTCGAGCCGAAGCGGAGCGGGTCGCTGCCAGGTGCAAGTATGGACCATTTCCACCAGGCCATGGTCGCTCCCCAACCGAGCTCCGTCTCCACAGGCTTCTTTACCTCCCAGACTGCCACGCCGCGCCTGTCGCGCTTCGGGCGCTACCATCGCCGTAGCTGGGAGCGACTGCCGGTGGAGGCCGTGGAAGTGTTGGGACAAAAGCCGTTGTCGCAGGACCATTCTCGATGAACACGAAGCCAACGCCGCAGTCCATGAGCTGGCCGGCAAGACCTCAAAGCGTGACACGCTGGCCGAGCTCGTCACCTCGACCTTCCTGTCCCGCCAGGCTTCGGCGCCTCATTTGTCGTGATTCGGGCGCTATCATCGGCGAAAGCTGGGAGCGACTGCCGGTGGAGACCATGGAGCTCGTGGGCCGAAAACCGAACGCGCAGGACAGCCCGAGTAACCGGGAACGGAGGGGAACCTGGAGGGGTTGATTGGACGGTCATCCAGGTAAGCCGCCAGCTGAGGAGTACACATGAAGACTTCAAGACGTGACTTTCTGGCCATGTTGGCCGCTTCCGTGGGGAGCGGCATCATCTTCTCGGGTTGCGGGGGAGACAGTTCGCCCCCCCCGGGCGACCTGCTCACGCTCAACCCGGGGCCCAACGGGTTCCGGTTTCACACCGTCTTGCACAGCTCTGAGATCAGCCTGCCGACGACCAATCGCGGCCAGATGCGAGGCTCGGCGAACGCGCCTATCTCCGCCAGGAATGCTCCCTTCAAGGCCTTTACCGGCGGAGTGCAGATAACCAACGGCGGGCACATCTTCTTCCAGGCCGTCGACCAGGAAGACCATGTGGCCCTCTTCCGGGGCGGGCTCACCTTCATCGCCGGCATCCCCGCGCTGGTCGAGCTGGTGCGGGTGGTCGGGGTCGGCGATACCCTGCCGGACGGCACCACGGTGTCGGGTATCGGGCTGGGACAGGGCAATAAAGAGGGCACCTACGTCACCACCCTGACCCGGCCGGACAATACGCCCGCCGTCTTCATCCTCGAGGATGACGGGGACGTGGCTCCGTTTGCCACGATGGGGGGAGCCAGGGCTGGCGGAGGAGGATATCTGGGTGGAGACTTCAGCTGCCCGTGCCTGGACGACCACGGCAACATCGCTTACGTTTCCAGCTTCGTAAACGATGGAACCGCGCTGCATGCTGACGGTGTCGCCCACGTGACCGAGCGCAACCACCATCACACCAATTCAGAAATCCTTTTTTCCACTCAGGATCTGGTTCCCCACGGCGCCAGCACCACCGCAGGCATAGGCCACATCGCGCTTTCGGGCAACGGGCACTTCGTGGCCCAGGCCACCTTGAGCGGAGGCTTCGACGGCGACGGCGACATCACCCAGAAGGGCCAGGGCAAGCTGCCCGACTGTGTGATCGTTCAGGGTAAGATCGGCGATCCTCAGTCTCGCAAGCTGGTTTCCGCCCGCAGGTCCAGCTCGGTCAATCCGCGCCTCATCAGCCCGGACCTGCCGGACGGCACCTCGATCTACGGTCCTCGCATCACGACCAACGGCATTCCGGTGTCCGTACTGCATCTCGACCCCAGCCACCTGGGCCTGTATTACGGCAACAACCTGATCGCTCAGACCGACGGGCTCTCTCCCCTGGGCAACACCATCCAGAGCATCGCTCCCCCCTGCCGTGGGGGAGGGGACCGCATCTACTACGTGCTCATTTGCGTGGACGTCGCCGAGCTCGTGCTCTTCGACGGGGCGGCAGCGCGCACGATTCTCGCCCGAGGCGACAGGGTCGACGGCCAGGAAGTCAACAGCATCATCTTCGGCCTGATGCAGAACCACGCCGACCTCGATGACCGGCTGGGCATGATCGTCGACTTCGTCGATGGCACCAGCGGCATCGTCATCGGCACGCCGGTCTAGAGAAGGGTAGCAGAAAGCATGAGCAAGAACCTCCACACCACCCACCGTTTGACCAGCGGCGACCAGGACGTGGTCAGCCTCGTCAACGGGTTCTATTATTCGGGCGGTCCCACGCCAGGCGTATTCCAAGAGTATCCCTTCATCATCCTCGACGAATCTTTCACCGCCCTGGCCTGGAACTTTGTGCTGGCCGTGAAAGGCTCGTTCCTGCTTGGATTTGCCGGGCCCGGTTGGGCCACGGGCATGTTCAACCCCGAGCTGGTGGTCGGACACTTCGGCGATACCACGCTCACCCTGGCAGGTCGCACCCCCACCTCCGAAGCCGGATTCCTCATCGGCGCCCAGCTGAAATTCGAAATCAGGGTAAGGATCACCGGTTGGGCGGGCGTGCGCTGGGTGGGCGGCTGGGACGGGTATTTCGAAAACGTCTGGGCCACCATCGTCGACGTCAACCAGCAGGCCACCATCGATTTCATCGCGCTGCTACTCACCGCCATCGAAGTCCTGGCTCGCAGGGGCGAGGGTGGCGCGCTGGCCGACATCTCCAAGAAGCTCAAGCCTTCGACGGCCGTTGCGCACGCCGGCTGGGGCATGACCGACTCGAGCACATCGCTCATCCCGGCCGCCCCTTCGGGCAATACCAGGGAACTGATCCCCAGGATGACCCTGAAGCTCGATCTCTCGCAGTTCATTTCCCCGGTTCGAGCCTTCAACGAGGCTCTCAGCGTGGTGGGAAGCGAGGTGCAGTTTGGACCCACCTTCGGCTTCGGTTTTCCCATTCACATTCAGGTCGAGGGCGTGGTCCTGGACGAAGCCGTCTACAGCGTGAGCGAGCAGACAACCGACGACACAGGCCTGATCACTTACGTCAGCAGCCAGAACAACCTGATCGACGGCGTGCCGCCTGGCCAGATCTTTTTCAACAGTTACCGCCCGGCCACGGTCGGGCTCCGCTACAAGTGGAGCTGGGGAATCGACCTGACCGTCGGGGTCTATGCCAGGATCACCATCTTCATGGTGCTCTCGATCCAGCCGCAATTCACCTTTGGTCTGCTCGAGCTGCTTGGGATCGACACCAGTGTCCAGGGGGGCGTTCGAGGCGACCTGACCAACAACTCCTTCACCTTCAGCAATGACATCGCTGGCAGAGGGCCCCGGCCGGTCGAAGTCGTCTTCGAAGAGCCCGACCTGGCCTGGAGTTGACCTCCTCGAAACTGCACATTCGGAACGCTGCCGACCTGGCTTCGGCAGTCGGCAGCCCGGACGTCATGGTGAGGATCGGCGTCTTGCAGCAGATCGGCCGGCATCCCGAGAAGGCGCTGGCGTACGGCCGGCACGAGGGCAAGGACGTGCTCGACATGCTGATCGAGCAGCTGCGCGACATGCCGTCCGGGCAACTGCGCCACGCCCACATTCTGGCCCTGGCCAACTTTCGCCAGGCCCGGGCCGTCGAGTTCCTCATGCGCGATCTGCCGACCAACCAGGACACCGAGTCGGTCAGGGCCATCATCGTGCGGTTGGGTGAGGAGCAGACCGAAGCGGTGCGTTGCCTGCTGGTCGAGATGTTGCAGCGCGACGTGCTGTCGGCCCACGCGCGCACGGCCGCGGGCGTGCTGGCGTGGTGGCCCGACTGGGAGCCGGATCTCCCCTTGCGGCTGCGCATGGCGCTGTTGTCAGACCTGGGTCGACCCGAACCACCGTTGTTCGAGGACGACTCCGCCGAATTGTGGCTCGAGCAGCTGCGTGGCCCCCTGGCCGCGCACGCCTGGGAATACCTGGAGCTGCAGGGCCTGCCGACTTTCACCCGCATCGGGATGCGCTGGGACAAGCTCGACGACCGGCAGCGCCTGACCTTGCTGGAGTGGGGAGGCCGGAAATTCTTGCCGCAGGTGGCGGGCATGCTGCGCCAGACCCTGTCGTCTTCAAACGATTCATTGATTCTGGAGGCGTTGCGCCAGCTGGCGCGGCTGCCTTTGGAGCAGGAAGCTCACCAGGCTCGCCTGCGGGAATTGTGGGCGCACGAGCGGCTCGACTTGCGCTGCGCCGTGGTGCGGGCCGGGTTGCGCGACCTCGACTGGGAGAGGTTGCTCTCCGAGACGTCCGAGGTTGACTTGCGGCGGGAGCTGTTGGTGGCCTTTGCCCGGCATTGCCCGAGCCAGGCGCTGCCCTGCGTGATGTCGTGCCTGGAGGCGCCCGAGTGGCAGATCCGCGCGGCCGCTACCCAGCTTTGCATCGCCGCCGGGGAAGCGGCCCTGGAGGGGGCGCGGAGGCTGGCGCTGGAGCATCAGAATCCGGAGGTGCGCCTGGCCGCCTGCCAGGTGCTCATCGGGCTGGACCAGCAGGAGTGGTTGGAAGAGATGCTGCTCTGAGACTTCCAGCCACTCAGGTTTCCGAGTCCTTCCTGAATCTTCGTCGTCAGCCCCCCCTGAGATCGACCGAGCGTTCTCCGAGGCGGAGAGGGATCTGAATGTCAACAGACCCTCTAGAGGAGCCTGAGCTGGCAGAACGATGCGAGCCTGTCAAAATCATTGTCCAGAGTGAGCAAGTAGCAATCGTGCCGCTCCGCCGCTGCCGCGATCAGACAATCGATGCTCCCTGCTGCGATTCCGCCAGATCGACAGGTACGATGCAGGGTAGCTGCCGCCACATAGTCCTCTCGGGTCAGGTCAAAAAGGTCAAAGGGCTCCAGCTCAACCTGGATGCTCTCTGCCAGCTCCGCGTTTGCGATTCCCTGTAACACTTCTTGGATGATGATGCCCAGGACACAAACCTGGTCACCGGTCACGATCATATGCCGGAGTCTATCGGCCTCAGGGTGACATCGCCCAGGCCGGAGCGCCACCCACCACACCGAAGTATCTACCAGGACTCTCAACGGCTTCTCGCGCTTTTGTAGTCATAGTCCTCGTCGAACTCGACCTTGCCGAAATATGCCAGGATTCCCCGGGACTTTCGCAACCTCACGTATTCGCGTAAGGCTGCCTCGAAGGTTTCCCGTTTTGTCTTATGACCACCAAGGGTTCTGGCCTCCTCGACCAGCGCAGGGTCGATCTCAATGTTGGTCGCCATCGCACAGGCCTCCGCACAAACTCTTGGTTCAGCGTCGAACATAAGGCAGTGTGTGTCAAGTAACAAGCAGGCTCGGACTTCCGCCCCGATCCGGAAGAGGGCTCGCTCGGTGAGGTAGTAGACCGTCTGGCCGCTGAAGGTCACTCGCACCTTTGCCCGGCGAGGTCAGGGCTACCCCAGTTGACCCATGGCCTCCTGGAAGCTGCCAAACAGCCCCGCTCCGGCGCTGGCCATGCCGGCGGCCAGTCGGCGGCGGGTGAAGGCGTGGTTGGAGTAGCGCACCGACGAGAGAAAGAACCGCTCGGTGTTGGAGCGCACCATCTCGTAGTAGGCCTCCTCGGCCGCCGGGGCCACCTGGAAGTGGTCGTAGTTCACCACCACGTGGACCCGCTGGCCCAACCGGCCGAAGTAGTCGTCGAGCCAGGAGGACAGCTCGGCTACCTGCTCGCTCGTATCCAGGCGCAGCCCCTCGAAGTTCACGAAGACCAGGCTCTCCTCGGGGTGATACTCCAGTCGCTCCGCCATGCTGCGGCCCGGCGCGGAGGCAAGGCCCATCGGCTCGGGGCCGAAGAGGCGCAGATCCATGCGGCCGACCGGCTCGGCCAGGCGGGGGTGAAACTCCATCTGGGAGAGCACGTCCTGTTCCAGGTCCAGGCCGGGGGCGATCTCCAGCAGCTCCAGCCCTGCCGCCCCGAGCCGGAAGAGGGCTCGCTCGGTGAGGTAGTAGACGGTCTGGCCGCGCTCACGGGCGTACTGGCCGCTGAAGGTCACCTGGCCCACCCGCTCCACGAACTTGCGGTGCGTGCCCTCGCGCTCCACCTTCAGGCCCTGGGGGCTCACCTGCAGCTTTGCGCCCGCGGTCATGGTGCCCATGAAGCAGACGAAGGCGGCGTTCTGGCTGATATTGATGAACCCGCCCGCTCCCGCCAGACGGCCTGAGAAGCGGCTGACGTTGACGTTGCCGTCCCGGTCCACTTCGGCCAGGCCCAGGAAGGCCTGGTCGAGGCCTCCGCCGTCGTAGAAGTCGAACTGGGAGGGCTGGTTGATGATGGCGCCCGGATTGGTGACGGCTCCGAAGGAGAGGCCTCCGGCCGGGACGCCGCCCAGCGCACCCGGCTCGACCGTGAGCGTGATCCAGTCCAGGATGCGCTCCTCGTCTGCCACCGCGGCCACCCCCTCGGGCATGCCGATGCCCAGGTTCACCACGGCGTTGGGCTTGAGGAACAAGCTGGCGCGGCGGGCCAGCACCTTGCGCTCGTCCATGGCCATGCGGGCCATGCCGGGCGAGGCTTTGACCTCCCCGGTGTAAGCCGGGTTGTAGGGCTCGGCGAAGGTCTGCTGGTGCAGGGCCGGATCTTCGGCCACCACCACGCAGTCCACCAGCACCCCCGGCACCTGGACCATCTGGGGGTGCACCCGGTGCTCGGCGGTGAGCCGCTCCACCTGCACGATCACCAGCCCGCCCGAGTTGTGCACCGCCTGGGCGATCGCCAGAGCCTCCAGGGTCAGGGCCTCGCGCTCCATCGAGATGTTGCCTTCGGGGTCGGCGGTCGTGCCCCGCAGCAGGGCCACCGAGAGGGGATAGGCGCGATAAAAGAGCAGCTCGTCACGTAGCTCGACCAGGTCCTCGGTGGTGCGAGAGTTGAGCTTGCCCCCCTCCAGGCGGGGGTCGACGAAGGTGCCCAGGCCCACCCGGGTCAGCAAGCCCGGCTTATGGGCGGCGATGTCGCGGAACAGGTGCGAGATGACGCCCTGGGGCAGGTTGTAGGCCTCGATCTTTTCGTCCAGGGCCAGCTTCCCCAGGGCCGGCACCAGGCCCCAGTGGCCCCCGATGACCCGCTTCACCAGGCCTTCATGGGCCAGGTGGTTGAGCCCGCGCTTCTTGCCGTCGCCCTGGCCGGCGGCGTAGACCAGGGTCAGGTCGCGGGGACGGCCGGTCTTGAGGAAGCGCTCTTCCAGAGCCACCGCCAGCGCTTCCGGAAAGCCGATGCCCACGAAGCCCCCGGTGGCCACTGCGTCGCCATCGAGGATCAGCTCCACGGCCCGGGCCGCGGTCACCAGCTTGTCGCGCTTCACGGGTCAGTCGTCAGAGGGAAGCCGAACCGGGCCGGAGACCACCTCGAGCAGCACCTGCTCTTTGGGCCCGAGCAGCTTGTAGTGCTTCCACGAGCTGCCTCCGCTGCGCTCGACCACCTCGTCGATCAAAGGCGACTGCGAGCTCGCGTGCATGCCCGTCGTGGTCAGGCCCAGGCAACAGCCGTAGTCGCGCATCGTCTGGCATTCCGGGAAGGCCAGGAAGTGGTCTGCGCCATCGGGGCTGCGCAAGAGCAAGAGCAGCTCGCGGCCGGCCAGCTCCCAACGGTGACCGCGCACGGTGGCCTCCAGGGGGATCATAAAGCCCGTGCGACGAGCCTTGCCGGTGGCCAGCTTGCGAGCGGCCGGCTTGGCGGCCGGCGCCGACACGGTCTCGTCGCGGGGAGGGAGCTTCAGCTCCTTCCTGGCGTCCTGCGGGAGTGGGCCAGGGTTCTGGCTCAGCAGCTTGGCCTGCTCGAGCAGGCTCTGCAGATCGGCCTGCGAGCGCTTTTCGAAGAAGTCGGCCACGGCCGTGAGTTGCTTTTTGGCTTCCGGAGTGGGGATGAAGTGGACCCCGCAGCGGAAGCGGTCGTCGCGGGTGGGGTGGGGACGACACCAGACGACCTTGGCCTCGACGTCCATGGTGGCCAGATCCACCCGGTCGAACTCGAGGTTGAGGCGGATCGTGTGCCCGGTGCCGATCTTCTCGTCAATCTCGAGCTGCATCCCGGTCTGGGAGAGATCGATGGTGAGGGCCCGGTAGCCGGGGAGGTCCTTGGACATGACGCGCACGCCCACGTTGTGGCGCGCGGCTTTGCGCATGGAGGGGTCGTGCACGGTGCCCTTGTGACTCTCGCCGGGAACTTCTCCCAGGACCTTCGCCGAGTAGAGCAGGCCGCCCGACTCGAGCTTGCGGCAGCTCTCCACCTTGATGCGCATGTTGGCGACTTTGCCCGAGCCCGGGGGCAGGGCCAGGCGCACCTCGACCTCCTTGCCTTCCTGGTAGCGGCGGTTGGAGCGGAAGACCAGCTTGCCCTCGTGCAGGTCGACCAGCTCGACGATGGCGTTCAGAAAACTCAGCATCAGGCCCCCATCGCCCGCTTGCGCAGGGCTTCCAGCTCGGGGGCGCTGATGCCCAGGCGGCGGGACAGGTCTTCGATGTAGCTGACCTCCTGGGGGGCCAGTTGCTGGTCAGAGAAGCACACCGCCAGCAGCATCTCCATGGCCTGCAAGCGGCTCTCGCGATCGGGGAGCAACTCCTCGATGCGGTCCGGGCCCTGCTCGGGCTCGCTCAGTCCACCATCCATGGCGATGATGCGCTCGGAGAGGGGGATTCCCAGTCGGCTCATCATGCGCGAGAGCACTTCCACTTCCTCGTCCGAAGCCTCGCCATCGGCCCAGGCCATTTTGAACAGGCACTTCACGATTTCTGCTTGCTGCGCTTGCATGCGTCACCTTCCAGGAGGATATGGCTCAGAGCTTTCCACGAAGGACAATGGGAGCCTCCCTCGATGTCGAAAAAAGCCCCATGCCCGATCCATGCATTCACTGCGGCTCGGAGGAGTTCGTCTCCAGCGACCTGACCGGACCCTCGCCCGGTCAGCCCGGTTATGGCTGGAGCGAGCCCTCTCCGGCCTGGGTGTGCGCTCAGTGCGGACGCGAGAGCGGGGCGGCTATCACTCGGCGCCCCCCGCCCTATCTGGTGGTGGGGCCCGAGGGTCCGGTCTGCCCGGATTGCTCCACCCCCATGCCCCTGTCCGCCCGCTCGGCCGGGCTGGAGGAAGAGTTCGTGAGCTGCCCTTCCTGCCCGTTCTCCATTCACCGGGCGCAACTGCGTCCTTCGCCCGAGCTGGCCGCCGGACGGCTCACCCGCCAGGCCTGTCCGCGTTGCGATCACCTGCTACGACAGAGTTTTCCGGAGTTCTTCGAGGGCACCCACCCGATCTGCGACGGCTGTGGTTATCCCACTCGGGCGGTCAAGATGACCCCGGCCCGGGCCGCCGCGCTCCCGCCTCCTCCAGCTCAAGCAGCGCCGATCCCTCCCCCGCCCCCGCCCAGAAGGTCGATCTTCAAGCTGGCTCGGCCCTTTCGCGTGCGCCTGCGTCCCCCGGGACGTCGCGACCGGGGCGCCAACGCTCCCGAGCGCGTGCAGCGCTCCTGGAGGCAGAATCGGGTCTTCGCGCGGCTCTGGGAGGGTGGATTACGGGGCGAGAAATTCTATGCCCTGGCACCGCCGGCGCGCTTTCGTGACGCCGACTCGATGCAGGCTCGGGTGCACGACGACGTGCTGATCCGCAGCTGGCTGATGGCCGGCTTCCGGGTGCGTCTGGCCGAGCCGGCGGCAGGGCCCTTCGAGCTCGAGGACGCCCTGGGAATTTTGCGCCCCGAGGGCCCTCGGCCCAGCGCCTACGAGATCCCCGGTCAGGCGGACAATGCCCGCTGGCTGTTCTGCGGGGGCTCGCTGGAGCATCTGGACCGTTGGTGGAAGCTGCAAGAAGACTTCATGCGGCGAAAGCGCGTCACTCCTGGAACCCTATTGCCTTCCAACGCGCTCGAGGACCTGGTGGGCCAGGTCACGGTCGCTCTGGAGCAGTACCAGCTCGACCTGGCCGTGTCCAGCCTGGAGCAGGGACTGAGCGGCGACCTCACGGCCGCCGAGCTGCTGGAGCTGGCCCGGCTGCACGCCCCCTTCGTCCCCCACATGGCCGAGGCGCTGTATCGGAACCTGGCGCCACTGCTACCTTCCTCGGCGCCCCCCAGCGTGCACCTGGCCGGCTGGCCGGGCGGGGAGACGGTCTGGTTCTAGGGCGCAAGCGAAACGCTTAGCTTCCTGGAGCTGAGCCGGGGTGGTCTACCAGCTGATGCCGCCCTTGTAGGTTTCTACGATCTTCGGCTTGAATTTGGGCGCGCTGTCGTCGTAAACGTGGCCCGTAAGAGCCTGCTTGCCTTTGCCCAGCGACCGGTGCAGCTCCACGGTCAGGTCCACGATGGCCTGCTTTTGATCGCTGCGGGCCCGGTAGGGGTTGGCGTCGAGCTGGGGCTGGACGGCGATGCGGGCCAGGGGACGCCGGCGCAAAGCGTTGGCCGCCATCAAGGTGGCCAGGCCGGCCGTCACCGAGAGCACCGCGTTGGCCTGAGGAAACAGAAAGCCTGCCACGCCACCCACCAGCAGGCCCACCGCGCCTCCAGCGATCGAGGCCAGATAGCGCGGGCCCTGGTGGGTTTCGGGAGAGTCGGGGGCGAGCCTCTCGGCCACCTTGCCGAGCAAATAGGCTCCGGTGGCCCCGCCCACCAGCACCCCGCCCAGGCCCTGCAAGAGGGGGCCGGCCTGGCTGGAGAGCAGGCCGGCGGTGGTGACGCCGGCTGCGGTCAGGGCTCCCAGAATGGCTTCTCCCGGACGTTTCTGCCGGTCTTCCTCGTAGTGGATGGCGATCGGGATAATGGCTTTGGCCCCACCCACGATGGCCGAAGCGGCTGCCCCTTTCTTGATGGGAGCCACCGTGTCGCGGTGCTCGGCGCCCACCAGCCCTCCCTCCGGGAAGATGACCAGGTTGTGGCCTTCCTTGAGCACTTCGTTGCAGTGCTTGAGAGTGACGGGATTGGCACCCTCGCGATCGACCGGAAAAAGGCCCATCCATGTCAAGAGTGGCCCGGCCGGGCCGCGGAACAGGTACTGGTTTCCCATCAGCCGCAGCGGGCGGTCCATGGCGGCGCAGAAGACGATGGGGTCAAACGCGCTCGGGTGCGTGGGCGAGTAGACGTAGGGGCCCTCGAACTTGCCGGGCAGGTTCTCTTTGCCTTCGATCTGCACCCGGTAGCGGCCTGAAGCCAGCGCTTTCACGATGGGTCGGAGGACGGTGCCATACTTCGGATGCGAGCGCCCGTCCTTGGGACCGGTGTAGCCGGGAATGTCGCTGCCGTACTCCGGCTCGGCAGCCGGGGGCGGAGCCACGGGCGCGGAGGCCCGGGTGGGGTAGCTTGGCGTCAGGGCAGTCAGGTGCATGGTATGCCATGCTAACCCGACTGTCTGAAAAGGGTCTGAATCAGGGAAACAGGAAAGCCATGTCCAGCTCGATCTCCGGGAAGGCCACCGGTCGATAGGTATCGCCAGGGCCCAGAGCTGCCTCGACCCGGTAGGTCCCGCTATCGAGAACAAAGAGTACGAGGGTTTTCTCGGTCGGGTCCGCCAGCCAGTAGTTCTCGACCCCCGCCCTCGCGTAGATGTTCAGCTTCACGGTGCGATCTCGGGCCGCCGTTCGGGGTGACAACACCTCCACGATGAGATGGGGAGAGCCCTGGATGCACTTTTCCTGCACCACGGCGGCTCCACTGGTTGACACGAAGCACAGGTCAGGCTGCACCGGGTCGCAACCGGGCATCCTGACCTCCACAGGAGCCAGAAAGACCTCTCCTCGCCCGGACAGCTCCAGGGGAAAGAGAGCATGGAAGATGCGGCCCGAAACCTTTTGATGGCGAGGCCTGGGCGCTGGCGTCACGTGAAGCTCCCCGGAAATGATCTCATAGCGGTTGCCATCCTCGGGTAGCCCGAGGTAATCCTCATACGTCCAGGTCTCTCCCTCTGGTTGTCGCAACATTGGTTGAGGGCTATTTCGCCGCGGGCACCGCGATATCCGGCGAGCGGCCTCATCCCGACTGAAGACGGTCGATCTCGAGCAGGGAGGCTCCATATCCAACAAGCTGGTCCTTGCGCGGTGCTTGTGGACCAGTCCGCATCCAGGGACCCGGCTGATCGCCTCATCATCTCCACGGCGCTCGAAATCGGTCTGGTGATCACGCCAGACCCGTGCTTGAAGTCCTGCTCCGGGGAGCTTCAGGTCAAGAACTTCCCGACCCACTCGAAGAACTCGTCCAGGTCGAGGGTGCGGTCGCGCAGGAAGAGAAAGTTGAGCCGGTGATCGGGGGCGGCGTACTTGTGGGAGAGCATCTGGCGCAGGCCCAGCCAGGCTTGCAGCCGGTTGGCCAGGCCAAAGTCGATGACGTTGCGCTCGCGAACCACGTTGAGGGCGTCCACGGGTGACTGGGGCCAGCGCCAGCCGTGGTCGAGGATGACGAACAGGGTCAGGTCCAGCATTCCTTCGCACAGCATGTGGAGGTAGCGGGCTGCCAGGTGGTGCCGCTCGGGCCGAGCCAGGAACTCGGCCTCGGTTTGCTGGGCGAATGGCTCGAGGTCGCGCCGATACTGCATCAAGATGGCCAGCTTGCGCGAGTTGCCCTCGGGGTCGGTTTGCAGGAGGGTGTGGTACTCTTGCTCGGCCTTCTCCTCGGGCTTGAGCTCGAAGAAGTCGCGGATGGTCTGCGCCTGGGCCTGCATGCGCGAGACCGGGTTGTTCTGCAGCAGCACCCGACCCTCTTCGAAGATGCGCTGGCGCAAAAGCACGGGCGCCTGATCGAACAGCACCAGGTGCAGCTTGCCGGGTCCCACGGCCCGATTGCAGGTGGACAGCAGGCTGAACAGTGGCGAGGGGGGCGCGCCCTGACCGATGCGGACAGCGATGTCCACGTCACTGTCAGGTCGCGCGTCGCCCCTCACGGTGGAGCCGAACAGGTAGACGAAGTCGATCCACGGCAGAGCGTGAAGCTCCTCGACGAGGGCTTCCTCCAGCTCTTCATCCCAGTTTTCCACCCCGCGGACGCCGAGGTTATCCCTCGGCGTACATCCCTTCGATCTTGTCCTTGAACTTCTCGTTGACGATCCGACGCTTCACCTTCATGGTGGGGGTGAGCTCGCCGCTGTCCTGAGTCAGCTCGTTCTCGAGCAGGGCGATCTTCTTGACCCGCTCGTAGTTGGACAGATCCGTGCACAGCTTGGTCACCTCTGCGGTGAGGAACTCGATCACCTTGGCGTTGGCTGCCATGGAGGCACGGTCGCCCGTGATCCCCTGAGTCTTGGCCCAGATCTCGACCTGCTCGTAGTTGGGGTAGACCAGGGCCGAGATGAAGTTGCGGTTGTCGCCGATCAGGACGGCCTGCTCGATCAGCGGGCTGCCTTTGAGCAGGTTCTCGATGGGCTGGGGAGCCACGTTCTTGCCATTGGACATCACCAGGATCTCCTTGAGGCGGTCGGTGATGCGCAGGCACTTGTCCTCGTCGAACATCCCCACGTCGCCGGTGTGGAACCAGCCGTCCTGGTCGATCGACTTGGCCGTCTCCTCGGCTTTGTTGAAGTAACCGCGCATGATGTGGGGACCGCGGGTGATGATTTCGCCATTCTCGGCGATCACGCACTCGACGTGCGGGATGACCTTGCCCACCGTGCCGATCTTGGGGTAGTGGGGCAGGTTCATGGTGATCACCGGGCTGGTCTCGGTCAGGCCGTAGCCTTCGAGGATGGTGAAGCCAGCGTTGAGGAAGAACTCGCCCACGTCCTTGCGAAGCGGGGCGCCGCCCGAGACGAAGAACTTGATGCGCCCGCCGGTGCGGCCGTGGATCTTTTTGAACACCAGCTTGTGAGCCAGCGCGTGCTTGAGCTTGAGCGGGAGCGGCACTTCGCCCTTGACGCGGGCGTCGAAATACTGCTTGCCTACCCCCAGCGCCCAGTGGAAGATTTTCTGGCGCAGCGGCGGGCTGGCGGCCACCTGATCGAGCACGCGGCCCATGATCTTCTCGAACAGTCGGGGCACGCTGGGCACCACCGTCGGCTGAATCTCCAGCATGTTGGCAGCCACCGTGTCGATGCTCTCGGCATAGGCGATCGTGCCGCCTGCATAGGTCATGCTGTAGAACATGATGCGCTCGAAGACGTGCGAGAGGGGCAGGAAGGAGAGCTCGAGGTCCTCCGAGTCGATGCCCACCATCGGCAAGATGGTGGTGGCGTTGGAGCAGAAGTTGCCGTGCATCAGCATGGCTCCCTTGGGCTCGCCCGTGGTGCCCGAGGTGTAGACCAGGCTGGCCACGTCCTCGGCCTTGATCTCGCCCAGACGCCTGTCGATCTCAGCCTGGTTCTTGCTGAGGTTGTCGGCTCCCAGCTTGAGGAAGTCGTCCCAGCTCCACAGCTTCTTGGTTGAGGTCGCCGTGGGCGTGCCGAACATGCAGACGATGTGCTCGAGCTTGTCCAGAGCCGGAACGGGGATGCGACCTTCGCTGTAGCCGTTCTCCACGCTGATGACCTTGGCCAGCTGAGCCGCGTCGGCCACCAGCACCACTTTGGCGCCGCAATCGTTGAGAATGTAGGCGATGCCCTCTTCGTTCAGAGTGGGGTAGAGAGGCGCGTGAATGCCCCCGGCGTGGTAGGTGCCGTAGTCGGTGATGACCCACTCGGGGCGGTTGTTAGCGATCTGAGCGGCCCGGTCGCCCTGTTGGAAGCCCACCTCGATCAGGGCGCTGCCAAATTGCAGCACGCGCTCATTGATCTGGTTATAGGTCAGGTAGCGGTAGGTTCCCTTGTCCTTCCAGCCCAGGTAGTTGCGCGGCCCACACTTCTTGACCGTGCGACGGAACAGCTCGGGCAGGGTCTTGATCTCGGCCTTGGCCGCCCAGTCGAGCAGGGCATTGGGCGCGGCATATTCTGAAGTCACGGACATTGTTATGGTGCTCCTTGTTTCACGTGATGGTAGCGAAACGCCACCTCTCCAAAGCAGACTTGATCGCCTTCCTGGAGTGGGCGCTGGACTCCGGAAGCCAGCCGCGTGCCGTTGACATGCGTGCCGTTGATGCTGCCGGAGTCTTCGAGGTAAACTTGCTCCCCTTCTCGGGTAATCATGGCGTGGCGTCGAGAAACCGTTCCCTTTGAGTCGTGAGCGGTCAGGTCGATCTCGGGCAGGATGCCGTCGGCCGGGCTGAGCCGGCCCACCCGCACAGTGTCGGTGCAGAGCAGGTAGACCTGGCCGTCGCCCCCCAGCAACTCGAGGCGTGCAAAAGGTGGAGGGGGAGGCGGCTCAGGCTTCCTGGGGGAAGGCAGCGGGGGAATGACCGGTGCCTGAGCCCGGGCAGCCGGGGCCGGCGGCTGGGATTGGACCGGGGCCGGCATCGGTCGACCGGCCGGCGTCGGAGCGGGAGCCGGGGAAGGCATGGGCGCCGGCCCCCGGGGCGCTGGAGCGGGGCCCGGCCCGGCCGTGCGGCGGGCTCGGAAAGCCTTCAAGTCGTAGCCACACTTCTCGCAGAAATGCGAGCCAGGAAGGCTGATGTAACGGCACTTAGGACATTCCAAGGCAGACCCGAACCCCCTTTCCCCTGAATTCTCTTACCCGCGACCGGTGGAGAAACCTCCTTGGGCCTGTTTCCAAAGAGCGCAGGATGTTCTCCGAGCAGGGGTCCCGGTTCCTTCAACTTGAGCCTGGCTCAAGGCTGAACCTTTTTTCTGGATGCGTCGTCAAATCAGTATGCTCTACTGTCGACGTTGCGCACGAGCCCGCCGGGGTGGCCGTTGTTTGGACTGCGAGAAGAACTGGGGGGTGGGCCTGCCGGGAAGGGTCCTGGTGGTGCTGAGCCTGGCCTTCGCCCTCTTACTGCTCTGGCGCTAGGAGGAGCGCCGCCGGAAGACCCCTTGACGCGGTTTTCCGGCCACCACAGGGGTTTGCGACCGGACTTAGCTGTGCGCGTTCTGTCAGGAAGGTTTTGCCTGTGTTTCGGGACGCGAGGACCAACAATGGGAACTTTCGCTCCCGGCACGCAGGTCATACCGGGGTGGGGGAACGAATCCCCGGACACCTCGAACCGAAGGAGGCCTTTCTCATGGCGATTGCCCGTGATTTGAAGACTGGTGAGTTCCTGAACATCCCCGATGGCGACGCGAAGAAATACGTCGTGGCGCCCGACAAGGTCCGCGAGACCCTGGCTTCGGCCGGAATGACCGAAGGCGGCCCCGGCGATCCCGGCGCTCCTCCCCCGATGATGATGGGCCAGGGGATGCCCATGCCCCAATCCATCGTGCTCAATCTGAATTTAGCCGAGCTGATGGGCCGGGCCGGCATGCCGATGCCGGGCCGTCCGATGCCCATGCCGATGCCGGCAGGCGCGCCCGCGGGCTCTCCGCAGGTGTCGGCCCAGTGGTGGCAGTGGCACCCCAATCACCCTTACTATGGCTACCATCCGCACTACTGGGGCGGTGGCGGCCCGGGTGTGTGGGTCCACATTTAGCTCCAACAGGCTCTGACCAGAGGCCACTCCGGGGCACCGGGGTGGCCTTCTTGTCATGAGCCAGTACCGCTGGCTGGTGCGCCAGCTGCACCTGGGCGGGGCCACCCGCAGCTGGCTCTTCCTGGGCCTTTTGACGCTGATGGCTCTGGCCGCCGAGCTGGGGGCGCTGGTCACCATGATGCTGCTCTTCGGAGCCATCTTCGAGCCCGGCTCCTTCCTGGCCGGAAAGTCCCCCCTGCCGATGATGCTGGGCCTGATGGCCCTCTACCTGTTGCGCGGCTTTCTCAACCACCGGGTGCAAATCTACCGGCGCCGGCTGGCCCGCCGTTTTTCGCTGGAGGTCAGCCGGCAACTGGTCCGGCACGTGCTGGCCATGCCGCTCTCCGCCCACCGCAGGCTCGAGTTCCCCAACCTGATGTCCACCCTGGCCTGGGCAGCCACAGGCCTGGCCGAGGTGGTCGAGATGGCCGTCATCGGCCTGCCCCTGGACCTCATCTCGGCCCTGGCCATCATCTTCTTCCTGGCCCTCTACCAGCCGGTGCTGACCCTGGTGCTGGTGGCGGTGTTCCTCACCTACGCTCTCCCGTACTTCTTGCTCAAGGACCGGGTGGAGCTTATGGCCAGTCAGCGCCAGCAGATCTCGGAGGGCTTCTTTGATGTGCTCAGCCAGGCTTTGCTGGGCATTCGCGAGCTCAAGGTCTTTCGGGCCGCCTCGCGCTGGCTTGGCCGTACTCAGGGCTACCTGGGCCAGATGGACGAGGTGGGGGAGGAGGAGACCCATCTCAACGAGCTCGACCAGCAGGCTCAGCAACTCATCTTCAATGCCTCAGGAACCCTGGTCATCCTGGCCGTGGTGCTGTTTCTGCTGGCCCCGATGCTGCCTGAGAACGACCGCGTGTCGCTGACCGGGCACGTGCTGGTCTTCGTGCTGGCCCAGGGCATCCTGGCTCAGCCCCTGATGAGCTTGATGTCGGCCGCCCGCAGCTATCGGCAGGCTCTGCCCCAGCTCCAACAGATGCGCCAGATCCTCGACCAGCCCGAGGAGCGCGACGAGGGCGCTCCCGGCCGGGACCTGGCCGGCTTCAAGAGCATCGACCTGGTGGACGTGACCGTGCTGCACGAGGGAGCCCCCTCGTTACAGGACGCCTCGGTCTCCCTTGCCGAGGGCAGCCTGGTGGCTCTGGTGGGCACCAGTGGGGCGGGTAAGTCGACCTTCTTTGACCTTCTGCCCAACTTCGTCCAGCCCGATCGGGGCAGCGTGCTGCTGGGCGGTAAGCCCCTGGGCGAGATCCCCCTGAGCGACCTGCGCAGCGGCCTGGTCACCGTTTCGCAGCGGCCCATGCTGTTCGAGGGCACGCTCAGCGACAACCTGACCATGGGCAACCCCGATCCTCCCTCCGACCAGCGCCAGCTGGAGGCGCTCGAGCAGGCCCAGATCGACATGCGGGGCGACCGACGTTTCTCCGTCGAGGGGCTGGCCACCAGGATCGGGCGTTTCGGCGAGAACCTGTCCGGGGGCGAAGGGCAGCGGGTAGCGCTGGCCCGGGCCCTGCTGGCTTCGCCACGCATCTTGCTCCTGGATGAAGCGACTTCCAATCTCGACCCTCTGACCGAGTCACGCTTCTACCGGATGTTGGCTCAGAGTCGGTCCGACCGCACCGTGCTGGCGGTGACTCACCGGCTTTACGCCCTGACTCCCCACGCCGACCTGATCCTGGTCTTCCAGGAGGGGCGCATCGCACAGCGGGGAACCCATGCCGAGCTGGTGGCGCAGGATGGCCTTTACAGCGAGCTCTGGCAAACCCAGGCCGAGTTGATGCGCGAAGAGCTGCGTTCGCTACAAGAAGCGGTCCACGTCTGAAAGCGAGGAACTAGTATGCTGGAGACTTCCGTCGGCATCCGCTCGATTCTGCTGCTCGATTCCGAGGGACCGGGTCCGGAGCAGATCCCCTGCGTCAGCGAGCCCCATCCTGAGGTGGACGTGGCGGTGGTATCCCTGGCCGAGCTGGAGCGCTACCTGCAGCTCAAGCCCCGCCTGGGGCGGATCCCGTGCTTCGTGGTGGTGGGCGAGGAGTCGGTCGGCCCCGCCCTCCGAGCCGGTCTGACCGAGTTTGTGGCCCGTCCGGTCGACTGGCCGGCCCTGCTGGATCGGATCGCGGCCCACCGCCACCAGCTCTCCGTGCATGCTTTCCACCAGGCCATCCACGACGTGGCCCGCTTTCTGCACCACGCCGAGGCCCTCACCGCCGCCCCCGCCTATCGTGAGCTGGAACGCCAGATCGTCAATGCCGCCGCCATGGCTGCCTCGGCGGATGGGGGCTGGCTTTTCGGGGTCGACTCGGGCGGCCAGCTCACTGCGCTGGAGGCGGTGGGTTACCCCCTGCCGGTTCCCGAGGACCTGCGCGCCAGCAGGGGCCTGGTGCACGACGCCTTCAAGAGCCGTTTGGAGAAGTGCGTGGGTCTGGCGGGGGATGAGGATCCGACCGGTCTTACCCCCTTCGAGCGGGGCAAGTCCTCGCTTCTGGCCGTGCCCCTGATGAATCACGGCCGCTGCCTGGGGGTTCTGGAGGTGGCCAGGGAGGGAGGCAGGCCCACCTTCCGTCCCGAGCAGGTCAGCCTGATGGTGCAGTTGGGCCGGCTGGCCGCTGCCGTGCTGGCCGCCCACCGCCACGAAGAGCGCTTTTCCAGCTTGCTGGTGCGCGCGCTCAACCGGGTGCTGGCGGTCCAGGAGGAGGGGCGGGGCAAACCCACCGCCGAGGTGACCGCCGCCTTCGAGCGGGTCACCCACCAGGCGCGCTCCAGTGATCTGGCCGAGCGGGAGATGATGGATCTGGTGCACAACCTGCAGGCCCTCAAGGCCCTGGGGGGGCACCATCTCGGCTTCTGGAGGTCCACCCTGGAGCGCTACCTGGCCGAGGTGGCCCGACCATGAACGACCTGCTGCGCGACCTTCAGCCCGAGACGCTCCTCAGCGGCCTGACCGGAAAGGGCGTCTCGGTGGCGATTCTGGACTCGGGGCTGGACCTGGTCCACCCCATGATGGAGGGGGTGCGCTCTCGCCTCAAGAGCTGCGGCAGCTTTCTGACTCGCAGCTACCAGCCTTTCGAGCAGCCCACCGATCCCTTCGGGCATGGCACCCCGGTCAGCTGGATCGTCAACGACACCGCCCCCGAGGCCGAGCTCCACTTCATCCGGGTGCTCTCCGAGGAAGGCACCTGCGACCCCGAGGTGTTCCAGGGAGCGCTGGAATACGTGATCAAACAAGATATCCGGGTCGTCAACCTCAGCCTGGGCCTGGACCAGGGCGTCAACGACTACTGGCGCTCGCGCTTTCTCGAGCTGGTGGATCAGGCCTACTACCGCGACATCACGCTGGTGGCGGCGGCCTCCAACAACTTCGACTGGATCGTGCCGGCCAGCTTCTCCTCGGTAGTCTCGGTCAACTCCGACTACTTCAGGGACCCGATGGCCTTCCGGTTGCGCGAGCGTTCCAAGGTGCTCTACGGCCCCAAGCCCCGCATCTGGCTGGACGCCCAGGGCGACATGGTACGCGCCCCCCGGGCCGGCACCGACTCTCACTTCTACTACATCGGCACCAGCTTTGCGGCCCCCAGGGTGGCCGGCATCGTGGCCCTGCTGCTCGAGCGGTACCCCGACCTCAAACCCTTCGAGGTGAAGACCCTGCTCTACCGGCTGGGGCTCCACCACGAACGCCAGGCAACGTAAAGCCCAACTCCCGCCCTGGTCGACCCGGGCAGGAAATCTCCCGTCCCCAGCGCAAGCGACCACGCCACGCCGCGAGCGTAATTTCTGCGTGGGCACCGGGAGAGACTTTGCACAAGGCCCTGATCGAACTGGGGGTATCCGAGCGACTGGCCCGCCTGGCCCGTCAGGGCGAGGAGGCCACCGAGTCGGTCCGCTCCGAGGTCCGTCGCGCCGCCGGCGCCAACCAGCTCAAAGTGCTGGCGGCCTTGCAGGCTGAGGGGCTCTCCGAAGGGCACTTCTATGGCACCACCGGCTACGGGTTCCACGACTCGGGTCGCGAACTGCTTGACCGGGCTCTGGCCCGGATCTTCCGGGCCGAGGCTGCCCGCCTGCGCCTGCAGATCGTCTCAGGGACCCATGCCATCTCGGCGGCGCTGTTCGGGGTCCTGCTCCCTGGCCATGAGCTGGTCAGCCTGACCGGGCCACCCTATGACACGCTTCAGCCTGTCATCGGGCCCGGCCCGGGCTCGCTGCACGAGCTGGGGGTCAACTACCGCGAGCTGGCGCTGCTCCCGGACGGCTCGATCGACCTGGAGGCGGTGGAAGGCTTCATGCGACCGGGCACCCGCATGGTCTTCCTGCAGCGCTCGCGCGGCTACACCTGGCGGCGCTCGCTGACGGTGGCCGAGCTGGGTGCGTGCATCTCGCGCCTGCGCCGGGTGGCTCCTCGAGCGGTGGTGCTGGTGGACAACTGCTATGGAGAGCTGGTGGAGCCCATCGAGCCGATCGAGTTGGACGCAGACCTGGTGGCCGGCTCGCTGATCAAGAACCTGGGCGGCTCGCTGGCGCCCACCGGGGGCTACCTGGCGGGCGGCAGTGAGTGGGTGGAACGGGCCATGGTGCGCCTGACCGCTCCTGGAATCGGGCCCGAGGAGGGCCCCACGCTGGGCATGAATCGCACCCTGGCCCAGGGGCTCTTCCTGGCCCCGCTGATCGTGGGCCAGGCCCTGGAGGGCGCCGTCTGGGCCGCCTGGATGCTCGAGCAGGAGGGCCTGGAGGCCTGGCCGCGCTGGAATGACCCGCGCACCGACCTCATCCAGGCCGTGCGGCTGGGCAGCGTCGAAGCGCAGAAGGCCTTCTGTCGGGGCGTGCAGGGCGGCGGAGCGGTGGACCATCGGGCCACCCCCGAGCCGGTCATGAACCCGGGGTATCGCGACCCGATCCTGATGGCCGGGGGCACGTTCATTCAGGGCTCGTCCATCGAGCTGAGCGCCGATGGGCCCCTGCGCGAGCCCTATGCCTGCTACCTGCAGGGGGGGGTGAGTTTTGCCCAGGTCCAGCTTGGGGTGCTGCGAGCTCTGGAGGCGCTGGCCGCTCTGCGTGCCGGTCAGGCTGTGTAGACCCTCGTGATGGACAAGTTACCCCACGCTTTTCACAGCTTTTTCCGCCCGCACGGCTAACCTCACAGGCGAGATGATCTCGGCGCTGAGCAACTTCCGCTGTTGGACAGAGCGACGCCCGCGCACGTCCGGGCAAAATCCCGGCGAGCCTGCCGAGTCGGTGCAGCTCTCGGGCCTGCCCGCCACCGGCTGGAAGGTCTGGCGGGCGGTGACGCTGGCCACCGCTCTGGCGCTGGCCACCGCCTGCTCCCCTTCGCCTCCGGCGCTGGCCAGCCAGAACACGGTCAAAGTGCTCACCCTCAACGTCTGGCACGACTCCAAGGAGGGCGTGGACCAGGTGGCCGAGCTGATCCGAACCTCCGGCGCCGACATCGTCGGCCTGCAAGAGTCGAGCAAGAACTCGCCCGTGCTGGCCGAGAAGCTGAAGTTCAACCACTTCCAGCAGGGCGAGACGACGGCGATTTTGAGCCGCTTCCCCATCGAGAGGGCCACCCCCGGCAAGCACGGGGTGGTGGTCGAGCTGCCTTCGGGCAAGCGCCTGGGAGTGGGCAACCTGCACCTCAACCACCAGCCCTACCAGCCTTACCAACTGCTCAGGATCCCCTACGGCGACCACCCCTTCATCCAGACCGAGGCGCAGGCCCAGGAGCAGGCCGAGTTGGCCCGAGGTCAGGAGATTCGCGGTGCCCTGCAAGACCTGACCGCCCTGGAGGGTCTCCCTCGGGTGCTGACGGGAGACTTCAACGAGCCCTCCCACCTGGACTGGACCGAGAGGGCGGCCCGGGCCGGACTCCACCCCCTCAAGGTGGATTGGCCCACCAGCCGGGCCGCCGAGCAGGCTGGCTGGCAGGATTCCTTCCGGGTCCTCAATCCTGACGAGGTGGCCCGGCCCGGATGGACCTGGACTCCCATGACCCGCCCCGATGACCCTGCTGACCATCACGATCGGCTCGACTTCGTGCTCTACCAGGGCATCAAGCCCCTGAAGGTGGACATCGTGGCCGAGCGTCCTGAGAACGGCACCATCGTGGTGCAACCTTATCCCACCGACCACCGGGGCGTGCTGACCACATTCCAGCTCGAGCCCTGACAATTTGCGTGAGCTCGGAGATACTCTCGCGAGTACGAGTCTCGACGCCCTGGAGGCGATAGGCGGCTTCCTGCTCCATCAGTGCGAGGCGCAGGCCTTCTCGATGATGTCCACCGCAACTCCAGGAATCGGCCGAATCCTCGGGGAAGGCCACTTTCGCTCATGAAAGAGGAAGCCTGGCCAGACGACGACCCGCGCCATCCCGACTCGGTACCCATGCAGGAGTTTCTCGACGAGCTGCGCGAGCGATTTCAGAGGGTCGACATGGTCTACGACCCGATCAACCTGGTGGTGACGCTCGACCCGGAGTTCGTGCTTGGCATGCTCGAGCGAGTGCCCCAGACGGTGCCTACGCCCAACGAGGATGACTTCGGGATCGAGCCTCTCCGCCTCAGCCTGGGGCGCGGCCTGACGCGAGTGATCAAGGAGCTGCCAGAGTGGTACCCCGAGCTGCAACGCCACAGCCGTCTCAAGCTCGGCCTGGAGTTACCGAGCCTCTTCCTTTGGTGCGATCCCGGTCTGCCTCCAATGGCCTGGACCATCGACCTCCACGAAGAGGTCACCGCCCGCGGACAGGCCGGCTCCGACCTCTTGCTGGCCAGGGGCAGCGAGGAGGCGTTGCGCGAGTTGGAGAGCTCGGCGGTCGAGCGCAGCCAGCTAGGTCTCTGGATTCGGCCCGAGCAAGAGCCGAAAGCCATCGAGCTTGGTTGTGAGGTGGTCGACCTGGTGATCGTGGCGATCCTGGTCCAGCTCAATCAGGTCCTTCTGCGCCGTTCCGGCGATCTGCTGAGCCTCGAGCAAGTGAAGCGCATGGTTGAGCGGGTGCGCCGCACCGACCCGCTGGTGGTGGACGAACTCGTGCCTGCCAGGCTGAGCTGGTCGGCACTGCAGGAGGTTCTGCAAAGCCTTCTGAGCGAGCTTGTGCCCATCCGAGATATGCGGAGAATCCTGGAGGTGTTGCTGCGCAACCTGCGACTTGGAAACAGGGTGGATACCTTGACCGAGTACGCACGCCGCGAGCTTTCGCGCAGCATCTGCCGGCGGTTGACCCGGCAGGGTCGGCTGAGTGTGCTGGCCCTGCACCCCGACATCGAGAGCCGAGTCTTCGAGTCGAGCCAGGCCACCGACCAGGGCCGGTTTCCCCTGCCCAATCTCCCCCTGTACGAGCACCTGGTTCAGCGCCTGGGCGATTCCCTGACGCTCTTCCGCTCGCCTGACGCTCCCCAGGTTCTGATGACCTCACCCCACGTCCGAGCTTTGGTTCGCTCCATCACCGAGCGCAGCCTTCCCGCCCTGGCTGTGCTGTCGTGGAACGAAGTGCCCCCGGGAGTCAGGGTGACCGAGCTGGGCGTGGTCGGTCCCTGACGTCGGGGCGGACCGATTCCTGATCAGCAGGAGGAATTTTTCATCCTCCTCGAAGCGCGCAGGCCCCTGGAGAAACGCCAATCTCAGCCTGCTCGCCGGGGTCGCGAGAGGACCACAGTCATACGGAGGAATCACCCATGCTCAAACGTCTGGGAGCGCTCGTCGTCGCGCTCTCTCTCCTGCTCGCAGTCGCCGCCCGGGCTCAGGACCGCACCACTCCGGTGGCGGTCATCAGCCTGGTCTGGGGCCAGGTCACCGTCAAGCACCAGGATGCTGACTACAAAGCGGCCCGCTGGATCGAGCCCATCTTTCCGGGAGACTTCGTCAAGACGACCGGCCCTGGCTCCAAGCTGCTGATCGTCTTTTTCAATGACAACCACCAGGAAGTCATGGGGCCCGACAGCGAGGCTACCGTGACCCCCGAGAATCTCAGCTTGCTCAGCGGAGGCCCCATTCGGGTGGATCCCGCCCGCAACCCGTTCGGGGCCGGGGGAGTGGAGAGCCCGTTCGTGTATACCAAGAAGCTGGTCAGCAAGGACTTTGAGAACGCTGATGCGCCCGGCGCCTATGATGCCGAGGAGAAGGCCCTGGCCGGCTGGGTGAACAGCTCGGCGCCTCCTGGCTTCTGGTGGCCAGTGACTCCCGGCGTCACCAGCTACAATCTGCAGGTGGCCGGCGCGCCCGGTCTGAGCTACACGCTCGGCAAGACGACTCCCAAGAACCAGTACAAGTACACCACCGATGAGGCCAACGCTCTCACCAAAGGGGCCAAGTACATCTGGTCGGTGACCGGCAACGGCGCCACCATCGTGCCTCCCTACCCGTTTCTGTTCATGACGTTGCCCCAGGACAAGTGGCTCGCTGAGCAGCACGACTCCTTCCAGGACAAGCGCGATCGCGGCCAACTGCAGCGCAGCGACTATACCGACTACCTGCTGGTCTGCGCGCAGCTTCTGCGGGTGGACAATGCCCTCTCCCTGTGCCGGGAGATGTCCCAGATGGATCCTCAGAACCCTAACATTTACAGGGCTCTGACCCGCATCTATCTGATGAAGAGCTGCCCGGCCCACGCCAAGGAAGCGCTCCAGAAGGAGCTGCAACTGGGCGGCGTGGATCCGGTGGGTCTTTGAGCTTCAACCCGCCCGGTTCCAGCCTGGAGCCGGGCGGGCGCTGGAAATCGCTCATTCAGCTGGCGGCCGAAGCGCGCCGAGAGACCAGCTCGACCTGACGCACGCCGCTGAGCCGCCGCCCCAGGAGTCGCGTGCCGGTCTTTTCGAACTCGGCCGGATTGCCGCTCACCTCGAAGCGGTGCACGGGCGATTCCACGCCTTTCAGGCCGAGCTTGCGAAGCTCTTCCAGGGCGTACTCGGCCGGGTCGACGATGGTCACGTCGCTCATCAGCTCGCGGATCAGCGGGCAGAAGAACGGGTAATGAGTGCAGCCCAGGATGAGCGTGTCCACGCCCTCCTCTCGCAAGGGGCCGAGATACTCCTCGAGGGCCTCGCGGGCTTCGGGGGTGTTCACCTGACCGGCCTCGACCAGCGGGACCAGCTTGGGGCAGCCCACCGGGAAGATGCGCGGCTCGAACTCGCGCGGCTCGGGACGGCGCAGCTCGACCACGGCCGGGGCCAGGGCGCGCTCGTAGGCGCCGCTGCGGGCAGTGAGGGGATTGGCGATGAGGCCGATCTTGCCGTTGCGAGTCAGCGCCCCGGCTGCCCGGGCGGCGGGCTCGATGATGCCGATCACCGGCACCGGGCACCAGCTGGTGACCCGGGCGTAAGCCAGCGCGGAGGAGGTGTTGCAGGCCATCACCACGGCCTCCACCCCTTCGCCCACCAGGTAGGCTACGATGCTGTCGATCAGGGCACATACCTCATCGGCGGTGCGGTTGCCGTATGGGCAGTGGGCCGTGTCGCCAAAGTAGAGCAAGGGCAACTCGGGCAACTCGGAGAGAATGCGACCCGCCACCGTCAGGCCTCCCAGGCCAGAGTCGAAAACGCCTGTCAAACCGCTGCCCACCTGCTTTGCCTCCTGAAACCCGGGAAAGTTGAAAAATTCCCAAGTATTGAGAAGAATTCCGTTCCTGGGAGCGGTTCTCCTTCCCCCCTAATCTAGTTCAAAGGAGACAGTTCGTCCAGCCTCAGGCGGTGGCCGAGCCGAGTCGGCGACGGGGGGCGGCGGCTGGAGCAGGGCCTGGAGCGGGCGAGGTGGCACCGCTCTGGCGCAGCCAGCGGATCGCTTCGCACTGGGCCCCGTAAGCGGATGCGCCCAGGAACAGTCGAGGTTTGCCATTGTCGGCCACCACCGGAGCGCCCTCTTCCTCGACCCAGGCGGCCCAGTTTCCATCGGGCTGCTGGCTGGTGCGCAGAACCAGGCCAGGCTTGATCTCTAAGCCCCGTCGACGGAGCGACGGTGGAGAACTCTTTTGTTCAAACCAGTCCATCCTGCCTCACATACAACCAAGAATCTTCAAGCAGCTTGCCGCAGCGCATCGCACTTCCCCCCGCTCTGCTCAACCAAACCGCAGGATGCCGACCAAGGTCGGTGACGACACACCCCCCGCTAAGTATAAGGGGAAGGGGCCCGATTGGCAACAGGTTGGCAACAGGTTTTCAAGTGAAGAAGCGATGAAAGTTTGCAGGAATCTGGGCCGAGCGCCAGAGGCGCCGCGCCGTTCAATCGTCCCGGAGGTGCGTCAGGCCCCTCGAAAAGATTCCTCGGACCCTGGCCACTCAGGGCTTGGGCCGAAAGGCCGGTACCCGGTCAGCGTGGGTCTCGATGCGAGCCCCGCCAATCAGATCGACGCAGTAGGGAACTGCCTGGAACACCGCCCGCAGGCACTCGTGGATGGCCGCCGGCTTGCCTGGCAGGTTGACGATCAGGCAGTGGCCCCGGATGCCTGCTGTCTGGCGCGAGAGGATGGCTGTGGGAACGCTGGCCAGGGATACGGCCCGCATCTGCTCCCCGAAGCCGGGCATCATCTTCTGGCAGACTCGCTCGGTGGCCTCGGGAGTGACGTCCCGGGGAGCCGGCCCGGTGCCCCCGGTGGTGACCACCAGCGAGCAGCCCTCCAGGTCGCACAGAGCGATCAGCGCCTGCTCGATGCCCTCGAGGTCGTCCGGAATCAGCCGGTAGACCTCTTCCCACTGGTTGGACAAAGCCCACTCCAGCCACTCGCGGATGGCCGGGCCGGAGCGGTCCTGGTAGGTCCCCTGGCTGGCCCGGTCGGAGATGGTCAGAATGCCGATGCGCAGTTTCAAAGCGCTCGCACGGTTCGCTTGAGAGCAAGACTGGACCTGCCGGGGGGGTTGCATGTTTAGGCGTCCTCATGTAGACTCCCAACATTGCCTTGCATGGGCTGTTAGGTATGCCTAAATCGACGCGAACAAAACCTATCACACAGGGATCCCACGAGGTACTCGACCGGTTGTTCAACGCCCTCTGGCGAGAGGGGTTGAATGCTGGTCGCCGTCTTTCCGCCGACGGCCGCCGGGCCATCCTCAAGCTGAACGACCAGAGCGAGCTGCTCGCTCACGTCGATCACCGCCGTGCCCTGGACCGGCTGCGCACCGCTCCTCCCTACGTGCTGCGCAAGGCCGGTGAGGGCCGGTTGGAGGAGCTGCGCACTCCTGCGCAGGCGGTCGAGCGGCTGGCCGCCTTGTGGGGAGAGCCAGGGCTGAACTGGCCCTTGCTCAAGGCTGAGCTCGAGCAGTCAGCGACCAATCTGGATCGCTTCTTGGCAGCTGTTCCGGCTCGAGCTGCCGAGTTGATCGCCCAGGGGCACGAGCACGCCCTGGCGGCGGGAGAGGTGGCTCTGGAGGGCTGGAACCTCCGTGGCCACGAGCTCCATCCCGGCTGTAAGACGCGTTTCGGTTTCAGCTCTGAGGAGCTCGAGCGCTACTCGCCGGAGCTGGGCTGCCGGCTCGATCTTCGTTTCGTGGCCTTGCGGCGCGACCACGCGGTGGACACGGCCATCGCTCCCGCCGACCTCCCGCCCGCCTGGCGCCAGGTGCTCGAGTCCGAGCTGGAGAGCCCGGAAGATTACCACCTGCTGGCCGTGCATCCCTGGCAATACCAGCACAAGCTGCCCGAGTTGTTTGCCGACGAGTTCCGAAGGGGCGTTTTGCGTGCTCTGAAGACCCGGTTCCCGGCGACACCCCTGGCATCGCTTCGCACCGTGGTGCCGTTGGATCAGCCCGGAGCCCATCACCTCAAGCTGCCGCTGGCGGTGCAGTCGACCAGCGCGCTGCGGACGGTCAGCCCTCAGTCGGCCCAGAACGGCCCCCGTCTGTCGGCCCTGCTGCGCCAGATCCCGGGAGTGACCCTGCAGGCCGAGGAGCGGGGCATCCACTTCTGGCAGGAAGGCGAGGATCTCGACCGGGCCCGCCACCTGTCACTGTTGTTCCGCCAGGCCCCCGAGCCGGTGCCGGGCACCTGGTTGGTCCCGGTGGCCGTTCTTTCGGAGCGCAATCCGCTGGACGGCCGAGCGCTGGTGGCCGAGGCGGTGGAGCTTTTCGGCGGCGATCCGGTGGCCTTTGCCATCGCCTACACCGAGCTGACCGCCCGCACTTTCTTGCCAGCCCTGTTCGAGTACGGGGTGGCCATCGAGGCTCATGGTCAGAACTGCCTCGTACGCCTGCGCCAGGGTCAGCCTGTCGAGCTGGTACTGCGCGACCTGGGTGGTATCCGCATCCTGTTCGACTGGCTCCACCGCAGGGGCCTGGATGTCAGCCTGCACCCGGCTTCGGTGGTGATCGCCCGAACCCCCGAGGAACTGGTGGCCAAGTCACACCATACCTACCTGCAAGGCCACCTGGCCCCGGTCTTCTCGGCCCTGGCCGAGACCTACAAGGTGCACGAGCGCCTGCTCTGGCGGGCCGCCTCCCGAGCCTTCCGCGAGCACTGGTGCTACGGACCCGAGGCTGAGCGGCTCTGGTTCGCGCCCCGGATCGAGGTCAAGGCGCTGACCCGCATGCGCCTGGGAGGGCGCTCGCACCAGTACGACTTCTGCCAGGTGGAGAATCCTCTGGCATGAGCCGCCCGCTGCGCCGTCGCCTGTGGGCGGTAAGGGCCTTCTACGCCCTGTGTTTGTGTCAGTTGCTCAGTATTGCCGGCCTGGAGATGGGCATCGTCTTCCTGCCCGCCTATTTCGCCGATCTGGGCGTGCAGGGCAGCGCGGATATCTTGCGCTGGACCGCGCTGGCCAACCTGGTCACCTTCCTGGCCTCGCTCCTGTGCACGCCCCTGTGGGGCAGGCTGGGCGACCGTATCGGGCACAAGAAGATGCTGGTGCGAGCCCACCTGGGCATGGCTCTGGCGCTGGCCTTCATGAGCTGCGCCCGCACCCCGCTCGAGGCGGTGTTGGCGCGGGTGGTGCACGGCGCCCTGGCGGGCCTGACCCCGGCTGCCATGGCCCTGGTCTCCGACGGCCGTCGCTCGGCCCAGCGCATCTCCTGGGTCCAGACCAGCGTGACGGCTGGTGCCATGGTGGGACCCTTGCTGGGCAGCTTCCTGCTCGCCCCCGTGGGCGCGTCCGGACTCTATCTGGCCGGGGCCGTCATGGCAGCCCTGTCGGCTGCCATGGTGGGCTGGCTGGCCCGTGAGACCCCCCGCGCTCCGGCTTCCCCTCGCTCTCGCAGCCGGGTGAACTGGTTGGGCCCCGCTTCTCTGGCTGCCTGGGTGTTGCTCTGGCGCTCGCTGGAGGACACGGTGCTGCCGGTTTATCTGCAGGAGGTAGGAGGCGCCAACTGGGCCCTCTGGGTGGGCGTGGCCCTGACCGGCTCGCGTCTGGCCGCCATGCTGGCCACCCCACTGTGGGGCCTGCTGGCTCAGCGCTTTGGCTCGACCCGGGTGCTGGCGTTCAGCCTGGTGGGGGCGGGTTGCCTGACCCTGGCTCAGCTCATGGCTGGCAGCCTGGCGGTTCTGGGCCTGGTGCGCTTTCTGCTGGGGGCCCTGCGGGGCGGCATCCTGCCCTGTCTGTACAGCGCCTCGGCTGAGGCCGCTGCCCCCGCATGCCGCGGTCAGGCAATCGCCTGGACGGCCAGCGGAGTGCGTCTGGGCAAGACCCTGGGCAATCTGGCCGCCCCCGTGCTGGTGGTCAGCCTGGGCTTCTCGGGTTTGTTTGCCTGCATGGGGCTGGGCTTGCTGCTGGCCCTGCCGGCTCTGCCCCGCTTGCTGAGGGCTCGTTGACGCACAAGAGGCTGGTCGCCTGGCACATTACGCTGGGACGCCTGGCCAGCTGGCTGATGATCCTCTGGGCCGTGAGCGGCATGGCGATGATCTTGGAGCCGATCGCAACCCGATGGCTCGATCCGGACTTCCCCAAGCTGGGGCCTGTAGCGGTCGATCCCGCCGCCTTCCTGGACCCCCCGGTTCGGTTGCTCGAGTTGCGCGAGCCCGTTGCCTCGATCACCCTGCGTCAGTTCGGAGCCCGGGCCTGGTACGAAATCCGCCATCTCGACGGTCGGGTGGTCGGGATGGACGCCCGCACCGGGTCCGACGTTTCCCCGGTCCTGACCGCCGCTGAGCTCTCCGAGAAGCTCACCGGCCAGTTGGGGGGATCGCGCTGGAAGCTGGCCAGTAAGCCCGAGCTGCGCAAAACCTACGACGACCATTACCGCAAGGATGAGCTGCCCGTCTACCGGGTGCCCCTGGAGGGTCCTGGAAGCCTGGTGCTCTACTGCTCGCCGCGCGACGGCTCGGTGGTCAAGATCAGCACCCTCTGGTCGCGCCTGTTTCGCTGGTTGGGGCTGGGATTGCACACCTGGAACGCACAATATCTCAAGGAACGCCACGACGGCTCCCGCCGCTGGTTGCTGGTCTTGCTGGTGGCCCTGCCCATCCTGGCCATGGGCCTGCTGGCGCAGTTGCTGCTGCGCCCCCAGCCCCGCCGCGGGCGCGAGGAGCGCAAGGCGCGGATCCGTTAGTCGCCGCCCCCGGGGAGGGAAATGTCCCCTTGATGTGGTACAAATTTACTGGTGCGACCTGGCAAGAGCGGGAAAGCGTTTGCCCTGGCTTACACCCTGCTGGTGTCGGCTGTTCTCATGCTGTTTGCCGGGGCGCTGTTCAGCCGGGCCACCGAATCCATGCGCTTGTCGGGTCTGGATGTCACCTCGGTGCACGCCACCGCCCTGGCCGATACCGGCGCCCAACTGGCCTACTCGTTGCTGCGCGACCACGACCCGCAGTATTTCAAAACTCGCAATCCCCTGCGAAGCGTCGACCTGGGGCCTGAGTTCGCCCGCAACGTCATCGGGGGCAGCTTCGAAGTGCAGGTAGACGACGCCGACTACACGGCCACCGGTCTCTACCCCAACAACGGAACCTTCTACACCATCATTTCCACTGGCCGTGTGGGGAACCACGTGGCCCGCACCGAGATGATCCTGAAGATGACCAACCCGCTTCTGAACTACCTCTTCCTGGTGCCTGAAGACCTCAGACTGAAGTCCAGTCGCACGGTGGTCGGCCCCATCGTGGTGAATGCCGACCCGGCCTCGGGCGACCGCGGCAATCTGAGTTTCGGCCACGACGAGGATTACTGGAGCGATCTGACTCATCGCTATGAGCACGATGGGGGAGACCTGCGACTCGACATCCAGGCCCGGGCGACCGGCGACATCTACATCCGCAACTCCAGCGATCACGGCTACACCCAGGCACCGCTCCAGCTCAACGGCCGCTACGCCCCCCAGAGCTTTCAGCATCAAGATCACGTCATTCTGGCCGCAGGGGGAAGATGGGAGGGGAACGTGGTGCTGACCGATGATTGCGCTCTGGAAGCCAACGCCAAGTTCACCACCAAGATTCCTACCATGGACCAGCTTTTGAAAACCTACCGGGCCGGAAGCGGACCCGCGCCTGTAGACATCTCGGGCGAAGCCGGCGGCGTGCTGGTCGAGTTCGTGGGCGGCCAGGCGTTCGTCAGTCAGGCCACCACCCGCCAGGTGGGCCGGGTGTACGATAAAGCCCACGCCCTCGAGAATGCATCCACCCTTATCGATTCTCTCTTCTGCCGTTACTACGGCATCTCGCAAGCGGCCGCTCAGGTCATGCTGGATGCCGAGGTGGACTGGAATGATCCGGCCTTTCCCGACCGCCCCTATCCTGCCGACCTTGGTCCGGGCACCGGAGACTATGTGGACGTCTACCGCATCGAGCGCGGAGCCACCTTGCAGTCTTACGCCCTGAGCGATACCAGCTGGACCACGATCTATCTCACCACCAGCCGAACTGATTACCTCACGGCCGATGGACGGCGTCAGGGCCCGCCCGTCTTCGTGCGCGGGATCGTCGACGGCAAGTGCATGGTGGTTTACGACGTGACGGACAACAGCCTCGATCCTCAGGCTGATCGGCTGCACACGATCATCCTGGGCCAGCACGAGGACCCGGCCGATTCGCCCGGCAACAAGCTGCCCAGCGGGGGCGCGCCCGGAGTGGTGGGAGGCTTGCTCTACGCCGATCGAACCATCAAGTCCGATCCGGATCAGGTGACCTTCACCAACGATCGCCTGGTGCTCTTGTGCAGGGGCACCATCACCGGCGGAGGCGAGCCGGCCGTGCACCGGGGCCGGATGCACGATCTGGCCGATGCTCCCTATGACTATGAGTCCGTGCTGAGAGGTCTGGACCAAAGCTACAGTATGTTTTACACCGGTACTACCAACGCGCGCGATTTTCGGGTCTCGAGCGGCAGCAGCAGCTACTGGAGCGACGGACCTTATGCCCACTTCTATGGCATTGCCGTCTCCGCCCACAGCGACCGCGAGGAGTGGCGCCTCAACAGCCTGGGTCAGGTGGTGGACCGTCCCAATGACGACTACCCCGCCGGGGGGATGCCCACCTGGGACGACCTGGGAGTCGTGGCTCCTCCGACGGGGGTCCCTGTCAACAGTAGAGCCATCTTCCCCTGGGGCTTCCGGCACGTTCGTGCGCCGGAAGGCTTCAAGGGCGACGTGCGGGGGAGCTTTCACAGTATCCAGACTTCCTATGACATCAGCGGCAATGCCTACTACGACTACTCCTGGCAAGCGCTCAAAGAGCAAGAGATCCGCCAGGAGCTGTTTCTGCCCGTCCAGCCCGTCATGTCGAGTTTTCAGCGGTTGTGAAAGGGCGCGGCCTGACCCTGCTCGAGACGCTGGTGAGCCTGGCTCTGCTGGCCTTGCTGGCGGGCTCCTTGCTGGTGATCTACACCGCCGTTCTGGCCGGCACGCGCAAGGCGGACGTCAATCAGGACGCCGTGGGCGTGCTGGATACCGTGCGCGACGCATGGGAGATTCGCATCCGCGACGACTGGCCGAGCAGCAACCCACCGGACGCTCCGGTGAGTTACTCCAACCTGAGCTTCGATAGCTACGTCTACCACGTGGATGACTTTGGTCGCATCCGAAACCCTCTGGATACCACCCGGTATCTGGAGATGAAGCGCGTGCGCCTGCGGCTCGACTTCAAGGACAAAACTCCTCAGAACGAGGAGATCACCAGGCGCTATGAGACGGTCTTCCATGTTGTCCGCTAAGAGGGCGTACCGCGTTTGCACCTCCAGAAGGGGCATGAGCCTGCCCGAGATCCTGATTGCGGCCAGTCTCCTGCTCTTGATCTCGGCCATCCTGTTCGACATGCTGGTGCCGCTGCTCGGTCGCTCGGCCCGGCTCGATCAAAAGCAGGACAACCTCCAGCGGGGCGTGGTTTTGCGCCACCATCTCAACATGCGCCTCAAGACGGCCCAGATTCTGGACGTGCAGGCCACCCGGATCGAGTTTTACGCCAACGATACCGCCAACACACCCTATGGCAAGCTCAACCGCCTGGGCACCGACGAGATGATGGCTTATGACGAGTCGGTCAAGCTCGAGATCACCACCCAGGCCCGCGCCGACGGGGTCTGGGTGGTGGAGCGCGCGGTGGGCTCGCCGGATGTCCGGCGGGCCATCTGGAACCTGGGCCCCGGCGGCACCGTGACCTTTCGGGTGACCTCCCCCCTGCTGGAGGTCACGGTGACCGGAACTGCGGGACGCTTCACATCGGGCAACTGGACGCGCCGCTTTCAGCTGGTCCTGCCCAACGCGCAGGTGCCCTGATGCTGGTTTACCGTTTCCGGGCGACTTCTGGCAACGGCTTCATGGAGGGCGAGGTGGTGGCCCTCAATGCGGCGCGTGCCTTGAAGAGGTTGCGTCGCATCGACCCCGACCTCGAGCTCGAGCGCATCCGGGTGGATCTGCCCGCCACCGTCAATACCCATATCGACCGCTGGTTCCCGGTCAGCGGGCTGGAGCGAGCCCAGTTCTTCCGACAGCTCCACCTGCTGTTTACCTCAGGAATGGAGCTCTCTCGCGCCGTGCGCACGCTGGCCGAATCCAACCAGGTCCCCCGGCTGCGCAAGGCCCTTTTCGAGATCGACCAGGGCCTCCAAGAGGGCAACATGTTCTCGGAAATGCTGCGCCGCCACCCGGCCATCTTTCCCCCCTTCCTGGTGGGGATGGTGGCTGTGGGCGAGCAAACAGGCTCGTTTCAGGACGTGCTCGACCGGGCCGCCACCCTGCTCGAGAAAGATTATGATCGCTTGCGCCGGGTGCAGTCGGCGCTGGTCTATCCGGCGTTTCTGGCCTGCACCTCGCTGGCCTTGCTGCTGGGCATGCTGCTGGTCTTCTTGCCTCGCATGGCCGAGGTGCTGGGGGCCCTGGGCACGGAGGTACCTCTGGGCGTCAAGCTGATGCTGTCGGCCGGACGGCTCCTCTCCAATGGCACCGCGGTGGGGATCATTCTGATGCTGCTGATGGCCATGCTGGTGACGACCTTCCTCTGGATTCAGACCCCCCGCGGGCGGCGGGAGCTCGATCGGCTTCTGTTGCGCATTCCCGTGCTCAACCGCGTCTTTCTGGCCCTGGCTCTGTCGCGCTTCTCCTTTGCGATGTCGCTGGTGGTGCGCTCGGGCATGCCGCTCTCGGCGGCCATGAGCCTGCTGAGCGCCTCGGTCGGCAACCGGATCATCGCCGACAGCATTCAAGCCGCCCGGGAGCGGCTCGAGGAAGGCGAGACCCTGGCCGAGTCGCTGGAGTTCGAGGAATACTTCAAAGGCTTGTTCCGGCAGATGATCGAGGTGGGGGAGGAGTCCTCGCGGCTCGACTCCATGCTCGACTACGTGCAGCGGATCTACTCCGAAGAGCTGGACCTGACCCTGGAGACGGCCACCAGCCTGATCGAGCCCGTCATCATGGTGGTGATGGGAGTGCTGGTGGGGGGTATGGTGATCGCCTTCATGCTGCCTCTGTCGCACATGGTGAGCAAGCTATGAGGGCTCTGGCACTGGTATTGTTGCTGACGCTGGCAACCTGGCCCCAGCCCAGCAAGCCCGAGAAGGTGGAGCCTCCCAGGATGCCCGCCGTCACCGGCCTGAAGCTCGAGCAGGCTCTCTTACGCTTGCAGGAAGCCCGCCTGGCCGCGCCCACGGTGGCCTACACCGCGGGCTCGGAGGGAACGGTCGTCCGCCAGATCCCGCCCGCCGGGGCCGAGCTCGATCCCCTGGCCAGGGCCCCCACCCTGTTCATCGGGCGGCGCGAGGTCGCCCCCGAGCCGGTGGCCATGGCTGCCCCCAAAGCCCCTCCCCCGCCTCAGGGCACCAACTGGCTTTTGCTGGCAATCACCGGGCTGGCCCTGACTCTGGGCGTGAGCTCGCTGGCCAGTCGCTGGGGGCTGGCCGGGGCCGAGGGCCAGGTGCGCATCACTCGGCGCGAGATGCGCCAGAAGCCCAGGTCGCCCGGCTCACGGCCCCGCACCTAGCAGAGTGAACATATCCTGCTAGACCACCCAGTTCCAGACCTGGTCCCAGGCGGTCATCCAGTCGGGTCCCTGGCTCAGCACCTCGAGGCCGTTGATGGTGACGTTGCGGGACAGTCCCATGAAGCGCTGGGCGTGGTCGATGGAGCCGAGCTCGATGGCGATGCGGGTGGGCTTCTCGGGAACGTAAGGCTCGACCGCTTTGAGGTTGCTCAGGGCTTTGCGGGCCCCCTCCTGGATCATCCAGCGCGCCCGCCGGGGCGGGATCTGGCGGGCCGAGTAGCGGGTCAGCCCGCGCTTGACCGCCACCGTGGTCAGGCCAGGCCCGAGCAACTCGGTGGACTCGCGGCAGGTGGCCTCGTCCCCCGTCACCAGCAGCACGGGGCAGCCGTAGTGCCCGCACAGGGCGGCGTTGATGCCCACCTCGCCCACCTCCTGGTCGTTGAAGCGCAGCGTTTTCCAACTGGTGGTGGAGACAGTGTGGCACATCACTCCGTCGAAGGTGTTGGCGCGGGCGTGCATGCCCACCAACAGGCAGGCGTCGCAGCCCTGCTCGAGCATCTCGGTGTAGCGAGACCAGGGGTGGTGGGCCACCCAGGTGCACTCGGGGTGGAGCATCTCGGGAATGAGCGAGTTGAACATCCACGGCCCGCCCGCCCCGTGGCAGTCGACCACCACGACCTCGGTGGCCCCGCCCTCCAGGGCGCCCTGCACGGCGGCGTTGATCTCCTCGGTGTAGAGTCGGCGGCCTTCCTCGTACATGGCCTCGCCACCGTTTACCTGGGCCCACACGACGATGCCGCTGACCCCCTCCATGTCGGTCATGATCTGAACTCGCATAGGGGGAGCTAGCTCTTGCCTTTGCCCTTCTTCTTGGGCCCCTCGCTGGACTTGGGAGGGGACTTCTTGGAGTCGGTCTTCGAGTCGGTCTTCTTGGCCGGACTCTTGCGGGTGGCGGTCTTGCGGGGTGCTTTGGGGGCACCCTCCTTGGAGGCTTCCACGGATGTCTCGGCGGAGGTTTCCACGGAGCGCTCGGCGGAGGCTTCCCCGGTCTCGGTGGAGGCTTCCACGGAGGGCTCTACGGACGTCTCGGTGGAGGCTTCTACGGGGGCTCTCGACCTCTCAGCGGTTTCCACGGGAGCCTCCGGCTGCTCGGCGGACGTCGCGCCGGTCTCGGCGGAAGCTTCCACCGCACTCTCCTCGCCGGAGCTCTTTACGGCCGGCCGTTTCCCCGATCGCATCGCCTCCACCTCGGCAGCGGCCTCGCGGATCGAGCCGGCCACGCTCTCCCAGGTGGGGGAGACGGGCACGGCGATCGGCCGATTGACCTCTTCCCAGGCAGGCTCCTGGGACTCCTGGCTGGGCGGCGGATACTCCACCAGGTCGGAGGGTGCGAACGGGAAGCGACCCGTCAGGACATAGTTGACGGGAGCGTTGGGATCTTGATTGAGGAGCCAGGAAGCCACCACTCGCTGGAAATCCTCCAGCGTCAGGGCCTTGCGTCCCTCGCGCAGGGCCGAGCGGAACAGGTCCTGGGCCGTCTCGGCTCCGATGGACTTGAGGTAGAAGGCATACTCGTCCTCGCTGATCCGCTGATCGTCATCCAGGTCGAGGGTGTGGAAGAAGAGCCGGGCCATCTCCTCCATCCACATGGGCAGAGGGCCACTCTTGGCTTGCAGGTTCAGCATAGAGAAGAAGGCCAGCCACTCGTCCAGCGAGATCTCTCCGTCTCGATTGGTGTCCATCGCATCGTGCATCTTGCGCCAGAGAGCCCGTCTGGAGGTCAGCAGCCGGTGGGCGTGTCCGTGGTCTTCCGACCAACCGGCCAGCTGGCGCACGTTCTCGGCGTGGACCACGAAGTCGGCATACTCGATGTGTCCGTCGCGGGTCAGGTCGAGCAAGCGAAAGAGCTGTACCACTTTGGTTCGCTGGAATCTGGTCAGCATCTGGTGTGCTTCCCCCTGAGCAGGCGACCGACCTCCCGCCGGGAATGCCCAGGGATGAGCACCGTTGTCGTACTGACCAAAACCGGGATCGGATCGCTTGCGTCCGAGCACAGTGCCTTTGGCGCCGAGATGCTGGACAAGTTCCTGCACACGATGGAGCCAGAAGAGCTCCGCCCCGAAGTCATCTGCCTTTACACCGACGGGGTGAAGCTGGCCTGCGAGGGCTCGCCCGTGCGGCTTGGCCTCAACCTCCTGGAGGGGCTGGGGGTGCGGGTGCTGGTCTGCCAGACCTGCCTGGATTACTTCGGCCTGCGCGAGGAGCTGATCATCGGGCAGGTGGTGACCATGAAGGATATCGTCAGCGAACTACGCCACGCCACCAGGATACTTTATCCTTGAGCAACGGTGCGATCGAGTTCAGCGGCGCTTCATCATCTCGCCGGCCAGCAGCAGTGCCGCGCCGGCAGCGAAGATACCCACTCCGACCCAACTGCTCGAGCCAGCCAGGGAGGCTTTCAGGGTGATGGCCGCCCCCACGCACTGGATGCCGAAACCGGTCCAGGCCATCGCGTTGCCGATCTTCTTCTTGTCGGACTGACCACTCAGGCTGACCACCTCGCGCGGGTCGGGCTGGGGAGAAGAGCTGGCCACGCTGCGGAAAGTGGCCTGGCCTGGGGGAGTGAAGGCGAGTGTCTCGACGCGCATGGGATCCCTCGTTTCCTGGTTTTCATGCACGATAGACCGGGGCGATGAAAGAAAGCTTAACGGTACAGCTCAGGCACGCGGGCGCCCCCGATGAAGGTATCCCAGTTGACCGGCTCGATGCGAGCCCCCTCGGAGGGGTTGTCGGTCCCCATGGACATCCCGTTACCCAGGTAGATCTCGACGTGGGTGGCGCGCCCGGGGGGGATGCCGCGCGAGTTGGGCGAGTAGAAGAAGATCAGGTCGCCCGGCTTGAGGTTGGCCCGATCCACCCGCGAATTCTTGTAATGCTGCATGTAGCCATCGGCTGTCATGCGTGGCTGGTTGACCCCGGCCTGCTTGAGGGCGTAGTAGACAAGTCCCGAGCAGTCGAACTTGTCCGGCCCCGTGGCCCCGAAGACGTAGGGGTCGCCCTGCTGGGCCTTGGCGATGTCGATGAAGCGGCCCACCTTCTCGGTCGGCGCGTTGGTGGGCACGTCCGGGCCCACGCCGCCGCCCACGCTGCTACTGCCGCCGCCCGTTCCGCCCGGGCTACCGATCGCTCCGCCCCCTGTGCCGCCCGAGCTACCCAGCGGACTGCCTCCACCCAGAAGGCTGGCCAGCGGGTTGCTCCCCCCCGCGCCCTGCTGACCCATCATCAATCCCATCAACATGCCGATCATGTAGAGCAGCGTATTGGTCATCTGCTGCTGTTGCGCGATCATGGCCATCATCGTGGGGTCCACTCCACCCATCGGCATTCCGGGCATTCCGGGCATTCCGGGCATTCCGGGCATTCCCGGCCCCAGGCGTCCGGCGGCAGCTCCCAGCGTTCCCGGATCGCCCAGAAACAGGGCCGTCGTGGTCGTGGTAGTGGTCGAGATGCCGGTCATTCCGGCGATCGGGTTGGCCGGATTGAAGAAGTGGTCCATGGCTAGAGTGTAGCCCACCAGAGGCGCCCCGACCCGTCTGGAGAGATGAACATCTTGTTGCCCATGTTAGCAAAATGCTTCCCCAGGTAACAACCCGATTCGCAGGGTGGAGCGGGGTGGCGGTAGAAACTGCTTCCCATGGATACCGAGCAGCCGACCGCCCAAGATCGCATGGAACGACGTTTTCGCACCGGGGGGCTGGCCTACATCCTGGTCGCCCTGCTCTCGGCCGCCTACGCCGTACATCTACATACCAGCCCCGGCGGTACCCAGCCGCCGGCCTACGGGCTGGCCATCAACTACATCCTCGACTGGAGCGCCCGGGCCATGGATCACGCCGGGGGGATCTTCGGCGGGGGCTGGGAGCCGCGCGCCTTCAAAGCCAACTTGATCATCGCGGGAGTCATCTTTGCGCTGGGCTGCTTCGCCTGGCTCAGCTCCTTCGTGCACCGCTGGTTCGCCTTCCTGGGGGTGCTGCCGCAACTCCTCTCGCGGGTCTTCTACATGGCCGGGATGGCCCTCTACGCGCTGGATACTCTGATGGCTCTGGGATTGGAGATCGGGGTGCGTCGCCTCTACAACCAGGACGGCTTCGCCCTGCAATGCCTGGTGATCCACGCCGGGGTCTTGTTGATACTGGCTTACGGCTTCTCCACCGGTCTTTTCGGCCTCTGGCTGGGGTTCAAGGAGTTCCTCAGCTTCCTGCGCGCTCCCCGGGCCACCTGGCGCAAGCTGCGCGAGCAGAAGCGCTCTCAAGCCTCCAGCGACTGAAAGAATCCCTCGGTCACCCAGCTCTGGAACCAGCGGAAAATCGACTGGCTTCCTACCCGACGGAAGCGCCCGGCGATGTCCCCCAGCGACTCGGCCAGGCTCAGGCCCTGAGCAAGGTTGGTCAAGAGCTCGTACTGGGCCCGCTCGAGCGGCATGCGCCAGACGCTGTAGTGCTGGCGAAAGACGACCAGCCAGCCGTCCTGGCGCCGCAGAGCGGGGGCGGGATAGCCTTCCTCCAACACCGACTTGAGGTAGGCGTGGGCCGGATAGCGCAGCGCCAATAATCGGAAGGCGGCGATGGGCTTGAGGCCGGTGCTCTCCCAGGCCTCCATGGGCAGACAGGCCACCTGGGCCGGGGTCAGGGGGGCCGACTCGCGCTCTTCGAACACCTGGCAGATGGCCTGCTCGAGCCGTGCCAGGTCGAGCAAGAAGCGATGGTGCTTGAGGTCGGTGCGGGTGGACAGGTAGTCCACGAAGCGGTCGCCCAGCCGGTTCAGCGTCCATGAGCGGGAGGGATGGACGGCCACATACTCCATCACCAGCCGATTGAAGGCCCGGCGGCCCAGGAGCTCGAGGGTAGCGGGGTAGTCCATGCCCATCGCTTCTTGCATTCTCAAGGGGTACATACGACGGTAGACGTCCAGTCGCTCGTCGGGGTCCATGCTGGGCGAGGGGGCAACGAACTCCTCGGCCCGCAATGTCGCTTCCTGGCCCACCACGTGGGCGAACATCTGGCGTTGGAGCTTGACCAGCTCACTCATGGGCAAACTCGACGTTCTTCTCGCGCACGAAGAGATCGCCCGCCTCGGGTGACTCCAGTCCGGCCGGGTGTGGGGCCCGATTGTCCTCTCGGCGGGGAGCCAGGCTGGGGGTCGGCCGCTCGGGCAGCGAGAAATCGTCGCCCTCCACTGTCCGGCGATGCACGGCCGCCTTCTGCACCTCCTCGAACACCACCTCGAATGGGGGAATGTCCTCGTCCCACTCCACCATCGTCGAGCGTCCGCCGGTGCGCTCGTGGCAGAAGCGATAGAGCTCCCAGACCGGGTCCACCACGTGATCGGAGTGGGTGTCCAGAATGTGGGTGCCCTTGTGGGTGTGGCCGGCCACGTGGTGGTACACGATCCGGTCCACGGGCAGCACGCGCAGGTACTCCATGGCGTCGAAGCCGTGGTTGAATGCGCTCACGTAGACGTTGTTCACGTCCAGCAAGAGGCCGCAGTCGGCCCCCTCGGCCATCCGGCACAAGAACTCGGCCTCGCTCATGGAGGAGGCCAGAAACTCGACGTAGCTCGAGGGGTTCTCCACGACCAGAGGACGTTCGAGGAAGTCTTGCACGGCCCGGATGCGCCGAATGACGTGACGCAGCGACTCCTCCGTGAGGGGGACGGGCAAAAGGTCATGCGAGTTGCGCCCGAGCACCCCCGTCCAGCACAGGTGGTCGGAAACCCAGGGCACCTTCAGCCGGTCGGCCAGGTTGCGCAGCAGGCCGAGGTACTCGAAGTCGAGCGGATCGGTGGAGCCGATGGAGAGGGATACGCCGTGCACCATCACGGGGTAACGCTCGGCCACCTGCTCGAGCAAATACATGGGTCGCCCGAAGTTGCCCATGTAGTTCTCGGCGATCACTTCGAAGAAGGCCACCGGAGGGTTCGACTCGAGGATGTCGGGATAGTGCTTGGAGCGCAGCGCCATGCCCAGACCCATGTCGGGGAAGCCCCAGCGATTTGGATGACGACGCATTCACTGCTCTTCCCCGTGCGGGACGGGTCTCCTCGGTCAGCCTGGAACCGTGGGCCGCCTCAGGAGGAACCCGACCTCCGAGTGGTACAAAGGAGGCTGTCATGGGGAAAAATACCGGCGTGGCCACGCCTGCAAGGCTCAAGTCCTGAAGTCTCGGGACTCCAGGACTTGAGCCTTGCAGGCCGCCCGTCTGTTCGGGGGGCGCCTGGCGCCGAACGTCATCGGCGATGCCCGCCGACGTCTTCGGATCGCCAGTCTGGCTTGCTTTGCGGCAGGGTGCCCGCCTGGGGGACCGAAACCATCCTGGATGCGAATCGACCGAAGCTACCTCAGGGGGGAGACGGTCAGTGACCGACAGCAGGGCATCTGCGCCGAGTTCTATCCCGACGGCGCCCTCAAGCACCTGGCCAACTACCGAGAAGGGGAGCAGTGCGGCTGGGCGCTCGACCTGGACGCTCAGGGCACACGGGCCACCGTCACCAAGGTGGAGGCCTATCAGCCCTCCAAGGAAGAGGGCGAAGGCAGCTACGCGACCTGGGTCGAGGACTGGATCGGGATCATCTTCGAGGAGGCCGAATTCGTGCTGCGCTGCACCTTCTGCGGCAAGACCCGCAACCAGGTTCGCAAGCTGATCGCTGGGCCCACCTGCTTTATTTGCGATGAATGCGTGGGGCTGTGCCAGGAAATTCTGGCCAGTGAAGTGGTATAATAACCGCGGAGGGAAATTCGAGCAATGCACTGTCCTCAATGCGGGAAGACCTACACGGCGGTGCAGACCGTCTGCCCGAGTTGCTACGTGGAGCTCGCGAAAGGGGCTCCCCGCGCCGCGGCTGTGGGTGGGGGACGGGTCGAGTTCGGCAAGCTCCCTCCCGCCGCTCGCAGGTCCGAGCCGGCGCCCCCTCCACCGCCCGTCGACCGACGGGCCGCAACCGGCCCCAGTGTCGCCCCTCCCTCGCCTCGCCAGGCTCAGCCCACCCCGGTCGTGGTCCAGGCCGCCCCGGTTGTCGCTCCCGTGGCCGTCGAGCCCCAGGCCGCGCCGGTGACTGTCGAGACCCAGGCCGCCCTCGAGCCCGCTGCCCCGAACGCCGGGCAGTTCCAAGAGAGCACTGAGCGCCCTCAGCTCCCCCCGACGGTCGTCCTGTCTCAGGCCCCCGACCTCGGACCAGAGCTGGAGGTTGTCGCTCCGCGCGCCCCCGTGCTCCCCCCCGCTCCCACGCTGGTGGACCGCTGGGCCCCCGAAGCTGGCACCCACGCCTCGCCCCGGCGCCACCCGGGCCTGGTGGAGTGGGTCCTGGCCCTTTTGCTCCTGCCCGGCCTCTGGTTCATGTGGGCCAAAGTGGTCAAGCCCCTGGCCGCTCAGGCGGCCACTCCGCCTCCCGCCGTCAAGCCGGCCGAGCCCATCGCCCTGCCCCCGGGCTTGACCCCGGAAGACACCTTCAAAGGCGCTCAGGCCCGCTACCAGAAGCGCGACTTCCGCGGAGCCGCCTCGGAAGCGCGTCTGGCCCTGAGCGTCTGGGAACGCCAGGGTGCCGACCGGGCAACCCTCAACGAGGCTCGCTACTTCATCGCCAATGCATGCTCGCGCGCGGGCGACTACGAGGCCTCGCTGCGCGAGTACGACCGGCTGCTCAAGGCCGACCCCCAGAATCCGGTCTTCAAAAGCGAAGCGAGCAATGTGCGAGGCCAGATGCACAAAGCTGGCCGCCAGAAGGCCCAGGCCGAGCTGCAGCAAGCGCGTGCCTACTTCACCGGCAAGGACTACGCGCGGGCCGTGGCTTCGGCCCGCAGCGCCCTGATGCTGGGCGAGCAGCATCAGGCCGACAAAGCCTTCAAAGCCCGCTGCAGCTCGCTGATCGGTCGCAGTTACTATCGTCAGGGCAGCTACAGCGAAGCGGCCGCCGCACTCAAGCAGGCGGTCACCCTCAACCCGGCCGACAGCGAGGCCCGCGCCGCCCTCAACGAGTCGCGCCGCCAGATTGAGCTGGCCAACGAGCAGAAGCGGGCCCGCTACACGTATGCCCCGCAGGACTTCAGTCAGCCGGCCGTAGAGCCCGCCCGCACGACCACGCGCAAGAGTTATCCCACCGCCAGCTCGAGCTATCCGAAAGCGCCCGTGACCACCGGTCCCTACGACCAGCCCAAGCCTGACAGAAAGCGCCCCCGGTCCACCTACAACCCTGACTACTCGGTGCCGGGCACGAAATACACTCCGCGTGAGCCGCAGCTTCCCACAGTCTCGGGCGGCTCGGCCAATCCGGGCGGTTTGCCGAGCTACAGCGGGAACCGCGACAGCAGCCTGCCCTCCTACTCCTCGGGCTCGGCGCGAAGCGGAACCCTGCCGACCTATGACAGCAGTGACGGCGGGGTCTATCCCGGCTATCAGAACGGCAGCAAGGGCTCCGGCGCCCCACCCGGCTACTGAGACAATTCCGAGCCTGCGGGGCAGGACCCGCGTCGGTGCGTGCGAAGGCCCTGCCTCCAACAGGAGGTTTCTTCCACCAATGCTGCGTCGCTCACTGGTCTTGCTCTTAGCCCTCTTCGTCGTCGCCTGTGGAGGCGACACGATCGTCACGCAGGGCAACGCGCCTGCCCCCGCCGGGCCGGTGGGCAACATCGAGGTTCAATTCCTGCTCCAGAATCGGGCGGTGCCTCCCAGCATCACTGACTTCCGCTTCTCGGGTCTCGATGCTGCCGGGAGTTACAGCTTTGGACCCGTCACGCGGCCCCGGGCCGGCCAGGTGCTCCTGAGCAACATCCCCACCAGCACCACCCAGCTTCAGATCGAGTATCTCGAGAATGGCGTGCTCAAAGGCATCGGGTTGACCCCCGTGGTGGTGCCGGCCAACGGCACGGTGCAGGTGGTCGACCCCGACTTCGTGGATGTGGGCGAGGTCGTCGAGCGCCTGGAGGTGACTCCGGTCACCGCCCGGGTGCCGGCCGGCGTGGAAGTGGACCTGCAGGCCACGGCCGTGTTCTTCGACGGCACCACCCGCGACGTGACCAGCGCCGTGACCTGGACCAGCTCCAATCCGTCGGTGGCCCAGGTGGGCGCCGGGCCGGGCAGCTTCGGGGTGGCTACCACCCTGACCCCCGGGAGCACCACCCTGACGGCCCAGCTCGGGGATCAGAGCGACTCGATGAGCCTGACGGTCACCGGGGCCACCCTCCAGCTCCTGCTCATCGAGCCCAACAACCCCGTCATCGGGCCGGGCAAGTTCCAGGTCCGGGCGGTGGGCTTCTTCTCCGATGGCAGCAACCACGATCTCACCAACCAGGTCAACTGGGCCAGCTCGGCTCCTGCCGTGGCCAGCATCGACAGCTCCACCGGCCTGGTGACCGGCCTGAGCGCCGGTATCACCACGCTGACGGCGACCGAGCCGGTCAGCGGGCTCAATGACAACACCCTGCTCACCGTGACCGCGGCCACCCTGACCCGGCTGGTCGTCGAGCCCTCCTCGGGGACGCGTCCGGTGGGCCTGAGCCAGCAGTTCGACGTGATCGGCTTCTACAATGACGGCACCACCCAGGTGCTGACCAGCTCAGCCACCTGGAGCTCTTCCGACCCGGCCGTGGCCACCGTCGGCAACGCCTCGGGCAACTTCGGCCGGGCCAGCGCCCTGGCCCCCGGCCAGGTCACCCTGACGGCCAGCTTCCAGGGCGTGAGCGATACCGCCCTGTTCACCGTCACCACGGCCGAGGTTGAGTCGCTGGCCATCGAGCCGGCCCAGCTCAACCTCCCGCTGGGCCTCGGAGGCCAGCTCACAGCCCTGGCCACTTTGACCGACGGCACCGTGATCGACGCCACCGACCTGGTGACCTGGAGCGTGGCCGACCCGTCGGTGGCCGAGGTCTCCAACGCTCCCGGGGCGCAGGGCGAGGTCAGCACGGTGGCTTTCGGCACCACCTCCGTCACGGCCACCATCCCGGGCGGCGTGCAGGCCCAGGGCAGCATCACGGTCATCCAGGCCGCCCTGGAGCAGATCGACGTGGAGCCCGGTCCCACCGACACCCTGCCGGTGGGCGAGTGCAGCATTTACGTGGCCCTGGGAACCTTTTCGGACGGCCAGGTGCGCGACATCAGCGGGCTGGTCACCTGGACCTCGTCGGATGAGACGGTGGCCTCGGTAGGCAACTTCTTCCCGGTGGAGGGGCTGGTCTTCGCCGAAGGTCTGGGCACGGCCACCATCACCGCCACCGACCCGTTCACCGGACTGAGCGACGCCACCACCCTCACGGTCACTCCGGCCGTGCTGGTGGACCTTTTCATCGAGCCCGAAACTTCGTCGGTGGAGCCCCTGGGCACCGTCCAGCTGACCGCCACCGGCGTCTTCTCGGACGGCAGCACGGAGGATCTGACCCACGCGGTCTTCTGGTCGAGCCAGGACGACTTTCAGGTCTTCGTCTTCAACTTCCCTGGCCTGGAGGGCCTGGCGCTGGGGCTGTTGCCGGGCGGGGCGGTGGTCTCGGCGCTGCACGAGAGCGGCCTGGAGGCTTTCGCCGTGGTCAACGTGGATCTGTGAGAAAGGCGCTGCTGCTGGTCCTTCTGCTTCTGGCTCCGCTGCGGGCCGAGCTGAGGGGCCCGGAGGGGGAGCTGTGGGTGCGTCCGGGGGAGGTCGTGCCGATCCAGGCCAGCGGCTCGCCCGGTGAGCCGATGCGGCTGGTGGCCCCGGATGGCCAGGTGATCCCCCTGGCCGAGGGTCCTCCGGGCCGTTTCTCGGTCGAGGTCAACGGCTGGCGCAACGGCTCCTATCGGCTCCAGCAGGGCCATCGGCAGGCGAAGCTGGGCCCGGTGCGGGTGCTCTCGGGGCGCCTGCCCACCGCCCGGGTCACGCGTCCCAACGCCATCTACCGCAGCGGGCCGGGGGAGGAGTACGACCGGCTCGACCCGCTGCCGGCGGGCCTGGTGCTGAGTCTGGAAGGGCGCCAGCACGAGTGGCTGCGCTCAGGCCCGGGCTGGGTGGCTGTCAAGGACGTGCAGGTGGGCGGCTTTCCTGCCCCTCAGCCCCGTCTGATCGGCATCCGCATGAGCGAGACTCCCGAGGGGCGCGCCGTGCTGCGCCTGCGCCTGGGTGAGCCGGTGGCCTGCCAGGTGGACAGCCGGCCCGAGCAGGGCGAGCTGACCCTGCGGTTGCCCGGAGCCAGGCTGACCATGGGCGAGGTGGCCTACGCTCCCGAGCCGCGCCGGGTGCGGGCCGTGCAGCTGGCCTCCACCCCCGAGGAGGCTCAGGTGCGCTTGACTCTCGGGCCCGAGGGCAACTGGGGCTATCAGGTGCGCTGGGAGCCACCCGACCTGGTGCTCGACCTGACTCCGCCCCCGCACCGCGGCTGGAGCAATCCGCCCCGGCCCGGTGGCGCCGGCACGGGGCGTCCGCTGGTGGGCCTGGTGATCGCCCTGGACGCCGGTCACGGCGGCTCGGACAGCGGGGCGGTGGGCTTGAACCTCACCCGCGAGAAGGACCTCAACCTGGCCCTGGCGCTGGCCCTGAAGCAAGAGCTCGAGCGCGAGGGGGCGCGGGTGATCATGACCCGCGACACCGACCGCGACGTGGCCGCTCCCGAGGCGCCGGCCGAGGAGGAGCTGGCCGCGCGCGTGCGCCTGGCCGAGGAGGGGGGCGCTCACCTGTTCGTCAGCCTGCATCACAACGCCATGGCCGACGTGGAGAAGGGGCGCAAGGCTCACGGGGTGCACATCTACTCGTATCGTCCCCACAGCCGCGCGCTGGCCGAGGCTCTGGCCCATCCCCTGGCGGCGGCTACCGGCGAGAGCGAGTGGATGGCCCTCTGGCGCTCGTTCCACGTGACCCGTCAGAGCGGCATGCCGGCGGTGCTGGTGGAGTCCAACTTCATCTCCAACCCCGAGGTAGAGGCCAGGATGGGGCGCGAGGACTACATCCCCCAGGCTGCTCGTGGGCTCAAGGACGGCATCGAGGCCTTCCTGAGGGCCGCAGCCGGCCCGTGACGGTGGTGATCGGGGCCGGCTCGGGCGGCCTCACGGTGGCTCTGGGACTGGCCCGGCTGGGCCGCAAGGTGACGCTGATCGAAGGAGGCCCGGTCGGGGGCGACTGCACCAACACCGGCTGCATCCCGTCCAAGAGCCTGATCCACCTGGCCCGCCAGGGACGTCCCGCGGGTGAGGCCCTGGCCGAAGTGCGCCGCAAGCGGGCCGAGCTGTCGAGCCGGGAGACCGAGCTGCTGCACGGCACCCCCAACCTGACCCTGGTGCGGGGCTGGGCGCGCTTTGTCGAGCCCTACGTGCTGGACGTGCAGGGTAAACGCATCGAGTCGCGCGAGATCGTGATCGCCACCGGCTCGCGACCGGCCCTGCTGGAGATCCCCGGGCTACCTCCCGAGCGCACTTTCACCAACGAGAACCTGTTCTCCATGGAGACCGCGCCCGAGCACCTGGTCATCGTGGGCGGAGGAGTGATCGCCCTGGAGATGGCCTTCGCCTTCCGCCGACTGGGCAGCCAGGTGACGCTGCTGGTTCGCTCGGATCGCTTGCTTTCGCGCGAGTCGGCAAGGGTGAGCCCGGCCATGCTGGGGGCTCTCGAGCGCAGCGGCATCCGGGTGAACTTCAAGACCCGTCCTTTCCTCTACGCCGACGGCCTGCTGAAGCTGCGCCCCGAGGGGGAGCTGAGCGGGGTGGACGCGGTGCTGCTGGCGGTGGGCCGCCTCCCCCGGCTGGAAGGTCTGGATATCGACCGGGCCGGCCTCGTCCCTGGCCCCGAGGGGCTGGCGGTGGACGACTGGTGCCGCACCGACATCAAGGGGATCTATGCCGTCGGCGACGTGACCGCGCCCAGCCGCTTCACCCACTCGGCCAATGCCCAGGGCCGGCGGGTGGTGCAAAAGATCGCCCTGGGCTGGCTCCCCTTCGGTGCTCCGGCCTGGGTCATCCCCTCGGCGGTCTTCAGCGAGCCCGAGTTGGCCAGCGTGCGCCTGGCCCGTCCCGCTTCGGGCCGGCGCACGCTCTGCCTCCAGCTCAATGAGCTGGATCGAGGCTACACTGACGATCTGGCCGAGGGCTTTTTGGAGCTGGAGGTGGAGCCCTGGACGGGACGCCTGCAAGCGGCCACCCTGGTGGCTCCGAACGCCTCGGAGATGATCTCGCTCTTCACCCTGGCCATGGTCGAGCGGATCAGCCTCTATCGCTTGCAGCGGCTGGTGTACCCCTATCCCACCTTGAGCGAGGCGACCCACCGGCTGGCCGACGAGTTCGTGCGAGAAAGGGCGAAACGCTGGTTCAAAGTTTAGAGAATTTTCCGCCCTCTGGCCTACTCTGAAGGACAGGAGGGTATCATGGACATCACACTCAACCCCGGCATCAACGGAAGCTACCTCTTCAAAGGCATCTCGGGCCGCGCCGACATCGACCGCGTGGCCCAGACGCTCTCCACCGGGGTGGCCGAGCGTTTCGAAGCCAGCGCCCAGACCGAGCTCGAGGCTCCCGTGGCTGCGCTGCAGAGCAAATTCACCGCTCAGGGGCTGACGCCCGCTCAGACCGCTTCCGCCCTCTTCCTGTCCGGTGCCCTGCTGGGGGGGTCGCTGGGTCCGATCACGGCCCGAGCCGCCCGAGAAGCCCTCACGCAGCCCCAGGTAGCTGACACGCTTGCCGATCAGGCCACGGCTCTGGTCAAGAATCAGCACTCCGATACCCTGGATACCGTGGCCCTGGCCTTCGCCGACGCCCCGGTTGGCCTGGTGCTGGCCGGCGCTCTGCGAGAAGAGATGGTCACCGGCGAGCTGGCCGCCTGGGCCACTTCGCCGAGCAACCCTCAGTCTGGACTGGCCTGCGGTTCCTTCCTGCGGCCTGATCCCCTGTTCAGCGGGCGCACCCAGCTGGTGGTCAACACTTTCAAGAGCCCGGGCAACCCCGACGGCCTGGAAGAGGTAGCGGCCGGCAAGGCCAACATCATCAACATTCGCCAGCTCTTCTCGGGCAACGACGAGATGGCCATCGGCTTCGGCAAGCCCAACGTCTTCACCGTGATTCCCGGAGCCAAAGGCAAGTACGAGAAGCTGGACGCTTTCATGTTCTTCCGCAAGAAGGCCCGCGTGGCCTCGGCCGAGGTGGTGCAGTCGGGCGAGTGCTGGGGCGAGCGCATCGTGAAGCCGGACGGCAAGCCGGGCATCCGCCTTCACATCAACAACAACTCGGGCACCTATCGCCCGACCGACGCCCAGATCAAGGCCGCGGCCAAGTATCTGGCCGCGCTGTTTGACTGCGAAGTGGTCTGCCACCCGGTGGGCGAGGAGCCGGCTTCGCTCAAGACCGACGACCAGAAGACCTACGAGGTTCCGGCCGCCAAGTTCGATGCTCTGAAGGCCAGTCTGCACGGCCAGAGGTTCACCCTCAAGGACGCCCAGGGAAATCCGCAAGAGTTCGTGGCCCGGCGCTTTGGCTCACGCACCCTGGATACCGAGTACTTCGATACCCCCCAGCACGACTTGCTCCAGGGCGATGGCATGCTGCGCGCCCGCTCCACCATCAAGGACGGCGAGGTGAAGGAGGTCGAGGTGGAGTCCAAGGTGCGCGATGCGCAGGGCACCACCTGGCGGGCCAAGGGTCAGAAGGCAGACAGCGCCAAGTGGGATACCAAGCGTGCCAAAGTGCTGGGGGTCGGCTCGGCCGACCCGGCCGTGGTGCACGCTCGCACCGTGACCGGGTTGAGCTCGCAGTACCAGCCCACGGCCTGGAAGAACGTGGAGAGAGAGCTGTTCTTGGTGTCTCCGACCGGCCTCTTCGGGCGCCTCAAGCCGAGCTTCGTCATCAGCCTGGATACCAACTCGGTGCGCGACACCGCCGCCGGTCCGGGCGGTCCGAAGTACCACTCGGTCGACCCCCAGATCTTCACCAAGGTGCCCTGGATGAAGGAGATCGACGAGGACCGCAAGGCCCAGTTCGGCGACCTGTGCGCTCAGCTCTCGGGTCAGAACGGGCTTACCGAGGTCACCCAGACCGCTTACCAGGAGACCATGGAGCACCTGAAGGCACAGCAGGGGTAACCGTCCCAGTCGGTCTGTCAGGAAGTCTGGTCGGGAGACAGGGAAACTTCACCGACACCGGGTGGTATTCCCGCTCAGCCTAAAAGGCCAGGATCCTCAACTTTTAACCCAAGATCTG